>NZ_MUBK01000200.1 GCF_002127545.1 Xenorhabdus beddingii
ATTGATAAGAATGAGGCCTACTTTAAAGTGAGTCTTGTAAATGAATAACGTTACAGTTGATGCTAGATTGGAGTCAAGAAACAGACTTAGGGTGGTTAGACCTCATGAAAATTCAGATGACTATGAATCACAGCAGCCTAAAATTGGCGGTAGTGGTGGCGGAGGTGGGGAGATGGAATCACGAGTAGCAAGACTGGAATCAGACGTTGAACATATCAAAACTACTATGAACGATATGAAGTCTGAT
>NZ_MUBK01000201.1 GCF_002127545.1 Xenorhabdus beddingii
TCTGTTTCCTGCGTGACATGCCGTTGAGTTTCATAATTACTCTGTAATTTCGCCTGAAAAACATCGAGCAATATATGATGATTTCCTTTTGCGTCTTTACGATAAATAATGAAGTCATAAAGCAGATTTTCAGGAGGTACATTTGATTCTATTTTTGTGTAAACGGTATACGTTGGCATGGTATTAATCCTTTAAAATATGAAATTCAAGTTTCTTTTTGTCATCAGTGAGATGCCATTGGGT
>NZ_MUBK01000202.1 GCF_002127545.1 Xenorhabdus beddingii
TTTGCGCATGTCAGTGCGCAGATAAAAAGAAGCCCCGCAAAGGCGAGGCTCGGAATTCAAATTAAGCTGTAGGCTTTTTCGAATGTTTCGTCGGGGTAAGGCTGCTTACCGTTCTCGTGCCGAATAATGGACTTAGCCAATGCAATCAAGGTGGCTTTATCCACACGGATAACATGATGGGGATCGACACTCAGTGCCTTAGCAACACCCTTAATATAAGACGATGTGTTG
>NZ_MUBK01000203.1 GCF_002127545.1 Xenorhabdus beddingii
TTTTCCTACCAGAGATACCCCTGAAAATCTTTTTCACCCTCTCAGTTATGCACCCTGTGCACAATTCCCTGAAAACCTTGCTACCTCTGGGTTTGTCGTAATTAATAGGATATTCACTGACTGTGTCCCCTGTTCACCCATTTTTTACACTTATGAAGAGAATGTAGAGTTGATGTATAGTTAAAAAATAACTATACACCTATTATTTTCTTTTAAATACAGTCAGA
>NZ_MUBK01000204.1 GCF_002127545.1 Xenorhabdus beddingii
GCGTCCTCTGATTTCCCGGCATGGGTTTCAGACTGGCTCGCCGCGGCTACCGACCGGGTGGCTGCCTCTTCTGCGTTCCCGGCATGGGTTTCAGACCGGTTCGCCGCGGCTGCCGACTGGGTGGCCGCGTCCTCTGATTTCCCGGCATGGGTTTCAGACTGGCTCGCCGCTGCTGCCGACTGGGTGGCCGCGTCCTCTGATTTCCCGGCATGGCTTTCAGACCGG
>NZ_MUBK01000205.1 GCF_002127545.1 Xenorhabdus beddingii
AGACTCGGTCATCAAGGCGTATAAACAGGCCTTAAGAGGCCGAAAATTGACCGGGCAATCACTGCTCCATCATTCAGACAGGGGATTGCAATATTGTTCCAAATCCTATCAGGCTTTACATGAATACCATGCCGTCATGTGCTCAATGACAGACGGCTACGATTGTTATCAGAATGCTTTGGCTGAACGGGTCAATGGGATACTGAAAAACGAA
>NZ_MUBK01000206.1 GCF_002127545.1 Xenorhabdus beddingii
CCCAGTTAAGACTCGGTTTCCCTGCGGCTCCCCTATGCGGTTAACCTTGCTACAGAATATAAGTCGCTGACCCATTATACAAAAGGTACGCAGTCACCCTGATAAATCAAGGCTCCCACTGCTTGTACGTACACGGTTTCAGGTTCTCTTTCACTCCCCTCGCCGGGGTTCTTTTCGCCTTTCCCTCACGGTACTGGTTCACTATCGGT
>NZ_MUBK01000207.1 GCF_002127545.1 Xenorhabdus beddingii
GAATGAACTCCTTCCCTGGTCAGATAATCCTTTCAGTTAAAAATCCCCCATTTTTAGTGTTGGTTGGTAAAGCAAGGTGAGATGACCGGATGCTTACTGAAGATTGGTAAGCGTCCGGTGAACTCACCTTGTCCCTGCCATCAGGCGCGTGCACGCTACGGCTGATTTATCTTTCCTTTGGAGATTGAACCATGCGCCGTAACCG
>NZ_MUBK01000208.1 GCF_002127545.1 Xenorhabdus beddingii
GATTGTTAAAGAGCACATACTGCTAAACCCACTGTCACCAGTTCGTTTAGCACTATCTTGCGGCACCGGCTTTCACCCAGGGCCTGAGCAGAATGGCGTCCCCTAGGGGATTCGAACCCCTGTTACCGCCGTGAAAGGGCGGTGTCCTAGGCCTCTAGACGAAGGGGACATCAGGTCTTCTTCGCAGACGCGCTGCTCATGT
>NZ_MUBK01000209.1 GCF_002127545.1 Xenorhabdus beddingii
GATTGTTAAAGAGCACATACTGCTAAACCCACTGTCACCAGTTCGTTTAGCACTATCTTGCGGCACCGGCTTTCACCCAGGGCCTGAGCAGAATGGCGTCCCCTAGGGGATTCGACCCCCTGTTACCGCCGTGAAAGGGCGGTGTCCTAGGCCTCTAGACGAAGGGGACATCAGGTCTTCTTCGCAGACGCGCTGCTCATGT
>NZ_MUBK01000021.1 GCF_002127545.1 Xenorhabdus beddingii
TCGTGTGTCAGGTATGCGGATATAGCGCCAATGCCGATATCAACGGTGCACGTAACATTTTAGCGGCAGGACATGTCGTGCTTGCCTGTGGAGGGAGGGAGGGTGCAGTCAGGCCGCCCGTTGAAGCAGGAACCCACCGAGGCGAGTCAGGTTCCGGTCTGAACGCTGTAGGGATCTCCGTCCTTTAGGGCGGGGAGGATGTCAAAGAATGTATTACTATCAGGCTTGCGGTAAATCAGCAACAAATCCGGTTTAATATGGCATTCCCTATACTCTGACCAATTATCACTCAAATCATGATCGCGTTGGCGAGGGTTCAATATTGGTAGTGCGGCTCCTACACTTTCCAACCAATCCCGCAAGCCAGTAACTTCAAATGATGTCCACACCATGACCACATTGACATCTGAGAAGCCCTTCGAAAACTTCGAGGGGCTTTCTGCAATTAACGTCACGTTTCTTTTTGACCCCCTTAATCATAGATGAAATGCCACACGCTTACCGGTTGGAAGTGTCACATCAATACTTAACTCTCCTCCCAAGGCTGCCACATATCGTTTGAGTGTTGAAAGGCGCGGATCGTGGTCGGTATTTTCCATTCGAGCAATAGAAGGCTGTTGAACACCCATAGCCGCTGCAAGCTCCGCCTGTGACATATCTAATTCATCACGTAACTAACTAAGGGCCAGTTTGATGCTGGCCTGTTCAACTCGCTTTTCAACGCGTGTCTGCATTTCCGGGCTTTCTTGCGCTAACAATTTTCGATAATTAGACATAATTATTTCTCCCGATTGCACACCACTAAGGATCAAAAAAACTCTAACCCGCCTTTTAGAAAAAAAAGGCAGCTATAAGGATATATTGATATCGTTAACACCACAGGCGCGCGCATAACGACTGAGTGTATCGATGGATGCCTTAACGATATTTCTTTCTATTTTTGATACAGTTGGTGGTTTAATTCCCATTTTTTCAGCAACTTGAGCGCTGGTCAGCCCGGCATTTTTCCGCCATTCAGCCAGCATATTCTGCATCTCAATCGCTAATTCAAGATCTTTCTCTTCTTCCGCTAACGCGGCTTTAAACCGGGGGTTTTCTTCTGTTCTTTCTTCAATGTAGAGATCTAAATCATCACGCATCATATTTCCTCTTAATCTCTGGATGACTCTGTCAGTTCATTTCTTCGCGCAATCGCTATCCTGAGTTCATTCAGGGGAGTGGCATTAGTTTTTTTTACAAAGCATCGTAACAGATAGATTTTCTTCCCTGCAGCATAACAAAAAAAACTTCTGGCTATTCCGTCTTTGGCTTTTGCCCTCAGCTCAAACAGCCCTTTATATCCCTCTATCGGTTTTGAATGCGGCTCTCTCAGGCTAGTTGGGTTTTCCCTTAATCGCTTAATTAACGCGACCATACGCAGTTCCAGCGAGTCGGGCAGTGATTTTAATTCTTCCTTAAAAGCATCATGAAACTTAATTTCAAACATTCGGCAATCCCCTCTTAACACTCAAAAGATAGCCTTAAAGCTAAATTAGCACAAGAGCTAAATTAGCTTTAAGGCTAATAATCTCTACCATTAGCACATAGCAATAAATCCGCCTTGAAAGCGGGTTTAGAATTTTTCTAATGGCTTTTTTTTTTAAAAAAAAAAGCCCCTCAAGGGGGCTGAAAGACAGGGATGGTGTCTATGGCAAGGAAAACCGTTGTTGATGCTACTGTTCATCAAAGTATTAGTAAAAAAAGTACTGACAAAAAATCTAGTTCATTCCTCGGGCCTTACGCTGTTCATCACGTTTCTCTAATAGCGCTTTCTGCTCCGGGGTTAGCAATTGGTACATTTGGTGCCGAATCTGTGCGATTTCCACACCCATCTCAACATTCTTTTTTGCTATTTTTTCAAGCTGCGACCGAACCGCAGCTTCATCAAAATCCTTGGCGGTCAAAAGCCTGTACATCTTTTGACGCTCAACTTGCATATCAATCAGCGATTGTTCATGCAGATGCTGCCTTTTCACTAAATCCCACATCTGCTGGCGTTGCTGTTCAGTTAGTGTTATTCCACCAAAGACATAACTATAGTTGTAGTTATGTTCATCACTGCGATAATGACTAAAATCCCTATGATGACCATTATGTGGCATACAATAAGGCGGGGAACTTGCAGCCTCAGAAGCATTATCCGTATCAGCCGTTTCAGCTAAGGTCACTGTTGTTCCAAGAACAGCCATTGACGCTAAAGCCAATATTGCTATGTTACGCATTAAAATTCCCCGCTTTCTCGAACAGAACCATTCGATTCAGTGCGGATAACTATAACCCTGCGGCTGCAAACTAGCGTCAGAGCATGTAAAAGAACGTAAAGTCATGGAATAGCAAAGTTTGTTATCGTATTTTGCTCTTGGAGGAAGAATTAATGCATAAAATCTTATTAGTTGATGATGACCGCGAGCTGACATCGCTATTAAAAGAACTGCTCGAAATGGAAGGATTCAATGTTGTTATCGCCCACGATGGCGAGCAAGCCTTACAATATATTGATTCTTCAATTGACCTGTTATTGCTGGACATCATGATGCCCCGCAAAAACGGCATTGAAACGCTGAAAGAGCTACGGCAATACCATCAGACCCCCGTTATCATGTTAACAGCGCGTGGCAGCGATTTAGACCGCGTTTTGGGACTAGAACTGGGTGCTGATGACTATCTCCCTAAACCTTTTAATGATCGCGAGCTGGTTGCCCGCATACGTGCAATTTTACGTCGTTCCAACTGGAGCGAACAACAAGCCGATATCGGGACACCCATCCTTGAGATCGATAAACTACAACTCAACCCGGGGCGTCAGGAAGCCAGTTTTGACGGTACAATTTTAGATCTCACCGGTACAGAATTCACTCTGCTGTATTTACTGGCGCAACACTTGGGGCAAGTTGTCTCCCGTGAACATTTAAGCCAGGAAGTCTTAGGGAAACGCTTAACACCTTTTGATCGGGCCATTGATATGCACATTTCCAATCTACGCCGTAAATTACCGGACCGAACTGACGATCTCCCGTGGTTCAAGACATTACGTGGCCGTGGATACTTAATGGTTTCAGTAAAATGATCAATAGCCTGACAGCCCGTATATTCGCAATTTTCTGGCTCACACTTGCTCTTGTCCTGATGGTGGCCTTAATGGCCCCCAAACTGGATTCACGGCAATTAACTCCACTTCTGGACAGTGAGTATCAACAGGGAAAAAATCTGGCAAAGCAATTAGAAGAAGAATTAATTCGCTATCCAGCCAACGACCTATTCTGGTGGCTGAGGCTGGATCGCGCTATCGTCCGGTTAACGCCACCGGGACAACGTTTGCTCCTTGTCACCAGCGAAGGGCGTATCATTGACATTGATACACCCGCTCGTCAGGTACAAGTTGTCCGCAACTTTATCGGGCAATCCGATAATTCAGATCATCCTAAAAAGAAAAAGTATGGCCGTTCCGAAATACTCGGCCCTTTTTCTATCCGCGATGGCGGGGACCACTACCAACTCTACCTTGTCAGGCCCGCAGGTAGCCCACAATCTGACTTTATTAACTTAATGTTTGACCGGCCATTTTTACTGCCGGCAGCCACCATGTTAATCAGCGCCCCATTGCTATTATGGCTGGCATGGAGTTTGGCAAAACCCGCCCGTAAATTAAAAAATGCGGCAGATGAAGTCGCGAAAGGAAACTTACGGCAACACCCTGAACTGGAATCCGGTCCACAAGAATTTTTAGCCGCAGGCAGTAGCTTCAACCAGATGATTAATGCACTGGAAACCATGGTCACCGCCCAACAACGGCTGATTTCCGATATCTCCCATGAACTGCGCACGCCACTGACCCGCTTACAATTGGCGACCGCCCTACTGCGCCGGCGTCACGGTGAAAGTAAGGAACTGGAACGCATAGAGACAGAGACCCAGCGTTTGGATGGCATGATTAACGACCTGCTGGTCCTTTCCCGTAATCAACATAAAAACGAATTACTGCGCGAGAATATCAAAGCCTACGATATATGGCATGACATCCTCGACAATGCCAAATTCGAAGTCGAGCAGATGCACAAGACGCTGGATATCGTTTCTCCTCCCGGAAACTGGATGATTTACTGTAATCCGGCATCCCTCGGCAGCGCACTGGAAAACATCGTCCGCAACGCCCTGCGTTACTCCAGCAACCATATCGCAGTAGCGTTCAAGGCAGATAACCAAGGCGTGACCATTACGGTTGATGACGATGGCCCGGGCGTCAGCCCTGAAGACAGGGAGAATATATTCCGCCCGTTTTATCGGACAGATGAAGCGCGGGATAGAGAATCCGGAGGAACAGGATTGGGATTAGCGATTGTTGAGACGGCAGTGAGCCAGCACCGTGGTTGGGTAAAAGCAGAAGATAGCCCTTTGGGTGGTTTACGGTTGGTCATTTGGTTGCCGATACATGGGAGATAGCTGGCTTTCAGTTTAAGATTAGTCAGTTACGACAGGCAATAATCAAAGAAAAAACGCTATTATACTTGACCTAAAAGCGTCGAGGGTCTAACCTCGTCGCTGCTTAACACAAATCATGGATATGATAGTTTTTGTTAGCCGAAAAAATCCTTTTATATTAATTGGATAAGTGAAATTTGTTACGTATGACAGGCACTCTGGGAGCCGTAACCTAGTGCGGTAGCTTTGATTAAGCATAAGAATATATATGTCATATAATTTCCTTTCCAATCCTGCATCAATCTTCAAAATCAACTGAAAACTCAAAAATGAAAATTCTGGTTACTGGTGGGGCAGGTTTCATTGGCTCTGCATTAATTCGACATGTTATCAATCATACTAATGATAGCGTTATTAATATTGATAAACTCACTTATGCAGGCAATTTAGAATCACTCAAAGAAATTGACAACAGCCCGCGTTATTTTTTTGAAAAAGCAGATATCTGTGATCGCAACAAGCTAGATAGCATATTAGAGCAATACCAGCCTGATGCTATTATGCATTTAGCGGCAGAAAGCCACGTAGACCGCTCAATCAGTGGCCCCAGTGATTTTATTGAAACCAATATTATTGGTACTTACACCCTTCTAGAAGCCACAAGAAATTATTGGCAACAATTACCAGAAGGCAAAAAAAACAAATTCATTTTTCACCATATTTCAACGGATGAAGTCTATGGTGATTTACCTCACCCAGATCAATTCTCAGATAGTTCTCCTCTCCCTTTATTTACTGAAAAAACAGCCTACGCACCAAGCAGCCCGTACTCAGCATCAAAAGCATCCAGCGACCATTTAGTCAGAGCCTGGCACAGAACTTATGGGCTACCAACAATAGTGACCAACTGCTCTAACAATTATGGGCCTTACCATTTTCCTGAAAAACTGATCCCTCTTGTTATTCTGAATGCGTTAGAAGGAAAACCCTTACCCATCTATGGTAAAGGAGATCAAATCCGGGACTGGTTATATGTTGAAGATCATGCCAGAGCATTGCATTTAGTTGTTAGCACAGGTAAGAATGGCGAAACCTATAATATTGGCGGGCATAACGAAAAAACGAATCTCGACGTTGTCGAGAAAATCTGCCAAATTTTGGATGAATTAGTTCCTAAAGAAGTTTCTTACCAAGAACAAATTACCTTTGTTGCTGATCGACCTGGGCATGATCGTCGCTATGCTATTGATGCAACCAAAATTAAATCTGAATTAGATTGGATACCACTTGAAACATTTGAATCAGGCATTAAGAAAACTGTTGAGTGGTATCTAAACAATAAAGAATGGGTCAACAACATAAAAGATGGTTCTTATCAAGACTGGATAGAAAAAAATTATCAGGAACGTCTGCAATGAGAATTTTACTTTTTGGAAAAAATGGTCAGGTTGGCTGGGAACTCCAGAGAGCTCTAGCACCATTGGGAGAAGTTATTGCTCTTAGTTCTAATTCCACAGAATATCATGCAGACTTCCTTGAACCAGAAAAATTATCTAATACCATCCACCAAATTAACCCTAATATCATCGTTAATGCAGCAGCCTACACTGCTGTAGATAAAGC
The DNA here is from genome assembly GCF_002127545.1 of Xenorhabdus beddingii. Lineage (GTDB taxonomy): Bacteria > Pseudomonadota > Gammaproteobacteria > Enterobacterales > Enterobacteriaceae > Xenorhabdus > Xenorhabdus beddingii. The sequence goes on from NZ_MUBK01000021.1 coordinate 6,082, forward strand.
TGAAAGTGATAAAGACTCTGCCCAAAAAGTTAATGCCGATAGCGTGGCCATTTTAGCTAAAACAGCACAAAACATCGGAGCTTGGTTAATTCACTACTCTACAGATTATGTATTTAATGGTAGCGGTGAGAAAGCTTGGCAGGAAAATGATATTCCAGAACCACTAAGTACTTATGGTAGAACCAAACTAGTAGGTGAAAATGCAATTATCAAAAATTGCAATAAATACTTAATTTTTAGAACTAGTTGGGTATACGCAAATAAAGGTTCTAACTTTGCCAAGACTATGCTGACTTTGGGAAAAAAACATAGCCAACTTTCAGTCATTAACGACCAATTTGGGGCACCGACCAGTGCAGAACTTCTTGCTGATTGTACTGCACATGCAATACGTGTTGCGTTACAAGATTCTCATGTAGCAGGTCTATATCATCTTACAGCATCAGGTACAACAACATGGTACGAATATGCCAAACTTGTATTTGACGAAGCTCAAAAACTTCAAATAGACCTAACGATTGAAAATATTATTCCTATTGCCACAACAGAATATCCATTACCAGCTAAGCGTCCACATAATTCCCGTCTTAATACAAATAAATTTGAGAAAACGTTTGGATTAAAACTACCAGACTGGAAAATAGGAATAATTAGAATGATAGATGAAACAACCATCAAATAGCCCAAAATTCAATTTAACTAAATTTTAAAAGTGTAGAAATATGCGCAAAGGAATTATATTAGCAGGTGGTTCGGGTACTCGTCTCTATCCTGTAACAATGGCCGTCAGCAAACAATTGTTACCCATTTATGACAAGCCAATGATTTATTACCCTCTGAGTACATTAATGTTGGCAGGAATACGAGATATTCTAATTATCAGTACACCACAAGATACACCCCGCTTTCAACAACTTTTGGGTGATGGTAGTCAGTGGGGAATAAATTTACAATACAAAGTTCAGCCTAGTCCAGATGGTTTGGCTCAAGCTTTTATCTTGGGTGAAGAGTTTATAGGAAATAATAGCTGTGCGCTGGTATTAGGTGATAACATTTTTTATGGGCATGATTTACCAAATCAGCTAGAAAATGCAACCCAAAAAGAAAATGGGGCAACTGTATTTGCCTATCATGTCAATGACCCAGAACGCTATGGTGTCGTTGAATTCGACAAGAATAATCAAGCTATATCATTAGAAGAAAAACCTCTCAACCCTAAAAGTAACTATGCAGTAACTGGACTATACTTTTATGACAACGACGTCATTGATATCGCTAAAAATTTAAAACCCTCAGATCGAGGTGAATTAGAAATAACAGACGTAAATAGAATATATCTCGAACTTAATAAACTGTCAGTTGCTATGATGGGACGAGGTTATGCTTGGCTAGATACCGGAACACATGAAAGTTTAATTAGTGCCAGTAACTTTATTCAAACAATAGAAGAACGCCAAGGATTAAAAGTTTCTTGCCCTGAAGAAATTGCTTACAGACAAGGCTTTATTGACAAGAACCAAGTAATAAAACTAGCTGAACCTTTATCAAAAAATACTTATGGTAAATATTTATTAAAAATAATTCACGGAAAATAAAATGCATGCAATAAAAACCGAAATTCCAGATGTATTAATTTTTGAGCCAAAAGTATTTGGAGATAATCGTGGGTTTTTCTTCGAAAGTTTTAATCAAAAAGTCTTTGAAGAGATAGTTGGTTATCCAGTAAATTTTGTACAAGATAACCATTCAAAATCGACAAAGGGGGTTCTAAGGGGCTTACATTTTCAAAAAGCACCATATGCCCAAGGTAAACTAGTTCGTTGTATTGTTGGTGAGGTATTCGATGTAGCTGTTGATATTAGAAGAGACTCGCCTACCTTTGGTAAATGGATTGGAGTAAATCTATCGGCTGAAAATAAGCGCCAGCTATGGATACCTGAAGGGTTTGCTCATGGTTTTCTAGTAATAAGCGACTACGCAGAAATTCTTTATAAAACAACAAACTATTACACTCCAAAAAGTGAAATATCAATCTGCTGGAACGATAATGGATTATCAATAAACTGGCCATTAGAAGCTTCTCCTATTTTATCAGAGAAAGATAAAACTGTAACTACCTCTCTTAATGAAATAACCATCTAAATAAACACATAGACATCCTCATGATTAGTGTATTAATTCCAGCATATAATGTAGAAAAATATGTAGCCGAAGCACTAGATAGTATCATAAAACAAACATTCAACGACATTGAAATTATTATTGTTGATGATTGCTCTACTGATAACACATATAATATATGTAAAGAATATTCAGGAAAAGACAATCGAATAAAACTTTTCCAAAATAATAAAAATCAAGGAATTGCACATACATTAAACATCGCATTAAATAAATCAATCGGAAAGTACATAATTAGAATGGATGCAGATGATATTTCATTACCTCACCGAATAGAAATAATGTATGATTTTCTTATTAAAAATCCATCTATAGATATAGTTAGCAGTTCAACTATTACAATAGATGAAAATGGAAAAGAAATAGGTGAGTACATTCCATTAGAAAAACACAAAGACCTCATTAAAACTCTTCAGTGGGCTACTCCTTTATTACACATTTGGATGTGTAAAAAAAATATATATGAAAAAATTGGGAATTATAGGTTTCCACCAGTAGAAGATTATGATTTCATCCTTAGATGTGTCAGCAATGGGTTAGTCATTCACAATATAATTAATCCACTTTATAAAGTTAGAATCAGAAATGGAAATACAGCCGATTCATATGGTTTCAAACAAATAAAGGCTTTCGAATTAACATATAAAGCGTATAAAAATCATAGACTAGACAACTTAAACCTCTCCAGGATTTCCTCTAATAATATAAAAGAAAAACAATATCAATTCTCTAGAAAATTATATTTCAAAGGAACTTATCATTTAAAGTTAGGGAACAAAATACGTGGAGGTTTATTTTTATTATCTTCCGCAATATTATCAAGCTACCAGTTGAGATATATATATAGACGCTTTATGTTACAAATTTATAAGAAGAAACTATCTCAATGAAGAAAGATATTAAAGTTGCTTTTATTTTGCCATCACTAGCAAATAGAGGGCCAATTATATTCACTCGCTATTTGGTGTCACAACTAGTAAATATGGTTTCCTTTGTTAAAATATATTATTTTGACGATATTGTAGAAGTTGACTTTGCCTGTGATGTTCAAAGAATAAACTTTTGGGAAAAGATAAATTTTTCCTTCTATGATATTGTTCATTCAACTATGTTTAGACCCGATTTATATGTCATTAAAAATAAAAAAACAATATCAGAAAATAAATGCATTACTGTCTGTGGGTTACATAATTATATAAAAGAAGACATGATATTTAATTATGGCCTATTAAAAGGGAAAGTTATTTCTACAATATGGCTACATGCTTTAAGATATTTTGACTTTCATATATACTCATCAAAAAATATGGAGGATTATTATAATATAAACAACAAAAATCACAAAGGGATAATAATTCCTTATGGAATTAACAGAGTCAATTTCTCTCATGATATCGACTTACCATTTATTGATAAGATTATAGAACTTAAAAAAAAGCAATATAAAATTATTGGCTCTGTCGGTTTGTTAATTCGAAGAAAAGGATTTCATCAAATACTTTTAGCTCTTGTCGAGCTTAAACAGCATGCTTTCGTACTCATAGGTGATGGCCCTGAGAAAGAAAACTTGATAAATCTTGCAAAAAAATTAAATGTATCTGATCGAGTTATTTTTACTGGATTTCATGAACAATCATCACAATATTATAAATATATAGACTTATATTGTTTATGCTCATATTCCGAAGGGTTTGGATTAGCTATGCTTGAGTCTTTATCTGTTGACATTCCTCTAATTTGTTCAAAATTGCCAATATACGATAATTTTTTTTCTGACGAGCATGTAGGTCTTTTTACTCCAGATAATATCAACGAATTAGTAAAAAAAATAAATTTTGTTACTCAACATTCTCATCAGTTCCAACAATTCTCTAACTATCTTTTTAATAAATATTTTAGCTCTAATATCATGGCAATCAAGCATTCCAATTTCTATATGACTATATCAGGTAAAAACTCAACTATTTAAAAAACATAAAATGAAAAAAATATATATAAGTATCGTATCACATAATCATGAAAAAATAATAAAGAAAATAAATTGTTTACCTAATTTATCAAAAAAATTTACTGTAATATTAAAATCAAATACTGAAGAAGACATTGCTGATTACTGTAATATACATAATATCATTCATTTAGGCCCAACCAAACCTTTAGGGTTTGGAGAAAATAACAATCTTATATTTGATTACTGTAAGTCAAATCTAGAAATGGGAGAAAACGATTATTTTATAATTTTAAACCCCGATGTAGATATAACAATAGAGTCCATGAATAAACTAGTGTCGAGTATGAGCCATGACAATGTCATGTTTTCTACTATTAATTTATATAAAGATTATAATTACCAACTTCACGATTATTCAATAAGACGCTTTCCTACATTAACTGATTTTATATTTAGCTTTATTGGATTTAAAAATAAGACTAAGATAGAAAAAGAAAAAATAGCCTCGCCATGTAATGTAGATTGGGCAGCCGGATCTTTTTTAGCATTTAGAGTCGATGCATTTGAAAGAGCAAATGGATTTAATCCAAAATATTTTATGTATTGTGAGGATATTGATATTTGTCTAAGATTAAAAATAAATGGCTTGAACCTAACTTATTACCCTAATATTTTAGCAATTCATCTAGCACAACATAAAAACAGAAATATTTTTTCTAAACACTTTTTCTGGCATTTGAAGAGCTCAATGTTATATTTAATAGAGAAAGCCAAATATGACTTTAAGAAAAAAAATTAAGACTTTATTTGAATTAATTGGAGGAAATGCTCTCTCTCAAATATTAATTATTATTAGCATGCCATTCATAATTCGTGAATACTCACCACAAGATTTCGGTATACTAGCTATAATAAATTCAATTGTTATCATTATAGGAGTTATTGGTTTAGGTAGATATGACCAACTTATTTATAAATATACAGATAGAAAAAATTGGATTAGATGTTACTCAAATGGAATTTTCATTTTAATAACCTTAAGTTCATTAGTGCTTATAGCATCAATAATTTCATATAACATATTTAATATTAGTTCTGCATTCTTATTTATTGCCCCATTATTATTTTCTTTTTCTTCCTACCAAATATATTGCTCAATTCTTAGTTTAGAACAGCATTATAGAGTTATTACTATATCTAACATTACTCGTTCTGTTATTCTGGTAATTGGGCAATTTTGTCTTTCCAGTTATTCCAGTCTTGGATTAATAACAGGATTATTATTATCACAAGTTTTATCTCTTTTAATAGTAGCAGTTTTTTGTCATTTCAATCTAAAATATCATTTTTCAAAACGAGTTGATTTTTTCGATTTTAAAGATGCTGTTTTTAGCTCCAGCCAATCATTGGCTAATTCTTTTTCATCAGAATTACCAACTATATTTATACCCTATCAATTCGGATTAATATTATTAGGATATTATAACTTAGCCGTCCGATTAACCCAACTACCAATAACTTTTTTCTCTAATGCTATTAGACCATTTATCATGGGGGAATTAAATAAAAACAAAAACAATAAAGAAGTTATTCATAAGCGATTAATTTATGGCTCTCTTATTTTATTATTTCTTAGTGTTATTGGTATTTTTTTAATAAATATTTTGAGTGAAGACTTTTTTATTTTATATGCAGGAAAAGAGTGGTCAATCTCTGGCCACATAGCCTCGGCGCTTTCATTTTGGTTACTAGTGGCTTTCGCTAACATTATTGCAACATCATATATGACAATAGATGCCAGATTCAAAGAGCTTTTCTATTATGACTCACTTCTTCTATTAACAAGAGCAATCACTGTAATTTTATGTTATGTATTATCAATAGAATTCATCAGATTTATTTATTTGTATTCAATTGTAGGAATGTTATTCAATCTATTTATTATATTTTATGCAATGTATATAAGTAAAAAAAACAAATTCCATAAAATATTTTAACAAAATAACGACAAAACCATTAGCTGTTATTGAATAACTGTCCACATATAAGACTTATTACTAATAGATAATAACTTTAAAAACACTTCTACACTGATAGCATATTAATATTTTAAGTTATCATAATGAAGCATTGGATATACATGATGAAAATTTTACATTCCGTTCACAATTATTTTGGGTTCAGTGGTGCATCAAAACAAGCAAAAAATATTGCACTAAATCTTAAACATTATTATCCAGATATAGAACAGCGCTTTTTTAGTATAGGAAGAAACAACGAAACTAAAAAATCAAAAAACTTTATTATCCATAATACAAAACCATCTCTCATTAAGAGATGCATAACATTCATTTTCATTTTATTTAAATATAAACCAGATTTGGTTCATTTTCATGGTGCTGATTTTGCATTATTAATAATCTGCAAACTATTCCGAAAAAAAATATATTGGAAGACAACATTACTTGGTAGCGATGATTTTAGCACACTAGTACATGGTAAATATGGCTATATTAAGAAAAGTCTCTTAAAACTAATAGATATAAATAATACACTGACTAAACAAATATATAGAGTGAATTCACAGCATCTTCCATTAAAAAAACTGGTAACCATACCTAATGGAGTCAATATACCAGAATCTCCCTCTCCAAATTATAAAGAAAAAATGGCAATTATAGTTTCAGCAATAATACCAAGAAAATCAATACTTGAAGGAATTTCATTTTTTAAGAAAAATCTATCTATTCATGGTTATAAGTTATATATTATAGGTCCTAACAATGCGCAACTAGATGGATTTGATGATGAATACTATAGAAAATGTTTACTCCTATCCGAAAAAAACATTATTTTTACTGGAGAACTATCACACGAAAAAACCTTAGAATACTTCAGAAAATCTCATTTTTTAATACACTTAGCCAAATATGAAGGAATGCCTAATGTTGTTCTTGAAGCAATGGCTCATTCTGTTTTTCCAATAGTATCTTCCATGAGAGGATTAGCTGATGAATTGATAGAAAATAATATAACCGGTTTTAACATCGACTCTATGGAAATATTTTATATCTCGAATTTCCCATCCACAAATAACAAAGGAAGAGAATTTATTTTAAGAAAAAACTCTTTTCAAACGGTAGCTAAAAGAACACATTCAATTTATTCAAGAGTATTGCTAAAATAATTTTCTACTTTCTGTCATTCAATACTTTGTTCTTTATGTACAATGCTTGGTTTTTCGGATCATACTTCCAATAGTTAAGTCATTCATAATTGATAATATTCACTCTCCGTGAAAGTCCCGACCACTTTATCATACATTTCTTCCAAGTTGGAATAACCGATCATATTTCGATTTAGTTTTTAAGCGTGTACGAAGTATCAAATTTTTCCTTTCTATATGTCGTGTGTAATATCAGGGTAATATTCCATATTTTTAGAATGGTTATCCACAATAAATTAATGAGCTAAGTTTTAAAAAACATTCATGACAACTGACAAAAATAGTGCACAATTATCCTCTTGACTGAATTTATCATCGCTCAGATGTTTCCCCCTAACCAAAATGATTATCTCTCATGAGTATTTTTAATTATATCAGTACGGTAGAAGATCCTCGCTCCGACATCAATAAAAAAACATAATCTCATCGATGTGATTTTTTAGTCTTTTCTGCGATCTTAAGTGGAGCTTCGGGCTGGAAACCCATTCAGGTGTTCGGGGAAGAACAGATTGAATGGTTTAAACCCTATACGTCCTTCACTCACGGCATTCCCCGTCGCCATTGTATTGCGAATATTATCAAAGCCATCGACCGCGAATGTTTAGTGGAGGCGCTTTATTCCTGGATCAACGAACGTCGGCTCAAGGAAGGCAAGAGCCTGATTGCCATTGATGGCAAAACCATGAGAGGGGCGTGTAAAGGCACCCTGATTGAGGCATTACATGTTGTTACCGCCTATGACGAAGGAACCGGGATTGCCTTATATAAACAAGAAACAGAGAGCAAAGGTAAGGAAGGCCCGACAGCCAGACAACTGATTGAATTACTGGCACTTGATTAGGCCATTGTCACAATGGAGGCGATTATATTGTCGGTAGTATCAAAGGGAATCAGATGAACAATTATTTAAGGCAATAGAGTTAAAGAATAAAATTTATATTTTAAGGATAAATATTAATAAAAGTATACTAGCGCCTTGGTGTAAATTCAGTTGGATTTTATGTAAAATAATTGATCTAATTTAAATTATAAACTAATAGAATGGAATTATTATTAATCCCATTCTATTATCAAAAACACATATCTCATTTTTAATTGATTTAAATATATCAGGCTATTAAATGAAAGAATTTATACAATTTCATAAGGTAAACTCTTTAGGGTATATTTGGCTTATTTTTTGCGGATTTTATTTGACTAAAATTACAGCCTTAAGCCCTATTTATCTATCTTTTTTATTAATTACTATATCTGCCCCTCTATATTTATCAGCTAAAAAAACAATAAAAATAGATCGTTCATTTTTTAGCCTATCGTGTATGAGCTTATTATTTTCTTTTGTCATCTTAAATTCAAAAACACCTCTTCTTATTAATTTATTTATTTCATTAATATCTCCTTTTTTAGTGGCTGTTTTTTACAAAAACAAAAAAGCAAAATCAAATATTTTATTCTTCATATTTTTCTCATATGCACTTTTATTTAATATTGACGGAATATGGCGAGTAATGAATCCTGATCTTACTAACTTAGAAAAATTGGAATCTCTAGAAATTGGCTTTCAAATATATAAAGGAAATTCAATAATGTATTCAGATTCTAATTATGTTGGGTTACAGGCCGTACTTTTCATTTCTGTCTATGCTTACTTATTTAAAGAAAAAACATTTAATGTTAATAGAAAAATAATATACTATACTATTTTAATTCTCCTTCTTTCTTCTATTATATTGAGTTTTTCCAGATCAGCAACAATAGGAATGTGCACTTTTTTATTCTTTCATCTACTAGAAAAAACGAATAAATTGTTTTTCCTAGTAGCATCAATATTAGCATCTACAATTACTATTGTATTTTTTTCAAACCATTTTTCCAACGATATCAGTTACAATAGCAAATTCCATATCTTATCTATAACATATGATTATTTGCATCATGCTGACATTTACAGAATGTTATTTGGTGTTGGGTTTGGGAATGCGGCTAATGTTATTGGAATTGGCACTCACAATCTATTTATCACATTCCTTATAGAAAGTGGGTTAATAGGACTTATGCTTTTTTTCCTTATATTGATTTATTTTTTAAAAAAATTGAAATATGATTTTTTCATTGTTGTATTTCCTTTCATTCTTTCTTCAATGTCATTAGGAACTACAGCTTTACCATATTTTTTTACATTCATATGTCTATGCATTTTGAAGAAACATAAAAAATTCTCTATCCTTCCATAAGGAAAAAAATAAAATTAATATCGTAATTGCAGTTTATATGAAGTGTTTTTTATTAAATACGTCTAAAAAACATTTAAAAGAAAACATGTAACTACTAATACATATTTTTCAGGGCTGGATCCCACATTTTTAATGTGATTATTTTGATTAAAAATAATGTATACTTAGTTCAAAAGTAACGGTAATCAACTATCAATACAGGGTGGGCTCTCACTCTTTATGGAACTCTTCATCATTAAAGCTATCTGAACTCTATGTTTCCATAAGAAAGTGATTTTCATAATAAATATTTTTTAACTATATCAGTTACATAACTGATCCACGTTCTGACATCAATAAAAAATGAATTAATGCATGTCATTTTTCTGGTCTTTTCTGCTATGTTCGGTAGAGCTTCTGGCTGGAAATCTATTCAAGAGCTTGGTGAATTACAATTTGAGAGGCTTAAACAGCATGCTGCTTTTACTCATAATATTCCCCGCCGGAATTTTTACGAATATTATCAAAGCGATAAACCGTAATGTTTTGGTTAAAGCGCTTTATGCCTGAATTAATCACCGTCGAAATAGAAGTGGTCAGCGAATGTAGAGTCAAAGGGAGAACCTACCGTGATTCACGTTGGTATGTCAGTTCATTACTCCTTGAGCCTGAAACGATGGCAAGAGATCAAACGGCACTTGGCAGTAGAAAATGTGTTGCACTAGATGTTAAATGTAACTTTTCGGAAAAATGCATTATTGCTAAAAAATCCAGATAGTTCGACACAGATGGCACTCTTTAACCGGATTGCATTAAACTTGATTAAACAACATGCCAAGCTGAAAGACAGCTAGGCATTAAAACTCCGGTGGGCTGTGTGGTCGAATTTCGAAGTGAACTCATCTTTTATTGAGTCATGAACAAAATAGAATCCCGCCCTGACATATTGGGTGAGTCATAAATACAGAACATAAACACAACCTAGAGTGCATTAGATAACCAAATTTTATACCATCCAGATTTTAAAGAAAGAAATTTTAATTACTAATTTTTATGAAAAGTCAAGGTGATTTATGAGACATTTTGTCAGAAGAGTAGAAAATAAAACACTCTATTATTTAAGTGAGTATTTTCCAGAGGTAGTCACTAAAAGATTATACTATAGAACTTTTAAAAAAAACCTAGCCCTAGATAACCCAAAAACATTCAATGAGAAACTTCAATGGCTAAAATTAAGAGAATATAACAATAACCCTTTAGTTACATTATGTGCTGATAAGCATTCTGTAAGAGAATATGTAATTAAATCAGGATGCAGCGAGATACTAAATGAAATTTATTTTTCATGGAGTAGCCCAAATGAAATAATTTGGCATACGCTCCCAGACAAATTCGTCCTGAAATGTAATCATGGGGCGGGATATAATATAGTATGCAAAGATAAAAATTTATTAAATCCTAATCAAGTAAAGAAAAAGCTATCCAAATGGATGGCTCATGATTACTGGAAACTAGCCGTAGAGTTGTGTTATAAACATATACCTAAAAAAATTATATGCGAAAAATTTATAGAAACTAAAAGTGGTCATTTACCATATGATTACAAAGTGTTTTGTTTTAATGGAAAACCTCTTTTTGTAATGTTATGTACAGAAAGGGAGACAAGCAAGCCTAAATATTATTTTGTAGATAAAGATTGGAATGTTCTCCCTTACGGATTAGATTACTTAAAATTAAATGACTCCAAATTATTAGAGAAACCTGAGGGATATCTTTCTCTTTTTTATTTCGCTGAAAAATTAGCCAAACCATTTCCATTTGTTAGGGCTGATTTTTATTTAAATGATGGTAAAATAATATTCGGTGAATTAACATTTGTGCCCGCAGCAGGACTAGACATTGAATTAAATAATGAAAACATGAATGATGTTGACGAAACACTTGGCAACTTGTTAGATTTGAATAATTACATCAATAAATAATCTCAGATGAATAGCACACTATTTTTATATAAAATATAATTAAGATAAACTAAAGTTATCAACAATTAAAATCATTGGTAGAGGTAAAATTTAATCATATCCTCCATTAATAGATTTATAAAAAACGCCATATGACAAACCATCTATAATTATCCATAATTGTTATTATTCCAGTGAGTGTTTTTGTTTATTTATTGCACACTCAAAAATAACTCACTGATTATTTTAAATATTTCCATTGAAATAATTTATAAAAAAATACACCATCATACTATATTTATCTTCAAATAGAAAAATAAGATATTTAAACATATAAAAAAACACCAAATAGCTATCGAAAACAGTGCTACACCTTTTACAAATATTTGTATAGTAAATGTTGAAAGCTAATAGCTATTTGTATCAGGAGCATAAGTTGATGCGAATTTTATAAAATCATCGAATATACCAACTATATTAATATTATGAAACGTTATTTAAAAAGTCAATGAACAGAGGTGAAATTTGAAAATCACTGTTGTTGGTACAGGCTACGTAGGCCTATCCAATGCAATATTATTATCTCAAAACAATAATGTAGTTGCCTTGGATATTATTGAAGAAAAAATAAAATTACTTAAAAATAAGATATCCCCAATTTCCGATAATGAAATAGAGACATACCTAACCAACAGTTTTTTAAATTTTACTGCAACAACTGATAAAAAACTAGCCTATAATAGGGCTAATTTTGTCATAATTGCCACACCAACAGATTATGATCCAAAAACCAATTATTTCAACACTAAATCAGTAGAATCCGTTATTGAAGATGTACTCGAATACAACCCTTCAGCAACCATGATAATCAAATCAACTATTCCAGTTGGTTTTACAAAACAGATGAGAGAAAAATATCAAACTAACAATATTATTTTCTCTCCCGAATTCTTACGTGAAGGTCGCGCTCTTCACGATAACCTATATCCATCAAGAATTGTTGTTGGCGAGCGTTCAGAAAGAGCAAAGGTATTTGCCAATCTTCTTATTGAAGGTGCAATCAAGAAAGATATTCCCGTTCTTTTTACAGACTCTACTGAAGCCGAAGCGATAAAACTCTTCGCCAATACTTACCTTGCTATGCGTGTAGCTTATTTTAATGAACTAGATAGCTATGCTGAAGCTAAAGGGCTAGATTCGCGCCAAATTATTGAAGGTGTATGTTTAGACCCACGTATTGGTAGCCACTACAATAATCCATCCTTTGGTTATGGTGGTTACTGTCTACCAAAAGATACGAAACAGTTATTAGCTAATTACCAAGAAGTACCAAATAATATTATTGGTGCAATTGTAGAAGCTAATAGAACTCGTAAAGATTTTATTGCTGATTCGATTATCAGTAAAAATCCCAAAGTAGTTGGTGTTTATCGCCTTATTATGAAATCAGGTTCAGATAACTTTAGGGCTTCTTCAATTCAAGGAATTATGAAGCGAATAAAATCCAAAGGTATTGAAGTGGTAATTTTTGAACCAGAAATGAAAGAAGACAATTTCTTTAATTCCAAACTAATCCGTGATTTAAATGAATTTAAATCCATGTCCGATGTTATCATTTCAAATCGTATGTCTATCGATTTAAAAGACGTCGAGTCAAAAGTATACTCACGTGATCTTTTTGGAAATGATTAATTTATATAACCTATAATAGCTGATTTATTATGAAATATTTAGTCACAGGTGCAGCAGGATTCATTGGTTTTCATTTGATAAAAAAGTTAATAGAAAATGGAAACCATGTTATTGGAATTGATAATATCAATGATTACTATGACGTCTCTTTGAAAAAATCAAGATTAGAAATTTTGTCCTGCCTTAATAATTTCAAATTTAAATTAATAGATATTTCTGATAAAATTTTAATTGAAGAGTTATTTGAAAACAATAAATTTGATCGTGTTATTCACCTAGCTGCTCAAGCTGGTGTACGATATTCTTTAATTAATCCATATTCTTATTCTGATAGCAACCTATCTGGATTTTTAACCATTCTTGAAGGTTGTCGTCATAATAACATTAGTCACTTAGTATATGCGTCATCAAGTTCAGTTTACGGCTTAAATGATCAACTTCCATTCTCAACATCCGATTCCGTAGATCATCCAGTTTCACTGTATGCTGCAACAAAAAAAGCCAACGAGTTAATGGCTCATAGCTATTCTCATCTATATGGAATTCCGACTACAGGCCTTAGATTCTTTACAGTCTATGGTCCATGGGGAAGACCAGATATGGCTTTATTCAAATTTACAAAAGCAATACTAAATCATGAACCTATAGATGTTTATAACAATGGTAAACTAAGTCGTGATTTTACATATGTTGATGATATTGTTGAAGGTATTATCAGGGTTTCTGATGTTGTACCTGTGTCTGACAATACTTGGACACCTAAAGTCGGTAATCCGGCAAATAGCTCAGCACCATATAAAATATATAATATTGGCAACGGCTCCCCTATAAATTTAATGGATTACATTAACGCTTTAGAAAGTAGTTTAGGTATTAATGCAATTAAAAATATGCTTCCAATGCAACCAGGTGATGTATACTCAACATGGGCTGATACTGAAGATCTATTTAAGGCTACTGGTTATAAACCTTCTACAAATATATCAGATGGTGTAGAACAGTTTATTCAATGGTATAAACAATATTATCTATAAGCTAATATTCCAAATAATCGCCAGAACACCATGCTAAACATCGTCCTATTCGAACCAGAAATCCCGCCTAATACAGGCAATATCATCCGCCTGTGTGCCAACACAGGCTGCCAGCTTCATCTCATTCAACCCCTGGGTTTCACATGGGATGACAAACGCTTGCGTCGCGCAGGGTTGGATTACCATGAGTTTGCCAATATCAAGCAGCATCACGATTACAACGCATTCTTGGAAAGTGAGGGGCTTAGTTCAGTCAATTCACAATCCCCTTCTGGGGTTCGCCTGTTTGCTTTAACCACAAAAGGCACGCCGGCGCACAGTAATGTGAGTTATCGTGATGGTGATTATCTGATGTTTGGCCCGGAAACCCGTGGCTTGCCGTCTTATGTGCTAGATAACATGCCATCTGAACAGAAGATCAGAATCCCCATGCTGCCGGATAGCCGTAGCATGAATCTGTCCAATTCTGTTTCAGTGGTTGTGTTTGAAGCATGGCGGCAACTGGGTTATCCCGGTGCGCTATTGCGGGATTAATCTATAACATTCAGCGCCTAATCCGCGCTGAATGTTCTGTCTATTGATGGATCTTAGAAGCCATTCATCAGAAAGAAACGGAATTTCAAATCCCATCCCCATTCTCAAAGCCATTATTCACACCATTAAAGTGCTGATCCATATCCAGTGAGGGTTTATCGCTATCCGGTTTACCCACAATCCTCGCCGGTACTCCTGCCACTGTGGTATGAGGTGGAACCGGCCTTAATACCACCGAGCCTGCCCCAATTTTTGCGCCACGGCCAATCTCGATATTGCCGAGGATTTTGGAACCCGCGCCAATCATCACTCCTTCACGGACTTTCGGATGACGATCGCCGCCCGCTTTGCCCGTACCGCCCAACGTGACGGATTGCAGAATGGAGACATCATTTTCAACAATTGCGGTTTCTCCAATCACAATACCGGTTGCGTGGTCAAGCATGATGCCACAACCAATTCTCGCGGCTGGGTGGATATCGACACCAAAAGAAACCGAGACCTGATTTTGCATATAAATCGCCAGAGCCTTGCGATCTTGTTTCCATAGCCAGTGCGCAATGCGGTAGGCTTGTAGTGCATGGAAGCCTTTAAGGTAGAGCAATGGTGTCGAGTATTTGTCTACTGCCGGATCGCGCAGTCGAACCGCTTTGATGTCACGAGCTGCTGATTCGATCATCTTGGGATCACTGCGATATGCACTTTCGACAACTTCTCTGACCTCAATCGGCGGCATAATCGGTGTTGCCAGCTTATTGGCCAACATATAGCTCAGGGCACTACCCAGATTTTCATGCTTGAGTAGTGTCGCGTGAAAAAAACTGGCTAACATGGGTTCACAATCTGCCAGCGCTTTCGCCTCGTTTTTTATATTTTTCCAAACTTCGTTCAGTTCTTCTCGCGACATATCCGTGTTCCCATCTGACTTAAGATTGAGAGCTTTCTCCCTCATCTCTTGTAGCTCTCCCCAATAATGCTTGAGCGGCTTCAATCACATTTTTATTGCAGTAAAGTATCTGGTAAATCTGCTCTGCAATCGGCATTTCAACGCCTACTCTTTCCGCCAGTGCACGAACCTCTTTGGTGTTACGGTAGCCTTCAACCACTTGCCCAATCTCATTCTGAGCATCATCAACATTGATACCCTGCCCCAGCATCATGCCAAAACGACGGTTACGGGATTGGTTGTCAGTACAGGTCAGAACCAGGTCACCTAGTCCGGCCATGCCCATAAATGTGGAAGGATCAGCACCCAATGCCACGCCGAGGCGGCTCATCTCCGCCAATCCACGGGTAATCAACGCCGTGCGGGCATTCGCCCCGAATCCCATGCCATCAGAAATACCCGCGCCGATGGCAATCACATTCTTTATTGCCCCGCCGAGTTGTACCCCAATGAAATCTGGGTTTTTGTATACCCGGAAACTTTTGCCACAATGGAAAAGCTGCTGGAGTTCCTCGCCAAATTCAGGTGTTGTGGCAGAGACCGCAATCGCGGTGGGTAAACCCGCCGCCAGTTCTTTGGCAAATGTCGGGCCAGAGACGACGGCCAAGGGGATTGCATCGCCTAATATCTCACGGGCGACATCTTGTAATAAACGCCCGGTTTCAGCTTCAAGACCCTTGGTTGCCCATACAATCCGGCTCTCAGGTTGCAAATGGGGTTTGATCTGCTGTAAGACATCGCCGAAAACGTGGCTGGGAACCACTATCAGAATATTATGGCTGGCGGATACCGCGCTCTTCAGACTGGCTTCAAGCTGTAAGCTATCAGGGAAAGCAACATCCGGCAAAAATGCCTGATTACAACGCGCCTGTTGCAAGGCATGAATATGCTCAGGGTTATGTCCCCAAAGCACCACTTCATGCCCATTGCGAGCCAACGTAATGGCTAAAGCGGTGCCGTATGAACCGGCACCGATCACTGTCATAGAAGCTGTACTCATTAGGCTTCCTGTTCAGCCTCGTTAGGCTGAGTTTCAGCCTGCTGTTGCAGGTAGTTCATGAACAAGGCATCAAAGTTAACTGGAGCCAGGTTCAGTTGTGGGAAAGTACCACGTCCTACCAGGCTGGTGATGCATTCACGGGCATAGGGGAACAGAATGTTCGGGCAATATGCGCCTAAGCAGTGAGCCAGTTGGGTTCCTTCAATACCATCAATGGAGAAAATGCCCGCTTGCTGAACTTCACACAGAAATGCGGTTTCTTCTCCTAATGTCGCCGTAACGGTGACACGCAGAACAACTTCATAGACTCCCTGAACCAATTCACTGGAAGCCGTATCCAGATCCAATTTAACTTCCGGCTGCCATTCCTGCTGGAAGATTTGAGGCGCTTTTGGGGCTTCGAAAGACACATCTTTCGTGTAAATGCGCTGGATCTGGAAAGCCATTTCTGCATTGTTTTGTTCTGACATAATAATATTTACCTTTTTCAGACGTCCTTATTAAACCTTCACTCAAGCAAACATACTGCTTGCCTAAGCTCGTTATTTCTTGCCTCGGGCCAATGGCAGATTTTCACCCGACCACCCGGCAATTCCCTCTTTCAGGGAGTGAACCTGTTCAAAACCGTGGCGAATTAAATTCTCCGCCGGCGTTCTGGATTCCAACCCATTGGCTGAAACAACAATAACAGGCTGTTTTTTATGTTTCTCCAACTCACCCAGATTATTCTCTTTAATCTCAGATGGCGTCAGGTTAACGGAACCAATAATATGCCCTCTGCGGAAATCGTCACGGGAGCGTAAATCCACGACGATAGCATCTTCCTTATTGATCAAATGGATGGCTTGCGCACGGGTGATCTCTTTACTCTTGGAGAACACGCTTTTTGCCGTCATAACGATGACAGCCACCAGCAATGCGATCCAAGCAAGACTCAGGATCGTGTTCCGGCTAATAAATTGCATGATTTCTTGCAGCATGGAGGGCAACAACTCCCGTTGGTTAATAACAAATATCTAAGGTAGCAGAGTATACCTGTGTGCTGCGTCAATTACAGCCAATTAGCACTCACCCGATGCAGATTTTGCGGAGAGTTTCGAGAAAAAATAAAAAATATACCGAGAACCACTTGATTGTAATGCATCATTAAAATATTTCATGCCACACTTATTGTCGGAGATCCTGTATTGTCGAATATCCGGATACCTTGGCAGGATCTTCGACAATAGATGAGCTAAATTAACTAAAACTGGTAATAATGATAAAAAACAGGCTGTTCTCTGGTCAGGGGCAATTCCTCATGGAATAATCGGGCGCTATGACGCTATATAGCAGGTACTCAATAAGATGGCTGAAAATAAGGACCTAAAGCGCCGGATAAATCGGCAGAAACAAGACCAATGGCAAAAGAAAACCAGAGTGTCAGCGCTCTGTGCCTTGTTGTTGGCCTTTTTCAGCCTCAGTACAAGTACTTTCGCCAATCAAATTTCAGATAATAAAAATCAGCTTAAAGATATTCAGCAGAATATTGCCGAGAAAGAGAAAAGTGTAAAACAACAGCAAAAACAACGCATTGATCTCGCTAATCAATTAAAAGAACAAGAAAACACTATCTCAGAAGTCGGCCGCTCTCTACACGGTACACAGGTTCGTCTGAATAAACTGGAAGGCGAAGTTTCATCACTGAATGCCAATATCAATCGACTGCAAACGCAACAAAAAGAACAACGCAAGTTACTTGCCAGCCAATTGAATGCGGCATTTCGGCAAGGCAATCACCAAGGATTAGAATTGCTGCTCAATGGTCAGGAAACTCAACGCAAAGAGCGTATTCTCGCTTATTACAGTTATTTGAATCAGGCACGTCAGGAAACCATCGCGAAACTGGAAAAAACAACGGCAGAGCTTAATCAGCAAAAAGAGCTGCGGCTAGAAAAACAAAGTGAGCAGAAAACCATACTTTCCAGTCAAAAACAGCAGAAACAAAAAATGGAAATTGCCCGTAATGCGCGACAAAAAACGTTAACCGTGCTCGATTCTTCACTGAAAAAAGATCAACAGAGCCTGACTGAGCTTCGGCAGAATGAAACCAGCCTGAGGAATAAAATTGTCAAAGCTGAACGTGAGGCCAAAGCCCGTGCTGAACGTGAGGCACGTGAAGCTGCCCGTGTTCGGGCTCAGGTTGCCGCCAAGCAGAAACAGGCTAAACAAAAAGGCTCCAGCTACAAACCGACCGAGGATGAACGTGCTCTTATGGCACGGACCGGGGGTCTTGGGCGTCCGGCGGGGCAAGCAATCTGGCCGGTACGCGGCAATGTTATCCACAGTTTTGGTGAAGCCATACAGGGTGAACTGCGCTGGAAAGGCATTGTGATCACCGCTGCAGAAGGTACAGAGGTGAAAGCCATCTCAGATGGGCGCGTATTACTGGCAGACTGGCTACAAGGTTATGGCCTGGTTGTCGTCGTTGAACACGGTAAAGGTGATATGAGCATTTACGGCTACAACCAAAGCACACTTGTCCGTGTCGGGCAACTCGTTCGGGCTGGTCAGCCAATCGCACTGGTCGGCAGTAGCGGCGGGCAAAAACAGCCTTCACTGTACTTTGAGATCCGTCGTCAGGGGCAGGCTGTCAATCCATTACCGTGGTTGGGAAAATAGAAGTTAGAAAAATAGAAGTTGGGAAAATAGAAAGCACAACATAGGATGAATATTCTAATGATGAAAAAACAGTATCTACTCATACAGCGAGTCAGTTCGATCATCTTGTTATTTTGGCTACTGTTATTCATCTCATCATTGTTGTTGAGCTTCAACGCCCGCGCTGCACGTTTAGCCATTGTCATTGATGATGTGGGTTACCGTGTTAATGAAGAAAACAAGATATTACAAATGCCCGTTGCGGTTTCTATCGCCATCCTGCCCGATTCTCCGCACGGCAGGAAAATAGCGGAAAAGGCTCATCAGCAGGGACGGGAAATTTTGATCCACCTGCCGATGGCTCCGTTAGGCAAGCAGCCTTTAGAAAAAAACACCCTGCATCCCGCCATGAGCCGGGAAGAAATTGACCGTATTATTCAAGAAGCGATACAAAAAGTTCCCCATGCTGTGGGTCTGAATAACCATATGGGCAGCGCAATGACATCCAATCTCAGCGGCATGGAAAAAGTGATGCAGGTACTATCCCATCATCCATCTCATCACCCCCTTTACTTTCTGGATAGTGTCACGATTGGCAATACACAAGTGACTAAAGCCGCGATGGGAACATCGGTTCCCGTGATCCGCCGAAATGTTTTTTTGGATAATGTCCAAACCGAAGCCGAAACGAGACACCAACTCAACCGGGCAATTGCCCTTGCCCGCAAACAAGGTTTTGCCATCGCCATTGGGCACCCGCATCCAACAACCGTGCGAGCCTTACAACAAGCGCTCGCGGCATTACCCAGTGATATTGAACTGGTAACCCCCGGTATGTTACTCAGCCCTGTCTCGACAAATAAAAACCATCTACAGACAGTACGCAAAGGTAGCAAGCCTCGCGAGCCAGAGTCTGTGCCAACAACTCAGTGGGCTTATGTCAAAAGGGTAGGAAAAGAATTTGCCAACAATGCCGTCTTCCATACCTTAAGTCAGCACATTCAACGGCTCTTGGGTAAAACAAAATCACAGCAAAAAGAGGCAAAGAAGAATGCTCAGTGACGGCTTAAACTTAGTATAGAAACTGAGAGTTTGTTGGTCGTTATGGTTAAGCGATGATTCAGGCGTGGCAGGCGTATATGCCTGAATTGTTTTATGTAGAGGTTCATTATGGAACGAATTGTAAAAATATTCAAAAATGGACGGAATCAGGCCATTAGATTGCCTGTTGCGTTTGAATTTGATACTGACCAAGTTTACATCCGAAAAAACGAGAATGGTGATGTTATTCTCTCCAAAAACACGCTATCTACTGACAACTGGGATAAATTTTTCAATATGCTCAGCGCCGTGTCTGTTCCTGATGATTTTTTAGATACAAATGATCGTAATCAGAACGTCACAAAACGCGACCCACTAGAGGGCGTTTTTTAATGTATATGCTGGATACAAACACGGTCAGTTACATATTTCACCAACATCCGGCTGTAACCGCTAAATTGAGAACCATACCACCATCAGAAATATGTATCTCCAGCATTACTGAAGCGGAGCTGCGTTATGGTGTTGCAAAACGCCAAAACAGAGCACTGGGGAATATCGTAAACACACTCATTGATTCAATTACTGTTTACGATTGGGACCAAAATGCGGCAAAAACCTATGGAATGTTACGTGCCAGTATGGAAAAATCTGGCAGAATTATGGGAACAATGAACCAACTGATTGCAGCTCATGCCCTGAGTAGAGAGGTAACAATTGTTACCAATGATTTAGCATTCAGAATGGTTATTCTATCAAAAATTGAGCTACAAAAAGCGCAAGGATGGAATGCGTATTAATCCAGAAAATTAATGTCACTTATTGTCCTTTTTAAAGGATTTGCTTGGTATGTCACTTTTTATATGGGTGTGTTATATTGATTTTCTAATTAAAAATATGATTAAAATGTGTATCTCAAATAGTAGAGAGTTAATATTAAAATTTGAATAAAAAGTTAACCATTGATTGAGGTTATATATGAAATTCGATAGTAATAACCATGAAAATGCCATACAGGAAGCGCAAAGAATTTTAAAAGAAGCTCAAATTGATTTTGCTTTAAGATTGGAAAAAGCAGTTAATGGAGTAAGTGAGGTTGCAGAGGGGACAGTACACACGATAGGAAAAGGTGTGCAAAGGCTTTTTTGGCGAACTTCATATTTTTTTGATGGTTATGAAGATGTAAATCAGCGAATAAATAGAGAAGATATACGGATTATTCGTGCAGTAGGCGCGGTATTTTCAGGAGGAGTGTTTGATAATAATGCTATAAAAAAAATTTCTAAAATTTACATAGAAAAATTATTGGAACCTTATGCGAGCAATGAACCATTTTTAAATAGACTTCATGAAAAATTAGTTAGTTCATCTAGCAAAATGACGTATTTTGCATCCAAACTTATAACATCAAAATTGACGAAGAATGCTATCATTTCGGCTATAACTGAATCTATTTATGTAGCAGTAATTAACAAGGCATTTATTAGAGAAGGTTTTAGAAAGTTGGGAATGTCAATGACTCTTGCGTTTCAATTCTATGGTTATGTTGATAAAGCTTCTGTTTCTGCCAGTAAATTAAAGAGAGAATGTCCTGCTTTATATTGGTCTTTGTATGCTGATAATTTGGAAATGTTGTATTTTATTTTCGAACCTCTATTTAAAAAAGGTGTCTCTGTCATTCAGAAAGGAAAGACGAGTAGTGTAGATGACGTTTATGAATCTATAATAGAAATCATTGGTTATAATTGATTTATTATATATAGCATGGGGTTAAAATATGTTTAGTAAAGGATGGTTAAAAAGAACAATTATGTCCTTACTTAGGGATTTTTATTCTTACATAATATGGTCTTTTATTCCACTGTTATGTATTTTGGGTTGGACTCTTTTTGTTTTCTTTGTTTTCCCAAACTATTTGGGATTGTTAACGGTGCTAGGTATCATTGTTGTTTTTTTCTTTACTGCTTACTTTGCTTTTAAATCCCACTAAGCATATTTTATATGCTCAGATTATTGACAAAGTGCTGTTTTTTTATCCGGCGCTTTGTCAGTAATCTGAGGCCGCTGAACGCGGCCTTTTTCACGTTTTTAATCCCAATTCAGGATAACTTTGCCGGATTGCCCTGAACGCATGATATCAAAGCCTTTCTGGTAATCGTCAATCGCGAACTGATGGGTGATAATCGGGGTCAGATCTAAACCAGATTGGATCAACGCGGCCATTTTGTACCATGTTTCGAACATTTCACGTCCGTAGATCCCTTTGATGAACAAGCCCTTAAAAATGACCTGATTCCAGTCTATCGCCATATCTGAAGGCGGTATCCCCAGCAAGGCAATGCGGCCACCGTGATTCATGGTATTGAGCAAAGTGCGGAACGCGGGGGGTGCCCCGGACATTTCTAAACCGACATCAAAACCTTCTGTCATTCCCAATTCAGCCATAACATCGGTCAGGCTTTCTTTGCTGACATTGACGGCACGGGTCACGCCCATTTTACGGGCCAGCTCAAGGCGGTATTCGTTCACATCGGTAATCACGACATGGCGGGCACCGACATGCTTACACACTGCGGCGGCCATAATCCCGATCGGCCCCGCACCCGATACCAGTACATCTTCCCCCACCAAATCAAAGGACAGCGCGGTATGCACCGCATTGCCGAATGGGTCAAAAACAGCAGCCAGTTCATCCGGAATATTGTCCGGAATTTTAAAGGCATTAAATGCCGGGATCACCAGATATTCAGCGAATGCTCCCGCACGATTCACACCGACGCCAGTGGTATTACGGCATAAGTGGGTACGTCCGCCACGGCAGTTACGGCAGTGACCACAGGTGATATGCCCTTCACCAGACACGCGATCGCCAATTTGGAACCCTTTGACTTCCTGACCGATGGCAACAACTTCACCGACATATTCATGCCCTACCACCATCGGAACCGGGATCGTTTTTTGCGACCAATCATCCCAGTTATAGATGTGAACGTCCGTACCACAAATGGCCGTTTTACGGATTTTAATCATCACATCATTGTGCCCAAGTTCCGGAGCAGGCACATCCGTCATCCAAATCCCGGGTTCTGGCTTTAATTTTGATAATGCTTTCATAGTGATACCTTAGGCAATGACGTTCAATTGCTTGCCAATACGTGTAAATGCCGCCACCACATGTTCAATCTGTTCTTCTGTGTGGGCTGCTGAGATCTGGGTTCGAATACGTGCCTGACCTTTAGGAACAACCGGATAGAAGAATCCAATCACATAGATGCCTTCTTTCAATAATTCAGCCGCGAATTCTTGTGCCAGTTTCGCATCGCCCAACATGACGGGGATAATCGCATGATCTGCCCCCGCTAACGTAAAACCTGCGGCAGTCATTTTTTCACGGAACAGGTTCGCATTTTTCCAGAGACGCTCACGCAGGGAGTCGCCATTTTTCAACATATCCAGCACTTTGATAGATGCCGCGACAATGGCGGGAGCCAGTGAGTTGGAGAACAGATAGGGGCGTGAACGCTGGCGCAACCACTCAACAACTTCTTTACGCGCGGCGGTATAACCCCCAGACGCGCCGCCCAAAGCCTTACCCAGCGTACCGGTGATAATATCGACACGCCCCATGACATCACAATATTCATGGGTGCCACGACCTTGCTGACCAACAAAGCCGACCGCATGTGAATCATCCACCATGACCAGCGCGCCAAATTCATCAGCCAAATCACAGATGGATTTCAGGTCAGCAATCACACCGTCCATTGAAAATACCCCATCGGTTGCGATCAGGATATTTTGCGCACCTTCTGCTTGTGCCTTCTCCAACTGCGCTCTTAATTCCTGCATGTCATTATTGGCATAACGGTAACGTTTCGCTTTGCATAAACGGATGCCATCAATGATAGAAGCGTGGTTCAAGGCATCAGAAATAATGGCATCTTCCGGCCCGAACAGCGTTTCAAACAAGCCGCCGTTGGCATCAAAACACGAAGAGTACAGAATGGCATCTTCCAAGCCTAAAAATTCAGCTATCTTATTTTCTAATTCCTTATGGGAGTCTTGCGTACCACAAATAAAACGGACAGAAGCCATACCAAAACCGTGGCTATCCATTCCTGCTTTTGCAGCCGTGATAAGATCTGGGTGATTAGCCAAACCTAAGTAGTTATTGGCACAAAAATTAATGACTTGGTCACCCTCAGCAACGGCAATATTGGCGTTCTGGGCAGACGTGATGATACGCTCACTTTTGAATAAACCTTCGGCACGGGCTTGTTCCAGTTGTTCATTCATTTTCTGGTAAAACGACGCTGACATTTTTCTCTCCTGAGTACCTAAGTAAGTGGAAGGCAGGGTGCATTTTACTGATAGATTTTGTCACTGACGACAGAACAAGAAAGATAATATCAACTTTGGAAAGCCGATCACGGCCCGGAGCCTGCTATGTGGCAATATTTCAGGATATTCCCCTGTTTAACCTACTGTCGTCAGTAGGGTTAAGTGCTATTATACGCTCCAAAGATATACCCGGATGGGTGTAAAGCTGACTATTTAGAGGTGAACCAAATGATTATTGTCACTGGTGGCGCAGGGTTTATTGGCAGCAATATTGTCAAGGCACTGAATGACGAAGGCTATAAGGATATTCTCGTTGTTGATAACCTGAAAGACGGCACAAAATTCGTCAATTTAGTTGATTTGGATATCACCGATTATATCGATAAGGAAGACTTCATCGCCAGTATCGTTGCCGGTGATGATTTAGGTGACATTGATGCCATTTTCCATGAAGGTGCGTGCTCATCCACAACGGAATGGGATGGCAAGTATATGATGGACAATAATTATCAGTATTCCAAAGATATACTGCATTATTGCCTTGAGCGCCAAATCCCGTTCCTGTATGCCTCTTCTGCCGCAACTTACGGTGGCCGCAGTGATCATTTCATTGAAGAACGCCAATACGAAAAGCCGCTCAATGTCTATGGTTACTCCAAATTCCTTTTTGACCAATATGTTCGCGATATTTTGCCCCATGCCGATTCCCAAATTTGTGGATTCCGTTATTTCAACGTGTACGGACCGCGCGAAGGGCATAAAGGCAGCATGGCCAGTGTCGCTTATCATTTAAACGATCAGGTTAACCAAGGACAAAATCCGAAGTTATTTGCTGGCAGTGAGCATCTCCAGCGCGATTTTATCTATGTCGGCGATGTGGCCGCAGTCAATTTATGGTTCTGGAAAAACAACGTATCCGGTATTTTTAACTGTGGAACCGGCCGTGCTGAATCTTTCCAAGCGGTTGCAGATGCCGTGATTGAATTCCATAAAGAAAAATCTCCGGTTGTGGAATATATTGATTTCCCGGAAAAATTAAAAGGTCGCTATCAGAGTTTTACTCAAGCTGACCTGGCAAAGCTGCGCGCGGCAGGTTATGACTCATCTTTCAAAACCGTTGCTGAAGGTGTCACTGAATATATGCAATGGCTCAATCAGGATAATTAATCGACTGTTATGAAGATACTGGTGATCGGCCCATCATGGGTGGGTGACATGATGATGTCACAAAGCCTCTATCGTACTTTAAAGGCTTTGTACCCCAATGCAGAAATTGATGTGATGGCACCGGCATGGTGCCGCCCGTTATTGGCAAAAATGCCGGAAGTGAACCAGGCATTGGCGATGCCGCTGGGTCATGGTGTCCTTGCCTTAGGTGATCGCCGTCGTCTTGGGCGAGTATTGCGCGAGAATAAATACGATCGTGCCTACGTGTTGCCCAACTCATTCAAATCTGCACTCGTGCCTTTCTTCGCCAATATCCCTCTGCGTACAGGCTGGCGCGGTGAAATGCGCTATGGTCTTCTGAATGATATCCGCCCCCTGAATAAAAGCGCTTTTCCACTGATGGTTCAACGCTATGTCGCTCTCGCGTATGAAAGAAAAAATGTGCGCAGTGCCGATGACCTGCCACAACCGCTCTTGTGGCCGCAATTAACCGTCAATGATGAAGATATTGCAGAATCAACCTCAGCTTTTAATATCGCCGATCACCGTCCTATTATTGGCTTCTGCCCCGGAGCTGAATTCGGCCCGGCCAAGCGCTGGCCGCATTATCACTACGCCGCCCTTGCCGAACAATTAATTACCCAAAAAGGCTATCAAATCTTGCTCTTTGGTTCCGCCAAAGATCATGACGCCGGTGAAGAGATCCGTGCACTTTTAAGTGATGATGCCCGCGAAAATTGCCTCAATCTGGCGGGGAAAACGTCACTTGAGCAGGCAGTCAACATCATCGCGGCCTGTGATGCCATCGTCACGAACGATTCGGGTCTGATGCATGTTGCCGCCGCCTTAAATCGTCCGTTGGTCGCACTATATGGCCCAAGCAGCCCGGACTTCACTCCTCCGCTATCAAACAAGGCCGAAGTCATTCGCCTGATAACGGGTTACCATAAAATCAGAAAAGGTGACAGCCATGAAGGTTATCACCAAAGTTTGATTGATATTCAACCTGAGAGGGTTTTAGCGTCATTAGAGAAACGGCTACAGGCGGAGAGTCAGCATTAATGCGTGTTTTACTGGTAAAAACGTCTTCAATGGGTGATGTGTTACATACCCTGCCAGCATTAACCGATGCTAAAAAGCATTTTCCTGACATTCAGTTTGATTGGGTGGTGGAAGAAGGATTTGCTCAAATCCCAACCTGGCACAGTGCGGTCGAAAATGTTATTCCCGTCGCGATTCGTCGCTGGCGGAAAAATTGGTTCAGAAAAGATATTCGTGCAGAACGGGCGCTATTCCGGCAACAACTGCAACAGCACCACTATGACGCCATTATTGATGCCCAAGGGTTGTTAAAAAGCGCTTTTTTAGTGACGCGACTGGCGCACGGCCCAAAACATGGCTATGACAAAAAAAGCATCCGTGAACCTATAGCCCGTTTTTTCTACGATCATTGCCATACCATCAGCAAGCAGCAACATGCGGTGGAGCGCATCCGAGCTTTGTTTGCTGATAGTTTGGGCTATCAAAAACCCTCAGAGCAAGGTGATTACGCCATTGCGCGTCATTTTCTAAGCCAGCCCGCCGGAAATCAGAGTCACTATCTGGTGTTCCTCCATGCGACGACCCGTGATGAAAAACATTGGCCTGAAAATCATTGGCGACAACTGATCGCAGATATTCAGGCAACGGGCATGCGCATTAAACTGCCTTGGGGTGCAGAGCATGAATATCAGCGGGCATTAAGGTTGGCAGAAGGATTTTCTCATGTTGATGTATTGCCGAAACTGACGCTCGCTGAAGTCGCACAAGTCCTTGCGGACGCAAAAGCGGTGGTTTCGGTTGATACCGGATTGAGTCACCTTACAGCGGCACTTGATCGGCCCAATATCACACTGTTTGGCCCGACCGATCCGGGTTTGATTGGTGGATATGGCAAAGAGCAACATTCCCTGAAATCGGTGGATAATACGATGCTGAGGATTATGCCTTCAGAGGTCATGTTGCTCTTGCAGAAAATACTAAAACAGCACTTTTCCTAATGATAATGTTTCACACCAACGATTTTTATATTCAAACGTAGGGTTCCCCAAGGAGTAGCGCATAGTTTTGTCACCTTGCTGACACAGTGCTTTTGCTTCTTGGATATTCACCCACATCAAGATACTGCCAACACTGAGGTGAACATATTCTGGATCATAGCCACCATTAATGGCATCAAAAGAGATCCATTTAGGGCTGTCCGCCCATAAGACAAAATCATAAGCACAAGGTTTGCCGTTAATCAGTAACACATTGCCAAATATATGCTCACGAAGTTCTGTATATATTTCAATCAGATGTTTTTTCTGCTCTTCAGAATGGCGGTAATTCCAACGTTTTAGGTACAGATCGATATAGATATTCACCAACTCTTCTGCGCTAAAATCACTTGAAGGACGGATTTCCCCCCCCTGCTCGCTTGAACTTGTTAATTTCGTTGCTGCGATTACGGCGGGTTTTGTAAGAGAAACTGTCTTTGATTAAGCAAATTTTTCGTTTGTTTAATCGGGTGTTATAACTGGCATTAATAAAATTATCTTTATGTATTGGGGATAATCTCTTCGATTTTACTGGTAAAAATAGCTTTGCGTCCGTTGCAATAGGAAATACAATTTCATCATATGAAAATGAATATCTATTTTGCATGTTTTCAATTAATTTTTTGTTATTGAAAGCAAAACACGCACCTTTGATTCCAGTTTTTGTTTTTTTGATATAAAAACAAAACCTTCCACCAAGATGTCTATCCAAAAAAGATAGAATATTGGGGTGTGTTGATACGCAGCCACCAAAAAGAGCATAAGCCTCTTTATACTGTTCAAAATCGCAGGTTTTCCATCCTGAAAGAAGTGTTTTTATCTTCATCAGACTCAATCCCATAAAATTAACTCTACTTAACATTAAGGTAATTACTACATTTAGAATATTATTCTACACAAAAAAAATAATGAGTAAATTATTTTAATAGTATTGTACCTAACAGGTTAGTTCTTCTCTGTAAAACAGAGAAATAAAAAATGAAACAATATTTAAAACCTATATTTTATATAATAATGAGTTAATTTAAAAAATCCCATTAAATACATTTAACAGGAAATATTAAATGTAATCAATAAGGTCGCAGCTTTTATAAAAATAATATATGTAGTGATATTTAATACCTCTTTTATTATAAAAAACAAACATATAAACACACTATAAAATTGAGTTAAAATCTATTTTCTTAAATGAATTTATTGCACTGAACATTGATAAGTTATAAATCATAATGCCATTTTTCTTAGCCAATTCTTCTGATAAATCAAAACATGGAATTATTGTATTTTTTAAGTTTTCATCTAATTCAGTGCTGAGAATATCACTTGAATCCTCATAGAATCTTGGCTTATCAAAATTATTCATATCTAATCCAGCAAAATATATTTCTTTATAATTTAAGAAAAATGCTATTTGCAAAGCAGCATAAGTCACTGTATTTCCATCATAAAACCCTTTATTTAAGTTAAGTGAAAAAGCAATATTTTGATTTGCAATCAACTCATCGCTTATTATATCAAATAATTCTTTCTTCTTTTTATAAACTGGCTGATCAATATGTTCAATAATTACAACCTTACATTTTATTGCAATTAAATGATCTTCCATTAATATTTCATTTAAGCAATCTATTGTTGTTAGCAAAGTTAATGAATTATTATTTAAAATATCCGATACAATATCAAATCTATTTATAATAAATGTTCTATCTATAATTACATGGTATTTGAAACTTACACTTTTTGATAATTTATACGCTCCATTGACTCCTAATATATCAAACTTCTCACTATTGAAAAAATCAATATCGATATCTATAACAGATGGGCCTGACGCAATAATTATTAATGGTTTTCCTGAGGAAAACTCAAAACTTGCAATATCAATGTTTCTTTTATTAAAAAAAACAGTATCTATCTTACCATTTACATTTCTTAATATATTTATATGTGGCCAGAAGTTCATGTTATGCTTCATTTTTTTACCACATATATTTCTATATATCGATTTAGTTATTTTGTATTTCCAATTATTTATAAATTCAGTTGAAATTTTATTTATCAAAGTCATTTTTCAATCCACCATAGCAAGAGCTAGTTACCTTATTTTTATAATATGTATAATTAATTATAAGCTATCTCAAAAGCCATCAACAATTAGTGACTATAACTTAACTAAATAATACTCCGCCAACGTCATCCCCTGCACCAATGGCTTCAAAAACGCAAACAACCCTTCTAGATCTTGATAAAGCTGTTCAATCTGCTCTTCATTTTTAAATGTCGGGCTACCAGCAGGCATAAACTCAGACGAATGCAGCATAAACTCAACATAATCACTACCCGATGCCAATGTCTTCTGAACAACCTCTTTCATTTGCTCAAGATTACCACCTTTCGGGCGTAACCAATTGACTGATGAAGATCGTTGTTTTCCTCTCAATTGATCATATTTCTGCTTAATAAAATTCATCACAGCAGAGTGCTTATACTGAATACTCATAGGGACTTGTAGTAGAGGAGAATTACCTTCTTTAGAGATATCCTGTAAGTCCATAAAATAAGCATGAGCTGGAAAATGGCTATAATCTGTTCCACCATTTCCATTAGGGTCACCCTGAGTAAAGCTCCAATTAACTTTTGGAGTCACAGAACAATCGACCTGATAACCATATTCAACCAATAATTGAGCATAATATTCGTTAAATGCCCAACGGCCGGCACGATGACTAAGCATCTTTGTCTGGAGTCTTTCTTCAAGAAGATTTGTCATCAAATCAACTTTTGCTTTGATCTGATCTTTCGGATATTCAATCAGATAAGGCTTATAACGCATATCATCATCAGTCAGAGGAACAATCGGCGGATTGTTCCAGGCATGCAAGTGCATACCAATCTCACCCGTGTTTCTGGCAATCACATCTTTGGCAAATTCGATATAGCTATCATCCATCGCCATTTCATAGTTAGTTAACCAGACAGGTTTAAATCCAAAGCGTTCACAAAGATCCTGAAATCTTGGTAGGTAATGCGTGTTTTTTGTGGAGATTTGCTCCCTATTCTGCCATAGATCATCGCCTTCAGTGTCGATCGTGATAATAAAAGCAGGTAATGACATTGATGTGCACCAAAATGTGATAATAATAGTGATTCTAATGGTACGCACAGCAATCACATAACGCAATTAGATAATCCAGACGACCGGATTTGGATGTAAATTCCATTTAGCAGTGCTTCTTTGTTGGTGTTTAAAGATTGCACACTATAATTTTTACATTAAGATCACGTATGATATTGATATACTAAAGAACTCAACAAATGACCCCAAAAAATAATAAAACCAAACGCATTCTGGTGATTAAATTACAACATCACGGTGATATGTTGCTTATCACACCGGTAATCAGCACACTCGCCCACCACTATCCAGATGCAGAAATTGATGTGCTCCTTTATCAAGAAACTTCACCTATGTTGGAAAATTCAACAGAAATTTCCCGTATTTTTTCCATAGACCGTAAGTGGAAACAACTGGGCACAAGAAAGAAATTATTACATGAGTGGAATTTGCTCAAGGCATTAAGACAACAACACTATGATTTGGTCATCAACCTTGCTGACCAATGGAGAAGTGCATTTATTTCCCGTTTTACGGGTGCGCCTACTCGTCTGGCTCTCGATTTCCCCAAACGACAAAATTGGAAATGGCGTTTCTGTCATACTAAGATTGTACCAACGGATGATCATGATTCATTGCATATAGTGGAACAAAACCTGTCTATCCTGAAACCGTTACAATTTAATTCAATTATTACAAAAGTAACAATGAGTTACAGTGATAATGACTTACAATGGATAAGGAGAGTTCTTTCTGAACATCAATTTTCAGAAAGATATGTCGTTATTCAACCTACATCTCGGTGGTTTTTTAAATGTTGGGATGAAAAAAAAATAGCGGAAGTGATTACAGCGCTACAGAAAGATGGACACCGTATTATCATTACTTCGGGACCAGACCAAAAAGAATTGGAGATGATAGCCACCATTTTGTCACACTGCCCTGATGATAAAAAAAACATCCTTTCTCTCGCGGGGAAATTAACATTACCCAAACTTGCCGCTTTGATTGATCATGCTAAATTATTTATTGGGGTAGATTCCGTCCCAATGCACATGGCTGCTGCTCTGGAAACACCCTGCATTGCATTATTCGGCCCCTCCAAACTGACATTTTGGAAACCCTGGCAGTCTGTTGGTGAGGTGATTTGGGCCGGCAATTATGGCAATATTCCACACCCTGATGACATAAAAACCCATACAGACAAACGTTATTTAAATTTAATACCCGCAGATGCAGTCATTTCAGCAGCAAGGAAACATATTTCATGAAACCATTACGTTTAGCTATTGTCCGTCAAAAGTATCGTCCAGATGGAGGAGCTGAACGTTTTATTTCAAGGGCCTTAGAAGCACTGGAACACCAACAACTTGAACTTAATGTCATTACACGTTCTTGGCAAGGGATAAGTAATCCCAATTGGCGTATCCATTTATGCGATCCCATTAAATATGGAAGAATAAGCCGCGAAAAGGGTTTTGCCAAATCCGCACGAAAATTATGGCAAGAAGAACAATTTGATTTGGTTCAAAGCCATGAGCGCATCGCTGGCTGTGACATTTATCGGGCTGGAGATGGGGTTCATAAGCGCTGGTTACAGCAACGCGCCCGTATGTTGCCAAAATGGAAAGCGAAATGGCTGTTAAACGCGCCGTATCACCGTTATGTCATGAATGCTGAGGCAGAAATGTACGCTGACCCGGCATTAAAAAAGGTGATCTGTAACGCTGAGATGGTAAAAAGGGAAATTATAGAAGAATTCGGGTTGGACGAAGATAAAATCGTCGTGATATACAATTCAATTGATAATACAAAGTTTTTTCCCGCCGATGAGCAATCTCGCCTACAATTTAGGCAACAATATCAGATCCCTCCAACCGCAAAGTGCTTGATTTATGTGGGTTCAGGATTTGAACGAAAAGGATTATCTGCCGCCATTAAAGCCGTCGCTAATACAGATAGCTATCTACTCGTTATCGGCAAAGACAAAGAGCAGAAAAAGTATCAGGAACTGGCAAACACGTTAGGGTGTACGCATCGCATCCGTTTTATGGGGTTGCAAAAAGAGACATTACCCTTTTATCAACTCTCTGATGCTCTGCTACTTCCGACACTCTATGACCCATTTCCCAATGTTGTGCTTGAAGCCATGGCATGTGGTTTGCCTGTTATTACAAGCACGACATGTGGAGGTGCAGAATTCATTACCGAAGGGAAAAATGGTTTTATCTGCGATGCATTAGATATTGAAAAATTGCGTAATTCTATTTATGCCATTCCTGATAATATAGTCGGAACAGATATGTCTATTGCGGCCAGAAACCAGATAATCTCTGCAACGCCTGAGCATTTATCTAAACAATTAATTGATCTTTACCAACGAGTTTTAACACAGTGAAAGAACATATTCTTTTTATTATTGATGGATTGCCCGGGGGAGGAGCTGAAAATGTGACTCTTCGCCTTGCGGCTGCTTTAAATCAATCAAACTACCAAATTTCATTACTTTCACTCAATACTCAGTTGGATTACACCATCCCGGAAGAGATCCAGTACATTGTTAGTTCAGATAACTATCAAGGGCCATTCAGAAAACTCAATGAAATAAACCGTAGAGCTAAAGCAATGGATAAAGTTTTATCTGAACTTTTCCAACAAAAGGGCAAACCGATTCTCGTCATTTCTAATCTGCATAAGACCGACCGTATCGTTGTTAAATCCAAAGTTCTGGAAAATTGTAATGTATGGCATTGTATTCACGGGATCTATTCCCAATCCTATTTAAGTCATAAAAGTGGGCTTTCTTATTGGATAAAAAAAGCAAAGATAAAAAAAGTTTATAAAAATAGAAAGCTGATCTGCGTCTCCAACGCAGTTAGCAATGACCTGACCAATAATATTGCCATCCATCCCAAGCAGATAAAAACTATCTACAATCCCTTTAATTTTGAGCAGATAAAAGAAAAAGCATCAGAACCCAACCCTTATCACGGGCTAAACTACATTCTGCATGTCGGGCGCTTTCATCACGTCAAACGTCAAGATAGGTTAATAGATGCCTTTGCCAAAGCCAAGCTACCCTGCACACTGCTCATAGTGGGACAGGGTTCCAAAGAGCAGGAAAAACAACTTAAATTACAAATCAATAAACTCGGCTTGGATGATAAAGTCATTTTGGCAGGCTTTTACGCTAATCCACACCCCATAATCAATGAAGCAAAGGCCGTTGTTATCAGTTCAGACAGTGAAGGCTTACCGACAGTATTAATTGAAGCATTAATTTGTCACACACCGATCGTCAGTACTGATTGCCCTGGTGGTGTCAGGGAGATAATGACCGATGAATTGAAAAGCTACCTGTCCGCACTTGATGCGGATTCGTTGGCGCAAAAAATGCAACTTGTTTATGGTTCTCCTCCAACCATCACAAATAAGATGTATGACAAATTTGAAGCACACTCTATACAGAAACAATATCTTGAATTAATAGAAAAATAAGTAAGCAACTCTCGTTTATGATTAAACGGGGGCTGCATTTTACACACTTTCTTCAAGCCAATGTGGTACTATAGCCGCAGTCTATGTCAGTGAATTTGATAGAATGTTGCTTCGCTTATATCAGGTACTTCTCTACCTTATCCAACCAATTATCTGGTTACGTCTGCTGTTGCGTAGTCGTAAATCACCTGCGTATCGCAAACGCTGGGGGGAACGTTATGGTTTTTGTGCCAAAAAAGTTAGCCCTGGTGGGATCTTATTGCATTCTGTTTCTGTCGGAGAAACACTGGCTGCCATTCCGTTAGTGCGGATTTTGCGGCATCATTACCCTTTTTTGCCCATTACCATAACAACCATGACACCGACAGGCTCTGAAAGAGTGCTGTCTGCATTGGGCGCTGATGTTAATCATGTCTATCTTCCCTACGATTTACCCGGTTCAATGAGCCGTTTTCTTGATCACGTTAACCCCAAATTAGTGATCATCATGGAAACTGAACTGTGGCCAAATCTGATTACTCAGTTGCATCAACGTGAAATCCCGTTGGTTATCGCCAACGCAAGGTTATCCGCCCGTTCTGCGGCCGGATATCAGAAAATTAGCAGCTTCATTAAGACTATCTTAAATAAGATCACACTGATTGCGGCGCAAAATCAGGAAGATGGTGAACGTTTTATCGAACTGGGGTTAAGGCGTTCCCAACTCTCAGTGACGGGCAGTCTTAAGTTTGATATTTCCGTGACACCGGAATTGGCAGCAAAAGCCATCACACTGCGCCGCCAATGGGCCCCTCATCGCCCGGTCTGGATTGCAACCAGCACCCATGAGGGTGAAGAGAGCATTCTTCTGGATGCACATTGCAAACTGCTTAAACAATTTCCTGATCTCTTGTTAATTTTGGTGCCGCGCCATCCTGAACGTTTCGGCAAGGCCGCTGAACTGACACAAAAAGCCGGACTGAACGCAATATTGCGGAGCGCTGACACTATTCCAGACGCCAATGTACAGGTAGTCATTGGCGATACCATGGGCGAATTAATGCTCCTGTACGGTATTGCTGACCTGGCTTTTGTCGGGGGAAGCCTGATAGAACGTGGTGGGCATAACCCTCTGGAAGCCGCAGCACATGCGATTCCCGTTATGATGGGTCCGCATACATTCAATTTTAAAGATATCTGTGCCAAGCTGGATAAAGCAGATGGGCTGATTACAGTCACAGACAGCCAGTCATTGAGTACAGCCATCAACAGCCTATTGACAGATGAAGATTACCGACGCTATTACGGTCATCATGCCGCAGAAGTCCTGCATGAAAACCAAGGTGCACTGCAGCGCCTGCTAAAATTACTGGAACCTTATCTCCCGCCAAGGAGACATTGATGAGTGCACAAAAACGTCTTTCTGTGGTCATGATTGTCAAAAACTCTGCCGACGTGATCGTAGATTGCCTGCTTTCCGTAAGCTGGGCAGATGAAATCATTGTGTTAGATTCCGGCAGCACGGATAAAACCTGCCAGATAGCCAGCGAGATGGGTGCAAAAGTCTATACGAATACGCAATGGCCCGGTTTTGGTCGCCAACGACAGCTCGCTCAGTCCTATGCCACCGGCGATTATATTTTTATGATTGATGCCGACGAGCGCGTGACGCCTGAACTCAAAGCATCCATTGAGCAAGTCCTGACTCATCCTGATGATAAGACAGTCTATCGTTGTGCGCGTCTTAACCTGTTTATGGGGCGGTTCATGAAACACAGTGGCTGGTATCCCGATAAAGTCATTCGTCTCTATTGTCGTGAACGCTATCAATACAACAACCATCAGGTGCATGAATCCCTTGATACTCAAGGCGCTGCCATCGTGACATTAAAAGGTGATTTGCGTCATTTGACCTGCCGCAATTTGATGGAGTTCCAGCACAAACAATTGAATTATGCGCGGGATTGGGCAAAACATCGCTACGAGCAAGGTCAAAAAACGCATTATTTTTCTATTTTCAGTCATACGTTAGGCGCGTTTTTCAAAACCTGGCTGTTAAGAGTGGGTTTTCTTGATGGTAAGCAAGGGTTGATGTTAGCGATTGTGAATGCTCAGTACACATTCAACAAATATGCGGCACTTTGGGAATTAACCCAGACAAAGAGTAAAAGACGATGAAAAAAAAAGCGATTTATCCCGGCACCTTTGACCCCATTACTTACGGTCACCTTGATATCGTTACTCGCGCCGCAAACATGTTTGATCATGTTCTACTGGCGGTCGCCAATAGTGACAGAAAAAATCCCATGTTCAGTTTGGAAGAGCGGGTTGCCTTAGCCAAAGAGGTCACCGCCCATCTGGAAAATGTCGATGTGGTCGGGTTTAGTGAATTAATGGTCAATTTTGCTAAAAAACAGCAGGCGACTATCCTAATCCGTGGGGTACGTTCTGTTTCTGATTTTGAATATGAGTGGCAACTTGCCAACATGAACCGACATTTTATGCCGGAACTGGAAAGTGTCTTTTTACTGCCTTCTCAAAGTCTGTCCTTCGTCTCCTCATCCTTAATCAAGGATGTTGCACGCCATGGCGGTGATATTTCGTCATTTCTGTCTGAGCCGGTGACTCGGGCAATGCTAAAGAAATTAGACAAATAATATCGTCATGCAGGGGGCACACGCCTTAGCCCCCCAACCGGCTTTAATGCTGACACTGACGGCAGAAAAACGTACTGCGTTGCCCCAGTTTTACGCTCTCTATTCTTTCACCACTTGTCTCACCACATCGCGGGCAAAGTTCACCTTTCTTACCGTAGACAAACAGTTCCTGAGCAAAGTATCCCGGTTTGCCATCAGATTGCAGAAAATCTTTTAGTGTCGTTCCACCTTGTTCAATCGAGCGTTGCAAGATCTGTTTAATGATATCCGCCAATAAATAAGCCTCTTGCTGTGTCAGTGAATTTACCGGACGTTCAGGCAAGATGTGCGCAACGAACAACGCTTCATTGGCATAAATATTTCCGACACCAACGACCACTTTATTATCCATTAGCCAGGGTTTGATGGCCGTTTTTTTGCGGCGGGAAAGGGAGTAAAGATATTCGCCATCAAACAACTCAGACAGAGGTTCAGGACCTAAATGGGCCAGTACAGAGCACTCACTAAGATTATCACTCCATAACCATGCACCAAAACGCCGGGGATCGGTATAACGGAGAATTTTACCATCAGCCATGATCAAATCGACATGATCATGCTTTTCAGGAGGGGTCTCATCCAACAAGATACGTAGACTGCCCGACATCCCCAAATGAATAATAATCCAGCCTTCAGGCAGCTCAAGCAGTAAATACTTTGCCCGCCGCTGAACACTGAGTACTGGCCTATCTGAAAGCCTCATGATTTGTTCGGAAACCGGCCAGCGCAAACGCGAATTTCTGACTTCGGCATATTGGATTACATTTCCAACCAAGTGAGGTTCAATTCCCCTACGGCTGGTTTCCACCTCTGGTAGCTCCGGCATACCAACTCCTTGCATACTTGCATAAATGGTCAACAACATGGCATCTCAGCAGATTACGATACCGTTTTCATGTATCATTTGCAGCCAAATTTGGTTGGGATAGTTGAGAAAATAGATTAATCACTATGCTTAATATTAAAAATAGCTTTAACATAATTGACAACAAAAAGTCCTTCTGGAATTTATCCATTGTTGGACTGTACCTTATTCTCGTGTATCTGCCAGATATCACAAGATACAAAAATCTTGTCATGATTTTAGTCTGTATAACAGCCCTGTACTATTTGGTAAAAGATTTTCGCCAAGTCGTCGGGGCGCTACGTAATCACCTATTCTTATCCGTTGTACTGTTTGTTCTGACGATGTTCTATTCTGTTGGAATTTCTATTGATCCTGCTTTAAGTTTCAAGGAAATGAACAAACCGATCTTAAATGGATTGCTGTTATTCAGTTTTACTTTCCCCATTGTGCTTTATCAGGAAAGCAAAGAACGTATTGCGAAGATGATTCTGGTTACATTTATCATCGGTATGGTCGCTATTTCGCTGACAGACATTATAAAATACCTCATTAACTACCATGCAACGGGTGAAATGCCGTTTAGGAATTACAATCACCGCGAGTTTTCTTACGGGTTTATTTTCTATTTTCCTGTATTGTTATGCAGTTGGGCGTTATGGAAAAAGCACTCTTTACTCAGTTGGATACTGCTCATTACCGCCTCAGCGATTAGTCTATTCCTGCTGCTTGGCACGCTCTCCCGTGGGGCCTGGGTTGCCATTGTGGTAGCCACTGTATTTATCATCGTGATTAACCGAGAGTGGAAACTCACCCTTACAGCCACAGTATGTTTAGGATTACTGGCAGGCGCTGCACACTGGGCGACCACATCCAATCCTGATACCCAATTACTGTTACATAAACTCACTCAAACAGACAGCAGTTATCGTTATAGTAACGGAACCCAAGGTTCGGCATGGACCCTAATCATGGAAAATCCCATCAAAGGCTATGGTTTTGGTAATAAAGTTTATCATCAAGTCTACAACAGCCGTGTGGCCGATTATCCTGGCTGGACATTTAGAACGTCGATTGGTCCACATAATGTCTTCTTATCACTCTGGTTTTCGGCGGGTATCTTTGGTCTGATCACCACACTGCTGATGACATTTTCAGCTCTCTTTACGGGAGGACAAATCATTCACCAACACAGAGGGATTATCCGGCAAGCGGGGCTTATCCTTCTGTCTGCTTTTATTGGTTTGTTTATCGTCAGGGGAGCTTTTGAAAATGCCTATATCAATGAGATAGGTATCTTATTTGGTTTAATGATTGCGCTGTATAACAAGAAAACAGCCGACAAGAAAATCAACTAATCAATAAAATACCCGCCCATACACAACAGATGGTATGGGCTGGCTTTATGTGTTTTTTAAGACTGTATGTTTTTTAAGACTGTATGTTTTTTAAGACAATGAGAGGGTCATTCAAGCAATTTTTCCACAATCACCCGGGTAATCAGCTTCGCCCGCTGATCCCAGTTAAAACGTTCCGCAACCAGTTGCCGGGAGTAATCAACTTTCGCCATCATTTCAGCCGGATGATTAAGCAACCATCGGATTTGCTCCGCAAAACTTTCTGCATTTTCGCTATCGGCAAAATTGACTGCTTTTTCATCGACAGCATCGCGAATTGAAGGGAAATCAGAAATAACCACCGGTTTTCCCATGGACATATATTCAAAAAGTTTGAGGGGAGAGGTATAACGGCTGCCGATACTGGTTTTAGTTAGTGGCAAAACACAAATGTCATTATCAGCGATAACTTGAAAGCGGTTTTTAGGCCGGATAAAACCGAGGAAATTGACTTTATCCTTTACGCCAATCTGTTCAGCAATCTGCTGCAACCGTTCAACCTGTTCAGGCGTACCACCCGCAATGTTCAACACAACATGATCAAGATAAGACATGGCTTTCATGACGGTAGGCACCCCCTTCCAGCGATGCAAACTGCCTAAATAAAGCACCTGGGTTGGAGACTCGCTTTGGTGTTCGCGACCGGAAAGCGTCTGTTTAGTCGATTCAACCGCCAGCATATCAACGCCATCAGGTGCCACAACAATCGGCGTTTTGACGTTATATTGTTTATAAATATCTTCACGTAATAATGAGGTCAGGACAAAAACAACCTTGGAACAATCATAAACCCGCTGTTCAATTTCCTTCAGTTTCTGGTACTTACGCTGGTTTCTGCGGCCGACCAAGTCATGGGATTCTTTGAACGATTGAGCAAATACTTCATGGCTTTCAAAAAAATGAGGAATATCAGGATGATGACACAACAGGTAATTTGCCATTTTAATATTACGGGTAAAAACGGCATCAACCTGATTCTCTTTGAGCCAACGAGAGACCTGAATATAAAACAATTTCTGTGTGTTGAGAGGGAAATACCATTTTCTACGTATATTGTGCAAAGCGATTAGCTCTACCCCTGACGGTAATGATCTCCCCAGGATCTCCTCAACATGGTTTTGGCCTTTTGGCGTAATCAGGCAAACATTATGGCCCTGACGGGCAAAAGCATCTACATTCTGCAAAATTTGCAGGGATGCAACCCGATAATCAGGAACAGGGTAAGGATCAATATACGCGATTTTCATTATTTTTGATGGCGTTTAATAAGCGACTTGCTGAATGTTCCCAAGTATACATCGTTTCAATCCTCTGACGGGCATATTTCCCCATCTCTTGTCCTCTGTCCGGTAAAGACAAAAGATGCTCAACGGCATCGGCAATCGCCGAAGCATCGCCAGGAGTTACCAGAATACCAGCACGGTTTTCATTGCCAACCACCTCTGGTATTCCACCAATATAACTGGCAATCACAGGACGCCCACATGCCATCGCTTCGGCAATCGTAATACCAAATGCTTCATCGCCAATACTGGGAAAGAGGCCGGCATTTCCCGCCGCGTAAAATTCAGGCAATTGATCATGACCAACAGGCGGATGAAAAATAACAGACTCTTCCAATTGCAAGGCAGAAACCCGTTTTTTGAGCAATGTTAAATCTTCACCTGCACCGATAATCAATAACGTGACATCCTTATTCCGCAGCAAAGCCATGGCATCAATGGCCACTTTCATCCCTTTCCAGCCCACCAACCGGCCAGCAAACGTTAACAAGAACGTCTCTTCACGGAGACCTAATCGCGTTCGGACACCAGAAGCAGCAGGTTTGAATTTATCGATATCCACGCCATTATAGATAACGCGCGGAAATTGCTTAAAATGATGCTGAATTTGCCAGGCATTAAAATGGCTGCATGCAACCCATGCAGATATTTTCTTACCTAATACCCGATCCCCTCTAAAAAAACTGGTTCCACCGCTCATATAACAAAATTGAGTGCGGGATGTTTCAGCCAGCATTCTCGGCCAGAAAAAATCAAACGGTTTTGTCAGAATCACCCAATCAAAATTTTCGGCAATAACCGTTTCGCGGGCATGGCGGGCAAAAGAGTAACGTTCAACAATACGTTGAAAACGACGCCCGATGTTAAGCACTCGTTCTCTGGGAATAAACGGGAAAGTGTGAATATGGATATTTCGTCCACCTAATGCGGGCCGAACATCGCCCATTCCACCGAAAATATGGATTTCATGCCCCGCATCAGTCAAAGCCTTAGCCAGCTCCCAAACTGCGGTTTGAATGCCGCCATAAGACATGGTAACGGTAACATCGATAAATCCTATTTTCATTTTTATTCATTATCCTTTTTACTTATTTTCCAATGAATGATTTTCCAACGAATTGCTTTCCAACGATTTATTTTCTAACGGTTTATTTTCTAACGAATAGTTTTCCAGTAGGTTATGAACAGCATGCCAGACTTGATCCACCGATATTGCCGACATCGTATCTTCCCGGGTTGCCTGACTATAATCTATCGGGTGTTCAATGACCGCCAGTTTTGGGTGTTGCTGTGGGGCGAGAAAACGGCCCGGATGAAAACTGTGATACAGAGCCACCATCGGTATCCCCAATGCCCCAGCCAGATGCGTTGTTCCTGTATCAACACCAACATATAAATTAAGTTGATTCATGATTGCCGCGTTTTGCCGCATTGTGGTTGTGCCTGCCAACGATGAACATCGGTTTGTTCCCAATTGCTCGGCAAGCATTAACGCACTCTTTTCACTCTCTTGACTACCCAATAGCAAAATATGCGCATGCGGATAATCACGATAAATACGTTGGGCCAATGCGTAAAAGTGTTCTACAGGCCAGTCGCGATAGGCTTTTGCTGGAAAACTCTGTAACTGGAAACCAATTTTCAGCCGCTGCTCTAATCCCTGCCGACGAAGAAAGTCACTGGCATACTCTTCTTCACTTGGACTCACACAATAGTGCAATCGCCAATCACTGACACTAACCCCAAGTGCATTAATCAATAAAGCTCTTTCCTGTTGCGCCGGCATCAGTTCCCGGGGCTTCGCGACAGTATACTCATTTGATTTTGCGTCAGAAACATCCGAAAAATAAACCGTTAAATTCGCTTTCCGTTTAGCATATCGTAACAGCGGTTCATCATTACCATATACCAAGGCCAGATCGTACTTCTGACGAGAAAGCCATCCACTCCACCTGGCCTTTCCTTTCGAAAAAGCCTTTAATTCATTAACTTCCGCAATATTTTCAAGAATTTCTTTTGTTTTTTTATGCGCAAAGATATCAATATTTGCTTCCGGCCACTTTGTTTTCAAGGCACGAATAACGGGTGTCACCAGTAAGGTATCACCAAAACGAGCAATATTTATGACTAAAATATTTTGGGGTTGCATAATAATGAATATTAAATTGTCAATTCAAAAATTGGCCTTGGAGTACTATACAGTAAAGTGATTAAATGTTCTATTTAACGATAAATAAACGTGATGATTATATGAAATCAATTTAAATATATTTCATATGGTTACAAAAAAATATTAATTACTCAGACAATGCTCAGTCATAAATATAAACCCAGCCTCATCGCTTGCTATTCATACTATGATAAAAAATAGACTCCATTTTATCTAACATATTATCCATGCCAAATAAATGAGTAGCCCGTTTTAATGACGCGTTTCCCATTTGTAAACTCAGCGCTTTATCGCTCATTAACAAATGCAGTTTTTCTGTCAACTGTTCAACATTTCTGGGTTCGATAATATATCCTGTCTCACTATCAAGCACGGCCTCTGCAATTGCTCCCACCGACGTAGATACGACAGGCAATCCACAGGCCATCGCCTGCATGATGCCTTGGGGTACGCCTTCATTGCCGAACGAAGGCAAAGCAAATATGTCCATTGCATTCAGGCAGTCAGGGACATCCTGACGATTACCAAGAAAAATAACACTTTCTGTCAGCCCTTCCTGCTGAACCCGTGGCTCTAAATTTTTTCTCTGTGGGCCATCTCCCACAAACAGCAACTGCCAGTCAGGATGGCGTTGGTGAAGAATTTTCCAACTATCCAGTAAATAACGATGGCCTTTCCAGGTTCTCATCGTGGCCACAATACCCAGCGTGGGCTTATCCTTGATGCCTAGACGCTGACGGCTTTGCTGCTTGTTTGCCGGATAAAAGCGCGACAAGTCTATTCCGGTCGGCACAGAAGTCATATGAGAAAGCGGGTAAGCATTATGAGTATGCAGATATTGACGCAATTTTTCTCCGGTGGTCACAATATGCTGACAGGCATTCAAATACAGCCAACGAGTCGCTACAGACGTTGAAACCTGGGTTGAGACATGACGGGTTCGGACGATTGCAGGCGTCTCTTTTAATGTCGCACAGGCCGCCGCAACCAACCAAGAATCCGTGGAACTATGCGTGTTGATGACATCAAATTGGCGGCCTTCTGTTTTTAGCCAGTGACGCATTGCCCGTAAGCAGGGAAGACGTTTTTTTTCAATCGGGAGAGCAACGACAGGCACGCCATAATGGTGAGCTTCACGGTAAAGGGTTGACATTGGGCAACAAACAATAACGACATGGTGACCACGTTGTATCATGCCCTGAGATTCCGTCAGGATACGAATCTCCTGCCCTCCCCAACCACACGATGATTCTGTGTGTAAGATATTTAAGGTCTTTTTAGCCATTTTAGAGTCACGCCTGACGGTTAAGAATTAAAAACGCGTTAGTATACACCCAAAATAATTCGAGTTGCATCGCGGCGGCAAGAGAGCGCATCCACGCACAACCTGATTCCCCTCAGATTATTAGGGGCATTGTTAACCGACAGACATAAAAAAACCCAGCATAATGCTGGGTTTTTTTAATCCGCTAAAATTATTTAATTTTAGCTTCTTTGTACATTACATGCTGACGAACAACTGGATCGAATTTTTTCATTTCCAGTTTTTCAGGCATAGTACGCTTGTTCTTCGTAGTGGTATAGAAGTGACCAGTACCAGCAGAAGAAACCAGCTTGATTTTATCGCGAATACCTTTAGCCATTTTTCAGCTCCTTAGTACTTCTCGCCACGGGCACGCAGTTCGGCAAGAACTGTATCGATACCCTTTTTGTCAATCACACGCATACCTTTAGCAGTTACACGCAGAGTTACAAAACGTTTCTCAGACTCAACCCAGAAACGATGAGAGTGCAGGTTAGGCAGAAAACGACGTTTAGTCGCATTTAATGCGTGGGAGCGGTTGTTACCACTCACCGGGCGCTTGCCAGTAACTTGGCAGACTCGGGACATGTCTATTCTCCAAAAATCAAATCAGCTCGAGCTTTATATCGGGTATGACCGCCTCGTCAGGCT
Organism: Xenorhabdus beddingii; assembly: GCF_002127545.1. GTDB lineage: Bacteria > Pseudomonadota > Gammaproteobacteria > Enterobacterales > Enterobacteriaceae > Xenorhabdus > Xenorhabdus beddingii. Next base: position 51,023 of record NZ_MUBK01000021.1, read on the forward strand.
TAGGAGCCCATCTCAGCACATTTTCGTTACTGAAAAAACCTCTTCACTGAAAAGGACGTACTGAAAAGATTCACATTCCCCCAGTAAAAAAACTTACTGAGATAGGCTCTTCTCGTCAAACCCAAGATCCTCAAAGGTGGCGTAGTATACGCCCTCCTTCGCTGATGCTCAAGTCCCGAACAACTAAGATCTGATCGTAGAAGGAAAAAACGGTATTAAATCCAACCTTTTTCCATAAATGAGACACAAGATTGTCTGCCAATGACGATATGATCCAAAACGTTAACGCCAACCAAGTTACAAGCCTCAATAATTTTTTCTGTCACCAATTTATCCGCCAGACTAGGCTCCGGGTTACCGGAAGGGTGATTGTGGGCAAGAATGATTGATGCAGCATTAACTTTAACCGCCTGTTTTACAATTTCACGCGGATGAACTTCAACTTTGTTTATCGTTCCCTTAAACATTTCATCATGGCAGATCACTTTATTTTGGTTGGTTAAAAACAGCACCACAAAGACTTCCCGATCCTGCCAAGACAATAAATCCTGTAAATAACTCTGAGTCATGGTAGGGCTGCTCATAATGTCTTCATGGATAAACTGACTGGAGAAGAAACGTTTTGCCAGTTCAGATATCGCCTGCAATTGGACATATTTGCACATCCCCATGCCCTTATGTGAACAAAAGTCGGCATAATCCGCAGATAACAGGTGGTAAAGCGAACCAAACGATTTCAGAAGATAATCCGCCATCTGAACAACAGGAACACCTCGGGTTCCCGTACGCAAAAAGATAGCCAACAGCTCAACATCCGTTAGAGAAACCGCACCATAAGCCAGCAATTTTTCCCGGGGAGCAAGATTTGCATGCAAATCATCACTGCTCTCCATCACCGTGATATCCATATACTCCCCCTCAATATCCTTGCCCTCTATAACCCTATCCATGAACTATCATCCAGAGCGATAGAATCCATCAATTCAGTATTCGTGCATTTACCTTTACGCATTTACCTTTACAGACTTACCATCCCCTCGCGTACTCACTATCCCATGATAAAAAAAGATCGCCAGTCCCATTTTTCCGGCTTGCGCAACGCTTCGCAAATTTGCCATTTTTGAGTATCTAAATAAGTTCGGTTCTCAACGCCCTATTTTCTTATGGTAGAATCTTAGGGAATTGCAACTTACATCTGGGCAATCAAAATGACAGGATTTTCCGGCGAACAACTTTCTGGTAATCAGCTTTCTGGTAAGCAAATCGTTCTCGGCATCAGCGGAGGGATCGCCGCTTATAAAACTGCCGAACTGGTGCGTCGTTTACGTGATCGCGGGGCTCAGGTGCGCGTCGCCATGACCCCCGCAGCAAAAGCCTTTATTACTCCGCTCACATTACAAGCGGTTTCAGGTTATCCCGTCTCCGATGATCTTCTAGACCCGGCAGCCGAAGCCGCGATGGGGCATATTGAGCTGGCAAAGTGGGCTGATTTAATCATTCTCGCTCCAGCCACAGCGGATTTGCTGGCTCGCCTGGCCGCAGGTATGGCCAATGATTTAGTGACTACTCTCTGTTTGGCCTCTTCTGCCCCCATTGCTGTCGTTCCCGCAATGAATCAGCAAATGTACCGTGCACAGGCAACCCAGCATAATCTGAAAGTGCTTGAAGAGCGTAACGCATTGATTTGGGGACCGGATGAAGGCAGTCAGGCCTGCGGAGATATTGGTCCGGGAAGAATGTTGGAACCCATGGCGATAGTCGGGCTGGCAACGCAACATTTGAACACCAGGCAGGACTTTTCCGGCTTGCGTATAACAATTACCGCTGGGCCAACCCGTGAAGCCTTAGATCCTGTCCGTTTCATCAGCAACCACAGCTCAGGGAAAATGGGATTTTCCATTGCACAAGCAGCGGCTGAACGTGGCGCAGAGGTCACATTGGTTACCGGTCCCGTTAATTTACCAACACCCTCTGGGGTTAAACGCATTGATGTCACCAGTGCGCTGGAGATGCATGGACAAGTCCAGGTCACGGCAGCCTCACAGCATATTTTCATTGGCTGTGCAGCCGTGTCTGACTACCGTTTCAAACAAATCGCGACAGAAAAAATTAAAAAACAGGGTGATGAAGTCACGTTTACACTCGTCAAAAATCCTGACATTGTAGCGAGCGTTGCCGCAATGGAAAAAGATCGTCCATTCGTCGTTGGGTTTGCAGCCGAAACCCAGAATGTGGAAGAATACGCCCGCGGAAAACTCAAGCAAAAATGTCTGGACTTGATTTGCGCGAACGATGTATCCCTGGCCGGACACGGCTTCAACAGTGATACGAATGCATTACATCTATTCTGGCACGATGGTAGCGTTCATTTACCCCACAGTGGTAAATTACAACTCAGCCACCGCTTATTAGACGAGATATTCAAACGCTATGATGAAAAAAATCGACGTTAAAATCCTTGATCCCCGCATCGGGCAAGATTTTCCTTTACCGACTTATGCTACGCCTGGCTCTGCGGGTTTAGATTTACGTGCTTGTCTGGATAATGCAGTGGAGCTGGCTCCCGGCCAGACTGAACTTCTGCCAACCGGAATCGCCATCCATATCGCGGATGAGCAATTAGCTGCGGTCATTCTTCCTCGTTCTGGCTTAGGCCATAAACACGGCGTTGTTCTGGGTAATTTGGTCGGTCTTATTGACTCCGATTATCAGGGGCAATTGATGATTTCAGTTTGGAACCGAGGCGATCAAACATTCACCATCAAACCGGGTGAAAGGATTGCCCAAATGGTTTTTGTGCCCGTTGTACAGGCTGAATTTAATTTGGTTGAAGACTTTGAAACCAGTGAACGCGGTATGGGTGGCTTTGGTCATTCCGGTCGTCAATAACGTTCCATAAAACCTGATACCGTCAACCGATTTTCATATTTTTTGCCCGCAATATTTTTGTTTGAAACAGTTTTATTTTTGTCTGAAACAGTTTTCAACAATAACCGCTTTCAACAAAAATATTGTGGCGAGAAAGGGCTGGATTTGTTTTTGCTGTTTTAGCAGGGGTCTTATCAGACATGGCAGAAAAAGAACGTACAAAAAAGAAAAACAGACGTGAGGAAATCTTGCAGGCACTGGCGCATATGCTGGAATCCAGTGATGGCAGCCAGCGCATTACGACGGCAAAACTTGCCGCAAACGTTGGCGTTTCTGAAGCAGCACTTTACCGTCATTTTCCAAGCAAAACCCGGATGTTTGACAGCCTGATTGAGTTTATTGAAGACTCCTTAATTTCACGCATCAACCTGATCCTGCAAGATGAAAAAGACACCATCACTCGCATTAGGTTAATCCTCATCCTGCTTCTGGGCTTTGCGGAAAAAAACCCAGGGCTAACCCGCATTATGACCGGTCATGCCCTGATGTTCGAGCAAGACAGGCTGCAAAGTCGCATCAACCAGCTATTTGAACGAATCGAAGCACAGCTTCGTCAGATCCTGAAAGAGAAAAAAATCCGCGATGGCCAGGGATTCAAGTACGATGAAACCATATTGGCATCGCAATTGCTGGCGTTTTGTGAAGGGACGCTCTCCCGTTTTGTTCGCTCTGAATTTCGCTATCGTCCCACAACGGAGTTTGAAATACGCTGGCCATTGATATTGACCCAACTTCAATAAATTGTCACCGCACTTAATATTGTCCCTATTCATACAGGAAATGATGATAACGCGCGGTTTTTGTATTGAGTTGTGTTAACATGCTTCAACTCATTGAGTTCACTGTGAAGTGACTCAATAATGGCATTGCAATCAGTACCACATTCAGCAGCATCACCGAGTATGCAGGACGATGTATGCAGAACGGATATGCAAGATGCCATTTCTACTACTCACCCCGCCCACCCTTGGGCGAGGGATTTTTTTCACTCAGTCTGACCCTCAATCTTACAATGACTTACCGCCGATGTTTGCCGGCCGTCAAATACCGTATTCTCCGCGATAGGCTTCCACCGCTTCCAGATGGAGTTGCATCTCTGGATTTTCACGCAAATAGTTCACCAAATCATTCAAGGTAATGATGGAGAAAACGTGGCAACGATAGTCACGCTCCACTTCCTGAATGGCTGAAAGCGTCTCACGCCCGCGTTCCTGACGATCCAGACACAAAATCACACCAGACAGCGTGGCTCCGTGCTGTTTAATGATTTCCATTGACTCACGGATCGCCGTACCTGCCGTAATCACATCATCCACAACCACAACATCGCCTTGCAGCGGGCTGCCAACCAGCGATCCGCCTTCGCCATGATCTTTGGCTTCCTTACGGTTAAAGCAGTAAGGCATATCGATATCATGATGTTCTGCCAATGCCACTGCGGTGGTCGTCGCAATCGGGATACCTTTATAAGCCGGCCCGAACAACAAATCACACTTAATGCCACTGTCCAGCAGCGCTGCCGCATAAAAACGACCAATCAGTGCCAAATCACGTCCGGTATTAAACAAACCCGCATTAAAAAAATAAGGGCTTTTGCGACCTGATTTCAGCGTAAATTCGCCAAATTTCAGCACTTGTTTTTTCAGTGCCAGCTCAATAAATTCGCGCTGATAGGCTTTCATTGGGGTTTCTCCTCTTCGATTTCTTACTATATTGCAAGCATAAATAAAGATTGCACGCATAAAAAAGGCGACTCTTCAGCCGCCTGATTAATTTATTCTTTTAGTGAACCGGTTCTAACGCATCTCGTTGCGCTTCAAAAATCGTTGCCAATCCCTCTTTTGCCAGAGAGAGCAGCGAGAGCAGTTCATCATGGCTGAATGGTTCACCTTCAGCCGTACCCTGCACTTCAATCATTCTACCGTCATCCATCATGACGATATTCATGTCAGTATCAGCCGCAGAGTCTTCGACATACTCCAGATCGCAGCGGCCTTCGCCGTCAACGATACCCACAGACACTGCCGCAACCATTGCTTTCAGTGGGCTTTCTTTCAACTTACCATCCGCGACCAGCTTATTCAGGGCATCAACCAATGCCACACAAGCGCCAGAGATGGCTGCGGTGCGCGTGCCACCATCCGCTTGAATCACATCACAATCCAACGTAATGGTGAATTCACCCAATTTTTTCAGATCCACAGCCGCACGCAGCGAGCGTGCAATCAAACGTTGGATTTCCATCGTACGGCCAGTTTGCTTACCTTTGGCCGCTTCACGCGCATTACGGCTATTGGTCGCCCGTGGCAACATACCGTATTCAGCCGTAATCCAGCCCTGTCCCTGACCTTTCAGGAAACGCGGAATTCCTTCTTCAACGGAGGCATTACACAACACTTTGGTATCCCCAAATTCCACCAGAACCGAGCCTTCTGCGTGTTTGGTGTAATGACGGGTCATTTTAATAGGACGCACCTGTCCCGCTGTTCTTCCTGCCGGACGCTTTCCTACTAAGCTCATAGTGTGATCTCCGCTGTTAAGACATTATTGGAGGCGCATTATACGGCCTAAAGCGGCGAATGCCTATCCTGCATCTACGCGGGGCGTTATAATCCGCGCATCACTTTATAAATTGAGAACGAATTATGATCCGTAGTATGACCGCTTTTGCACGGAGAGATATCAAGGCAGATTGGGGAAACGCGGCTTGGGAACTGCGCTCTGTCAATCAACGTTACTTGGAAACTTATATTCGACTGCCTGAGCAATTCAGAAGCCTTGAGCCTGTCATCCGTGAGCGCATTCGTTCCCGCCTGACTCGCGGAAAAGTGGAATGTAACCTGCGTTTTGAACTGGACACCCGTGCTCAAGGTGCCTTACTTCTGAATGAAAATCTGGCAAAACAATTGGTTGAAGCAGCAAGCTGGGTTAAACAACAAAGCGGTGAAGGTGAAATTAATCCTGCGGATATCCTGCGCTGGCCGGGCGTGATGTCTGCCGAAGAGCAGGATTTAGATGCCATCAGCACACAATTGCTGGCAGAGTTGGATCGGGCACTGGACGCCTTTATCCAAAGCCGTGAGACCGAAGGACAGGCACTCAAGACACTTATCGAGCAGCGTTTGGATGCGGTCACCGTGGAAGTGGCAAAAGTCCGTGAACAAATGCCGGCAATCCTGCAATGGCAGCGCGAGCGCTTACAGACCAAGCTGGAGGAAGCACAAATCCAGTTAGAGAATAACCGCCTTGAGCAAGAACTGATTTTAATGGCACAACGCATTGATGTGGCGGAAGAGTTGGATCGTCTGGAAGCTCATGTCAAAGAAACCCGGAATATCCTGAAGAAAAAAGAAGCCGTCGGCCGCCGACTGGATTTTATGATGCAGGAATTTAACCGCGAATCGAATACATTGGCATCGAAATCCATTAATGCGGATGTGACGAATTCTGCCATTGAACTGAAAGTGTTGATTGAGCAGATGCGCGAGCAGATTCAGAATATTGAGTAATGCTTCTTAGCATTTCAGAGAAAATCACAAAGCCAGATATATATTGTTATATCTGGCTTTTTCGTTATCAGAGCATTGCAGAATCATCACAGTAGCGCATGATTAGCTTGTACCACTAGTAATCACGAAACCCATTTTGTGGTACACATTCATTTTTTACATTGGAAATTGCACAAATGCCGAAACTCACAGACAAAGAGATCAGGGCATGGATATGTATCTGCCCGTAGTGCCCTTCATAGCCGATGTACTGGGTGCCGGAGCAGGGACAATCCCGCTAACGTTGACGGTATACCTCATTCTGTTAGGAACCGGTCAGCTTCTATTTGGCCCGCTGTCAGATCGGTTTGGGCGCCGCCCTGTTTTACTGGGTGGAGGGATTGCGTACATTGTCGCTTCATTCGGCCTCAGCATAACCTCATCGCCAGACGTGTTTTTGAGCCTCCGGATTATTCAAGCCTGCGGTGCTTCGGCATGTCTCATCGCCACTTTCGCGACTATACGCGATATCTATGCTGGCCGTGAGGAAAGCAATATCATCTATGGTTTGCTCAGTTCTATGCTCGCGATGGTTCCAGCAGTGGGTCCGCTGCTGGGAGCGCTGGTTGACACTTGGTTGGGCTGGCGCGCAATCTTTGGCTTGCTGGGATGTACAATGACAATCGCTGTTATCGCAGCCTGGCAACTCTGGCCTGAGACCCGATGGCAACGGACGACAGACTTGCAATGGTCACAGCTATTTCTTCCGGTAAGACGCCTGAATTTCTGGCTATACACGCTCTGCTACAGTGCAGGAATGGGCAGCTTCTTCGTCTTTTTTTCGACCGCCCCTTGGCTAATGATGGGCCGACAAGGGTTATCACAACTTAGCTTCAGTTTGCTATTCGCAACAGTGGCCATTGCAATGATGGTGACTTCGCGATGCGTAGGGCGCCTGATTGCGCGGTGGGGAAGCCTGAATACGTTACGGGCGGGAATGTGCTGCCTGATGGCAGGAGCACTGTTGCTGGCTGCGGGAGAAATGCTCATTCCCAAATCGGTATTGGGCTTCATCGCCCCAATGTGGCTCGTCGGTGTTGGGATTGCGACTGCGGTTTCTGTGGCACCCAATGGTGCACTTCGCGGTTTCGACCACATAGCCGGGACGGCGACAGCCGTCTATTTCTGCCTGGGAGGATTACTGTTAGGGGGAATCGGAACGCTCTCCCTTACACTTTTATCCCACACGACGGCTTGGCCGATTATCGCTTATTGCCTAATCCTGGCAATGACGGTGCTTTGTCTGTCCGGCTTTAATCCCAACAGACGCCATATTAGCAATGAGGAGCATGAATAACAGGTCAAAGTAAACGGATGGCCTACGATACCGTGACACGGATGACTTCTTTCTGGAGATCCGTGTCGCGTTTTCTGGTAAAGGGTGATGAATAGCTTTCATCTAGTGTCATAACATAACATTTTGATATTAAATAAAAACATCATCAAACGGGATTCTACGGTAACCTTCTCAATTTCAGTGCGGCAGCAACGATAGTAGAGCCCCAGCTCTGGGATTAATAGTTAAATTAGCCTTAAATAGTGGATAGCCATAGTATAAAAAGCACACTTGCGATAATATTTTCGTACTTTAATAACTCGCGAATAAAAACACATAACCAATTGTAATTAAAGGTAAGTCATTCAATTAACACTGATAATGAATTATATTATCACCATAAATAGTTATTAATTTTATTTAATGATAATACAAAAAAATTCATCTATAAACTCAGAATAATGAAAAAAGGAGTTTGACATTGAATTCATCACAACGCACCTATCTATATGTGAAGCTTTTTAGGCTTAAAATTCATGAAGCCAGTGGAGAGGCTTTTCAAGAGCTATTTTCTAAGATCATGTCTTATAGCGAAGATGATTTTCAATCGGTATCTCCTTGGGGAAGTTGGGGTGATGGAGGAAATGATGGTTGGATACCTTTAGAAAAACACTATTTTCAAGTTTATGGACCTAAACCCAATACCCAAATCAAAATAAATCAAATAATCGACAAAGCAGTCGGTGATTTTGAGAAACTATCAGCAAAATGGGGGACAGTTGAAAAATATTCATTTGTGATGAATGATCGATTTCAAGGCATTCCTGCCCCAATTAGTCCGGCTTTATTGCAACTCAAAGAAAACAAAGGACTACTTTATGTAGGAACAGTCAACACAACAGCATTGCTCAAGCGGTTTATGTCCTTAACCGAAGATGAACGTCAAGACATTATTGGTCTAATACCTTCCGATGTGCCGGATTTTATCGATCGTGGGGCTATCATGGAATTACTCAATCATTTGATCAATAAGTCTCCCTCTGGTTTACAATTTTTAAGTGATACGGCGCCAGACTTTGAGGAAAAAATAAAGTTTAATGGGTTACATGAACAGATAGGACTACGGTTAAGGTTAAATTCATTCAAAATTGCAGTTATTGATGAATACCTAGACTCTATTGATGAGGGATACCAACAATCCATCGCGGAAGAGATCAAAAATATTTATGCCAGAAGTAAAGAAAGATTTCCTGATAATTTAGGAGATGCTGCTGATTTACGTTACTTTTGGATACTAGACGAGCTTGTTCCCGAGCAGGCCAAAGAGAACCCGCATAGTGCGACAGCTTTTAGCACCATGGCTGAAATTATACTCGCAAAATATTTTGAAACATGTGATGCCTATGAACATCCAAACAATGCTGCTACCGCATAAACATATCCGCTTTGCAAACTCGCTCATCGCGATTGCAGGCTATATTCGCCGATTTCTGGATGAGCCCAGAAGCTTAGATGAACTATGGGTTCTGGTTAACGAAGACCATGATTATGCACTGATAAAACCGTCATTCACCCAATTAATTTTAGCTGTTGATATTCTCTTTGCGATTCAAATTGCTGAATCTAACCCAGACGGTCATATATTTATTTCACCAAACCAACAAAAAAAAATGTTTAATGGTGATCTTCAAGGAGAGGAATGATGCGCTTAATCAGCTTGACCTGTGATCAACCTACTTTTAAACCGATTACTTTCAATGAGAAAGGGCTAACGTTGATCATTGGTGACAGTTCTGAAGAGAAAGAAGGCAGTAGTAATGGTGTAGGAAAAACGCTTGCTTTGGGTTTAATTCACCATTGCTTAGGCGCTAATGCCGATAAACGCTTGTCCTATGCCGTACCAGACTGGTGGTTTACTCTGCTATTTGCCTATAACGGCAAGGAATATCGAGTATCACGAACCGGTGATGGTAAAAAAATCACCTTAAATGATGAACCGATAAAACTGAAAAAATATAAACAGTGGCTGGATACGTCAGGATTATTCAGATTAGACTCAAACATTCCATTATTATCATTTAGATCTCTGATTAAACGGTTTGCCCGATATCTTCGAGAAGATTGCCTTGATCCGCTAAGAACCAACAAAGAAATTGATTTCGATGCTAAATTAAGGACATTATATCTGCTTGGCCTTGAATGCTCATTAGTTGTTAATAAACGTGACCATAAAAAAGCATTGGATGAAATTAACAAAGCGATCACGAACTGGCAGAAAGACACAATATTAAAAGATATGTTCCGTGCAGGAGCACAACCTAAACTCCGTTTGGAATGGTTGGATAGACAACTTTCCATCCTCAAAGAAGATTTAAGTCAATTTCAAATTGCGGAGAATTATCGAGCTCTTGAAATGGAAACAGGAGAACTAACATCAAGCATTAGAAATATTGAGAAAGATATCTCCGTTATTGATTTTCAGGTTGAAAATATCGAAAAAACCATCGCTCATCACCCTGATATCAGTAAGCAAGACTTAATGGATCTCTATCAAGGGCTCCAAGCCATATTCAAACCAGAGGCTCTGGCTCATTTTGAGGCTGTAGAAAAATTCCACCATTCTTTGTCTATCAATCGTCGTACTCGTTTGATGAACGATAAAATTAATTTACTCAATAAAAAGAGTCAATTAGAAGAAAAACGTCGTAATTTATCGTTGACAAGAGATCAAAAAATTCAGTATTTACAAGGAAAAAGAGCGCTGGATGAATACGCGGCTATCGCAAAACAGGTCGCTAATTTTGAAGAAGAGCGAGAAAGATTATCCGAGTTTCTTAACTTTACCAGCAAATTGCAGGAAAAAGCACAGAGGATTAGAGAAAAACGAGTCGAAGAAGATAGGCTGGCGACTTATTATACTCAATCAGAGCCTTTACATCATCTCGATATCGAATTCACTAAATTGGCAGAAACCCTATATCCCAGGGTCCCTGCGGGTATCGTATTGGAATCCAATACCGGAGACAATCAAATTCGGTATGATTTAACCGTTCAGATTGAAGGAGATGATTCGGATGGAATAAATGCCGCCAGAATACTCTGCTTTGACTGGTTAATATGGATGAAGGGCGCAAACCATACTATCGATATGCTTTGGCATGATAATCGACTGTTTGCGGATATCGATCCCGGCGCAAGGGCTAACTGGTTTTCCTTTATCCATAAGAAATTGGAAGATTCCAATAAGCAATATATCGCAACTTTAAATACCGAAAACTATGATGCGATGCTATCTTATCTGTCTGATGGGGATAGAAAATATTTAATGGATTCTGTAGTACTTAAATTAAATGGTGATTTAGCTAAAAATAAATTACTGGGTATTCAGTTTGGTAAGTCGCCTGAAATTAAGTAAAACATAACTACGATGAACTACTTTCATAACGTCACGAAAATGGTTCATCAAATAATACACTGAATTTTAATATTAAATTATTTTGTTGATGGATTAGATAGGCAGGGGGATCAATCCCCCACCCATACACCCCAAAAATCACCAACTACCCGAAGCACCACCACCATCCCTGCGGCCGCCGCCACCGGAAAAGCGGTCATCGTCGTCGTCACCTTTTGTACTATCTGTTGTGGTTTTTGTACTCTCTATTGCCGTTTTTATGCTATCTGCTGCCGTTGATGTTTTCGAACCGGAACCACCAAACAAGCCACCAAAAAGGCTGCCGAACAGGCTTTTCAGCAATGACTTTACCGAAGAGATCAACAAAAACACCAGAATCACTGGCGACAAGAGGATTAACAGATAAAATTCACCCGGAATGGAAGGAAATGCGCCAACAAAATCCAGTACACAAGTTCCTGCCACTATAGTCAGGACGCATTTAAGTAAACGCTTAAACCAGTGCCCTGTGCGGAAAACCTTCATTGGCAGAAGGAACATACAGACCAACCAAAAACCGAATAACGCGGCAATATCCTTACCCGATATTTTGTTCAATGCGCTGTCGTTTTCTTCAAGAGCCTGAGTTAGCTTTGAGGTTTCATCCTGTATTTCCGCTTGCCCGGGCTTTTTCAGTAAGATATTCATTGAATCAATGGCATTGCTGGTTCCCTCAAAATACGCATTTTCTTTGAAAGCCGGCTTCACATCTTCACGCAAAATACGAGCAATCTTGCCATCGGTTAGCTCACGCTCTAGACCGGAACCCACCGCAATACGCATTTTATGGTCGTCAGAAGCGATCAAGAACAAGATGCCATCATTGCGTTCTTTGCTGCCTAACTTCCATTGTTCAAATACACGGGAAGCAAACTCTTCAACCGTATCACGGCCTGTCGTCGGGATGATCAGCACTGCCATCTGTACCTCTTTTTCAGATTGCAGTTTTTTCAGTTGGCGGGTCAGCCGCTGGTTCTCTTCTTTCGTCAGGACCTTGGAGATATCGGTCACTCGCTTGCTTAACGCAGGAACATCAACGGCTTTTGTTTCCTGTTTTATCTCTCCGGCTGATACATTACTCATTCCTGTCAGCAATAAAAACAGGATAAGAAATTGTTTTATTATCAAAAAACACCGGCTTTTCAGTTGTATTATGCGGGCAATAAAACCACCCTTCGGTTGATGGGAGATCACTAACATCAAATATCCTTAGTTATTATTTATGATATCAATCGCCCCTATTATAGGGATATATCCCATTGTGCATAATAAAAGAAAACGGCATTATTTCTTCGATAATGCCGTTGAGAGTTAATTTATTGCTCTGCGTTAATTTTTGCTGATTTACACGCCGTCCATAATGCCAATATCGGCGTAATCGCAAAGAGTAAAAATAACCAATGGGAAGAAGAGGCGGCTCCCGCTACGCCACCGGGTTGATAGAATCCAAATATATTGGTGATCATACCACCCAGCGCAGAACCGAATGCCGTGGCAAATAGTTGGACGGTCGTAATGGATGAGCCAGCGATATTTTTATCAGCATCACTGGAAACCTGCAAAATACGGGTCAAAAGATGCGGCCAACCAAAACCGACGCCAAAACCAAACAGCCCCAATCCCAACACGATAGGCAGTATTATTTGCCACTCCCCCGTTGATGGGGAAGGCAGCATCACAAGCAACAGTAATATCCCCATCAACATGAAGACCGGGCCACTTACAATCGCAAAGCGTATTTTCGCACCTTGCCAACTGGCACTGAGCATTTCCCCGACGGTCCAACCAATGGCGGCGATAGCGACGGTATAACCAGAAGCTAACGGCGATTGCCCATGCAGAATTTGCAGAAAATAGGGTATAAAAACATCACTTGCCAAACCGATCACTAAAAGCGACATGGTTGCGAATAAGATCAAATGGGGAGAGCGCCAACTCAACGCATTTTCGGGAAACAATCTCGCTGCAGTCCGGCGTTCATGGATGAACAATAAGGATACCAATATCACCGCCGTCACAATGCCGGTAATATTGATACGTACATCTTGTGACAGACTCCCGGAGGAAACCGCGAGTACAGCAGCGGATAACAGAATGAGCTGCACAATCGGCAGTGCCGTTTTCGTCGTATTCTGTACTTGTTTTTTGGGCAAAATTCGATAAGTGAATAGGGCATACAACAAAATGCTGGGTAACATAATGCCAAATGCATAACGCCACGCGTTCATTTCAGCGAAAATGCCGCCAATAGCGGGTCCGATTAAGGTTGCTACGCCCCATACCCCAGAAACTAATGCCATGGCTCTGGGCCAGAGTGATTGTTCAAATACTTGATTAATCATCAGATAGGAAAGCGCAAACAAAAATCCTCCTCCCAATCCCTGAATGGTCCTGCCAATCAGCATGATTTCCATAGTCGGTGCGAAAGTACAAAAGAAACTGCCGATGAAAAAAAACAGCGCGGCAACCAAATACGCATTTCTCGCGCCCGACGAACTCAGTAATCTGGCAGAAAGAATGGAACCAATAATGGATGCCACAACAAATAATGTCGTATTCCAGGCATAGAAGTTCAATCCTCCGATATCTTTGACAATAGAAGGTAAAATAGTAATCGCAATTAAAGTATTGGTTGCCATCAATCCCACGCCCAGTGAAAGTGCTATCGCACTCGGCGCATTTTTGCTGGAAAAAAGATCCCTCCAGCGGCTTTCCTCAGTCATTATCATCATCGTTATCCTGAACGCAGGTTGAGTTGTGAAAAATCTTACGTTAAATTAAACAAGATAAATCTTGGAATAAACTAACGTCGGAGCCCATAATATGTCAAGCCATGACTTGGTAAATAGTATAAAAGACGGGCAAACCGTGAGTGACAAGCTATTAATGCTGCTTAAAACTCACGGTGCCTTACAAGCCTCTGATGCTGGCAAGAAATTGGGAACAACCGGGGAAGCAGCCCGTCAACAATTTGTCAAACTGGCTAAAGAGGGATTGGTTGTCGCGAACGCAGAAACAAGGGGAGTCGGGCGTCCTGTCCAGCTTTGGCATCTCACTGAGAAAGGCCATGCCCGATTTCCCGACACCCATGCCGAGCTGACGACCCAATTGATTACGATTATTCGCAGCCAATTGGGGGAATCAGCCATAGATTTGATTATTCGTACCCGCGAAGAAGAGGCTTTTTCCTACTATCAAAAGGCGATGGAAAATGTGGACGGGTTACAGGAGAAAGTTGAGTGTCTGGTTGCCATACGCTGTCAGGAAGGTTATATGGCGCATTATTCTGTTGAAGAAAACGGTGACATGCTGTTTTTCGAAAACCATTGCCCAATCTGTAGTGCGGCCAAAATATGTCAGGGGTTTTGTCGGACTGAATTGAAGTTGTTTCGGGAAATTCTGCAAGCGAATGTGGAAAGAACCGAATATATCCTCAGTGGTCACCGACGCTGTGCTTATCGCATCACGCCATTGACATAATGCTAAAAAACCTACCCAAATGATCTTGCGTAGGTTTTTTTATTGGTGAATTTCAAACAGTAAAAACGCCGTTATCCCTTGCCTGCCGCATTCAACTGCTGGTAAATGTAATGCTTATAGCTCTCTACCAGTGCGCTGTCCTGACAATCATTCAAAGCACCATCACACAAATGACGCATAATCATGTTGGCCTGATAAAACGCCGGAGCCGCCAAACGGGCGCGTTCCAAAATCATTCCGCCGAGAAAAGAAATATCTGTCAGCTTACCCGTTGTAATAGAAGCCCCCTGTTTCAAATTATCCCGTAGGGTAAATTGGGTCAGGTGAGCCGGATCAGACAACGCAGAGTGGTAATGTTCAAAATCGATGTTCGGCTGATGATCACCAAAATAGAGGAAAACCGTGGGCTTATCGCGCCCGGCAACGAATTCACTAAAGTCCTTGATCGCCGGATCGGAAGCCGTGATTTTTTCCATGTAATGGCTAAACTTGCCTACCGCTGTCGAACGCTCAACATTGCCCGTCAATCCATAATCATCATGGTGGCTCTCTTCATAAGGGCCATGTTCATACATGGTCAGAGAGAAGATGAAAATCGGTTTATCGGTTTCCTTAGCCAAAATGGTTTTCACATACGACAGCATATCCCGGGTTGAAATCGTCCACAGATTTTCATCCATGCTGGCTGGGTAGCCCAACTCTTGTGGCTGGATAATCCGATCAATACCCAGTGTCTTATAAGCGTGTCCTGCGTGGTAGGCCGATTTATTAAATGGTGTCAGCACAACCGTGTAATAACCATTGTCTTTCATTGCGTGGAATAAACTGTTTTGCAGGTGATCGACCACAAAATAAAACACCGAATTTTTGCGTGAACCAAAATCATCCGTATTCAACCCCGTCAAAACAGAAAACTCAGATAACCATGTTCCGCCACCAAAAGTTTGTACCCTTAGCGGGCTTTGGGCGCGGACACCGGCATCACGCTGGAACATATAAAGATCCGGCAACTTAACATTAGCGGGTAATTGGTAAAGATGAGGATTAACGGTAGATTCTTGCAATAACAAAACCACATCGGGTTTCACCTCTGATTGTGGTGCAGGCAGAGTCACCTTTTTCGCCTGTTGCAAGAAATAGTCAGCAGATGTGCCAAATTTTGGCGGTTGATATTCTGCATCCATCGCTGACATCACCATATTGGTCACCGTTCCCCGACCTTTCGGCAATTCATTCTGCCATTGAACGTGGTAGGCATTGACCGTCAGTTTGATCCCGCAAACACTGGCGGCCACCAAAACGAGACTGGCGAGGCGCCATTTGATCCCACGAGCAGAAAGCGCCGTTTTCCAACTCAATATCATATTGAATATCAACCAGATGAACATCGCCACCACCGCGATGCCTGCCAGCCAATAATGGCGCAGGGTTTCCTGATTTGAAGGGTCTAACATGACATTCAAATCGGAAAACATCAGTTGTTCTTTGTAATAATGGACTTTTATCTGGTTAAGGAATTTAAGGATAATAAATAAGGTTCCCGTCAACACTGTTGAAAATAACCAACGTGCTGAAACTAAAAAAACCAGCCCAAAAAGGGTGCCAAATACGCCGACAGACACCAGGGCAGGATAAATATCCCCGCCCTTTTCAAACACCAATATCAAGGAAGCAATCAACAGCAATCCAAGATAAATCCCTGAGATGATCTTTTTCTTCATACTCTATTGAATTCCACCTATGAGTTCAGTTTTACATCACCCGCTGAAAATAGCATAAGCTGTCAAATATACCTCAAACGAAATGCAGCAGATGCACCCAATGGAGACAACGTGAATTCACAGGAGTTCCACTATTGCCTAACCATTTAAACGTATGTTCAGCGACATAGCTCACGAAAAAGGGTTTCGTCTTATAGCATTAAATATTCTTATACTAGATTCTGTTTCATCCTCTCTGTTTTTGAACGGATTACTGTAAGTATTTCTATAAATGGGAGTTTATCAAAATGAACAGCGTTTTGAGTGCGTGCGCGGCACTGTGTCTGACGGTCATTCCGGCCAAAGCAGTCCAGGCAGAGATTAGCGTGCCGATTGTTTACCTTGAGCGTGCAACCCCTTCAGTATCGCTCAATATCAACGGCAAAGAGATTGACAAAATTGCAATTGATACAGGGGCATCCGGTGCCTTTTATCTCCCTCAATCGACCTTTGATTCGATTTTTCCGGCGCAGAATCATCCCACAGAAACCAAAAATTCCATTGATGTTTTCGGCGTTGAAAAGTCTACGCGAGTAGCAAAAGTCGCTGATATCACTGTTAACGGAAAAAACCTTTCAGATGTTGACGTTGAAATCTTCAAACCGTGGGGCAACGGCATGTTGGATGACAACGGAAAACTTCTCATCAATGGCGTGTTAGGGCTGGGTGTCGCCAAAAACAAGACACTGATTATCAACTACGCTTCAAAGAGGCTGACAATAACCGACCATCTTAAAGCACTTCCTGATGGCTACCGCTGGCAGTCGATCCCATTTACCCGCACAAAAAGCGGGATAGAAATCAGTGTGTCATCTGGCAATGAGAAGATAAACCGCATGGTTATCGACACAGGAGCAAGCCATTCAGTGCTTTTTACACGTTCAGAGAAGAAAGGATGTGTTAATTTCTCGCAGTCCTGTCCGAAACAAACTATTGTGACACCGGATGGCGTTAAGCTCTCTGCGCTTGTCTTACAGCTTTCTGATGACAAGATAGATCCGGCTAAACGGATAGATTTTGATGGCCTGTTAGGTGATGATTACCTTGCAAACCGAGTTCTCATCCTATCGGATGACCAATTGCTGATGAGCTTACCTAAATAACGATTAACGATTGCGGGTGAATGGCTTTTTTTTCCGCAAAAGGTCAGAAAATGCCTGCATGACGCAATGTAGCAGCCAGCATCATGGTATCTGCCCGTATCGACCATTCAGATTAAACTGAAAGTCATAATGGCAAGGAAAGGGGTGGATTTACCTGCATGACCATTGGCACTATTCTAGGTTACGCTGGCACATCAATAACTGAAGAAATTTATTATGAAACTGACACCTGAAAAATTGCTATCTGCAATAGAAAAATACGCCCATACCCCAGAGAAACAACGCTCCTTGACCCACAAACAAATGCAGTGGTTTTCCGATCCGGATAATTTCTTCTTGTTGTTCAGCCTGGTGTTGGCTCTGCCCAAGGAGATGATGGACGAGTTAGGGGACAGCATTAACCATTGGGTTGAAGTGGCGGTAGGGGAGATGGCATTCACCGCCAAAAAATTGCCTGAAGGAACCCAACACCAATTTGAGGAGATGATTGAGCAATTCCTGATTTTTACCAAAGAAAATTTTGAACTCAATGACGAATGTGTGTTGTTATGTTTGTCGATCTTGAAAAAAAATCAGTTTAATATCAAGATTGATATCGCCCAATTGCTGAGCGTCCAACAAAATGCTGATAACGCCAACATCACCCCTTTTCCTTCAAGTCCCCCAAATTTAAGCCAACTGTTTGAACAGTTTGGAATTCAGTCTGGCATTGAGTTCATCGACTTTTTTGAACACGGTTTTTCCGTTGTTCCTCAGGAAACCTTACCCCATTTACTCTCGGAAGTGACCCAATATCCATGGGGCATAGATGCCCTGCTGCTATTGACCCAATACTTTGAGGAGCCGGTTGCCCTTGCCAGTGCGCAAATATTGGATAGTTGTTCTGCCTCAGCATGGAAGAATTCATCCTATCTGCAACTTTTAAACTTGTGCGCCCGATTTAACCGCCATCCAGCCATTCACCCTTGTTTCAGCCGCTGGAAAAAAAGGGCGATTGCACACAACAACGTGCGGGAAACCGCCCAGATCCACGAATTATACGTCACTCATGTTGATGGAAATGACTGTGCCAGCATGATGATGGTAATCACATTGGACGGGCAAAAAACCCAAATGAGTATGATGCTAGATTTTAAATCGGGTATCCGTGAAAGTATGCTGAATATTGACCCTGGCCAAACCATCCCCGAACTGATTGAAAAGTTGAGAACTCAAGACGCTGATATTGACTTTATCCCCGTCTCCCCTGACTGGCTGCAACAAATTTTACCGTGGATACTTTCCGTTCAGCTAAACAAAAACACCCCGCTCGATCTCTACTCACTTTATTGGTTATCGCAACTGCCTTTCGAATGGACACAACCCGAAGCGTTTGAACTTGAACACTGGAGCCTGAAGCTGGGTTATCAAGCCGATCCACAACGGCAGAAGCATCATCGCCTTGGCCTCGCCATGGTGACACCATTAGTCCTGAGCTGGCTGGCGCCGGAAGAATGTTTGCTGAAAGCGAAAAAGCCCAGAGATTTATTAAAACTCTATTACTACCCAAACCGGGAACGGTTTACTGAACGTCTGACTTATTCCGCGACAATCGAGCAATATAGACAGTCACAACAAGAACCCTATTTGGTGGAACAATATTTAGATTTAGCCCATGCCCTCCAAGATCCCGCGTTAATTAACAAGCGATTTGCTTTATTTGATACTCTGGCGGAGATCAGTTTTGAATATTTTCCCCTGATGAAAAATGATGAGATTCAACCACAAGGGCTGGTTCTCAAAGTCAGTTTATTGGATGCCAGTCCACCCGTATGGCGTCGGGTTCGTATCAGCAATCAGTTAACACTGAATGAATTTCATGACGTGATACAAGATGTCATGGGTTGGGAACATGCTCATCTATTCAGTTTTCATCATTCCAGGATCACCATCCCGGAAGAACATTATGACCAAGTGTGTATCGGTGCATTTTTGCATGAGATTGGGAACGAACTCGGCTACCAATACGACTTTGGTGATGATTGGTTCCATCTGGTGACCGTAGAAAAAGTGCTGCAAAAAGATATTTTCCTGCCTGAAGTGACTGCGGGTAATGGCATGTGCCCGGCAGAAAATTCAGGTGGCATTTGGAGTTGGAATGATTTGCTCAAGTTGCGAAAAAAGAAAACGCTGACGGAAGATGAAGCGGAACAATTAGAGTGGGTGGGATTATCGCCAAGTGAGCCACTGGAACCGTTTGATAAACAGCAGGTTAATAAGAGGTTAAGGGCACTTTTTACCCAATAATCAGCCGCTGAACGTCAATCCATCTTACAAAACCGGAGGGGTAAAACAGCCTCCGGTTTCTTTCACTTTGTGATTGTAAGAAATAAATTTCACTCTATTTTTATGAAAATCACAATTCGATACTATTAAATACAGTAATTATATTATTGGTAATTATTATATCCTTAGCAGACAATTATTCCCATCTGGTTATATTCAATAAGAAACCCAGCATAACAATGTAAGTTTTTGATAACAAAAAAATCACACCTCGACAATATTATAAATATCATTTTTATATATTTATTCCTTGCGTTGGATATGACTATTCAATTAAATAGACGTCAATAAAAATAACGGGAAATGAAATATGACTGAACGTATTTATCTGTCCAGTGAAATATTGGCGGGTGATGTTGAAGTAATTGATTGTGTCCCTCGCAATGATGGACGTTATTCCGTACGACTGAAATCCACCCTGTTTCACCCTCAGGGAGGAGGGCAGCCTAGTGATATAGGATGGATTAATGAGGTCGCTGTCGTTCATGTAGCTATGGAAGAGGGGGAAATAATCCATCAGACAACAGCGCCAGTGACACAGGGAAATGCTTTTGCTCGTGTTGATGGTGAACTTCGCCAATTATATTCGCGCTTGCATTCTGCTGGACATCTTATCGGGCATGTCGTTGAACTTGCTATATGGCATCCCATTAAAGCCCACCATTGGCCGGGTGAAAGTAAAGTCGTATTCAAAGCAAGAGAGGATGCTCAAAACGTATCGGCAGAAGATATTCAGGTGATATGCAAAAACTTTATTACGGAAGATCTACCGTGCAAAGTGACCCAACGAGATGATGGACTCCGAGAAGTCAGTTTTGGTCATTTCACGCCTTATCTTTGTGGCGGCACTCATGTGACATCTTTAGGGCAACTGGGAGATATTAAAGTACAGGCGGCGCAAATGAAAAAAGGTCACTTAACCGTATATTACGATGTGGTTTAACCGCGAACTACGTTATTTGTGAATGAATGCTAGTTTTGAACATACGTTATTTTTGAACAATATTGATAAGTAAAAAAGGACAATATGTTATTTGACTATTGGGGAGAATTTCTGGGGTTGGCGGTGATTCATTTTTTAGCCGTAGTCGCCCCAGGCCCGGATTTTGCGGTCACTATACGACAGAGTGTAAAGTTTGGTCGTTTAGCTGGAATATGTACGGCAATCGGTATTGGAGCAGGAATATCAATCCATGTCATCTATACACTGGTGGGAATTAGTGCATTAATGCATACGACGCCTTGGTTGATGGATGTGGCAAAACTCGTCGGTGCTATTTATATCATCTGGCTCGGTATTAAATTTATCAGAAGTAAACCTACCAACCTGAATGCCTTAGAGAGTGAAGAAATTATCCAGGTTTCGCAGAGTCGGTGGAAAGCATTTCTGATGGGCTTTATGACAAATGCCCTAAACCCCAAGGCAACATTGTTCTTTTTGGCGATTTTCACCACGGTAGTGAGTAGTAATACACCGACTCTGATACAAGCCTTTTATGGCTTGTGGATGTGTGTGGTCAACGCAATATGGTTTGTGCTGGTTAGCCTCATGTTCTCAAATGCATTGATTCGTAATAAGTTCATGCAGAAAGGATATTGGTTTGAACGGGTAATGGGCGTTGTGTTGATCGGTTTCGCTATTCGGTTGTTATTTATCTCTGTATAAATTTTCCAAAAATAGAGTTTGCAACAAACTTTTTAGTGTCAATTTTATTATGTAATAGACAAATGATTACTGTCGTAGTCTGAAAGCATTAAAAAGTTAAGGTGACCGCTTAAGTGGTCACCGAATTTAACCATCAATATGAGTGATGTATTAAACAGTCACTGACGAATTCAACTGCGAAGTGCAAAAAGCTATCAAATCTGAAAAACTTGACATCCTCCCCGCCCTTATAAACAGTACGATAAATTAATCTGTCGGGGGAATTCACTAATGGATGATGCAAAGTCAGGAAATAAGTTAGCTATTGAAGGTACTTGCGGTGCTTTCCGAATCAATGTCATCCAAAAAAATCACCTGAAGGTTTCCAAACCGGACTGGGTGGCCGAAGAGGTTCCGATCGCCTTAGTTTATAACGGGATCTCCCATGTCGTTATGATGGCTAGCCCTAAAGATTTAGACTATTTCGCCATCGGTTTTTCATTGTCTGAAGGGATCATCATTTCCCCACAAGACATTCGTGGCATTGATTCCATCGTCAGTTGCCACGGCGGTATTGAACTGCATGTTGAACTGTCGAATCGCCGTTTTGCTGCATTGAAAGAGCGCCGACGCAATATGGTGGGCAGAACCGGCTGTGGTATCTGCGGCACGGAACAACTCACCGAAATTTTTCGTCCCATAACCCCCCTGCCGTTCACCCAGACATTTTCACTTTCTCATCTTGATACTGCACTGGCTCAATTACCTCGTATTCAAGAAATCGGTGCACTCACTGGCTGTACCCATGCTGCCGGCTGGATTAATCCTACAGGGGAATTGCTCGGCGGTTGTGAAGATATCGGCCGTCATGTTGCATTGGATAAGTTGCTGGGCATGCGGTCAAAAACAGGCTGGCACCAAGGTGCTGTATTGGTTTCCAGCCGCGCCAGTTATGAAATGGTACAGAAGTCCGCTCATTGTGGAGCGGAAATTTTGTTTGCCGTTTCCGCTGCGACCTCACTCGCCATCGAGGTCGCCCAGAAATGCAATCTAACGTTGATTGGTTTTTGCAAGCCGGGACGGGCAACCGTGTATACCCATCCGCAACGAATTTTGGATTAATCAAGGCTATGATACATCCACAAATCCGTTCTCTTTCTCCACCAAGAAAGAAAAATAAATTAATTTCAATAAATTGAAATCTCATATTTTGTTTCAAAAAACAAAATGCAACAAATAACAAACATTTCGATAACTTATTATTTACACCCCTCTTTGTGAAGTATATATTTCCAATGACTGAGTGTTTTTTGTGCTACTTTCAATGCGAAAAACCCTGCAAAAAACCCCAGAACATTCTCATGACAGGATAACAAAATACTCAATATCCAGCGGGGCCAATCAATAATGAAAAAGATCAATATATTCATCGCTATGCTAGGAATCTTAGGATTGACAGCACAAGCACAAGCAAAGGTTGGCTATGGTATAAGCCAACAGCAGACTAAACAACACATTATACTCGGAGAGGTAAATGGTGAACCGGCTATAGGAATCACTGATATACCGATCGTAGGGGATAAGCTCCTCCCCGCCTCTGAACTGAAAGACAGCGCTACCCTCGACGGAAACGGCATCTATAGATACAAAAGTGAAGGTATCCCTTTTGTCGAGGATCAATATATCGATGTTGGTCAGGTGCCTAATGCCGAAGTTTACTTCGGTGAATGGGCACAAGTGACCGCCGATAAATCAGACCCCAGCCACACTGTTTTTTATACAGGCAAAGATGTTACAACCAATATGCCACATGGCGGCACAGCCACTTATAATGTGAAAGGACTCAGCCAATATAACGGTAGTAACCCCCTCTCCGGTCAACTCGTCGCAAACTTTGATACCCAAAAACTAAATGGTTCTCTGAATAATAGTTCACTGAAAATAGGTATTGACGCCAATATAAATAATGATGCCGGATTCTCAGGCCAAGCCACAGCCAATGACAGTATTAATGGGGTCACCGATGGGAAGTTCTATGGTGATTCCGCCTCCTCTCTGGCAGGGTATGCCAAATTTGATAGTGACAGAAACAAAGATACGGCTTTCGGTGGTCATAAACAGTAACTTTCCTGATAACAGTACCCTTTTTGGTACTGTTATCGCCTCTTGTCCCTTTCATCTTTCTTGCCCTATTTATTCATTGATTTTCAATAAAATGGGCTTTGTACGCAGGTTGTTTCTATGACTGACAACAGAAAAGTGCATGGCAAGAGAAGAGCGCCTCTATTACTGACCTCACTGCTGCTCTCATTTCTCTCCCCGGCAATCCATGCCAATGAAGATATTAGCCACAAAATTTGGCAAGAAGAACGATATTATCAACAACATAAGCAACAGAAAAAGGAAGCCGACTTGATGATGTCAGATGCCATTTCTACAAAGAGTGGTGCTTCATCAATCGTGATCCACGGACAAAAATTCAAGCTAGAAAACAATGAGAAAGACATCGCTAAGGCACTGTATCTTGCAATTAACTATCGGCAGTGGCAAGACGTAAAACGTCTTCTCATCGCGTATAAAAAACTGCCCCGGTACGATCCGCTACTTGTCGATTTTGCCCAAGGCTGGCTGGCACAGCTTCACGGGAATTCAGTGCTTGCGACGGCTTATTACCAAAAAATCCTGCGTCAAAAACCGAATTCCACACGTATCAAACTGGAACTGGCTCGTGTTTATTTTAACGATTATAAAAATCGGGAATCTGAACAACTATTTAAAGAAATCAGTGAGCAACAACAGTTACCAGAAATAATCTTGCAGAATATTGGCCGTTATCAGGAGGCAATAAACCTGAGAAATGGCTGGCACGGCTCATTTTCACTCGGTTATACCTATGACGATAATATCAATCTGTCATCCAACCAGAAACCGATCTGCCTGCTTCCCATAAAGGAAAAATGCGTGATTGAACGGAACATACCAAAACCTATCAAAGAATGGGGTGCCGTTTATAACGCTACGTTGAGCCGACGTTACCCATTAGTCGGTCATCACGGTATTTTTGGCCGTGGCTTGATTTATGGTGAAAATTATCACCATTACCACGATGAAAATGAAAATATGCTCCTGCTGGTCAGTGGCTACAGCTATAAAAGCCGAACCCATGATTTTTCTTTCGGTCCCCTGTTTGAATATAAACAACGAGCAGGAAATACTGAATACCATGCCATCGGTGCCAAAATAGAGTGGCAGTGGGACATTACCACTCAAACCTCCCTCAATATTGAGCTTGGACATAAGAAATTGAGCTACCAACCGCGTTACCGTTGGAAAGACGGCGAACTGTCTTCATGCTATTTCAGCCTGTCCCATGCCATCAGTAAAAGATTAATGCTGTTTGGCGGTGGCAGTTGGAACTATCAAAACAATCAACAAGCCGCATCTCGTTATCAAAAATGGGGAGTGAATATGGGAATAGCAGGGCAGCTCTATTCCGGTATTAATGGATCGTTATTTGTCACACTGAAAAAGCAACAATTTGGTGCCTACAGCGCATTATTAGGTGCCAAACGTCAAGATAATGAACAGATCTATACGGCTTCCATTAAATTTCCTGTTGCTAAGATATTGGGAATGACACCCTCTTTAACTTTCCGCCATCGGCACAATCGCAGCAATGTCGGCTGGCTGTACAGCTATGATAAAAACGAAGTACAGATACAGTTAGAGAAATATTTTTAATCCAAGCTATGGAACATCCACAGATTAGGTTCGATGTAATAAGCCATCTGTTTTTCAACATCCACCACCAACGGCACCAAACCGCCCGGAATGATATATTCTCCGCTTTGCGGAAATTTCATGCCTGTCCACGCCTGCCATTGTTCCAAAGTGCCGTAAATATCCATGGAGCGCAGGGCTGGCTTGATGATTTTTGCGCCTAAACGACAATGGGTGCGGATCCACGGGTCAAACGGCTCACCTTTGTCATTTTTCCAGCCACAGTATTCGATAAAGTCTTGCAGGGGATAGCGGCTTTTCAAACTTGGCCTGACAGGAACCACAACCCCTTGCAATCCCTCCTCTCTGGCGGTTTGTTTCAAGCTGTTGATCAATAAAGCCGGGATATTTTGCCCCCGGAACTCAGGATCAACCGTCACACTCAGGGCGGACACCATATTGGCCTGCGCTTTTCCTTTGGCGGCTCCCCCCGCTTCTAACACCGCATCCCACCCTTCATCAGGCAACTGATCTAATGAATGATGTTCCCAAGGAAAAGGAATTGCTTTCAGCAGACCTATAAGACGTTCTTCTTGTCCCTGTTGCAGAATGGCTAACTTTTGAAAACGACTGAAACCCGGCTCATATAATTTGTCCCAATATTTTTCAGCGACTGCATCCTGATTCATAAACAGGGGCCAATTGTTATCAATAAGCTCTTCAATCGCATCAATAAGATCTGCCCTTTCTTCAACCGATTGAATAATGATTCCTGCTTCCATAACACCTCTCCCATTAGGCTTTTTCACCCGAATAGATATATGAAAAATGTTATACCCTAAGTTCTTTCAAGTGACTGATGAGTTGGCAGCAACCCGAAAATGATGGGGTATAGAACTTATAGAATGATAAAAACAACAGAGAGTCAACATATACCCTATGGGGTGAGGTTTAATTCATTATATGAGTGGTTATATTCGATATTATGCAGCTACATTTGTAATACATTGATCTTTAGGTGATTAAAGACACTTTGTTCACATGTTAATTTCTAATTTAAAAAGAATGTGATCTTCATCTCCCACCGCTGGTTGGGTATTCCTGACCTTTAAAGGAATTAGTACTTTTTAACTTTAATAATACATCAGGTTTTTTAATAAATTTAAATAAAGTGATATACTAGGTTGTATTTATTATTATTGAAGAGGATGATATGGATAAAAATATTGAAGATTTAATGATGAACAGTGGATTTACTTTGCGTGAAATAGAAAAAATAAAATTTGTTGCTGAAAAATCTGGACATAGCGTTTTAAAAGAGATTAATGAATTGAGTGATAGTTTTTATAGGGTTGTATTTATAGTGTTTTTTTCATTATTTGTTTCCGTTTTTATTTTTTTAGTGCCGGAAAAAGCCAATGTTATTGGCTTTTTATTTTCCATTTTCTGTGTGATTCCTTTTGCATTGTTTATGGTGGCTGCAAGATTGAGATACAAGGCCTTTATATTTATGAAAAAATATAAAGGAGATTCTTTCTAATATTATCATATTATGCTATTATTTTCTCTAATTGTAATTAGGGTCATTATAGATGTCATAAGCCGATTTTATAGTGATAAGATCGGCACTAATTTCTAAAAAAAGACCGTAACCGTTCATCAATTGATAACCAAAAACATAATCTGTATTTATATAATAAAATAATCGCCATGCCTCTGGCTTCAATGCACTTCGGAATAGTCCATAGCCTGAAAGTGTGAGGTCAACCCCAGCATAAACTAGACTTCCTGCGGTTCTACTAAAACCTAAAAGCTCTGCGCTATATTCATATCCACGTCGAAAATGACCTTTATAAAAAACATTATTCTCGATGATTGCACCAACATTTTCTTCGATAGAACCGAAACCATGAACTACGAGTCCTGCTCCTGCAAGTGTACCAACGGTACCACTTACTTTAGATGAAGCCATTGAAATTCCTGTAATTACTTGTGTAGTACCTATAACAATACCAACAGCTTTCAGCATATAGTCATTAAAATCAAGTTTTCTTCTGATTTCAATATGAGCATATTGTTTGGTTAAATTATTTTTAACAGCATTTGCTTGGAATGATATGTTGTCACGTTCTTTTTTTAAATCTAACATCGCCTGTTTTTTTATTTCAGGTAATTTTGTATTTTTTGCTATATTGACATGGTGTTTAGAAAAATTGAAAATCTCATTTTCAAATCGCCGTCTTATAGGTATGTTCTTAATAAGACTTGATGCTGATAAAGATATTTCTTTGAGGCTTCTTGAGGTGACAGAAACCATATTGTTGTAATAATCATTTTCTCTAGATTTAGAATCATACATATCAATAAACCCTATCATCCCAAAAGCTATATCCGCTTGTTCCTGCTAAATGATGTTGCCATGTTATACTTTTATACTTAAATGAAACGCTTTCTTGTGGTTGTGCGTCATTGTGAGTTAAGGAGTTTGGGCAGATAAAACTCATTTCTGAAATAGTTACATTTGTTATTTTAAATGTGTAATACTTTGATAATCCTCCTGCACTATCCGTTCTATAAATATCAAATAAGCATTCTAGTTCTTCATTGCTAGATATGGCTACTCCTAATAAAGGTGATGACTTATCTATTGGTTTTTTAATCGTCATAGGAGAGTGAGTGACATTCTGATCTCTATATAAGGCGTGACTTAACTCATATATATAAATTTGATCTTCACGACCGAGTTGATAAAGATTCCCTATCGAATTTTCTGATGAGCACCCAGCAGAGATTAAACCTTGTTTCTTACCATTAATCGTTAAATATATAATGTTAGACATATTGTTCCCTCTTTTTATCTTGTACATAAAAATAAAAAACATTATTGATGTTGTCAACATAATTATTGATGTTTTAAATACTCGCAATATCAGTCTAAATTGACCTAAATTTTAGATTTTTACTCCGCTATAAACATATATTTAAATAATGTTTTATTTCTGTATCATAAATCAAATTGATATTTTTTTTCTTCATTTATCATTGTGTTATAGACATTATAGTGATACCAGAAATAATTTGTGTAAGTTATTTTTTAAAGGATGAGTAAAGCAACTAAGAAAATGGTGACTTAAATCACCATTTTTATTTGTTTGTCTTCTTTGAATTTAAAATATAAGGCTATTACAGTACATCACAGGGTGGAGTTCAATTAGTTTCAACAAAAATAATTTGAATGCTAATCATGTCGTTAGCAACAAAATAACCTCAGTGAATTAAATCTACCTAACTCACATTTTTAACAAAAAAACAGATAGCTTAAACTTTCTCCATAAAATAAATAATCATTAAAAATCAATATAATAAAAATAAATTATAACTAATAAACCCCATTAATAGCGAAACAAACAATAATAATTATCATTTACATTATCATTTGAATAATGTACTTTTTTTTCGCGCAATAAATCAGGCCGTTTTTTAGATTGGGTAACGAGGGATCCCCCATTCCAAATGAGGATAATGATGAAAAAGGTAAACGTATTAGTTGTCGCTTTAGGCACATTGGGATTTATGGCACAAGCTCAGGCAGCCGTAGGATTTGGCCAGAGCCAGAAAAACACAACACCGCACATTGAGGTTGGTGCAACCCAACCCGGTTCAGGCCCACATGGTGGCAAAGGTGGCGAACCCGGCATTGGCGTCAGTTCAGTTTATGGTGGACAGATCACCGGTTTTGCCGGTTTGACCCGTATGGCACCTGCCGACAATAATGGTATTCACAATATTTCCATGGCGGGAGCACCCGGCTCTCACGGTGGCATGGGAGTGTTCCATTTCAGCAAGGTTGCCAATGCAGACGTTTACTTCGGTGAATGGTCACAGACAGGTCAGGCATCCGATCGCACCCACACCGTTTATTATGCCGGCAAAGACATTACCACCAATATTCCGACCGACGGCACAGCCACTTATACGGTAACAGGCATTAACCAATATAGTGGTAGCAATGCCCTGTCCGGTACATTTACCGCAGATTTTGGTGAGCAAACGCTGGTTGGTTCACTGGCAAATAGCGCAATGACAATAAACATTGATGCTGATATCCATTCCGATGCCAGTTTTGAAGGCGATGCTAACATTGGTGGCCTTGCTGGAACAGCGGATGGTCACTTCTTTGGCGACAGCGCTTCCAGTCTGGCGGGATATGCGAAATTTGAAGGTGACAAAACCAAAGATACCGCTTTCGGTGGTTCTAAACAGTAATCCTTAATTTTTCAGAGAACAGTGCTCACTTTTAGCGCTGTTCTCTGTTTTTATTTCTACTAACGTGAGCTTTGTGATCTGGTTTCCCGATGTCTGACAATAGAATAACGCCAATATTATCAGCGGCACTGATGGCTCTATGCCTCTCCCTGCCCGTGTATGCCGATGAAGATATCCCACGAAAAATCTGGCAGGAAGCCCAGCATAACCAGCAGGAGCATGAAGCCAGTCTGATTACCCCCGACCCTATTTTGGTTGACAATGATGCTGCACTGATTGTGATTAACGGGCAAACTTTTCAGGTCGAAAACAATATTAATGATATCGGCCAGGCGTTATTCCTCGCCATTAACCATCGGCAATGGCCGGACGTTAAACGCTTTCTCACGGCTTATCAAACATTGCCGGGGCATGATGTCATGCTGGTCAATTTTGCCCAAGGTGGGTTGGCACGCCTTGAGGGGGATTTAGATCTCGCCGCCTATCATTATCAACAAATTCTGCATCAACAGCCTGATTTCCCGCGCATTGAACTGGAACTGGCCCGCATCTATTTTGAGGATCATAAAAATCGGGAAGCCGAACAACTGTTTGCCGGACTGCATAAAGAACAAAAGCTACCCGACGTGGTGTTGAAGAACATAAACAGCTATCTGAACGCCATCGATCTGAGAAATGGCTGGCGTGGCTCTTTCTCGGCCGGTTACGCCTATAACGATAATGTGAATATGTCCCCTGATCAGGAAACCATCTATCAATATCATAACCCCATAGATGACTTATTTTATCAAGGGCAGACACCAAAAGCCGTCAAAGCGTGGGGCACCTCTTATGATGCCACATTAAGCCGGCGCTATCAGATCGCCGGTCATCACGGCATTTTTGGCCGTAGCCTGATATATGGTGAAAACTACCGTGATTACCACGATGAGAATGAAAATACCTTCCTGCTGGTGGGGGGCTACAGCTATAAAAGCAGAAGTCACGATTTCTCTTTTGGTCCCTTATTTGAATATAAACAACGGGCGGGTGACAGCTATTACCGTGCCACCGGTGCCAAAACAGAATGGCGATGGGCATTCACTCCCCAAACTGCCCTGAGTATTGAACTTGAGCACAAAAAGTTACGTCATCAAGAATCAGACCGCCGGAAAGATGGCGCACTCTCTTCAACTTACTTCACCCTCTCCCATGCTATCAGCAAAGATTTTGCCCTGTTTGGTGGCGGTGATTGGGTTTATCGGGACAACGACCTGCATCCGGTGGATCGCTATCAGCAATGGGGAGTTCGGGCAGGGGTTGCAGGACAGATCTATCCCGGCATTAACGGCTCACTGTTTGCCACGCTGAAACAGCGCCGTTTTGGGGCCTACCATCCGATGCTTCGTGCCATACGCCAGGATAATGAACAAATTTATACCGCTGTCATTAAAATCCCTGCCGCTGAAATATTAGGCATGACACCGTCTTTAACTTTCCGCCATCGCCGCAATCACAGCAATGTGGACTGGCTGTACAGCTATAACAAAAATGAAGTGCTGATCAGGCTGGAAAAGTATTTTTAATCAAAACCTTATGTTTTTTATTTGCGTGATGATAATTGACCAAGCGAGGCAAGGGAAAATAATGGTATACCGAGTTAAAACACAACTAACCCCCATCACAATCGCATTGTCGCTGGCTTTGTCGCTGGTGCCACCGCCCCTGCTTGCCGAATCCAAACCGACGACTCCCCCCTCAGGCAGCAAGGCGGATCTCGGCAAGATCCGGGTCACGGATAACAGTGATAAAGATGAAGCAGGCTATGATGCGGTCTATGACAAAGACATCTCCAATATCTATATCGGCAAAGAGCAGATAGAACGCTACAAAGGCACTTCTCCCGCCGACTTAATTAAAGGTGCCGTGGGTGTATACAGCGGGGATGCCCGCAATGGCGGCGCTCTGGATATCAATATCCGGGGTGTTCAGGGGCAGGGACGCATTCCCGTCACCATTGATGGTACAGAACAGGCCATTACCGTTGGCCGTGGTTATAATGGCGCCAATAACCGCAACTACATTGACCCGAACTTAATCAGCAGCATTGAAATCGAAAAAGGCCCTTCTCTCAACCGCAGGGTTAAAGGATCAATTGGCGGCGCAGTCTCCATCAAGACATTAAACATTGATGATGTGGTGCCGAAAGGAGAAACGTTTGGCATCAATACCAAACTGGAAACCAGTAGCAACTCAGTGAGAGAACGCACGCCTTCCCTGTCATTGGGGCAGGACTACCGTGATATCCCGAATTTTACCCAAAATGAGATTGAAACCGACCCGGCTTTACAGATCACTCCTCATTCATCGAAAGACAATAAACTGTTTGGTTTCAAGGATAATGCCTTCCGCATTGCTGTGGGCACACGGCAGGAATATTTTGACCTTATGCTGGCCTACTCTTACCGCCGTCAGGGGAACTATTTTGCCGGCAAAGGGGGAGCACATCGTTATGATGACGCCATTACGGAAAACGACAGGACACTGATGAAGAATTCCAATACCACACTGGACCCTTATCTGCCGTTTGCCGCCAAAGTGTATCGCCCCGGCAATGAAGTGCCCAATACCTCCAGTGAGATGCGTTCTGTGTTAATCAAAAACAGTTGGCGTTTCACCGATGACCAGGCCCTGCTATTGGGTCTTCGTGATACCCGCATGGAATTTGGCGATATCATGCCCTCACGCTTGGGCTGGATTAACCCCGCAGACAATAAAGTGCCCCAGTGGCCACTGGCTCATGTCCACCAGCAATCGGCCAACCTGAGCTATAAATGGCAGCCCACCGATAACCCGTATGTTGATTTCGACATAAACCTGTGGACAACCCGCACCACCAGCAATACCAATACCGCAGGAGGCTATCCCCGCAGCCCGGTTGATAGAGATTATAAATGGGAACGAGACACCACAATAGGCAAGGCTTCCCATATTGATGGCACACTGATCAATACATCCGTCACCAATGCCCAAAATAATCGCTGGGGTGTGGATATCTCAAATAAACTTGAACTCACCCGTAATCTGGATCTGACCGTGATGGGAAATTTCCAACGCGAACGGCTGGATTCTTCCGATGATACCCGCAATCTTAAGAATATGTATTTCTTCCAGTCACCCGCCAGAAAAGGGCAACGTCAGGAAATCAATCTTGCTTTTAACGTTGACTGGCGTCCTGCTTCATGGCTGGCATTAAGTGCCGGAGCCAAACGCGTTTCCTATTGGTCTAAAGATGATTTTCTCGCTGAGAGACGCGCCGCAAGAGATGAGCTTTATGAAAAAGCCCGTGAAATAACCGGACATCAAATAAGTTATTGGAGAGCACTAACAGTAGAAGAAGCTGATGATTACAAAAAAAAATGGGATAACGAGTATTATTCCAAACTAAGCAGAAAAGAAAAAACAAAATTACGCAATAAAATCAAAGAAATAGAAACAATAATCGACCGCAATGGGCAAGAACGTAAGATGGTTAGTGAAGAATTCATCTGGAAATACGATCCCAACAATGGCCATCTTAATAAAAGCGATAACCTCTATTTCAATGGTCAACTGGATATGAATGAAAAGGTTATCGACCCAATAAGTGGTAAAGAAGGTTATAAATATGAGTACGGTCCAAGAATGACGCCAGCAAACGGTATATCAGGCCCTGCTGCTGACGACCCTTGGGAAGCACCTGCAAAACGTAAGGATCATGCTTGGGCACCCACTTTCTCTGCGACCGCCTATATCACGGATGATTTCCGTATCTATACCCGTTATGCCGAAGCGGTAAGAATGCCCAGTATTTTTGAGGATACAGTCGGTTTTTCAGGATCAAAAACGAAGAAAGTAGGCGAACACTTTAAACCAGAGCGCGCCAAAACTGCTGAAGTGGGCTTTGTTTATGATTTCAGCCAGTTGGTCAATGCTGAACGCCATGCCGATATCAAACTCTCTTACTACAACACCGTGATTGAAAATGTCTTCGATCGGGATAATTCCTATAAATTTTCCCAACTGGACAAACAGAAACTCGCCGGCCTGGAACTACAGGCACGTTATGACAACGGCAGCTTCTTCACCGATATGGGGCTGACTTATAATATAAAGAACAAAGTCTGTGACCATAATTCTGTCATGAGAATGGACTCCCAGAATCGCTATAATACCTCTGAATGCATTGATGGGGGCTTCGCCGGTGGTTATTTACGCACCTCTATCCAACCCCAGTACTCAGCCAACCTGACCCTCGGCGGGCGTCTGCTGGATGAAAAACTGGAGCTGGGCAGCCGGATGCTCTATCACAGCAAAGCGGAAAACAAAGATGAGAAATGGCTGATGAATGCCTTTCCCGATACTTATAAAGGGCAGTCCAATAACCCGATGCGCTGGAATCCGGTGTTTACGGTTGATGCCTATATCAGCTACCAGATCACCCCGGATGTCTCGGTAGAGTTGACCGGCACCAACTTAACCAATCGCTATTATCTCGACCCCCTGACGCGCTCGATGATGCCGGCACCGGGCAGAACGTTTAAACTCAGTCTGACCAGTCAGTTTTAGAGGATAATATGACCAACACAGCCATATTGGATAATCCCATCTCCTTTCCCTTAATGCCCCAAAAGGGCTTACTGGCGGGTATCCTGATCGCCATTTTATTGCATATCAGTCTGATATGGCTGTTCAATCGACATAATTCCTATGATGACACGGCTCATCATATCAACAACAACGCTGCTGCTCCGGGGCTGTCCATTACGATGGTTGCCACCCCGTCATGGGAGAATAATCCGGAACCCATCTCTCCCCCGCCGCCACTTTTAACCGCACCTGAATCGCCGACAAGACCCGAAATTGTGCTGGATAAAGCGGTTCACCCTGACATCAGGGTGGAAAAACCACAGAAATCCGACCAACCCAAGAAACGGAAACAGCAGAAAGAAAAACCGCAGGAATTGACGGACAAGAAACCGGCCCAATCCCCACAGCCACAAACCAACCCTCATACCGAGCAGGAAACGCACGGTAGCGATCAGATGAGTTCAGAAGGCAGTATGAGCCGGGCAGCAACTTCACAGCCTTTGGTCGGGCAAGGAAATCATGAAGTGGATAATTATCAGGCAAGATTGCGGCAAGAAATTGAACGTCATAAAGGCTACCCCCGCAAGGCAAAACGGATGAAACAACAGGGCACCGTCATCATCAACTTTGCGCTCCTGAATGACGGAACCTTAACCGCTGCCAGAGTATTGAGTTCCTCCGGCAACAACCTATTGGATAACGCCGCACTCGATGCGGTCAACCGTGCCAGCTCAGTAGGCGCCATACCGGCAGGCATGGCGCCTGAGGTGACACTGACCCTCGATTTTGCGTTGAGGTAACTCCATCCTCGCTCCCATGAAGGGTGAGGATGGCGTCAGGGTGACGGATTAAATAACGATGGATTCCAGCATGGCTTTTCTTTCTTCATCACTGATTTTGGGAATGGCATAGAAAGGCACAACTTTAGTCGGATAGATACCTAACCTGAGCTTCGCTTAAGAAGGGAACTAAAGTGCCTGAGGCACGATCAAAGTTTTTGCTAAAGAAAACAAAATCGTGGAGATCCTCAGGCATGTCTAATTTAGAAGAACTTTACTGCTGCGTCGATGACTTTTGCCAAAAATTTATCCCTCTCTGGCATCAACAGCTCATTGAAAATGGATTACGTCAACGGAATCGCGAAGCTTCCCTTTCTTTCAGCGAAGTTATGATGATCCTTATTTTATTCCATATGAGCCATTATCGTGATTTTAAAACGTTTTATATTGAACATGTAAGACAATATCTTACCGCCGATTTTCCCGGATTAGTCAGCTATACCCGCATGCTTACCCTGAAGAAAAGAGCACTTATTCCTTTATGTGCTTTTCTTTCTTCACGTAAGGCGACAACCCAAGGGGTCGCTTTTATTGATCCCACCAAAATTTCCGTATGTCATAACCTTCGCATTCCCCGTCATCGAGTATTTGAAGGAATGGCACAACGAGGAAAAACCCGTACGGGCTGGTTTTATGGGTTTAAACTTCATCTGGTTATCAATGATTGTGGTGAACTTTTGGCCGTGAAATTAACTGCAGGAAACAAGGATGATCGTCACCCTGAAAGCCAAAACGTTATCTCTCTGGGATAGGCTGATGTTAAGAAGACGATTTTTGATAGAAAGTGTGCCGCAGGCATACAAACTAGCAGCATAGGGAATGCAGCAGTATGTAGCATAAGCTCAGGAGGAGATGGTGGTCGGCCCACCGAAGTCTGCTGTCGGGAGCTGGCTTCAAACCCCCTCAAGCGGCTGCCGTAAAGAGCGGTGGTTGTGAGCGTTGAGGTCAAAGCATGAACAAAAAGTTCAGCAGGTAGGGTACAAAGAGACGAGTAAAACCGAACCTATGTGGACGCGTCGTAAAGAAGAGAAGTGACATCAAAACCGGGGGCGTTTCTATCTTCCGGGATAAATCTGTGAGTGGACTCCGAATGCTGCGCAGGTGGTGTCCGGCGTAGAGTAGGCGTGACTTTGTATCGGGCTCTTTCTGGGAACTGCGGGAACCTGTCATCACGATGTAAAGGAAGAAATACAAGTCACTGAATTGACGAGTATGAGAGTACCGAAGCGTGATACAGGGGCGGAGTGACTCGTAGTAGTGAGGAAATATTTGTAATGAATGTGGAGCGAAGGGGTCACGTCAGGCAGCCTTACCCGGTATCCAACTGTCAGGCAGGAGGAGATACGGTGGTTAAGGCAAAACCGTTTGTCATTGAGAAAAGGGATGTGTACCGTGCCTGGTTATTGGTTAAGGCCAATCAAGGTGCGGCAGGCGTGGATGGTCAGACCCTCGCGGATTTTGAATCAAACCTAAAAGGGAATTTGTATAAACTCTGGAACCGCCTGTCATCAGGGAGTTATTATCCGCCTCCGGTGAAAGGTGTCGCTATTCCCAAGAAGTCGGGAGGTGAACGCCTGCTGGGTATTCCTACGGTAGCGGATCGTGTGGCGCAAATGGTGGTCAGACTTCATTTCGAACCGCTTGTTGAACCTCATTTTCTGCCGGATTCTTATGGCTACCGCCCGAATAAATCGGCGATTGATGCCATCCGAGTCACAAGGCAGCGATGCTGGCAGCAGGATTGGGTATTGGAATTCGATATTAAGGGCTTGTTTGACCATATTCCTCATGATTTACTCATGAAAGCGGTGAGGAAACACACAAACAGCCCGTGGATCTGCCTGTACATCGAACGCTGGCTAACGGTACCGATGGAATGTCATGGTAAAGTGCTATTCCGAGAGAAAGGGACACCGCAAGGTGGCGTGATGAGTCCGATACTGGCAACTTTATTTCTGCACTACGTTTTCGACAAATGGATGCAGAAATATTATCCCCGGATGAAGTGGTGTCGCTATGCAGATGATGGACTGGTTCACTGCCAGAGTGAAGCGCAGGCCAGAGAAATCTGGCAAATGCTGGAACAACGTTTCAGGGAGTGTGGACTGGTACTGCATCCGGCCAAAACCCGGATTGCTTACTGTAAGGACATTGAACGAAAGGGAAAATATGAACAGACCCGTTTTGATTTTCTGGGATATACCTTCAGACCCAGGTTGGTCAAGAATCGTAAAAGAAACAGTTTGTTTGTGAGTTTTACACCGGCAGTCAGCAAAGCGGCCCAAAAGGCCATGAGATTCAAAATTCGTAAGTTGAAGATCCGAATGCGGACAGAACTGAACCTGATACAGATGGCAAACAGGCTAAACCCCATGATAAATGGCGGGTTGAACTATTATGGCCAATTTTGTCGATCGGAACTGTATAAGGTTTTCAGGCAGCTCAACAAAGCGCGGGTGCGCTGGGTTAGACGAAAGTTCAAGGCACTGAGCAGACACAAAACCCAAGCCTCAAAACTTCTTCAAAGGATCGCAAAGGAGCATAAGGGGTTGTTTGCCCATTGGCGGGCAGGAATGACAGGTGTGTTTGCCTGATGGGAGCGGTATGAGTCGAGAGGCTCACGTACCGTTCTGCGAGAGGCTGCGGGGGCAGTTCCTGCGGCCTACTCAACCGGTCATTGATCAGCTCAAAAATATTTCTCAGATAGAGCATTCAAGACATCGTAGTCAGCTCGGTTTTCTGCTGGAAATCACCGCAGGCCTCATTGCTTATACATTCCAACCTAAAAAACCGAGCTTGAATTTACGGGATAATGATATCGCTATTTTTAAACGAAGCTGAGGTTAGCTACCAACCCCAGCGTTCCCAGTGTCATATCCCGCATCAGGGCGGAATTCCACTTTGTATTTAATTTAACCAAAGATAAGCTCACGGCGAAATTCGCCTGACCAGCTCGCTCTCTGTCGTTTTGATTTATGGCTGTCTTTTATCTGGGTATGTTGTTTGATGACATTTAAAGCAATCCGGTTAAACAGCGCCATTTGGGCTGCTCCATCCGGATCTTTCATGGAAAGGTCATGACTCCAAAGCGTTAATGTGGTATTCTTATGATTTTTTAAAGGGGTCTAAAAATGACGGTGACGATAGAAGTGGCTTGCCGGTATTGTAACCAAACCGAATCGGTACGCAAACACGGAACAGGTAAAGCCGGATTTCCTC
>NZ_MUBK01000210.1 GCF_002127545.1 Xenorhabdus beddingii
CGCCCTGCTTCGGCCAGACAAAATGGGCCCGGTGCAGACGGCGGGTACACAGCCAGACACCGTGGCGATCCCAGCGCAACACCTTGAGGCGGGAGCGGGTCTTGTTGCAGAAAACGAACGCCGCTTCCTCCTGCCAGCGCAGGTTTAATTGCTCAAGATGGCGGGTCAGGGCATCAATCCCCCGACGCATGTCGACCGGC
>NZ_MUBK01000022.1 GCF_002127545.1 Xenorhabdus beddingii
CAGGGGATCAGGCGTCAGATAGCAACTCGCCACCGGCGAATAATACCGGAACCGATTGTAGACCAGCCCGCTCTCTTCATCCAGCCACTGACCCGCGAATTGCATTCCCGGATCCAGTTCGGCATTTTCACCCGGAACCCCCAGACGCAGTCCGTACAGGCTATGCGGCGGCTGGCGCCAGACCCGGTGCCCGGCTTCATCAAACAGCGCCAGCGGCTCGCCGGTCGGGGCACACACCGCATACTGGGTCTGAATCTCCCCCGCGAGCAGTTCGCTGCGGTTTTCCGGGTTCGGGGTGAAAAACTGCACCTGCTGCGCCAGCAACTGCCAGCCGTCAAACACCAGATGGCGGATGCTGTACAGGCGGTTGTGCCGGTATTCGCGGATTTCGGCCGGCACATCGCCGTCCCACAGATAAGTGGTGCGGCTGCCCGCCTGTTCGCACACTTTTTCCGTGCGCCGCCCAAAGGCATCGTAGCGATACTCCCACCGCTGCCCGCCCGGCGTCAGCACCCCGGTAAGCTGGTTCTGGCTGTTCCAGCGCAACTTGGTCAGTTGCGGCCGGTGCCCTTCCTGCCACAGCTGCATCGCCGTCATGCGACCCGCATCATCATACTCAAACAGGTGCTGGCCGAGGCGTCTGAGCCGGTGGCCTTTCTGGTAAATCCGTTCCCCGTCAATCTCATTCAGGCCGTCGAAGCGACGCGACGGGTAGCCGGAACCGTCATACTGATAATGCTCGCGCAGGCGGTCACCGTCACTGACGGAGGTCACCTGCCCGTTGCCGTTGACCACATAACCCAGCCACTGCCGTTCGTCATTGGCCGCCACCAGATTGAGCGCCGCATCGTAGCGATATTCCCGATCCAGCCCGGCCAGCGTTGGCTGCGGGATGTCGGCCACTTCGTGCGCCGCAAAAAACTCCGTGTTGCGTCCGGCGCGCTGGGCGGTCAGTTGCCCCATCAGGGAATGGGCCTGCCGCAGGATAAAGCCTTTATCGGACTGGCGGTGCCACTCCTGCCCGTCTTCGTCCCGTTCAAGCCGGAGGGTATGCCCGCCGCTTATACTGAGCAGTCTGAGTTCCCCCACCTTGTTGGCCTGTGTCTTCGCCTGCCAGCACCGGCCATCCGGGGCGCGGAAGGTGCTTTCTGCCGTGGCACTGTCCGGATAATCACGGGTGATGTCCCCGTGGGGCTGCACTTCTTTGATCTG
The DNA here is from genome assembly GCF_002127545.1 of Xenorhabdus beddingii. Lineage (GTDB taxonomy): Bacteria > Pseudomonadota > Gammaproteobacteria > Enterobacterales > Enterobacteriaceae > Xenorhabdus > Xenorhabdus beddingii. Next base: position 1,213 of record NZ_MUBK01000022.1, read on the forward strand.
GCGATCCTGATCGTCATAGTCAAACGTCAGCGGGGCCCCGTCGGGTCCGGCCACTTCCCGCAAACGGCCGAGGATATCGTAACGGTAGGTGGTGGTGCCTTCCGGGGTGTGCATCGCGATCATCCGGCCCGCCGCATCGTATTCATAGCGGGTCACCTGATCCAGCGCATCGCGTTTTTCAATGCAATGGCCGTTGCCGTCATAGGCATAGTGCCACCGGGTGCCCGCATAGTCGGTTTCGGTCACGACCCGGCCGTCCGCATCCAGGGTATAGCGGTAGCTTTCCCCCTGCGGGTTAACCACTTCCAGCAGTTGCAGGCTGTTGAGGTCATAGCGGTACTGCCAGCGGTTCCCCTCACCATCCACGCGCGCAACCGGTAAGTCAAACGGCCCGTATTCGATATGCCAGTTCACGCCGCGCGCATCCGTCCATTCGGTCAGGTTGCCGTGGCGGTCATGGCCAAAACGTTCCAGACTGTTGTTGGGGCGATCGCTTAACGAGACGCGATGATGGCGATCGTATTCCCACAGCCACAGCGCGCCGCCACCCGAGGTGAACCGCTGCAACCGGTCATGGCTGTCGTAGCCCAGCCGCAGGCTGCGGTGCTCTTCATCAAACAATTTTGTCAGCCGCTGATGGCCGTCATACTCCCAGGTCCGTTTGCGCCCCTCATCATCTTCGGCGGCAATCACCAGCCCGAATTCATTGCGGGTCAGGGTCGTTTTGCTGCCATCCGGGGCAATAAAGCATTCCGCATTGCCCCGGTCGTCATAGTGCTGCTGCCAAACCCGGCCGAGCGGATCGGTCATGCTGATGAGACGGTCCGCCTCATCATACTGGTAACACCAGGTGGCCCCCGTCGCCTCCGTAAAGGCCGTCACCAGTCCGGTATCCGCCAGATAGTCCAGGGTCAGGATTTGCCCTTCCGGCAGGATTTTTCTGCGCAGGTTGCCCCAGTCATCGTACTCAAAGCGGGTCACATGACCGCACGGGGTTTCTTCCTGCGTCACCAGTTGCTGGTCATTATGGCGCCACGTGGTGATATGCCCGTCGGGGTTAATCACCCGGGTCAGACCCGGTTCGTATTCCAATACCCCCGGATAATAGCCCCCGCTGCCCACGGTATAAATACAGCGCCCCTGCGCATCATAGCGGTAATCCACCGCCGTCTGGTCACCGTCATGCCAGCGGCTAATCAGCCCCTGGGCGTTATAGTCATAGAACAGGTGAAAGTGCTGAGTACTGTCTGCGTCGGCCAGCCAGCCATTTTCGTGATAACCATAACGCGCCATCACGGCATTCAGGCCGTTGTCGGTACGGCGAATTTCTGCCAGCAATCCGTCGTTCCGGTACAGCAATACCAGCGCCGGGCCGTCACTGTGCGTCACCTTAACCAGCTGATGCTGTTCACTGTAATGAAACGCTATCGTATTACCGAAAGGGTCAGACAAGGCTCCCAATTGCCATTGCGGGCTGTCCTCATCGGCCGGCACCCGCACGCTGAAATGCTGGCTGACCGGATTATTGCGCTCATGCAGCACATACCCGCTGTCTGCACGGCACAGGGTAAACTGCGGGTGCTCCGGGTTCATGCTGCTGCGGTCGGCCGGCGTCAGGATAAAGTAAAGCGACGCCCCTTCGGTAGTCTGGATTTCCACCCGGTCCCCGATCACCACCGCCCTGCCGGAGAAACTGTCAGCCCAGTTTTCCCCCAATAAGCCCCGCGCGCCCGGCACCCAACTGCGCAGAAAAGTCAGGGGAAGGGTCTGTCCCAATGCAAGATCAATACGTTGATCAAACAACGCGCCCGTCGCGACATCGATCGGATCTTTCGTAAAGAAACGCTTACCCGCTTCCCAGTAACGCTTGGCCCCTTTCGTCTCACGAAAGGCCTGTTTGGCGCACTCAACCCGTTGGTTATAGTCTCTTTTGATCTTACTCCCCGCCTTGGATGCACCGGTTTTGGCCCCTTTCAGCGCTTTATGGGTGCCCGCCTTAACATTGCCGGCGGCTTTTTTCGCCCCGTTTTTGGCCCCGCTCAGCGCTTTCCCGGCCGCCGCTTTGGGGTTTTTCATCACGCTTTTCGCCCACTGTTTGGCACTTTTGGCCCCCAGCTTCGCCCCCGCCACCACGGTTTTGGCCTCCCGGGCCAGGGCCCGGGCGTCTTTCAGGGCCGCGCGGGTCAGCACTTGCCGGCCTTTCTGGCTGAACAGTTTACCGGCCGCTTTCAATCCGCCCCGGGTCGGCGGCACCAGATATTCCACCGCCACCAACAGCGCCCGCTCCAGCAGTGAAAACTCTTCCTCCACCTTAAGGTAAGAGCCCTGGCCGGAGCCGATAAACACCGTGCTGGCCCCGCCCTTAATCACGGCACCGCACACCAGTTTGTCGTCCACCCGGGCGGCCGGCTGGCCGTTGATAAACACGGTTTCACTGCCCTGCGCGATCAACGGCGGGGTCGGATGTTTACTGCATTTTGCCACGTCCACCGTGGCCCGGGCCGCCGGTTTGCCCTCAATCTTCACATTGGATGAACCACTGTCCAACAGGCCATCCGGGGAACAGAAGCTGTTCACCATGTTGGTCACCGCCGAGCTGGCCTTACCGATCATCTCCCCCAGCGCAAAGGTGCCTGCGGTCCCGACCGCCGCCACCAATAAGGTCGCCCCCAGTCCCCCGGTGCCCGCGACGAACAGTGCCGCCGCCCCAAAAATCGCCGCCGATATCAGCGCCCCGGTGACCGCCCCCGCCAGCGCCGCCAAAAAACTGCTGTGCTGGATCGGATCGTCTTTACGCGCTGCGGCGGGGCCTTTCGGCCCCGGCATACGCTTGCTCGCGTGGGTCGCGCCCACCCGCGCCGTGCGCGTAATAATGTCATCCATTAATCCCATCACGGATCTCCTGTCAGGCAGCCTGGAAACTGGTCACCACCGCCAGCAAGGCGTCGCGTTGCCCCGCATTAAACGGCTGCGGGGACGTCAGGTTAAAAGCCAGCAACTGGCTGCCCCGGATCTGCAGGACCACACTCTGGTGCATTTCCCCTTCCGGGCTCAGCCACTGGTAATCCAGCCGCCAGGCGGGTTCACCACTGAGTTCAATCTGCAGCCGCTGGTGCTCCTGATACCCCGGCAGGTGGGTCGCAAATTGGGTCAGCGTCCGTTCATAGTAGGCTGCGGGATCGGTACCCATCGGAACCGGGGTGCGGTTAATCACCAGATTGACCCCGCTGTCATCCGGCAGCACAAAGACCTGCATCGATTCATCACGCCAGTTGGCCGGAATGGTCAGGGTGCCTTCGTTCATCTGGTAAGGGTGTGCGCTCATGTGCTTTCCTTTTTCATGCGTCAAAATGTTCACTGGATTAGTCTGTTCAGCCCGCGCTCACGGGCGGTTACCGGGCTGAGGCTTTCGGTTACCGGCATTGTTGCCCTCACCGGCTGTTTTTTTGGGCTTTGATTTAGTTCAGCGTGATCTGGCCGCCGTTCACAAAGACCCCGCTGCCATTCAGCAGGATGCTGGCGTCACCAAAGGCGATCAAAATCCCCGTCTTCGTCATCTGGATGGTGCCGTTGCCCACGGTCAGGGTGAGTTCATCCTCCGCCTGATACAGCTGCGTGCCCGGCCCCGCGTCACTGGCCGTGGTCGTCACCTGGACGGCATTGGCCGACGTGCTGCGGGCCTGACAGATGTTTTCCGTCAGACTGCCCGTTTCGAGGGTTTTGATTTCATCCCCTTTCTGCAGGGTCAATGTCCGGTTGCCGGCCTCCACCACCAGACTCTGGTCGTTTTTCACCGTGGTCTGCATGTCCTTCTGCGCATGCAGCGCCAGCCGTTCACTGCCCTTTGCATCCTCAAACAGCAGCTCGTTGTACCCCTCCCCCTTGTGGGTTTTGGAGCGGAACGCCATCTGGGTCTTGCTGCCCGGCAGGCTGCCCGGCGGGATGTTGCTGGCGTGGTACGTCCGCCCGGTCACAATCGGCTGGTCCGGGTCACCGTGCAGGAAGTCCACCACCACTTCCTGGCCGACGCGCGGGATGGCGAGCATGCCCCAGCCCTGACCCGCCCACGGCTGGCTGACCCGTATCCAGCAGGAGCTGTGGTCGTCGCTGTTGCCGTAGCGGTCCCACGGGAACTGCAGACGCACGCGCCCGTATTGGTCACAGAAGATTTCTTCGCCGGCCGGGCCGACCACTTTGGCAATCTGCGGGCCGTCCACCACCGGTTTGGCCACCGGTGCCGGGCGCCAGTTCTGGGTGTGGCGGATGAAGCTGAAGTCGCTGTGCAGCGTGGTGCCGGCGCCGGCGGTGGCGGTTTCCAGCGCCTGCGGCTGGCTGCCGCTGTGGCTGGCGCTCACCACCTGCCACGGCTGGTTCAGGTCCGGGCGCGGGTGGTTCGTCAGGGTGAACAGTTTGCCCGGCTGAACCGCAATGGCGTGCCCGCTGCCCTGCCCGGTCACCGCGTCGCTGCGCAGCGCCTCCAGCCGGTAGCGGGTGAATGCCTTGCCGTGGGCCTCGTCCTTGAAGCGCCCCGGGTAGTCGTAGTGCTCGTAGTAGCGCTCCTGCAGGGTGTCCTCCTTCATCTGCGCCCGGAACTCCGCGGCCCAGGCCGGGTTCTTGAAGGTGTAATCCTTCAGCGCCACCTGCGCCGGGCGCACCTGCGCGCTGCACGTCAGGCTGCCCACTGACGGTTCCCCCAGCGTGCTGCCCTCCCCCGGCTGATACGGCAGGACGGGCCCCGGCGGCACGGAGCCGCAGTCATCGGCAAACACCAGCGTGTTGCGCCCGCTGCCGCATTCGAAGAAGTAGAAGATGCCCTCTTCCGCCGTCAGCCGTTGCAGGAAATTGAAGTCACTCTCCTGATACTGCACGCAGAATTCCCGCTCCGGGTGCGGATGGCGCAGGCTGAACACCACGTCGCGGATACCGTGCTCTTTTAAAATCGTGGTGACGATGGTGGCAATGTCCTGCTGCTGGAAGATGCGCGAGTTCCGGCGCAGCGTGGTGCGCCACAGGTCCGGCCGGATGGTCATCCGGTAGGTGGTCTGGTGCAGCCCGGTGTTGCCCTGCCCGAAGTGCGCCACCAGACCGGTGAGGCTGCGCTGCTCCACCCCGTCCTGCAGAATGGTCAGGGTGGCGCTGCGGTCCAGCACCGCCGGAAAGTCAATCGCCGGGTCGGCACTCGCCAGCCCCACGGTCAGGGTGAAGGGTTGGGAGAAGCCTTCCGTCAGTTCGAAATCAGTGACGACAAAGGTTTGTGGTGGCAGTCTGCCCGCCGTCAGGGTAAAGAGCAGACCGCTGGGGTCGCTGCCGCCCGGCAGCGACTGGCCGGTTTTTTGCAGCGCCTTTGCCGCCACCGACTCGCCGCCGGCCGCCCGGGCAGCCAGTCCTGCCCCGCCACCGCCTGACGGACCCATGATATTTTTCGCCAGTCCCGCCCCGGCACCGCCTGACGGACCCATGATATTTTTCGCCAGTCCCGCCCCGGCGCTGCCCGACGGACTCACGATATTCTTGACCAGTCCCGCCCCGGCACCGCCCGACGGACCCATGATATTTTTAGCCAGCCCTGCGGCCTGCCGGCCCTGCTGCACCAGCGACTGCCCTTTCTGCGCCAGTGCCCGGCCTTTCTTCAGTTTTGTAACCTGCTTTTTCAATGACATAAACTCTCTCCCTGCTTAATGTCCGCTGTCCGTAGGGACAGTCGGGGGATGGTGTGGGGCCGGGTGGCCGGCCGGTTCGGATGATCCGGGCTGTTCCGTCGCCTGCCGCAGCCGGTCATAGCGCCCGAGCAGCGCGGTGAACCGCTCATCCAGGCGTTTCAGCAACACCGGTGACGCCGGCCCGCCGTTCGCCGCCTGCACGCTCAACTGGCGCAGCAGCTCTTCCAGCGGCTCTTCACGGCCGTGGCTGCGCTGGATGTCATACAGCGCGGTTTTCAGGTAGGACAGCGTGAAGCTGCCCCGCGTCCGCTCCTGTAACAGGATTTTGTCCGCCAGCTGCTGGATCTGGTCGCGGGTGGTGTGCCAACTGCCGCTCAGCGGCACGCTGTCAATCCGCGCCGCCATCGCCTGTTGCCACTGGCGGGTGATGAGCCGCTGCGCCGGCGACCCCGGCCAGTGCTGCTCGGCCGCGTCCGTCATCCGGCGGGCGGTCTCCCAGGTCACCCGCGGCGAGGTGTCGGCCAGCCGGTCCAGTTGCTGCTGGTAGCGGCCGATGTCCGGCTGGTGCAGCCACGCCAGCCGATCCCCGGCGGGGTCAGCGGTCATGGCGGTGAGCTGCTGCTGCAACGGCTTGTAGGCCAGCCCCCAGCCCCCGACCAGCACCAGTCCCCCCAGCAAGGCCCCGAGGCCGAATCCCTGCCACGCCGTTAAGCCCGGCGGCGGGGGCGGTGCCGGGGGAAACTGCACCCGGACACGCGGCGCATCCCCGGCCGCCGGCGCGGGGTCATGACGCGGGGCGGATGCTGAAGGGGGAGCCGTTTCCGCTTCGGCGTCTGACGCGGAGAGGTAGACCAGCGGCGGCATCTGCACCGGCACCGACACCGGTTTCGCCGCCGGACGCGGTTTCTCCAGCTTTTTCGCCGCGTTCTGGAAGAACCACAGCAGGTTCTCAATCCGCGGCAGCCGTTTCAGGTCGGACTGCTGCAACTTATCGATCATCAGCTGGAGCGCCCGCTCCGCCCGGTAAATCAGCCGCAGGTCACCGGCGGTAAACTCCAGCTGGCGCAACACGCTGCCGGTGCGGGTGTGAAACCACTCCAGCAGGTCGGTGCGCACCTGCGGCTGGGGTGGCCACAGCCGGTCCCAGTCGCTGACCATCAGCCCGGCCAGCAGTTCACCCCCCTCGGTGAACCCCGCCAGCCCGTTCAGCTGCATCCGCGCCAGCGTGTAGTAAATGGCCGTCTGCAAATCGACGCCGTTCGTTCTGAACACCGTCAGCGACAGCGATTCCACCAGCAGCCAGTTCACTTCCGGCTGCGCCGGGTGGCTGGTTTTGTTGATTTCATCGCGGATAACCGCGAATTCCGGCAGGTTCAGCGGACTGCCGCCCGCCCGGATGATGAGATTTTCAGGGTGCCCGCTCATAGGCTGACTGTGCTCCTTAAAGAACCCCCCGCCCACAGGCGGGAGGGTGTGTTTTCAAGACGGGGCCGGTTTTTGACTTCAATCGGGGAACGTGTCCTCAATACAGGGTGTCCGGCAGGGTGAACTGGCTGAACAGCCCGCCGGCAAACGGGTTGTCGGATTCATCCACGTAGATGCGGTAGGTCATCTCGCCGCCATCCACCCCAAAGCGCACATCAAAGAAGCCCGGCTGGACATTGGTCAGCTGGCCGCTGTTAATCAGCCGCAACTGGGCCCACGGCCCGGTGAATTTGATGGCGCGCGGGGCCTGGTTGCTGCGATCCGGCATCAGGGTCAACTGGCTTTCGGTGCCCGCCCGCATCGAGTTCGGCCAGATCAGCCGCGCCACCGGGCTGCGCCCGTGCGAGTAATCCACCAACTGGCCGTCGAGGTTCAGCAGCGCCCGGCGCTTGTTGCCGGTCAGGCTCAGCGGCTCAATGGCAAACTGGGCCCCGAGGCCGTTCTGCGGGGTAAAGAAGGTGGTGCGGATGCGGTCCGCCACCGCCAGTTGCTTCATCACATCCGGGCGGATCAGCATCTTGCCGTCGGTGCCGGTGGTCAGGTTGTATTCCACAAACGGTTTCAGGCTCTGCTGGTAGAACGCATCCAGCGTCCCGCCCGGCCGGAAGAAGCGGTCAAACTCACTCAGCGGCACTTCTTCAGTGGCCCGCGGGTTGAACGGGTAACGGCCCGCCAGGTAGGTCCGGTACTGTTTGACCACCGTGTGGTTCCATTCCACTTCCAGCGACCGCACCGCCTCCATCATCACCACCCGCCACGCCTGCTCCGCCAGGTCACCGATCCAGCGGTTCAGCGGCTCCGGCAGGTTTTTCGCCATCTGCTGCACTTCAAAAATGGCGTCACTGTTGTTCTTGTCCAGCCGCATCTGCACCGCCTGCAGCGCCGCCTTGCCCGGCACCGGCGAGTTCTGGATCGCCAGCAGGTAACGGTGCAGCGCCATCAGTTTCTGGTAGACGCTTTGCAGCGTGCTGCCCTTGTCACCGTGCTCCGTCAGCACCCCGGTTTCGGCGGCAAAGCCGTGGCTGAGGGTGTTGAGCAATTTGTAGTCGTCGCGCGCCAGCAGGCCCGCTTTTTCCTTGTCGCCCAGCGTGCTGCTGATCACCGGCGGATGGGTGTTCTCGCTCAGGATTTGCAGCGCCCGCTTGACCGGCTGCTCCCCGCTGATCACCTGCTCGATGGCGCTGATGGCCTGCGGCAGGTCCTCAAAGTCACGCACTTCCAGGTTGTTCATCGCCGCCCGCCAGGTGGCGGTGTACTCGGAGACATACAGTTCGTCGATTTCACGCTGGATCTGCTTCTGGTCGGTGTCACTGTACTGGTCGTGGCCCGCCGGGGTGCCGGCCTCGGGCGCTTTCTCCTTGTGCTGCCCGATGTTCAGCACCCAACTGTCCATCGCGGTCAGCTCCGCCAGTTGCCCGCCCTGCTGGACGTAATAGTCCATCAGGCCGTGCCGGGTCAGGAACTGCGGGATCACCAGCCGTTTTTCGTTGCTGGCCACAAACACGCTGTCAAAGCTCGGGCCAATCTGGTCACGCAGGTTGACCGGCGCGGCCAGCGCATCCTGCGCCTTGATGCGCAGGTTCTGGTACACCCGCTGCTTGACGGACAGGGCCTTCAGCTCCTGCTGGGCCTGGCGGATCGGCTGCACAAACGGCGCGAAGCGATCAATCGCCCCCTGTTCCCCCTGATCCCGTTTGGCTTTCCAGTCGGTGCGATCCAGCGCGTAATCCAGGTGGGTCAGCAGCGCTTCCTGCACGTCACGCTGGCCGTGGAAGACCCGGCTCCAGCGTTCACGCAGCGACTGGGCCACCAGGGCGTTGTTACGCTTGCCGGCATCTTCCAGCATGCGCATCACCCGCAGGATCTCCAGTTTTTCCTCACTGCCGGCCGGGGCCCGGTTCAGGTCATCCAGCAGCCCCGCCATCAGGGCCGGCAGGAAACGCTGCTCCAGCAGTTTCAGGTAGGTGTTTTCCACATACGGCCCGACGCTGCCGCCCTGATACAGCGCCATGTCGGTCAGGAATGAGGTGTTCTGGTGATAGTTGCCGTACGCCAGGGTGGCGTCCCGGATCGGGTTCATCAACGGCAGCTGGAGATGGCCGTCGTGGTCCTCCCCTTTCGGCGGCGGCACGGACAGGAAGTTTTTCGCCTGCGCCAGCACCTCTTCCCCGGCCCGGTAGTTTTTCTGGTAGAAGTAATGCCAGCCGCCCCACAGCGCGGCAATCGCCAGCGCACTGACCGTGGAGAAGGTGTAGAGCTGGCGGCGGTTGCGGCTCAGCCAGATGCGGTTTTCCGCCGCCAGGTTCGGCTCGGCCAGCAGGACCGATTCAAACAGTGAATGGGTAAAGTACGGCAGCGTGTCGCCCGCCGGCCAGGTGGGGAACGCCTGGGTACCCAGATGGTACTGGGCCGAGGCCGACTGGGTGAACAGGTCGTCCATCTGCCCCACCTGATGCGCCGATGTCAGGTACACCCCGCGCAGGGTCGGGCGGTGGTGCTCGTCGTTATACAGGATATCCTCCAGCATCTGGACGATGTAGCTGTACAGGCCCTGGATCTGGCGGGTGAAACTGAACAGGGCGCTGCGTTGGTTGGCGTCCACATTGTTCAGCATCATGTCCGGCATCGCCCCGTTCAGGTTGGCCATCCACTGCTGCCAGAACTGTTCCAGCTCACTGCGCCACGCCTTTTCATCGCGGTTGTTGAGGCTGAACGTCACCCCGAGGATTTGGTCGCGCAGTTGGCGATCCAGCGACTGGTACATCGCCTCAAAGCCGTGCAGCAGGTCGATTTTGGTCATCACCAGATAGAGCGGCAACTGGCTGTGGAAGGTCAGGCGGATGTCCTGCAAACGCTGGTGAATTTCCCGCACATAGCGTTCGCGCTGTTCGCGGCTGTCGGTCATCAGGCGCAGGGTATCCACGGTCAGGATAATCCCGTTCAGCGGCTGGCGCTGGCGGTTTTCAGTCAGCCAGTTCAGCAGCGCTTCCCACAGGCGCGGGTGGATTTGCGGCTTGTCGCTGTTGAGCGGGACGGGCTGGTCAATCAACTGTCCCTTCGGATCAAGGATGACCGCTTTTTCCCCCAGCCAGCAGCGCAGCAGCAGGGGCACGTCGCCATCCTGCCGCAGATATTCCGGGGCCGCGATTTCGGACAGCTTATAGCCCTCCTTAATCAGGGCGGTTTTACCGCTCTTCTGGCTACCCATCACCATGTACCACGGCCGTTCGTACAGGTAATTGTGCGAATCCAGATGGCGTTGCAACTGGGATTTCCAGTGGTCGAGGTAGCGATCCTGATGTTCGATATCCTCCCGCACCGGATCCACCCCTTTCAGTTCCACGTCCAGATTCAGTTTTTCCAGCGTCCGCAGGCGGCGCCACGCTTTCATGCCGATCCAGCACAGCACCAGCATGATGATGAGGGCGGTAGCCAGCCAGCGGGCCGCCAGACTGTCCAGCGGATAGTCGTTGCGGATTTTCCATTCCGGCCCCCACCACCAGACCGCGATCAGCAGCAGGCAGGGGATCAGGGCCAGCATCAGGGCCATCGCGGCCTTAAGACGGGGCAGGGATTTCACCTTCCCCAGTGCCGGCAAGGCCGATTTCAGGGGTGCCAGCGCGGACAAAGAGGGCCATTTCATGGGTTAACGCTCCTGTTTGAAGCCGTTTCCTTGAGAGGAGCCGGCAGTTTTTCAGCCACTTTTTCGGCCAGTAAAGCCAGCAGGCTGGGTTCCCATTGAGTCAGTTGCATATGTTGTCCCGTGTGTAACAAGTTCCGGTAGTGCTGCTGGGCCAGCGCGGTCATGCCGGCGGCGTCCAGCAATTGGGCATTGAGCCATTGGCCGTAGAATTGATCCCGTGGCTCGGTCAGCGCTTGCTGGTGGATTTCCAGCATGTTCAGGGCCGCTTCCAGTCCCTGTTGCTGGAAACACTGCCAGATGGCGTCCTGATCGGCGGAAACGGTCCCGTGCCCTGTGGCCGCCGGTGCCGGAGCCAGCCAATCGAGGCTGTCGGGCGAGATAAACGGGCTCATGTCGGCAAAACTTAAGGTTTTCAGCGCCGGTAACCGCGCCAGAAACGCATTCAGTGCGTCACGGATGGCGGCTGCCACGTCCGCATAGCCCAGTTGTACGGCGGCCTGCGCCGCAATGACATGCCCGTCCAGCCAGTAAGGGGCCAGGGTCAGGCTCTGTTCAATTTGTTGCAGCAGTTGATGATCCGCCATCGGCAAGCGCGCCAGATAATCGGCGGTGCGATCGGCGGAAGCCGGAGCCAGCGGGGTTTTGCCGTCGGCATTCGCCATCGGGGCGGTGGTGAGGGTGTACCAGACCGCGTGACGGCGCAGGGCATAGCCAATCGGCGATCCCGGATGCCGTTCACACAGCAGGTCGGCGACGGTCATCAGGGTCTGCTTCCACGCTTTGTCGCTGGAACTGTTGACTTCCACGTCGGGCATCGGTGCCGCTTCAACGGATCGGGACAGGGCCTCCGGCGATCCCGCCGGCGCGACAGGTGCCGGGGTGGGTGCCGCCGGAACCTCGGGCTGACGGTTGTAACGCACACGCAGTTGATCAACGTCTTTAGCAAGATCCGGTTCACTGGCATGCCAGCACTGGGCAAGGTGGGCCAACGCGCCTTGTGCCTCATCCCGTTCGCCCTGACTCGCCTTTTCCGTGAAACTGCCCTGCGCGGCATCAAAACGCTTAAGCACCTGCTGGGCCAGCCGGCGTTTTACCAGAGGCTTGGTCGGCCAGGCTTTTTCCCAGTAATGTTTGACATACTCGGCCAGCAGTTCCATGGCGAGGATCAATTCAGCCGCGTTGCCGGCATGTTGCAACGTGCGCAACAGGTGCCCCATCAACCGGAAATCTTTGCTCTTTTCGCCCAGCAGCCGCAAGGCTTGACGCTGGATCTCTTCAACGTCCAGCGCGCCATGTGACAGCGAGCCGAATTTGATCATCTCGCCGTCGATATAGTCCCATTCGGGTTCACCGTCGCCCAGCGCCCGGCCAATCTGTTCGTCGGACAGGGGGGCCAGCAAGGCGCCGAACCAGTCAAATTGTGTTCTGATGTCCATGTCGATTACCAACGGCAGGCCGCGCGCAACGGCTTCGCGGCCTGCTCCAACTGAGAAATGTTAAAGGTGACCGGGCGGCCATGGCTGCCGGTAATGGTCACCCGCTCGCTGTCCATCAGGCGCTTGATTTCCTCAATGCCCGGTAAGCCCCGGCTGGATTCCCATAAGTACCCTTGTTCCCGAACAAACCATTCGGTGCGGTATTGGGTCCGGTCGGTGGACACCGTGACGGCGCCTGAGTCCACCGCCTTGGGCAAGGCCACCTGCAAACGGGTGATGCTGTCAATGCAACTCAGCATCAGGACCGGACGGGGGGGCGGCACCCCAACCGCCGGGGTGGTCAGGATAACCGGGCCGGCGCCTTTCTCGCCCTGCGTCACCATGAAGCCGGTCGAGTAATCAGTGCGTTTCATCTCCTGCTCCATCGCCTGCCGCCATAACGGCCCCATGTTCTCGATCGGGATGTGGACGTTTTTGAACCGGAGGTGATTCAATGCGCGGTCATAGCACGCCAGCCGGATCAACGGAGACGGCTCAAAGCGGCAGGCGTGCAGTTCATCTAAATTTTGCGCTTCCTTGACCTCCGCGACAGCTTCCCGGGGTTCCATCCTCTCCGCAAGTCGGGGGTCTCCGGCCAATGACGCGAGCAATGAACTGATAATTAAAACAATATTCATAATCTACACCCGTATTTAGCCAGTTTGTAAACCAACGTCCGCTGGGGGATCCCCAGGCTTTGGGCAATCAATCGGGTGTCGTTTCCCAACTGACGCTGACGTTGCACCAACACGGCGCTTTCAAATTCTTCTATGGCCTTTGGCAGATTATCGATGTGACTGTAATCCACGGAGATACTGCTGACGGCCGCCGGGTTTTTCGCTTCACTCAGGGTAGCCAGCAACTCATCCAGTTGTTTTTCTTTCTGGCGTTGCACCTGAAATAACTGACGGATTTGCCGTAACTGTCCGCGCAGTTGATCAAGTTCCTGCAATTTTTTCAGGCGGTGCTGCATGACATGGCAATAGATGCCGAACATGTTGTCACTGTGGGTAAACGGGGTGACTTGGTCGGCAAAGACAGCGATCACGCCGCACGCCTGCCCGTTGCAGTCAAACAGGGGAATGCCGTACAACCCGCAGTTATGCGGCAGCTCGGCAATAAACGTGCGGAAGTAGGGATCATCAATGCGCGCCCCGTGATTGAGGGAATCCCAGACGATCGGGGTTCCCTTGCGCAAGACCTGTATCAAGGGGTTATTGACGTCACCGATGTCCACATGCAACCGACGTGTATTGGTTTGCTGAGGTGCCGGCAGGTTGTAGCTTTCCAGCCGGTTCTCCGTGATGTTGAGCAGGAAAACCAACAGGGCATCAAAACGCGCGCTCTGGCTGACCTGCAAAAAATGGTCAACCAGTTGTTCTATCGTGTCATCGTCCAATAACGCTAACGCGCTTTTCAGCCGCTGTTTCATTATTCTGCCTCCTCAACCTCTGCCTGAAACGCATGTTCTGCGACGGTTAAACGGATCGCGCTAATCGGCTTACCCGCCGCCATTTTCTGCAACAACAGTAATGAAACGGGGGGTAACAGGGCGCCATCAATGATGGACTCCAGCATACGGGCGCCATTTTCCGCCCGGGTGGCTCGCTGTAAGATCTCGTCGGATACCGCCTCACTGATGGAGACTTCGGCGTTGAAACGTTGAGTCAACAGTGTATCCAGTCGGGCCAGCTTGCCCTGAATAATGGTTTTCAGGGTGTCATAACCCAGCGGCAGATAAGGGATCACTTCCATCCGCGCCAACAGGGCCGGTTTGAAGAAGGCCGCCAGTTCCGGGTACAGCAGGTCGTTGATCTGATCAGGCTGTTCGGCGTTGTCTACGATGGTTTGATAACCCAGGTTAGAGGTCAGGAAGAACACCACGTTTTTACAGTCGATGATGCGCCCTTCCCCATCGGCCAGCTCACCTTTGTCAAACGCCTGATAGAACAGGTTCAGGACATCCGGATGCGCTTTTTCCACTTCATCCAGCAAGACAACCGAGTACGGTTTTTGACGGATGGCTTCGGTCAGCACACCGCCTTCCCCGTAACCGACGTAGCCCGGCGGGGAACCAATCAGGCGGGAAACCGTGTGTTTTTCCTGAAACTCAGACATGTTGATGGTGGTGAGGTATTGGCGACCCCCAAACATCAGCTCCGCAATTTGCAGGACGGTTTCGGTTTTACCGACACCACTGGATCCCACCAGCAGGAATGCGCCCAGAGGACGACCGGGACGGCGCAGGTCTGCGCGGGCCGTCAGCAAGTGTTTATGCAGGCATTGGATGGCCGTTTCCTGCCCTTTGATGCTTTGTCCCAAATGAACAGGCAGTTCGGTGACGATGGACAGCTCGCTCTGTGACAGGCGGTTCAATGGCACCCCCGTCCACTCTGCGATCACCGCCGCGATCTGGGTTTTGTCCACATGGGGAGACACCAGCGTTTGTTTCTGCTGTAACCCGGCCAGTTGGGCATTCAGCCCCGCCAGTCTTTCGATCAGGGATGGCTCGTCGGCGGTTTCTTCCGTCTTTTCTGCTTCAACCGCATCATCAGCCAGCAATTGGCTACGCAGTTCGATGATCTGTTTCACCAATTCCTGCTGCTGTTGCCAGCTCATTTCCAGCCCGACGAGTTGCTCCTGAATCTCTTTTTGCTGGTTTTGCAGCTCTTCCAACCGTTCAACGTGGAGGTTCAGCCCCATACGTTGCTCTCTTTCCAGCACGTCGATTTCCATTTGCATCTGGTGCAGTCCGGTCGTCAGCGAGGAGATCTGACGCGGCGGTGAAGTCAGGTTGATGGCAACACGGGCGCAGGCGGTATCCAGTACGTCAATCGCTTTGTCCGGCAGTTGGCGGCCAGAAAGATAACGGTCACTCAATACCGCAGAGGCTTTCAGCGCTTCATCATCGATCAGGACGCCATGCGCCTGCTCATAAATGGCACGCAGGCCGCGCATGATGATGGTGGCTTCCTCCGCCGTGGGTTCAGCCACTTTCACCAGTTGGAAACGACGGGACAGTGCGGCGTCTTTTTCGAAATACTTTTTGTATTCGCTCCAGGTCGTCGCCGCGATGGTTTTCAGCTCGCCGCGCGCCAGCGCAGGTTTCAGCAGGTTGGAAATATCCAGTCCCCCCGCTTGGTTGCCTGCACCAATCAACGTGTGGGCTTCATCGATAAACAGGATGATGGGTTTAGCCGACTGGCTAATTTCCGCCATGATCCCTTTGAAACGTTTTTCAAATTCACCTTTTACGGCGGCACCGGCCTGCAATGCTCCCAGATCCAGGGTCATCAATTCGCTGTTGCGCAGTTTATCCGGGACGCGATCATTCATGATGCGCAGTGCCAGACCTTCAATCAGGGCACTCTTGCCCACACCGGCTTCACCGACGACGATGGGGTTGTTTTTGCGACGACGGCAGAGAATGTCGATCATCAGATCGATTTCATTATCACGGCATAAAACCGGGTCCAGTTTGCCCTGACGCGCCTGCTCAGTCATGTTCTGGGTAAAGCGGGCCAGCAAGCTGTCGTTGTTTGCCGGATGTACGCCCTGCCCCTCGTTATCGCTGGCAGCAAAAGGCTGTTCGGCAGAGCCATTCGTCCATTGTGCAAAATCCTGGCGCAATAATTCGCGGTTGATACCGGCCAGCAAACGCGCCGTTTGTGGCGCCAGATAACGCAATGGGCTGAACAGCAACGCAATCAGCATAACGCCACTGCGCAGTTCGGCGTGCTGCATTTCGGTGGAAGCCAGTAACCAACTATCCTGCAACCATTCCACCAACATCGGGGAAAAATTGGGGTAAGACTGCACAATCGACTGATGATGGGTCATCACTTGATCGAGTTGTTCTTTCAACAGATCTTTATCAATATCGACTTTATTTAGGATCAGTCGCACGTCACTGAGCGGGGTATCAATCATTTGCAGCAGCAGTTGGGCAACCGTGATTTCAGGTTGCTGCTGGCTGACGCAAGAGGCCGCCGCCGCTTCCAGTGCATGGCGGACCATCGGGTTTAAACGATTTACAAGAGTGGGCAGATCAATCTGAATCATGGCGACTTCCTATCTCAATAAGTTACTTAGCTGCTTTAATATGTCTTGTGTCTGATCACCGAGGCGAATGGCATAGAAGCTGTAAATGGCCACCAGCAAACCTGCGCTGATAAAAAACAGGTGCTTGATGGTCCACCGTCTGCTCAGGCGATAACGCGCATCACTCTCGTTGATATTGACATACAGCGTGGTGGGCGGAGCCTCTCCGCGCAGTGAGTGGAGCTGTTGCTGCAAGCGGCGGAACAGGCGTTCAAAGTCATCGCTTTTCTGGGTGCTGACTTTGTAACGGCCGCGATATCCCAGACACAGGCAGAGGTAAATGAACTCCAGCAGGTGCTGGTAGCGCTGGGCCTCTCCCATCAAGCGCTCAAGCAATACGAAGACTTTTTCACCTCCCCACGTTTCATTGTGGAAGTGCACCAGCAGTGATTGCTTCAACCAACCATTCTGACTGTTCCAACCGTGCCCCAACGCCGTTTCATCAATGAAGGTGCACAGTACGTAACGGAATGAAACAATCGCGCCGGGTTCATAACCCTTGGTTTGCAGAAACTGCTCAATAGCCCGAATGTCAGTCACAACCTGTTGGTAAAGTTTGTCCGGCAGTGCCTGATCATTCATGTCCTGCAAACGCAGAACCATTCCCAACAAAGGGGTGGCAGCATCGATCATGGGATTGAGGCTTTCACCACGCAACGGTAGCTGGTACTGGCGCTGAAACGTTTTCAGCGTTTCAGGCTTTTCCAGCGACAAACTGTCAACATTGATATCACTCATGATTATTCCTTACCGCCCCTGATAGCCCAGAGCTGCATATCTAAGTCCGGGAAATCCCCTGATACGTGGAACGCGATGGAATTTCCCTGCTGGATCTCTTTCCATGCCGGACTTTTCTGATCCAGACGGAAGTAGGTATATCCGGAGTGATACGGCAACTGGCGAGGCGCGGCGGACAGGGCAATCAGTGGCACACCCGGCAACTGGACGCTGACCAGATCGCGAATTCTTTCCATCGAAGTGACTTTGGTTTGCTGGACGAATTGACGACGCAATTGTTCCTGCGGCGTGCTGGCGCTGATTGCCAGCACAAATTCGGCTTTACGCAACAGATCGTTGTCGTGGAGGGTTGCCACACGAATGCCACCTTCGTTCTGTTTCAGTGCAATCGATGTTGCGCGCGGTGTCAGAACCACGTTCAAGGCATCACGGATGGCGTGCATCGCATCCTGAAAGGTATCGGTCAGGTTGTTGTGATCATAGGCCAGTAGATTTCCCGGCAAACGGCTGGCATCCGTGAAGGTTCTCAGTTCACCACAGGTCTGGAGCAGCTCGGTATATAAATGCAGTGGGTGCAGGACGGTCTGTTTTGCATAATGGTTGAACAACGGCTGAACGCGGTTCAGCAATTGCAGCATCATAAACTCTGCCACATCCGCAACCCCTTGCTGACCCGGTGAGCCGATGCGTTTGGCCAGTGATCTTGAGCGTTCGGTCAACAGGCCATCGATTTCCACCATGAAACGCTTAAGTTTGTCGGCGACAAAAATCGACAAACAGGTCGGGATATAGTCGTTATCCAGCACGATATTGCCATTTTTTTGCTTTTCTTTGATGCGGCACACGGGGATCGCGGTGTAGGCACTCATATCCTCGGAGCCTTGCATCAGGACCGGCGTCAATTGAGCCAGAGTCAGCACGGAGGCATCACCGCCCTTGGTATGCAGGTCACGGATATCCGTCGGCAGTTCCCGATAACGCACCGCACTCTTCACTTCTGCATTCTTGATGTCGATATCCTGATCAGCAATTTCCCGGATGGTATCGCTGGTCATGGGTAACGCCAGATAGATATCTTTGCTTTTCAGGTCATTGAAGTTTTCGATATCCAGCGGTTTTGGCAGCAAATCCTGGCTGGGCGCGGAAAACAGGGTGCCATCAGGCATGATGCCGCTGGCTTCGGTAATCCCTATGCGTCCCAGTTTAAGCAGATCATCATTGATGCTCAGGGAGCTGAAACCATGAGCATAAGGTGTCAATATTGAAACCAGGCTATGGGCCAAATAATCAATGTGTTTTTGTTGTTGTTGAAAATGTTGTGGCTTGATGAATAACCCTTCGTGCCAAATCACCCGATTTTTACCTGGCATGATTACTCCTCCTCTTTTCTAAGTTCGACGTCGTTATTTCTGACATGCACCAAGATGTGATAATGGCGGCCAATGTCTTTTACTCGGATGATCTTTTTCCATTCAGATTGGTTTGCATCTGCATAGTGAACGATGACACCGATGTAACGGTTTTTCTTTTCCAGTGTAATGGCTTCCAGAGGCTTGTATTGCCCTGGCAGCAGGGTGTAATCCTGATGATCGATATAGTTTTTCCCCAGTGCCTTTTCGAGTTTGTCGCTTTCAAGCTGGTCGTAATCCGCCGCCAGAAAACGGGAATCTTCACTGAGGTAAACCAGATTCATCTCAACCGGTGCCGCTTCACCACTCTCATTGGGGTTAATGTCGGATTCGGCCAGCAAGATGATGTTGGCAACAGAAGCCTGCTCATCGGGTTTACCTACCGGTGTGGAAGGGTCCCAGATAACCTGACCGACTTTCTTTGTTGCGTTCCATGCACTGCTACAGCCGTTTAGCAACATCACTGACAGCAATAAAATCCCTACAGCCCATAGACGGCGACTAGCGGAATGTATCATTGCCGGATTCCTCCAAGCCCTGACGCAATGCGCGGTCATAAGCCTGCTCATACACCTCGCGGAATAATTTTTCGAACCCTTGCTGGCGGCTGGACGCTAATTCCCGGTAATAGTTGGTGTACATTTCCCATGCCCAGGAAGCGTCTTTATCCCTGACTTCGTTGCTACGACGGTAATGTGAGAAACGACGGAGCAATTGGTCGGGAGAAAAGGCTTCCAGCATGGTGTCCAGCGCGGCAGAAATGGCCGTCCGGTTGGCCTGATAGTGCAGTTGCAGGTTTTGCAGGCTTTCTGCGACCGCCGCCGGCGCGGACAAGTGAACGGGGCTTTTCTGATCCGAGAACATCACCTGCATGGTCGTGTCATAATCCATGTTCAGGCGCAACGGGTTATCTTCGATAGGACGAAGCTGTTTATCACGCAACCCATGTTGTTCGCGCTGAAGCGCCAATAGCCCTTCAATGGCGGCTTTCATGGTTTTGCCCATCTCTTGCAGAAAATCATTCGCCTGCTGGCTGTCGTGCAAAGGCAGGCGCGCTTCCAGCCCACGCATGAGAGGGGTAATGGCAACATGATCAACATCCCGATCTTCGTATTGCCGAGCGGAAGCGATATCCGGTAAATCAAGGAACTCCTGATCCATAACACTGCCTCGGTTATCAGAAATAGGGTTAGCAAATGGGGGTGATTGATAATGATCCGGCGGCAAAAGTTGTTCCGTATCATCAGCCTCAACCTGAGGTTTCAATGTGGTCAGGCTCTCGCTATCAAGTACCCGGAGGGGATCATCACTGAAACGGTGCATCACTGTCGGGGCAATGCTTTCATCGTGGGCAAACACCGATTTCTGTGCCGTTGTCCCTTCCATCATGGCATCCAGCGGATTGCTGTAACTGGAAACCAGTGATTCCGGGGATACCGTTGAAGGGTCAATGCGATCGATTTCAGACAAACTGATGTGGATCTTGATCGACAAATGCCCCACTTTGATTTGATCGCCTTGTTGTAACAGGATCAAACCCGACTCAGAGGTCAGAGTGGCATTGTTGATTTGCACCGGTTCAGCCAGCACTTGCAGGCAAAATGCGCCATCCTGCCACTTAATGGCGAATTGTGATGGGTGGATATTGCCCTGCTGATCCTGCACAGACCAAAGGTGGCTTTCACTGCTGCCGACCGTACCGCCCTGTGTCGAGAACTGGCAATTGGCGGCTTTACCACTTTCAAGCTGTTCACTGTTAAGCACCCGCAATGAAAGGATGGGTTGATGTTTTTCCATGGTCGTTATTCCATAACTGAAATTGTGACAGAGGGTTTCTGTTCCGGTTCGCCGAGAAAACTGGTCCACCCCAGATGGTTATTCTGCTTCGCCCCCAATACCATGCCGCCGGCCTGGTTTTCAGCCAGACCCAGGCGCAATTCCCAGGCGAGCTGGCTGCGCATGACAAAAGAAATGAACATCACCAACGGGAAATAGTTTTTGCCATCGGGCAGGAATGAGAGAAACCGCTCACGTGGCAGGTTGTTGATACTGAGCAGAAATTTACCGCTGTAATCCCCAACCCAAGAACCGATGGTGAAGTTTTCCCCCATGACAGACAGCTCTTTATCGCTGGTGCCCTGACCTGTAGTCATCCCCCCCAGACGATTCTGCTGTGCTTTCGAGATGGTGACTCGCCTGAATTGCCAACCGTCCAGCGTGACGTCCTGCAAATCAAAACAGTGGGAAACCAGGCTGCATATCACTTCTGGTGAGCGTCCGGGGCTTGCCAGCAAGCCGGCATACGCCAGCATTTTGCTGTGATTGATGTTCAGCATCCGGCGGTTGACATCACTGCCCAACCCCACGAGAGAGAACATGCGTTGGGAAAAGCCATCTTCCCCGCCCTTTTTGAAGCAGATGTAATAGCGATATTTCCGCCAGACCTGATGTAAGATCGTAATTAAGCGATGGTTGAAAACGTTGAGAAAATCCGTCAGCCGGTTTTCCCCCTGAGCATCTTCCCATGCCAGTGAATCCAGATAAAAACCTGGCATCGGGGACTGGCTGCCGTGCAATCCCAAAAAGGAGACTTCCAGATCGAAGTATCCCTTCTTGGACTGTGCGAGCGAGATGACGTCACGCGTCGGAAATGCCAGACTGGCACTGGAGCGGAAACGGACAGACTCCCGATCGGCGCGATCTGTTTCTCCGGTTTTCTCCCACGCGACGGCCAATTGGTTAAGTAACTCGACCAACTGGTAAAAGTTGTAGCGTGAGATATCCAATACCAGCGGGGTGGCAGGATCTTGCTCAGTGATTACATCAACGAGTGTTGACCTATCTGTACCGGCCATTCATAACACTCCTGATTATCTAAATTGATGACCTTCAACATATGAAAGGCATTGACGCTGGCATACAGTGAGAAAAACCGCGATAGGATCGTACAGAACAGATAAAGCTCACCTTCTGAGCTGAATGCCTGTTGCCGGATATACAGCGTTGAGCGCAATCCACGCACCGGCTGACCACGGAACAGACGATCTGTCGGCTCTGTTTCAATCTTTTCAATGGCATCAAGCCGTTTCTGTGATGAACGTTTGGACTGTCGATTGTGAATGCTGGGGAAATCGTAAGTACGCAACACCTGTTTCAGGGCATCCTTATCCAGCAGTGACATATAGTTCAGCGACATATTTGACAGCAGTGACCAGTGCAAACCGCCATCCATCAGAGGATAGAGCGGCACTGACGGCCGGGTGATATTGCGGAATGTCGCAAAGGTCGGGCTGCCGTTTGAAGGATAATTAATGTCGCCCACACGCAGTTCCAGCGGCATTTCACGGTTGGTACAGGTCAGGCTGACAGAAACGCTCTCTTCCAGCCCAAGTCTGAGCAGCTCGGATTCATCTCCCCGCACAAATGAGATGAAATGTTCCAATCCCTTGCGGAAAGGCGATTCTTTCACCCGAAGGCGGTAATAACGCATTGAGCGTTCGTCTTCATCATCAATCTGGTGATTGAAGCTCTCAAACGCGGTATAGACGCGCGAGCCAGGACGGGCACGGCTACGTTCACCCTTTTCGCCGGTCAGCCAGCTTTCCGCACCGTCAACAGAGAAAATGTCGTAGTTATCCGGGAAACTGTAGCTGGCCTTTAAGGGATATTCAGTCTGGCTGCCATTAAGTTCAATCGCTTCACTGTCCATCGGGAACAGGTTGATTGCCGGCGTACAGTGCAGACGGAAAGTATCCTGACGGATTTTGGCTTCCGGTGGCAGGGCCTGAGAAAAATGTAAATTCAGTTTGAAATCTTTGGTCTTGAGATCTTCAGGCAGTGTTGGGAAGCCGGTCACATCAAAGAACAGGAAACTTTCTGCAAAACAGAAATACTCCTGCAAAATGCGATACCCCATATAAGCATTTTTCGGGTAAGGCAACAGCGCATCTTCCCGCTCAAATCCCACCGGCCTAAAATCAAACTTCGGCAGGCGGATCACGGTATCTCCCACCACCAGTTCGGCTTTTTTGAAGTAATAGCAGATCCAGAAATAGAGCTGGGAAGTGGTATAGTCATCACCACTCAGATAAAAGCGCAGTTTGCCCAGTTCCAATTCATGCAGGTTCAGATCCGTTTTTGACGTAAAATTCAGGCTGATGATCCCATTCTCATTACTGTTATTGACCGCGATGTCACGAATGGAAAACGGAAACAGCCACACATCGCGGCAAAGCGTGAAGGTGCATCGGCCATGATCGTCTTTCTTGCCACCCGATTTTTCGTCCGAATAAATATCATCCTGAGTTGACAGCGAGTGGCTCATAATCTGTGTGCCACGCTTAACCTGCGTTGCTTTCGTCACCACGCTCTCATCGGGGGTATACTCAATGATGGTCATGCTGGGGGTGGGGCGCAGATAGTTCGGCCACAGCATATTCAGCAGGCCATGGGTCAATTCAGGGAACTGATCATCAATCTTTGCCCGCAGGTTGCCTGTCAGGAACGCAAACCCTTCAAGCAAACGCTCAACGTCGGGATCAGAACCTTGTTCTGAAAGAAATGAGGCAAGATGAGGACGCTCAACTGCGGCTTCTTTTCCCAGTTGTCGCAAATAATTCAACTCATCTCTGAAATATTTTTCAAATGACATTTATTGGGTTCGCTCCAGGCAATAGCGTCGGTTGTTATCCAACTGGATGCTGAATTCCACCAGATCGTTGATATCATCCAGAGAAATTTCAGCGCTGATATGGAAACTCAGCAGCAATGGATCTGAATCATCATGGATGGCACTGACAGAAACCGCTGCTATTCTGGGTTCATAATTTCTGATGCACTCTTCAATCGCCTCTTCGATGCTTTGTTTGAAATCCACCGACGTTGCGGTCGCGTCATTGAGATCAATGACACCCAATTCAATGGCACTTTGGCACGCACCGGGGCGGGAATTCAGAACCTTATTCAAATGCTTCTTGATAGAGTCAAGCAGTGCACGCATCCTTGATTGACGGGAAGAGCCGTAGCCCTTCCCTTGAATGCGCTCAAACAGACTGGCAGAGCTGCCTCTGTTCCAACTGTACAGCGCAGCCATAATTATTCCTTATCCAAACGGCCAACCAGCGACAGTTCGAAACTGGCACCCATGTATTTGAAGTGCGGACGAACCTGCATCGCAACCTGATACCAACCTGGATCACCTTCAACATCCAGTACCTTGATTTCCGCTGCACGCAGAGGACGGCGGCTACGAACGTCAGTCGGTGGGTTTTCCTGATCAGCAATGTACTGTTTCAGCCACATGTTCAGTTCGCGCTCCAGATCCTGACGCTCTTTCCAAGAGCCGATCTGTTCACGTTGCAACACTTTGATGTAGTGAGCCAGACGGTTGATGATGAACATGTACGGAAGCTGTGTACCCAACTTGTAGTTGGTTTCCGCAATTTTCCCTTCACGGGTATTCGGGAAAACTTTTGGCTTCTGAACGGAGTTTGCCGAGAAGAATGCCGCGTTATCGCTGCCCTTGCGCATGGTCAGGGTGATAAAGCCTTCCTCAGCCAGTTCAAATTCACGACGGTCAGTGATCAGAACTTCAGTCGGGATCTTCGCCTGAACCTGACCCATGGCTTCGTACAGGTGAACCGGCAGGTCGCTCACCGCACCACCGCTCTGTGGACCGATGATGTTCGGGCACCAGCGATATTTCGCGAAGCTGTCGGTCAGACAACTTGCCAGCAGGTACGCCGTGTTGCCCCACAGGAAGTGCTCATGGTCACGGCTGACATTTTCCTGATAGTTGAAGTTCTTGATGGGATTTTCAACATTGGAATAAGGCAGACGCAGCAAGAAACGCGGTGCGGTCAGGCCTAAGTAACGGGAATCTTCGGATTCACGCAGTGCACGCCATTTAGTATGTGAAGGACCTTCGAACACCGATTTCAGATCTTTGATGGCAGGCAGGTCGGTAAAGCTGTTAACACCGAAGAATTCAGGTGAAACAGAAGACAGGAATGGCGCATGAGCCATCGCACCGACGGCGCTGACGTACTGCATCAGTTTAATGTCAGGCGTCGTGTTGCCAAACGCATAGTTACCGATGACGGAGGCAATCGGTTCACCACCGAACTGACCGTAGCCTGTGGAGTAAACGTGCTTATAGAAACCAGACTGAATAATTTCAGGAGAGAATTCAAAATCTTCCAGCAACTCATCTTTAGTGGCATGAATGATGTTGATTTTGATGTTCTCGCGGAAATCCGTGCGATCCACGAGAATTTTCAGTGAACGCCAGGAAGATTCCAGTTCCTGAAATGGCTTGGCGTGCAGAACTTCATCCATCTGCTCGCTCAGTTTTTTATCCAACTCAACGATCATTTTATCAACAAGCAGTTTGTTGATAGGTTCTTCATTAGAGCCGGTGTCCAAAATGCTGCCGATAAACGCGGCAACACCTTGCTTCGCGATGTAGTAGCCGTCATTTTCCGGTGTCATTCTCGCTTGGGACATAATCTCATCAAGCAAGGAGGTCGTTGCGCCAGAAGCAATAGCTGTGCTGTTTTCTTGGTGCTGAGCCATTTAAAAATTCCTTTAACCAGTTATTTTTTATTGACGATTTCAAGTTCTTTCAGGAGTTGCTCACGAACGGATTCATCATCCAACAGTGACTGCAAGCGAGCACGAAATGCTGGGATATTTCCCAATGGACCTTTTAATGCAACCAATGCTTCACGAAGTTCGAGAAGTTTATTTAATTCAGGTACTTTCTTCGCGATATTATCTGGTGAAAAATCGCTCAGAGATTTTATTTCCAAATTAACGGGCAGGTCTTCTTCGCTTTTTTCATCAAGACGGTTAGGAACGTTAAAAGTCAGATTAATGTTCGCTTCATTCATGACGGCATTAAAGTTGTTCTTATTGATAGAAACTGTTTGCCGCTCTTCAATTGGCGTATCTTCACTCTTTCCTTTCAAATCCCCGACAACCAGAAGGTTTAGTGGTAATTCAACCTCTGCGGTCTGGTCACCCGTATTAGGAACATACTTAATATTGATTCTTTCTTTCGGAGCTACGCTACCTGGACTATTCTTACTCATATTTGAATCCTTTGGCTAATACAACCATGAACTGTCTAACAACCCATTATTGGTGAGAGAATGATTCCAATGCTTACCCATATAACAAATACAGACGATCTCCCTGAAAAAATAAGGTAAAGAAGACGACTATATTTGTAAGTACGAATAGTTCTATATCAACAAGTTCTATATAAACATAGAGTTAAATAATCAGATATATCCTATCCGGTCGTGGAAATAACATCGATATGAAAAACCGTCAAGTTCGAGTTTGACATTTTATTTTTTTGATGTAAAGCCAAAACACAAATTGATAAAGCCCCCTATTCAAGCTATTAATCTATTTATATAAACACATAGCAAGTTATAAACATTTTTTTCTCCTAATATAGAGAAAAGTTTGGTTTTACTCTCTGTAAGAGTATGTAGACCTATTACCTGTCAATTGTATAAAAAGGAATATTTTTCATTTTCATCTGAATAAAATACCACCGCTGGGGTGTATTTTATAATTACCGTCAATACCATTTTTTATTTCATATTGATTGATTATATATCGCTATATTTTGAATTATTTTCATTTTTTTGATCCAGTTAACACTTTCTGCATGATCATAGAAAACATTTCGGCAAAAAATAAAAAGCACCAATATATCAATCAGTTAAAAATGCAGTAAAGTTGCAGTACAATTTTAAACCAGTTTAACCAGCTTATTTTTTATAAAAACTCAGCCATAAATTTCACAACGGCAATGATTATAAAATTTTTATTTGTCATTGAATTTGAGTACGTATTGCATTTTTCAAATGACTTTGCATTAAACAATTTCAGTCTTATTATTCGCTCCGAGTGTTTGGCAAGCGATAATTTTATTTGATTCAAAATGAGATAATCACGCAAGGAACGAACACTTACACTAATATTGGTAAAATTTTATAGGATATTTATATGCCAACTCCATGTTATATTTCCATCAATGGTAAAACTCAGGGCAACATTACCGCTAGCGCATTCACTGCTGAATCCGTAGGTAATATCTTTGTTCAAGGCCACGAAGACGAAATGCTGGTTCAAGAATTTGACCACATCGTCACTGTTCCAACTGATCCACAGTCCGGACAACCTTCTGGTCAGCGTGCGCATAAGCCATTCCGCTTTACCGTTGCATTAAATAAAGCCGTTCCCCTGCTTTATAACGCATTAGCTTCTGGCGAAATGCTGACGACTGTAGAATTGAAATGGTACCGTACTTCCATCGAAGGTAAACAAGAGCATTTCTTCTCTACTAAACTGGTAGATGCGACTATCGTTGACATCGACTGCAAAATGCCACACTGCCAAGATCCAGCAAAATCTGAATTCACTCAGTTGGTTCGTGTTTCTCTTTCTTACCGTAAGATCGAATGGGAACACACTACCGCCGGGACTTCTGGTTCTGACGACTGGCGTGCGCCTGTTGTTGCTTAATATCTTGCTCATTAAATATTAAGTCATAACTTCTCAGCCAATGAATATTATTCATTGGCTGATTCAATCAGATATTTCTTAAAATTTCCTGCCAATTTGATTTAATTCTCCTTTTTCTCTTCTCTATTTGTTTTTCTGCTTTTTTCCCGCTGTCAAATTTTTATAGCGTCATTATTTTTATGCTGAATAAAGAGGGATGAATACATAATTACGCCCGTGATTAATGGATAATAAATCATCTAGCCAAAAAATAGACCTTATCTCGTGTTTTATCTTCCCGTCTTTTAAGACCCCACCAATATGACATAAGTAAAACTTTTCAATAAAAGAGACAAAGCAAAATGAAGATATTCATTAAAGCGAAATTAAATTTGATTTATATCCTTAACAGTCATATTGGTAATAACCAATATGTGGTATTATAAATCACTAAAAGAAATTTATAACCGCAAATAATAGTTCAGAACAAAAATCAATCGTTAATCAGAGCAAAATAAAATATTTTCTATGCTCTAATGCTGAATTAATAAACCAGGAAGTTTAAAACAAACCCAACACGATACCTTTTCCATCAACTATTGTCGTTTGGGTATATTGTCATTTGGGTATATTGTCATTTGGGTACTCCCATGATTAAAAGGACGACAGTTTTCATTCTATTAGGAACCACTCTTCAGGTAAACGCAGCGCCTGAGGTTCCCAATGCTATTTCCCCGATAAATTTCCCTACCGATGAAACGTTTACGGCAGATGAAGCAAGAAGAACCTTACAGGACAGTTCAAGGGAAATAGATCAATTAATTGAAGAGCGCCGCCATCAGGGGTTAATTAACCGCACAGATAGCGTTTCACCACAAACGGTCTCTCCTGTGCTGGTGGAAGCGCCACCCTGTCTGGCTATCAATGGGGTTTATCTTCAGGGCATTACCCTGCTCTCCCTAAAGGAGCTGAATACCCTCAGTGCCCTACCCGATGGCTGTATCACCAGCAATGACATCAACCGGCTGTCAGCGGAAATCACTAACCTTTATATCGCCAAAGGCTATATTACGGCGCGGGTGCAATTTATTCCCCCCAATGCGAATGGCGAACTGGGCGTCAATGTTGTTGAAGGTTTTGTCGAAGCGATAGAAGGCAGTAGCCGCTGGGTCAATCGCCAAACACTATTCCCGCATTTGACCCATAAGCCACTCAACCTGAATCAGCTTGATCAAGGACTGGATCAGGCAAATCGCCTGCAATCAAACAAAACGACGCTCGATATTCTGCCCGGCACCGTCAATGGTGGTTCTATCGTCAAGCTGCACAATCGGCATTCTTCACCATGGAGAATAACCACCACAACCGATAATTATGGACAAAAAAGCACCGGTAAGTGGATCGCGCGACTCAATGCCAGCATGGATAGCCCACTGGGATTATCTGACTTTGTGAGCCTCAGCGGGGTCAGTACGATGGATAAACCCAATACCCGAGACAATACCCGATACAATCGCGCCTATACCCTGCTCTATTCGATCCCTTATGGGGCAGTCACTGTCAGCGGATTCAACAGCTATTCCCAATACACCAGCCATCCACGTTTACGGATGTATTCCGCCAAATTGCACGGGAATTCGCAGCAAACAGGCATTCGTACTGATTGGGTTTTTCATCGTAATCAGTCGCAAATCAGTACATTAAACACCCAACTGGTTTACAAGGACGCCAATAACTATTTCCAAGACGGCAAAATCGGCGTCAGTAGCCAGACATTGAGTGTTCTCGAACTGAGTATTAACCATTTACAACTCATCCCGTCAGGATTGATCTCCCTCAATATGGGCATTGAGCGGGGAATGCCGTGGTTTGGTGCCCAGACTGCAACCGCTCATCTGAATAAACAATTTACCAAAGGGAAATTTTCCGCCAATTTACAGCAGCGTTTCACGCTCTTTGATATGCCTTACCAATTTAACAGCCAATTTTATGCCCAATACAGCCCAGACGGGCTGCCGGGTGTTGAGTGGATTAATATGACCGATCGCAATGCCGTGCGAGGATTCAGCAAAAAAGGGGCATCGGCTGATAACGGCTGGTATCTGAGGAATACGATTTCCCACTCAATCCCTATTTCTAAAGGCTCGCTTTCGCTGCGTACCGGTGTCGATATCGGGCAGATTAAAGGCTATCGCAGTCAGGATGGCTGGAAAAGCAGTGCCGGATTGAGTGCCGGCCTGACACTGCGCTATCAGCGCCTGCTTGCGGATGTTGAACTGAGCCAAGGTAAATTCCTTTCACACCAAAATAGGAACACGGATGAGCCTATGCAACTGTTAACCCGCTTTTCTTACACTTTTTAGTTTTTTGCACCATTTGATGTTTTTTAACCGCAGTGAATTGTGGGGATGCGGATGATCCCTAGAACACTGTACATGGCAATAAAGAAAGTAGATAAAGGTAATAATATGAAAAGTAAAAGATTTAAGTTATCTCCCACAGGAAAACTCGCGGCTTCCATGGCCATTATCCTGGTCACCTGTTCAGTCAGTTTTGCCGATGGGATTACCCCCGGCGGCGATGCTGCACACAGCCCGGAAGTGATCCAGGCTGACACCGGGGCAACGGTGATCAATATCGTTGCCCCTTCCGACTCAGGGTTATCACATAACCAATATCAGGATTTCAACGTCAATCAAATGGGGGCGGTGTTCAATAACTCGCTGGAGAATGGCGTGTCACAACTGGCAGGAGAATTATCTGCCAACAGCAGCCTCAATGGGCAGGCGGCCAGTGTGATCTTAAATGAGGTGATTAGCCGTAACCCTTCATTCTTGCTCGGTGAACAGGAAGTGTTTGGCATTGCCGCCGATTATGTACTGGCAAACCCGAATGGCATCACCTGTAACGGCTGTGGTTTTATCAATACCAATCAGGCATCTTTGGTGGTCGGTAATCCGCTGGTAGAAAATGGCAGCCTGCAAGGCTTCAGCACATTTGACAATCAAAATGCGCTGGCGATCAGAAACAAGGGCTTATCCCATCATGATGTCCTGAATTTGATTGCGCCCAAAATTAACAGTCATGGTGAAGTCGTTGTCTCAAAAGCGCTCAATATCACAACGGGTAATAATCAGATTGCCGCCGATGGCCGCATTTTGGCTTCTCAGCAAGCGGCTCCTGGCGCACTCGACAGCTATTATTTTGGCAGTATGCAGGCCGGCCGCATTCGTCTGCTGAACACAGCGGAAGGAAGCGGGGTCAATTTACAGGGCAAAATGACCGCCGATGATGGCATTGATATTGAATCCTACGGCGATGTGGCGTTGAAATCGGCGGCGCTAAAAGGCGGGGATATCACCTTGAAAGGCAAGAATGTGCTGTCTCAAGGAGACCTGCACCCATCTTCACCAGAAAAAACAGGCAGTGATAAGCAAAACAGATTCAGTGGTGTTTATACCGAAAAAGAGCAAATCAGTGAATCTGTTGCCCGTACCCAACTGGTCGGCAAAAACATCACACTGGTTGCCAAACAAAACAATCACGTCATGGCAACGGATATTGACGGGGATAATATCAAACTGACCGGCGCCAACCTGAAACTGGATGGGCAACGGCTTCATCAACTTGACCGTAGCACCAACAATCAATGGGAAGTGTTCTGGCAGTACGATGTCACCCATAAGAATGAAAAATATCAGTACGAAGGCAATACCCTCAACGCGCGTGACAATGTTCATCTGACCGCCAGTGAAGGCAATGCAGAAGTCCTTGGCAGCAAGATCAAAGCGGGTAATAAGTTGTCGATCTCTGCCCAGCAAGATGTGAAACTGGCAGGACTGGTGGAAACAGAAACGACCTCAGAGAAGGGATATAAAAAGAACCATCGGGCTTCATTGCAAACGGGTCACTGGAACAAGGTCAATACCACGCAAAGAAGTACCGGCAATGCGTTGAGTTCTGGCGGGGATTTAGGCATCGAAGCGAAAGGCAATGCCGACATTACCGGAACTCACATTAACTCAGGCAAAAACCTGATTGTTTCTGCCGGTCAGCAGGTCAATATTACGGTTCAATCCCTCGTTGATGATCAAATTCTTGATAAGGATAAAACTTACTGGGGCGGTATTGCGGGTGGCAGCAAGAAAGATAATCGCGACAAAGCAGAAACTCATCATATTTCCGACGTGACGGCGGGCGGACATTTGCTGCTGACGGGCAGAAATGGGGTCACCATTACGGGCAGTAAAGTCAAAGCGCAAAAAGGCGCCTATGTTGAGGCCAATGACGGGCAATTAACTATCGATAACGCGGTCAGCCACACGTATAAAGAGGTGGATGAGAGAAAGGGAACCCTCTTTAACATCACTAAAAATACAAATCAAGAGCACAACACACAGCAGAAATCTTCCGGCAGTCATTTGATTTCTGATACCGATCTGAAATTACTCAGCAATAAAGATATCAACATTATTGACAGCCTGGCAAAAAGTGCCGGCGAACTGCAATTAAACACGTCGGGCAACATCAATGTTCTGAATTATGCTGAGAAAAATCGCTCCCAACAGGAAAAAACTAACCTTGACTGGCAGTACTACGCCAAGGATATGAAAGATAAACAATATCGTGCTGGCGTGGGTTTTGAACACATCATTGATAAACAGACAGATGAAATCATCACACAACGCCCGTCAGAACTGAGTGGGAGTAACCTCACCATCAATGCTGGCAAAGATGTCACCATGACGGGCTCCAAACTGGTCACGACACAGGGCGGCGCGAAAATCACCGGGGATAACATTGCGTTGCTGGCTGGAAAAAACAGCACATCAACCGCAACATCTCAAGAAAAACTTCGTAGCAGTGTGTTTGTCACTGGCGGCATGGATAAACTCGGTAGCGGCGTTGAAGGAAACTACAACAGCAACGGGAAATCCCAAGGTCAGACTACGGCAGAAGTGGCGAAAACTCAGGTCACCGGCAACCTTGAGCTTAATGCAATGGGTGAGTTGAAGCAGCAGGGGACGGATCATCAAGTACAAGGCGCCTATCAGGCCAACGCCGGCAGCATTAAGAATGTTGCAACGGAAAATACAGAATCCAGCTCAACCCATCAATTAGACGTCGGTGGAGAGATCAGCGGAACGGCCGATTACAGTGCAACAACCCGCCCGGTGGAAAAAACCGCCAAGGCCGCCGCAGAGAAAAAACTGGATACGGCTATCACGAAAACGGGTCTGCCTAATGCCGGTCTTGAACTGGCGATGAATGGCAACAGCCATGATACCCACAACCATCAGTCCAAAGCGGTGGTGACTCGCATTAATGCCGACGATATCAAAGTCACAACCAACGGTGACGTCCATGATCAAGG
Source organism: Xenorhabdus beddingii (assembly GCF_002127545.1). Taxonomy (GTDB): domain Bacteria; phylum Pseudomonadota; class Gammaproteobacteria; order Enterobacterales; family Enterobacteriaceae; genus Xenorhabdus; species Xenorhabdus beddingii. The sequence continues at coordinate 33,618 of NZ_MUBK01000022.1, forward strand.
TACACAATATCAAGCCAATAAAGGCGGTGTCTCGCTGACTGCCGGTAGCCATACCAGTGACGCGGCATTCAACCGCCAAAACACGCATACCTCTGACACCAAAGGCGATGCCAGTTTGCGGGTCTACACCACCACGGGGGCAGATATTTCCGTCAACGGCAAAGGCAGCGGCAGCCATCAGGAAACATCCAACAACAATACCCACGCCGTCACCGGCAGCATCAACGCCCAAAACGGCATTCATGTTCAGGTGACCCGCGATGCACGCTACCAAGGCACATCAATGGATGCGGGCAAAGGTTCCACCAACGTTAATGCCGGTGGCAATATTCAGTTCAATCAAGCCACCCATAGGAATAAGCAACAAAGCCATGGTTACAATGGTGAAATTTCCCTGACCGTAGGCACCAACCCTGATGGCAAAAATTTCAGTGGCAGCCTCGGTGGCGGTTATCACACCGACAATAAAAATGACACGACTGCGCAGACCAGCAATATCACGGGCGGGCAAGGTGTCAATCTGAATGCGGGCAATAATCTGGCATTACAAGGTGCCAACGTTTCTGGCAAACAGGTAGATTTAACGGCACAGCGTGGAAAAATCGAACTGACTTCGGCCCAAGACACAGCCAACGCCAATGGCTGGAACTTCGGCGCTAAAGCGAAAGGTGGCATGTCTTCCACCGTCCGCAAAAATGAAGGGGGTCATGGCGCGGCAGGCGAGAACGCCACAACGGACGATTCCGCTAACAACATCACCGACAGAAAATATAACATGGGGGGTGAAGTGAAATTCGGCGTCAACCATCTGGCTCAAACCACTCACCATAACGCTCAGGTTTCTGGCGGCAATGTCGTGCTGACCAGTGCAGGAGACACTTCACTCAAAGGCGCGAATGTGACTGCGGATCAGGTCACGGGTAAAGTCGGTGGCAATTTCAAGGCCGAAAGCCTCAAAGACAGCACCCATAGCCTGAATGTAGGTCTGGATGCGGGTTTGGGTTATAGCAAAACCGTCAAAGGAGATAATCCTGCTAAACCGACTGTTCCTGCCGCCAATACGACTCCCGAAGGTAAGGCACCCAGTTTGAAAGATCAACTGACAGCCGCTTTCAAGGGTTACAATGGCAAACTCAACGGCCATTACGATACCCTCGATCGGGAAGCTGTGGGTCAACAAACCGCGCTGACGGGAACTCAAGGGGTGAATCTGGATGTCTCTGGAACCACGCATTTAGTCGGCAGCAAGATTGACAGTGCACAAGGTTCTGTCGCGCTGAATACCTCGCACATTCATCAACAATCTGTCGCGGGATACGACAAGAGCAAAAACTTGGGTGTTAACCTACCCGATTCCATCGCCAGTCTGGCCGTCTCTGCACAAAAAGATGTTTTCTCCGGTAAAGTCCCTTTTGTAAAAAATGAAGGTCACGATACTGAGCTTTCCGCTGTCCACAGTGAAGTTAAAGGTCGTCAATTCGATTGATTAGCATAATCAACAATTGATCTTCGGTACGGTAGCCAATATCAGGCTACCGTATTTCTTCGAATTCTCTCACAGGTTGCCTTTTCCATTTTGCCTGTTACTCTTTTTTCCCATAGGTAACGAGTAATATCAGGCACGACCAGACTTAAGGGGATGCAATGCCAAGTGACCATAAAAACAGGGAACAATTCAATCCGGAAAACCACCGCACACCGCTGGAGAAAGGGCTTCATGGCAGTAAAAAAGCGCTTTCCCTGACGATCCGCATTGGCAACGCCATCCGCCGTATTCCTTTTATCGCCCATTTGATTCGGGCAGCACAACGCTTCAACGATCGGATGGGCAGCCAGTTTGGTGCCGCGATCACCTATTTTTCATTTCTATCCTTAATCCCAATCCTGATGCTCTCTTTTGCCATCGCGGGTTTTGTGCTGGCTTCCAATCCTGACTTGCTGGCCCGTTTGATCAGCGGCATCGCCAATAGCATCAGTGACCCCACCCTTGCCAATACACTGAAAAACAGCGTAGACACTGCGGTTAACCAGAGAACAACCGTCGGATTGACCGGTCTGGCCATCGCCCTCTATTCGGGCGTGAACTGGGTGGGAAATTTACGCGAAGCGATCCTCGCCCAATCCCGTGACGTTTGGGAACGCAATCATGAAGATAAGGAAAAAATCTACTTTCAGTATATCCGTGATGTTTTTTCCCTCTTCGGACTCCTGTTTGCCTTGGTGATGACCCTTTCGCTGACCTCCATTGCCGGTTCTGCCCAAGCCACCATCGTCCATGCCCTCGGATTGGAAGGCATAGAATGGCTCCGCCCCGCATGGACATCCATTGGCTTGATGATTTCCATTTCTGCCAATTATTTGTTATTCCTGTGGATATTGTGGATCTTGCCGCGTCATCGCCCTGAAAGAACCGCGCTGTTCAAAGGCACCTTAATGGCCGCGATGGGGTTTGAAGTCATCAAATCGATTATGACCATGATGCTGCCACGCCTTGCCAGTTCACCTTCCGGCGCCGCTTTTGGCTCCGTGATTGGCTTAATGGCATTTTTCTATTTCTTTGCCCGACTGACGTTGTTTTGCGCCGCATGGATTGCCACGGCGGAAGAGAAGAAAGCTCAGTAGACATCCACATACCAATAAGCCAGACTGTTTTTTTGCTGTACCTACTTGTTACTTATAACAAACCCAAAAAGGAGTCATTTTATGCCATTTGTGAACATCAAAATTACCCGTGAAGGCGCAACTGCTGAACAGAAAAAACAACTGATTGAAGGTGCAACTCAGTTGCTGGTGGATGTCCTTGGGAAAAACCCTGCAACAACGGTTGTCATCATTGATGAAGTCGAAACCGATAACTGGGGAATTGGGGGTAAGAACGTCACTGAGTTGAGAGCCGCAGCGAAGAAGTAAGCAGAGGTTGCCCGTGCAAAAATCAGCGAGTCATTTGACTGGCTGATTTTTTAATTGTCCCAACGAAGTCAGATAATACAATAAGCCCGCAATACCTAATCCGCCGATTGAGAAAAACAGATAACTATATTTATCTTCAAAATTGGTTAGCAAGCCAAAATAAACCAGTACTATCAATGAGCCAGCGCTAAGGGTTATGAGCAAACTTTGGAATAAATGCATTGTGAATCGTATCAATAGCCTAAAAAACGGTATTCTTTTCATTTGCCCAATTCTTCTACAAATTCATCAAAGACCGCATTGAATAACGCTCTATTTTTATCTACTCTTCCCAAGGATTTATTACATTCACGCCAGCAGCCTTAAATGGACTAACATCCCGCGTAGCAACCATCATGTTATTTGCAATGGCGATTGCTGCGATATATCCATCCGCTACATTAATTGCCAAACCGGTAGATCGGGCTTTAACCATCACCTCACCATAAGATTGTGATGCTAATAGATCAAACGGTAATATACGCCCAGCGAACAAAGGCAAAATTTGCTTTTCCAGACTCTGCTGCAATTTTTCACGTCGCTTTCCGGCAGGGAGAGAAGAGATCCCAAAGCGCAACTCCGCCACCGTTATTGCCGATAAATACAGCGTTTCAATCAACTGTGCATCTATCCATTTGATGACTTGAGGCTCAGAAACCTGACGCATAGGTTCTGAAATGACATTAGTATCCAGTATAATCATTCAAAACTCACTGGATTAGCCGGTGTGTTGTCACGTACTTGATCGATGATAGCAATATCTTCATCTGTTAACTGGGCCTGACGGCCAATATCAGCCAGCATTGAACCCAGTTTGATCCGGCCATCCATCTTCACCGATTCTGCAAGAATGGCCCGAACCTCCGCTTCGGTACTGCGTCCATGTAAAGCCGCACGTACTCGCAAGGCACGGTGCACTTCATCTGGAATATTTCTGACAGTCATCATTGGCATTTTCAATACTCCTTTCAATACTCAACCTTGAATTCAATGCATTCATTATATATAGATGAATTCAAAACCACAAGGTTAAATAATAAACAAGAAAGTTCGTTAAACTAATGATAAAACAGATCGCGACCGAAGAGATTATATATTTGGTTATGGCCTATCCGAAAAACACTAAAGACAGTTTAACGAATGCTGAGAAAGTAGAACTGAAAAAACTGACCAAGATACTGAAGGGTGAGGTTTAACATGAGCTTTTTTGATGAACTGAGCGCTTCTCTCGAAGAAGCTGTAGACATAAAAAATGGTACAAAATCACCCGAGCATGTTACTCACTACGAAGTTGCTGACGTGAAAGCTATTCGTACACAACTCAACATTTCACAGGCAGAAATGGCGACTGTGCTGGGTACGAGTCTCGACACGATCAAGAGCTGGGAGCAGAAGCATAGGAACCCGACCGGACTGGCAGCAAAGGTTCTGGCTACCATTCAGGACAACCCGGATTTCTTTAAGGCGTTGGCAACCCCTAAGGCTTCTCCGGCAAGGGGCCCGGTCTCATTATCTGGTTAAAGCTATTTTTGATTTGATTCACATCCACCGTCGCTTCACCTTTTGGTTGCACCAGAATCAAAGAGATTTCCTGAGACAGCATCTCTTTCAGTTTCTTATTCAAAAGTTGGGGGGTCAGGGAGGATAAAAACGCCTGCCTCAACCGCTGAAATTGTTCAGGAGCGATATCTATCACCTCATTTTGTTGTGACAATAGACGTTGATTGATCAGGATATCGGTATCTGTACGGGCATACATGGCAAATAATTGCTGGAGTTGAGCTTTTTTCTGAGCATAAAGTTCATCAAATTGCGCCTGTGGCAAACCATTTTCCCGCAATGATGATAATTGGGAAGCCAGATAAAGTGTGGATCCCATCAGCTTGTCGGTAGCAGCATCCAGATTTAATGAGCAATTCGCACGTTGGTAAAGCACCCGACAATCCAGACCTAACTTCATGTCATCCTGCTTTTCTGTCAGCCCCAATTGCAGATAACGGTAAAGTGCTTCACGCGCCATGTCATTTAGCCAGTACTGAGCCAGTGTCTGTGAATCGTTAATCCGCAGCCAGTTCAGGTTCCAGCTTAAAGACAGGCGGTCTTGTTTGACTTTATCACTCTCTACCCCAATCGTTGCGGCTTTCAGCGGCAGTAATGTCGGCACAGGAACCGGTGTCTGGCGTTTTCCTTCCAATGACGAAAATGTCTGGTTAATCCGTTCTGACAGTGATCGCCTGTCAACATTGCCCGCAATGTACAGGGTCATCGCATCCGGCGTGTACCATTGATGATAGAAGTTTTCGATTTTCTTGACATCCACAGGCTCGGATACCGGCATTCCCGGATCGTGATCGATAAGCGTCGAGCCTTGCAGCCGCATACGCCATACCGGATCTTGGATATCCGCCGGAAACGTTGTCACGGGAGATCCCCCCTCTTTCATGGCTTGTTCCAGTGTCTTTGGTATAAATACCGCACCACCGGCTACATCAGAAAGCCATATCAACGCATTTTGCAGTAAATCCGGGCGGTTGTTCGGTAGGCTCAGGCTATAAAGGGTGAAATCGTATGAAACAATGGCGGGCGGAAAGGGGTTTTGGGTGTCGATCGCGTTATGCCAGAGGTTTTCAAGGTCTTGCGATGATAAATCTTTACTGCTGGATAAAACGACCTTCGGGATCAGGTAAGTATAGCCCTTTTGATGGTTTTTCTCGACCAAGGAGCCTGTTTTTACCAATAACCGCAACTGTATTCTGTCATTGGGCCGTTGCGGTGTTTGCAGGATTTGCCAACTGAATCCATTTTCAAGTTTGCCTTGTTGCCAAGCCGGATCAGGCTGCAAGGTTTCTGCCTGAGCCATGCACGTTGCTGCCAGAATCGCACCACCCATAAGATATCCGATTTTGTTGCCCTGCATTATCATTTACCCCTACCTGTTTAGTTTTATCCATCAGAAACATCTAAATATTATCATCAAGGATTAGACCCTTATTCAGTGTGTCAGGTTTCATTTTGATGGTGTTTTCTGCTTATTAACCTGACGATTATAGCCTTTTACCAGTAACCCCAACTCATCATCCTGATGGTTTTTAGGACAAGATATAGACTCCGGAGGCTGTTCTTCATTCAGTTTCCGCGCAATATCGCGTAATGGATGGATGATAATGCGATTTACGCACCAGCTTATCGACACCGTAAGAATAAGTGCGAGTAATAAGTAAGTTGTCAACATTAATGCAAGTGTATTCAGGGCAAAACGGTATACTCGGTTGGAATCAACCTGCAAGATGAGGTGACCCTGTGATTCTGCGGTTTTTGGCGAAATACCATACACGTAGAGCGGAATATTGACCTCAACGGGAATGCCAAAAACCTGTTTTGCCAGCTCAGGTATGGGACGATGAGTCGCAAAATCCAGACTCATCACCCGAACGTTATCAGGCAATATCACATCCGCCCGCCCCAGAATGCCGGAGGTCTTTAGCCCAATCAACAGTGTTTTTGCTTTATTGAGATCTGAACTCAGCAACGCTTCCGCCAACGGGGTTTGGATCTGTACGGCGGCATTATTGAGTTGGCTGATGTAATCATCTTTCCGTTGCTGCAATAGATGCGATAACTGGATGAAGATAAAAATGGCAATAGCTACCAAAGCGACTCCTGTCACTGCGGCCATTTGTTTAATCGTTAACGAACGTTTGACACGCAACTTCATCTTATCCAAACCGGTAATTGTGAAAAGACTGGCTAATACACCTTAACAATGCGACTGAGTATACTTGATTTTACTGGCGGTCGTCTTATTTTGGTGAATTCATTTTGGTGAACTCAAAGTGGAAAAATGACCGCGATATAACGGTTGCACTTGGTAATGTGCTTACATAACGTTTTTACGACTACTTTTATGCGTTATACCACGATCAGAAGGGCTAAAGAGATGGATTTTCATCCTGTTCGACCGCGAAGCACGCGATCAGTTGTTCACCATATTGCTTTAACTTAGGTTGAAACTGGCTGCATGAACTCAATGCTCGACGGCAACGGGCGGCAAAAGCGCATCCCGGGGGCGGGTTCATCGGGCTGGGTAATTCCCCCGTCAGCTTAATACGTTCACGGCGCAATTCAGGGTTCAGCCGGGGAGTGGCAGACAACAATGCCTGTGTATAAGGATGGCGAGGATTATTGAAAATCAGCTCCTTACGGCCTTTTTCAACGCAGCGCCCCAAATACATTACCATCACCTCATCAGCGATATGCTCAACGACGGAAAGATCGTGGGATATAAAGACGTAAGACAATCCCAAATCCTGCTGCAAGTCCATCATCAGGTTCAGAACCTGTGCCCGCACCGAAACATCCAGCGCAGAAACCGGTTCATCCGCAATCACAACATCAGGGTTTAACATCAATCCACGGGCAATCGCAATACGTTGGCGCTGACCGCCAGAAAACATGTGCGGATAACGTGAATAATGTTCGTGCTTCAATCCCACTTTATCCATCATCTGCAAGACTTTTTCCTTGCGCTCAGATGCCGTAAGCGAAGTGTTAATCAACAACGGTTCTTCCAGAATTTGCCCCACTTTTTTACGGGGATTCAAGGAGGCATAAGGGTTTTGGAATACGATTTGGATTTTTTGGCGACGCAGTTTCTCCGCTTCCTTATTGGGCACCAAGAGATCCTGTCCCAGATAATAAAGCTCTCCCTCAGTCGGCTTTTCTATCATGGTCAACAGGCGACCCAGCGTAGATTTTCCACAACCTGACTCCCCGACCACCGCCAGCGTTTTACCTTTTTCCAACTCAAATGAAACACCATCCAATGCCTTAACCGTGCGCTCAGGCGAGAATAATCCCGTCTTCACCGGATAATATTTCTTCAATTCAGTCGCTTTGAGTAAAGGAATTGTCACGTTTTCCTGTACGGGATTTTGTTGGACACTCATATTGTCGGCCTCCCCTCATCATCTAACGGCATGTGACATTTAACCTGACGGCTTCCCACTAATTTCAATCGAGGCTCCTCCTTACGGCAATGCTCATTGGCATAAGGACAACGGGGATTGAGCAGACACCCCGTTGGGCGGTCATACCTCCCAGGTACAACGCCGGACAACGATGCCAGACGGGATTTATCCGCCGCAAATTCTGGCAATGCCCGCAATAATGCTTGTGTATAAGGGTGGCGCGGCGCACGGAAAATTTCCGTTGCTTTGCCAATCTCCACTACCTGCCCGGCATACATCACAATAATATGGTGGGCGGCTTCTGCCACCAGCGCCAAATCATGGGTGATCAAGAGTAATGCCATGTTTTCCCGCTGCTGCAATTCCAACAGCAATTCGATGATTTGCGCCTGAATCGTGACATCCAGTGCGGTTGTCGGTTCATCGGCAATCAGGAGTTTCGGACGACAGGCGATAGCCATCGCAATCATCACGCGCTGACTCATTCCACCTGACAATTGGTGCGGATAAACATCCAGACGAGAAGCCGGATCGGGGATACCGACTTGCGTCAATAAGTCGATTGCCCGTTGGTGCCGGGTTTTTCGATTGCCGCCCTGATGAACTTTCAGGGCTTCCATGATCTGATAACCGACGGTGTAACAGGGATTAAGGCTGGTCATGGGATCTTGGAAAATCATCGCCACTTCCGCACCCACCAACTGACGGCGCTCTTTTTCTGAAATCTTGTTCAGGTCACGGCCAGCGAATTCCAGCTTTTCAGCCATGACCCTGCCCGGATAATCAATCAACCCCATGATCGCCAGTGAACTGACTGACTTACCTGATCCAGATTCCCCAACAATGCCGACGACCTCTCCCTGCTCAACCCGGTAGCTGATACGGTCAACGGCGCGGAATGGTGCCTCTTCATCCCCGAAGTGCACCGATAATTGATCTACATTCAACAATGCCATTTCACAATACCCCTACTGCTTGAGCTTAGGATCGAGAGCATCACGCAACCCATCGCCCATCAGGTTAAACGCCAATACCGTCAACAGAATAGCCAGCCCCGGAAAGGTCACGACCCACCACGCACTCTGGGCAAACTGCAAAACATCTGCCAGCATGGTTCCCCATTCTGGCGTCGGCGGTTGCGCCCCCATTCCCAGAAACCCCAAGGCTGCCATATCGAGAATCGCGTTCGAAAACCCCAATGATGCCTGCACAATCAACGGTGCAAGGCAGTTTGGCAGGATATTGATGAACATCTGACGCATGGCCCCCGCCCCCGCCACTTGGGAAGCCGTGACATAATCACGGTTAACTTCAACCAACACGGCCGCCCTCGTCAGACGGATATAGTGAGGCAAGGCGACGAACGTCAGTGCCAGTGACGCATTGATAATGGATGGCCCAAAGATCGCGACCAATACCAATGCCAGCAACAGGCTTGGCAAAGCCAGCATAATATCGACGATACGCATGATAATGGTATCTACCATACCGCCGAAATACCCCGCCAGCACACCCAGCGTTATCCCCATCAGCAATGACATCATCACGACCAGGCAGCCAACCAGCAATGAGAGCCGTGCGCCATACATCAGGCGGGAGAGAATGTCGCGCCCGACATCATCAGTACCGAGGATAAATTGCCAGCTTCCCCCTTCCTGCCATACCGGAGGGGTCAGCAAAGCCTCACGAAACTGCTCTGCCGGGCCGTGTGGTGCCAATATTCCCGCCAATAACGCAATCAACAGCATCAGGACGATATAGACAAAACCGACCACTGCGCCTTTATTACGTTTAAAGTAATGCCAGAACTCCTGCATCGGCGTCATCAATTTCGGCGCACCCGATACCGCTGGCTCAGTTGTTTGAGTCATCATGTGCTCCCTATTTCTTATGACGAATACGCGGATTGACAATGCCGTACAGCAAATCAACCACCAGATTGACCAGGATGATCATGGTCGCCACCAGCAATACTCCACCCTGCACGACCGGATAATCACGACGTTGCAGGGCGTCAATCAGCCAACGCCCCAATCCGGGCCACGAGAAAATCGTTTCTGTCAGAATGGCGCCTGCCAGCATGATGCCCACTTGCAGACCAATGACCGTAACCACAGGCAGCAAAGCGTTACGCAGTGCATGGACGATAATGACACGAATGCGACTCAGCCCCTTGGCGCGGGCAGTGCGGATATAATCTTCCCCCAACACTTCCAGCATGGAAGAACGGGTCATGCGCACAATCACCGCCAACGGGATCGTTCCCAGCACAATGGCGGGCAAAACCATGTGCATCACCGCATCAATAAAGTCACCTTGTTCTCCCCAAATCAGCGTATCAACCAGCATCAATCCCGTCAGGGGATAGCTGTCATCAAGAAACACGCTATCACTTATTCGGCCGGAAACCGGGGTGAGATTCCATTGGACGGAAACCAGCATGATCAGCATGATCCCCCACCAGAAAATCGGCATGGAATAACCGGTCAATGACAAGCCAATCGCGGTGTGGTCAAAGACGGAACCGCGTTTGACCGCAGCCAGTACACCAACCGGAATCCCCACGGATATGGCAAATAACATGGCGCAGAATCCCAGTTCAAAAGTCGCCTTAAAGCGCGGCACAAATTCGTCCCACACCGGAACGCGGCTTTTCAGCGAGATCCCCAGATCACCATGCAATATGCCATTAATATAATGAAGATATTGCTCCCACAGGGGCTTATCCAACCCCATTGCTGCCATCAATTCGGCATGACGCTCAGCAGTAATACCGCGTTCTCCCGCCATAATCAGCACCGGATCGCCGGGGATCATATGTACAAAAGCGAAAGTCAGCAGCGTAATACCAATAAACGTCGGGATCACCAATCCCAGACGTCGGAGGATAAATTGCAGCATATCCTGAGTTCTCTTTTTAAATACCAGTTACGGCTCTTGAGGCCGTTTGGTGTCATGCAAGGACGACTTGCCCATCAGAGAAGCGAAACCATCCCCGCAGAAAAATCTGCGGGGATGGTTAATCACAACGGCTCAACAGCAAGAATTATTCGAGATCAACGTTGTAAAAATGGTGTTTACTAAAAGGATCGACCACATAACCCTTCACTTCTTTACGGATAGGTTCGTACACCGTGGAGTGGGCAATGATCAATGCAGGGACCTGCTCATGCATGACAACCTGTGCCTGTTTGTAAAGCTCGGTGCGCTTATTGATATCAGCGGTTTCACGCGCGGGTTGAATAACATCCTCAAAGGGCTTGTAACACCACTTGGAATAGTTGGACCCCCTTTCTTTGGCTGCACAGCTAAACAACGTGCCGAAGAAGTTATCCGGATCACCATTATCACCGCTCCATCCAAAGAGAACCGTCATGTGTTCACCGTCTTTGGCCCGTTTCAGGTATTCACCCCACTCATAACTGACAATCTTGGCTTTAATCCCAATTTTTGCCCAGTCAGCCTGGATCATTTCCGCCATACGACGGGCATTCGGGTTATAGGGACGCTGTACCGGCATGGCCCATAAATCCGTCTCAAAGCCGTTCGCGAAACCCGCTTCTTTCAGCAATGCCTTCGCCTTGGCAGGATCATAGGCATAATCCTTGATGTCATCGTTATAGCCCCAAATCGTCGGCGGGATCAGGTTTTTCGCTTTCTGCCCCGCGCCCTGATAAACCGCGTCAATGATGGCATCTTTATTGACCGCCATTGTCATCGCCTGACGGACTTTCAGGTTATCCAGCGGAGGCTTGGTGACATTAAAAGAGAGATAGCCGACATTCAGCCCTGCCTGTTCTTTCAGGACAATGTTTTTATCCTGTTTCATGCGGGCGATATCAGCGGGGTTTGGATAGGGCATCACCTGACATTCATTTTTCTGCAATTTGGCATAACGCACAGACGCATCAGGGGTAATGGAAAAGACTAAGCGGTCAATTTTCGCCGGGCCTTCCCAATAATCTTTAAATGCCTGATAGAGAATGCGGGAATCTTTTTGGTATTGCATGAGTTGGAAGGGGCCTGTACCGATCGGATTAAGGTCAACTTTCTCCGGTGTCCCTGCTTTCATCATGACATCGGCATACTCTTTGGACAGAACCGAGGCAAAATCCATCCCGATATCAGCCAGGAAAGGCGCTTCAGGGCGGGATAACACAAAGCGAACGGTGTGATCATCCACTTTTTCTACTTTACTGATGATGTTACCCAGATCCATGCCAGTAAAGTATTCGTAACTGCCCCCTGACACTTTATGGTACGGATGGTTTTTATCTTTCTGACGCATGAAGGTAAACGTCACATCATCTGCGTTGAAATCGCGGGTTGGTTTAAACTCTTTATTACTGTGCCACTTCACACCCTTACGCAAATGGAAAGTATAGGTTTTGCCATCCTCACTCACATCCCAACTTTCGGCCAAACTTGGAATAATTTGGGTCGTGCCTAATTTGAAATCCACTAAACGGTTATAAATGGGGACTGAGCTGGCATCATAAGTGGTGCCTGATGTGAACAACTGCGGGTTAAACCCTTCGGGGGAGCCTTCGGAACAGTAAACCAGCGTTTTTGCCTGAATACTGGCGGAGACAGCCAGCGCGACAAGGCCAATTCCCAGCGTTAATAAACTGGACGGTTTTTTTTTGGAGATGGTCATTACTTGAACTCCGTTTGTGATGTTTATCATGTCTTAGCCAGCCCAGAGTTTTCTTCCTAAATGCCACTGTCCCAGCCTGTTTTATTGTTTTTCGTTTATCAATTAAGCAATTGTTATGCCTGACGTCAACATCATCACACATAACACCAGAAACATTAGAAGAACATAAAAGAAGAGATTTTTTAACAAAAATGGTTAAAAAATATGACATCGTGCACATGAAGTAGACAAATCGACTAAAAATCCCGTTGGTGAAAAGAATTAATCTCTGGTGATGATAATTTTGGAATTGTGACCAATTACTTAAATAATGAGCAATCAAGAGGCTGGAGTCAGGCGGGAACACATAAGATACAAAGATAATCTACTCAAGGGAAATGATCAAAATACATTCAGTTAACGTAAAACTCATTACGTTATTTGTTAAATTGGGGGTTTTACGATTAATTTGATTCACTAACAATTTGATTCACTAACTCAGCATACATAGAGAAATATCATCATTACTTATGTCCTGTTTCTTTCGGAAAAGATTTGTATCAACTTAAATTTTGGATAAAAAATTGAATTAAAGGCCTGTTCCAAGATAATGATCTTTCGACCCCAAAAATCGATCTAACTAAGAAACAGGCCTGAAAAAATTAGTTGAACCTTTCTGTGATGTCGACGATTTGTGTCGAGTTCACAATGGTGTGCTCATGTGATACGGACACGACGCACAACAAGCGTGGCGAGCACTGGAGCAATGGCAAAAACTAAGAACAGCCACATAGCGGCACTCTGGACACCCGCTAGACCGCCTGAGTCAGAGAATCCGGCAAGATTCGCCACAATACCAGCAAGTGCGGAACCAATAGCTGTTGCATATAGCTGAACGGTCGTGATCGACGTCGACGCAAGGTCTTCCTGACCCGCAGGCGCACTACCTTAAGGAACTGCCTCGCAATCAAGATATCCTAGCCTATTGTGGTGGGCGATATTGCGTGCTTTCTATTCAGGCAGTTTCATTACTGCGATCCAAAGGATTCAAAGCCCAGCGCCTTGAGGATGGATTCTCAGGATGGCGGGCAGCAGGTTTGCGTGTGGAGGCTTCAAGACGCTGATTTCCATCCGTTATAGTGCAATTCATACGGACTTCCGCCGACTGTGTCTTTTCGGAACAGGGCATTCGATGCATTAATGCCCGACAGTGAGTGAATCAGAAAAGATGGAAAAAATTTATTTTAAACAAAAGAAAAAACCCCGTTCATAAGAACGGGGTTTCAGAATGCTGGTCGGCGAGAGAGGATTCGAACCTCCGACCCACTGGTCCCAAACCAGTTGCGCTACCAAGCTGCGCTACTCGCCGAAAACGAAGCGCATCTTACTGCCAGCGCTGCAAACCGTCAATACCTTTTTAAAAATACGTGGTTATTTGCTGATAATTCAGCCAAAATACGCGCATTGCTACCTCTTTGTCACATATTGCAGAGATTAAAAAGCCCCGCTTGGGTTAGCGAGGCTTTGGGTTTAGTTCATTTAAATATTACTGCAGCAGTGAGATATCCGCGACGCGCAAGAATAGTTCACGCAGTTCGCTTAACAGCGTCAGGCGATTGATTCTGACCTGGCTGTCTTCATCCATCACCATTACGTTGTCGAAGAACGCATCCACCACTTCACGCAGGGAAGCCAATTCCACCAGCGCATCCTGATAGTTGCCTTCGGCAAACAAAGGAGCCAGTTTTTCTTTCAACACCACAAGATGTGTCGCCAGTTGGATCTCTTCTGCCGCTTTCAATACGGAAGCCAGAACTGCGTCATTCAGCTTCTCTTCTGATTTTGCCAGAATGTTGGAAACACGTTTGTTGGCTGCCGCAAGGGAAACCGCTTCATCCAAGGTGCGGAAATGCGTTACGGCTTTCATGCGGGCGTCAAAATCTGCCGGCTGGGTCGGACGACGCGCCAGTACCGCCTGAATGGTATCAACGCTGTAACCCTGCTCTTGATACCAAGTGCGGAAACGACCGAGCATAAACTCAACCACATCATCCACAACTTTTTCGTTGGTCAGCTTGTCACCGTACAGACGGACGGCTTCTTCTGCCAGAGTCTGGAGGTCAAGGGGCAGTTTTTTCTCAACGATAATGCGCAGAGCACCCAGTGCCGCACGACGCAGCGCAAACGGGTCTTTATCCCCTTTCGGATGCTGGCCAATGCCGAAAATCCCGGCCAACGTATCCATCTTATCGGCAATCGCGACAGCACAAGAAACACCGCTGGATGGCAATTCATCACCAGAGAAACGAGGCTGGTACTGTTCGTTCAGCGCCAGTGCCACATCTTCAGCTTCACCATCATGGCGGGCATAGTGCATTCCCATCACGCCCTGCGTATCGGTGAATTCGAACACCATGTTGGTCATCAGGTCACATTTAGACAATAAGCCCGCACGAGTCGCATGATTGACATCGGCACCGATTTTTTCTGCAATCCAACCCGCCAGAGCCTGAATGCGATCCGTTTTGTCACGCAGCGTACCCAGTTGTTTCTGGAACAGGACGGTTTCCAAACGAGGCAAGTTATCTTCCAGACGTTGTTTACGGTCAGTCTTGAAGAAGAATTCCGCGTCTGCCAGACGTGGGCGAACCACTTTTTCGTTGCCTGAAATAATTTGCTGAGGATCAGAAGATTCAATATTGGTGACAAAAATAAAGTTTGCCATCAATTTGCCAGCCTGGTCGTAAACCGGGAAATATTTCTGGTCGCCTTTCATGGTGTAAACCAGTGCCTCAGCGGGAACTTCGAGGAATTTTTCTTCGAATTTCGCGGTCAGTACCACCGGCCACTCCACCAGAGAAGTCACTTCTTCCAGCAAACTGTCGCTCAGATCGGCTATACCACCAAGCTGCATTGCAGCCTGTTCTGCATCACGCTTGATCATCGCCTTACGGGTTGCGTAATCTGCGATAACACGACCCCGCTCCTGCAAAATGGCAGGATACTGTTCTGCATTCTCAATGGTAAATTCCGCTTCACCCATAAAACGGTGACCACGAATAATGCGATCCGATTTGATCCCCAGAACTTCACCTTCAATCACTTCACTGCCCAGCAGTAGAGTGACCGTATGTACCGGACGCACAAATTGGGTTTCTTTATCACCCCAACGCATTAATTTAGGGATCGGCAGTTTACCCAGAGAACCGCTCACCATCTCCGCCAGCAATTCTTTTGCTTCACGGCCTTTAACCTGAGCACGATAGAGCAGCCATTCCCCTTTGTCCGTGACCATGCGTTCAGCCTGATCAACGGTGATACCACAACCACGCGCCCAACCTTCCGCCGCTTTGGTGGGTTTGCCTTGTGCATCGAATGCCTGAGCAATGGCTGGGCCACGTTTTTCAACTTCGCGATCAGCCTGTGCCGCAGCGAGATTTTCCACTTTCAACGCCAAACGACGAGGAGCAGCAAACCAGCTAACTTCACCATGACCCAGATTGGCGTTTTTCAGTTCTGTGTCAAAATTGGCCGCAAAAGATTCAGCCAGTGAACGCAGCGCCTTTGGTGGCAGCTCTTCTGTGCCGATTTCCACAAGGAAAGTCTGTTGAGTCATGACGGCCTCTCAGTTCTTATTACAAGTCTTGTTACACATAGGGAAGCCAAGTGCCTCGCGGGAGGCATAATAAGCCTCAGCAACTGCTTTGGTCAGGGTACGGATACGCAGGATATAGCGCTGACGTTCAGTCACGGAAATGGCTTTGCGGGCATCCAGCAAGTTGAAGGTATGACCCGCTTTCAGAATGCGCTCATACGCTGGCAGTGGCAGCGGGGTTTCCAGCGCCAGTAATTCCTGTGCTTCTTTTTCGTATTGTTCAAAGCAGGTAAACAGGAAATCGACATCAGCGTGTTCGAAGTTGTAAGTTGACTGCTCAACCTCGTTTTGATGGTAAATGTCGCCATAAGTGGTTTTACCCAGCGGGCCATCGCTCCATACCAGATCGTAAACGCTGTCTACGCCCTGAATGTACATCGCCAGACGTTCCAGACCGTAAGTAATCTCGCCCGTCACGGGTTTACACTCAAGCCCCCCCACCTGCTGGAAGTAAGTAAACTGTGTCACTTCCATGCCGTTCAGCCAGACTTCCCAGCCCAGACCCCAGGCACCCAAGGTTGGGTTTTCCCAGTTATCCTCAACAAAACGGATATCGTGAACGGTAGGATCAAGCCCCAACTCTTTCAAAGAACCCAGATAGAGTTCCTGTATATTTTCCGGAGATGGCTTAATGATGACCTGAAATTGATAGTAGTGCTGGAGCCGGTTAGGGTTTTCGCCATAACGGCCGTCAGTCGGACGACGGGAAGGTTGCACATACGCTGCTGCAATAGGCTCTGGCCCCAAAGCACGCAGACAGGTCATAGGATGAGAAGTTCCTGCGCCGACTTCCATATCCAGTGGTTGGACAATGGTGCAGCCTTGACGCGCCCAATAATCCTGTAGTGTCAGGATGATCCCCTGAAAGGTTTTGGTATCAAACTTTTGCATGTTGAATCCGCACGCGATAGATGTGAATTTAAACGAAAGAGGGCAGTATACCCTTTGACCGTAAGATATACAGCACTGATCTCCTCTCAATTTTGCCGCAGTATCAAAAAATCTTATTCAAGCCTCTTTACTTGTATGTTTATACAGCTAATATTGGTGTAATTATTAATCACCACCTGAGGGAAGTTCGATTCATGAACAAGGAAATGGCTCGCTGTGGTTGGGTGACCCCCGATCCTGATTATCTGGCTTATCACGACAATGAATGGGGCACTCCACTGAAAGATAGCCGAAAACTTTTTGAACTGATTTGTCTGGAAGGACAACAGGCGGGTTTATCTTGGTTCACTATCCTGAAAAAGCGGGAAGGTTATAGAAAATATTTCCATCAGTTTGACCCGGTTAAAATAGCCAAAATGGATGATACCGATGTTGAGCGGCTGATGAAAGAACCGGCCATCGTGCGCAATCGGGCCAAAATCAATGCGATTATCCATAATGCCCGTGCTTATCTGCAAATGGCCGGACAAGGTGAAGATTTCAGCGCTTTTATCTGGCATTTCGTGGATCACTCTCCACAGATTAATGACTGGCAAGACTCGTCAGAAGTTCCTGTTACAACATCAACGTCTGATGCACTTTCAAAAGCGCTGAAGAAACGAGGATTTAAATTTATCGGTAGCACGACCTGCTATGCTTTTATGCAGGCAGCAGGTCTGGTAAACGATCACCTTGTCAGTTGCCTGTGCCGGAAATAAAGTTTTTATCTCAGAAATCAGTTTTTATTTTGCAACTCAGTGAATCCCCATTATTCCCATTGCGCCCCAGTAGGGGTGCGGGGTATGGTGTATTCCTCTCATACAAAAACAGACGCAAACATCGTTATGAAATTTTCGCAATTCGGAAACAAATTTACGCAAGATTCAGGAATTACCCGTCTGATGAATGATCTGAACCAAGGTCTGAGAACACCTGGTGCGATTATGCTAGGTGGGGGTAATCCAGCCCATATTCCTGAAATGGATGAGTATTTCCAACAAATATTGACTGAAATGGCGTCAAGCGGTCAATTGAGCGAGACGCTATGCAACTATGACGGGCCACAAGGGAAAAATACCCTGATAACCGCTCTGGCACTGGAGTTACAGGAAAAGCTCGGCTGGGAGATCCATCCACAAAATATTGCCCTGACTAACGGCAGCCAAAGTGCCTTTTTCTATCTGTTCAACTTATTGGCTGGTCGCTCTGAAGACGGCTCAATGAAGCGTGTTTTGTTTCCTCTTGCGCCAGAGTATATCGGCTATTCTGATTCGGGTTTGGATGAAGGGTTATTTGTCGCCAATAAACCGAATATAGAATTGCTACCCAATGGGCAATTCAAATATCACGTTGATTTTGACCACCTCAATATTTCTGAAGATATCAACCTGATTTGTGTCTCCCGCCCGACGAACCCAACAGGCAATGTGATCACCGACGAAGAATTACTGCGTTTGGATGGTCTGGCTCAACAGCATCAGATCCCTTTGCTGATCGACAATGCCTACGGAGTGCCATTCCCCGGCATTATTTTCAGTGAAGCCACCCCACTGTGGAACCCGAATATCATTCTGTGCATGAGCCTGTCTAAACTTGGCCTGCCGGGTTCCCGTTGCGGGATTATCATCGCCAATGAAAAAATAATAAGTGCAATCAGCAACATGAATGGCATCATCAGTCTGGCTCCGGGAGGTGTCGGGCCGGCTATCGCACTGGAAATGATTAGGCGTAATGATCTGTTCCGACTCTCGCAAAATGTTATTCAGCCGTTTTATAAGCAACGGGTAGACAACGTGATTAAGATCATTCGTCGCCATATATCGGAAGATCGCTGCCTGATCCATAAACCGGAAGGAGCAATATTCCTTTGGCTCTGGTTCAAGAACCTGCCAATTACGACGGAAGTGCTTTATCAGCGGCTGAAAAAACGGAAAGTGCTGATGGTGCCGGGTCATTTCTTCTTTCCGGGGCTGGAACAGCATTGGCCTCATGCCCATCAATGTATGCGCATGAACTATGTCCCTGACATTGAAAAGATCGAAGAAGGCATTCGTATTCTGTCCGAAGAGATTGAGATAGCACATAGAGAAGCTGGGCGCTGAGTGGTGCGGCAAGCAGCCATCATCACAATAAAAAAAAGCTCCCTCATTTAGGGGGGAGGGAGCAAGATGATAACGAGGACTTTTACCTGCGAACAGGACAGTAGTTATTAGAATCCAAAAAGAATTCTTCACACACACGATAGGAAAGGAAAACAATCCCTGTTTATACTCCTTCCCTTAACTGAGTCTATTTAACCAGAAAAATACTTATATAATAGCTTGAATAAGCAGGAATTTTTTACTTTAACTTGCCTCTACTATCTCAAATTAAGGTCAAATTTGGATGATTGGGCTATATTATGTGATCTAAAGCACATTTAATGAATTAAATAAGCCGACTTAATCCGTTGGTATTGATCTGAATCATAGCGCCCAGAAAATAACGGCCAAAATCTGGGGAGACATAATCCTCAAAAACATCGCCAGTGGATAAACCGTCGCATACGACAGTGCCGCTGCCCCGCTGGTACTATGAATGGCGTTAGCAAAGGCCAGAGCCGGAGGATCCGTCATCGCACCCGCCAACATCCCACACAGGCTAAGATAATTCATTTTGGCAACAAAGCGAGCCAGCAAACTCACCATCAACAGGGGAACTATCGTGATCAATGCGCCATAGCCTATCCACGCCAACCCTTCTCCATGCACCAGTGTATTAATGAAATTGCCACCCGATTTCAGCCCGACAACCGCAAGAAACATGACAATCCCCAATTCACGCAGTGCCAGATTCGCACTGGGTGGCATAAACCAATAAAGTTTACCTATCGTGCCAATGCGACCCAAAATCAGCGCAATCACCAAAGGGCCACCCGCCAGCCCAAGGCGTAAGGCCGCAGGAAAACCAGGGATAAACAGCGGAATGGAACCCAGCAAAATCCCCAACCCGATGCCAATAAAGACGGGGAGCATCTGAACTTGCTGGAGTTTTTGCTGTGAGTTACCCAACAGCTTTGTGACAGCTTCTACGGATTCAGGACGCCCAACAATATTCAGGATATCACCAAACTGTAAGCCGGCATTATTACTGGCAACCAGTTCAATTCCGGCACGATTGAGCCGCGTAACGACAACATCGTATTTCTGTTTTAGGTTGAGCGACCCAATTCGCTGGCTCAGTACCTCATCATTGGTCACCACCACTCTGACCGATTGAAGAATACTGTTTGAAGTGGACAACGAGACATCAACTTCCTCCCCAATCACCAACCGGACTTGGTTCAATGCTTCCCGTTGCCCCACCAGATAAAGCAAATCTCCATTCTGGATCACGGTAGTTGGCTGGGGCACCATCAATAATTCAGCTCGTTTCAAACGGGAGCACACAACTTCATCACCGTTTAGCAAGGGAATATCCTGCATCATTAACCCATGCAAATTCGGATTACGCACCGCAATATTCATTGTCTGGAGCATTTCCCGATGATGATGGTTTTGGCTATCAAATGCCTTGGCTTCCCGTTCAACACTCACTCTGAAAAGAAGGCGCACCAGCCACATGACCAACAAAATACCGCAAATCCCCATGGGGTAAGCCATGGCGTATCCCATGCCCATTTGACTGACAAGTGCAGATTCCGAACCCAGATCCATCAGAATTTGCTGACCCGCGCCCAGCGATGGCGTATTTGTCACTGCGCCGGAAAATATGCCCAAAATAATCGGTAAGGGAACATCAAACAATTTATGAATAATCGCCGCGACCAAGCCGCCAATAATGATAATCAGTACCGCAAAACCATTTAATTTAAGGCCAGAAACCCGTAGGGAAGAAAAGAACCCAGGCCCGACTTGGATGCCAATAGTATAAACAAATAGAATTAAGCCAAATTCCTGAATAAAATGCAGCATGTCATTACTGAGAGACAGCGAATAGGTCTGGGCGAAATGGCCGACAATAATGCCGCCAAACAAAACACCCCCAATCCCAAGACCAATACCATATATTCGCCAGTTACCTATCCACAACCCCAATGTGGCAGCCAGTGCCAACAAGCTCATTGTCAGTGCAATATCACTCATGACCCGCTTCCTTTAATAAAGTTAACAAGTTGGGAGATTGTCTTTTTTCCCCCTATATGCTTCATAAATACCAACATCCCCCATGAAATGTTGGCATGAATTAGCAATAAGATATGTGTCTTAAACCACATATTGCGCGCTTTTCCCATTTTTATGGGTCGCATTTTATTCAGGGCAATTTTTTATTTTCCAATGGAAAATTTACACTTCACGATTTAATAAACATTAGGTTGAATGCTCTTTTTATTATTTAATTTAACGATGAATGCTATAGCAAACTGGATATTACCTGACTATAGTAAATAGTATTAGGAGGTAAAC
Organism: Xenorhabdus beddingii; assembly: GCF_002127545.1. GTDB lineage: Bacteria > Pseudomonadota > Gammaproteobacteria > Enterobacterales > Enterobacteriaceae > Xenorhabdus > Xenorhabdus beddingii. The sequence continues at coordinate 55,200 of NZ_MUBK01000022.1, forward strand.
AGTATTCAAGGTTTATCTTCATGCTTTGGAAAGAGTGGCGTTAAAGAGCAAATAATATCTGAACATTGGCAAATTAACTCATTGAGATCATGGAAACGATGAAAAACCGTAAGATGCTTCCACTATTATGCACTACCTTGGGATTGTTACTTATCACAGGCTGCTCAAGCATTATGACACATAGCGGCCCCAACCAAGGTTATTATTCTGGAGCAAAGGCCAATATTGACATGTTAAAGGATGACGAAACCGGATGGCTCATGAAACCCCTGCTTGCCATTGATCTTCCATTTTCTGCTTTTCTGGATACATTTCTAATTCCCTATGATTATGCCCGTTCCGGTCAAAATAAAGCGGAGCAATCGCCTAAGCACCGTATTGAACAACTGGAGCAAAGCCCTGCCTCCACACGGCCAGAACCAGAATCAGAACCAGAATCAGAACCAAAAATTGTGAGAAATAGCGACTGACGGTTAGGTTCTATTAATCCCAGTTTCAACCACAAATATTTGCCGATAGCCATTGATATCACGCATAAAAGCAATATGGCGATCATCCGGTGATATCACTATCGCATCTGCGCAAGGCGCGTCATCGGTACGTTCCGTCAAACGCTGCATTTCTCCATTCTGGCTATCGCAAAGCATGACACTATTGTCACAAACACAGGCAATAAACCGGCCACGGCTATCCCAGCTAAATGCAGATTGTATGCTGCTATTGCTGTGGGTTATCTGCCTTGGTTCCCCCCCATTGGGTGAGATATGCCAGAGCTGGATAATTCCTGTTTCATCTTTCATCAGAAAACAGATTTTGCTGCCATCCGGTGATGACCTCAACCAATGGCGGGGCATATTCACTACGCCCGGCCAGCGTTTATCATGGGTAAAGGTCAAACGCCGCTGCTTCACTCCCGCAGGTGGTGCGGGCAATGTTGTTTCTGTTCCCGCCAGAGGTTGATTACCCGCAATCGCGTAATCACCGTCGTTTTCAGGTAAATCAACAAGATAGATTTCCGCTATTTTTTCACCATTCTCAGCACGAGTATCGCCAATAAAAGCCAGTGCCCAGCGCTGATACAGACCATTATCTTTAAGATACCCCTGCCGCCCAATCCAACCCTCTTCATAAGCCCGGTCGATATCATCACTTCCGGGACGTGGATGCACGGTAGTCTGGCTGACAACAACGGAAAAATAGTTGCCGTCATATTCTCTCGGATGTTTTTTCGCTGACATAGTGGCTCTTAACGGAACGGCCACCGCAACATTACGTAAATCAAGAGCAGGGTCTAACTCATTCATCACATGATCGTTATAAGTGAAACTTAAACGACTGCCGTCAGGACTGAAAACGTGAACATGAGTCCCACCACGCAAAGCACCCGCAGTATAAGGAGGGGTAATGTCCAGCGCATCAATGTTAACTGCCACGTTGGGCAAGGTATCAGAGACAATCACGCCACGGCGATGGTGAAAGTCATACTGCCATTGTGCATCCGGTTTTTCCGGGCCATGAATGAAAGCATAACGAGTCGGTTCCTGAGGACTGACCGTCACTACACCGACATGGGCACCCTCCTGTGCCTGATAGATAATTTCAGTTTGTCCGTGATCAACATGAATTTTTTCTATCGTTAAGCCTGTAAAAGAGGCACCACCGGGACGAACATCGTATACCAGCCACTGGCTGTCAGGAGTCCAGATATTTATATTAGTTATCTGATGGCTACGGCTGTCGAATGTAATTTGACGTTGCTTAAAGACCATTTCCCTACCTTATTTTGCGAGGTTTCGGATAATAAAAACTAATTTTATTCACCGTTGAGTAAAAAATTTCAGTCGAGTCGTTATTATTTCAACAGTACTCTTTACTTCTACGTTATTCCATTTGATTAAATTTATGCTACTCAGTGTCCTTTATATCATTGGTATTACGGCTGAAGCCATGACAGGCGCATTAGCCGCAGGTCGTCGAAAAATGGATGTGTTCGGCGTTATTATTATTGCTTCCGTGACGGCCATTGGTGGTGGTACCGTCCGTGATATCATTCTGGGTCATTACCCCCTCGGCTGGGTAAAAAATCCAGAATATATCGTAACCGTTGCTTGTGCTGCTGTGGTGACTATCTGGGTTGCTCCCATGATGAAACACCTGCGCCGTTTATTTCTTATTCTCGATGCGATTGGTTTAATCGTCTTCTCCATCATTGGTGCGCAAATCGCGTTGGAGATGCACTACAGCCCAATCATCGCCGCCATTGCCGCTGTCATTACCGGTGTTTTTGGCGGTGTACTGCGCGATATGTTTTGCAATACCATTCCGTTAGTCTTTCAAAAAGAGATTTATGCCGGTGTCTCCTTTGCTGCCGCCTGGCTTTATATCGGTTTATTGCATACTCCACTGCATCCGAATGGCGTGATCCTGATTACGCTGATTGCCGGACTGACCGCCCGGTTAATTGCTATCCGTTATCGTCTGGGTTTACCTATCTTCAATTACGATGGCACGGACCATTAACATTATCATAGATATTTGGGGCTGCCCCTTGCCCCTATTTAATCCCCTGTAAAGCCAACGCATGAATAAGTGCTTTAATCTCTGGATGCGTTAAAAAAGCCGCAACCTTTTCTCTTTGTTTTGGCGTGAATGATATTTTCCCATTGGCGGGGGATAACAGCACTTCTTCCCACTGCCATCCCATACTGTCCGTAAAGCGATTGGCATAAGGCAGACCGATGGCTTCACGCCATAGGGAAAGTGGCTGCAACTTTGCCTGCTGGAATTGGGAAAAAAGCAATTCAGCGCGCTTGGTTCCAATATTGGGTACTTCCTCAAGTTGACTTCTCTCCAACACCAGCCAATCCGCTAAGTTCGTTACCAATCCATTTCTTACCAAAACAGACCACGTTCCTGGCCCAATGCCTTTCATTTTCAGTTTTCCCCCAAGCCATGTCAGACGGGCAATAAACTGTTGTTGGCAATGCTTGTGATTCACCTCATTCGCATCACTCACATCATCAACCTGATTTAACGCAAGGCAACTGAGAAAATGGTAGTCCTGCTCATTGGGCGGTTGGATATCAGAACGCTCTGCAATGCGCCACACCACCTTATCGAGTTTAGGGATACCATGCCCGGCCAGCGCTACCGTGATTTTATCGCCCGGATAAACATTCCACTGTTTCCAACGCCTGACAGACCCGATATTGACGCGACTAACCTGCCGATCATCTAACTTGACGGTCTCCAGTTCTAATAAAGCGGAGGTTTTTCCTGTCCGGCCTATCGTGAAATGCACAGCTCGCACCGTTGTCATTTGCTGACGTAATGGGTATTTCCATGCAATGGCCCAGCTATTTGAACCTGCGCGCCATTGTCGGCCTGTCGGTTCAAGCTCCTGTCGCAAAACAACGCCATCGGTAGCAAAAGGGAGAGGCTGAACAAAATAATCTTTCCATCTCTTTTCGGCCTCTTCTGCGGTAGCGATGGGGTGACTGTATTGCTGCGCAATGGGAAATCCCATTGATGCCAATCGTTCCAGTTTGACCGCCATTTCATTTGGCCCATCCGGCCAGCCCCAGATAAAAATACCGATTTGCTTAAGCTCCGGTGCAAAGGTTTTGCGCATCATTAACCCTGCAACTTTGCTGCGTGCACCTTGACTGCCCGCAATGGATTGCTGGTGATGCTCCTGCTGCCAAAAAAGCTCACCCTGCAATACCAAATGTTCCGGTGCATTTTCTATCTGTTTGGGAATATTGGGAATAAAGGGACTTTTATCCATCCAGTCTATGCCTTCTATACTATCCCCACGGCTAATTAACCGCACTAAGTGGCCTTTCTCGTAGACCAAAGTCACCGCAACACCATCAATTTTAGGTTGTAGCCAAACCCCCGAACGCCCCTGTAGCCACTGGCGGATATTCCGTAATTCTTTCAGCTTACTTAAACCCGTATGCTGGACAGGATGAGGCTGTTTTTCCTCTTGTGACCCCGCAACCCTGGCAGAGCTAAAAGCACTGTCCGGTGCCTGATTTAAACAATCCCGCCAAAACGTCAGGGTTTCCAGTAATTGATCATAGATTTCATCATCTATTTCACTAATGCCCTTTTGACGATAGAGATCATCCCATTTCGCTATCTGCCGGGTCAGATGTTCAATTTCATGTTGAAGTTTTTCCTGTGTCCATTTTCCTGCTGTCCATTCTTTCCCTGCCCATTTTTCCCCTGTCCCTGTGAAACAATCTGCCTGATTGGCAAATGCCAGAGGTATTTCAAATAGCAGTATCCAGACTGTAATGAAAAAGCGGATAAAAAAGTTAAGCATCCTTGCTCCATCGGTTCCCAAAACACGGGGAAGAGAATAAAAAACAGGGTGATTTTTGCCAAGATGGAAAAGACAGGTTTGCGAAGCGTTTCGAAAAATAAATGCTTGATTTCTGCAACCGTTTATTTTTTCTGAAATTGTTGCGCAAAATGAACGAGTAACATCAGTTTGTTAAGAAAAAATTTTGTTGAAATGTCCGTTGGCATGTATTGTAACGCTGCATGGATTGACGTATCCGTGTATACTATGTGGGATTTTATATTCCTGCGCTTGCATTTATTTATATCCAATCAGTCAAGAATTCATCATGAACCAAGGAACGTTATATATTGTTTCTGCGCCGAGTGGAGCAGGCAAATCAAGCCTTATTCAGGCTTTATTAAAAACTCAGCCTTTGTATGACACTCAGGTTTCTGTTTCACATACGACACGCCAGGCCCGTCCAGGTGAAAATCATGGTGAACATTATTTTTTCGTCACCGTAGATGAATTCCAGAATATGATCGCCAATGATGAATTTTTGGAATATGCCGGTGTTTTTGGTAACTATTACGGCACATCCCGGAAAGTCATCGAAGATACGCTCGCCAGTGGTGTTGATGTATTTCTTGATATTGACTGGCAAGGTGCACAGCAAATCCGCCAGAAGATGCCGGCAGCCCGCAGCATTTTCATTCTTCCGCCTTCGAGGGAAGAGTTGCTCCGTCGCCTGCGGGGACGGGGTCAGGACAGCGAAGAAGTTATTGCCAAACGCATGGCTCAAGCTGTCGCGGAAATGGAACATTACAACGAGTATGATTACGTCATCATCAATGATGATTTCAATACGGCATTAGCCGATTTACAATCTATTATTCGTTCTGAGCGCCTGCGATTAGATCGTCAGGCGCAGCGGCATGATGCCTTAATCAGCAAATTATTGGCAGACTGAACCAAGTTTCAGTATTATGCCCAGTCATTTATTTATCTGTGGAGTAGCACACATATGGCACGCGTAACTGTTCAAGACGCAGTAGAAAAAATTGGTAACCGTTTTGACCTGGTGTTGGTCGCTGCTCGCCGAGCACGCCAATTACAATCAGGCGGCAAAGATCCTCTCGTTCCAGAAGAAAACGATAAGATGACTGTTATCGCTCTGCGTGAAATCGAACAAGGCCTCATCAACAATAAGATCCTTGATGTCCGTGAACGTCAGGAACAGCAAGAACAAGACGCCGCAGAAATCAAAGCTGTTTCTGCCATCGCTGAAGGTCGTCGTTAATTTTACGGTAGGTCTGCCTTGTACCTGTTTGAAAGCCTGAATCAGCTAGTTCTGAAATATTTGCCTGAAGATCAAATCGATCTGCTAAAACAGGCCTATGTTGTTGCACGGGATGCCCACGAAGGGCAGACCCGTTCCAGCGGTGAGCCATACATTACTCATCCTGTTGCCGTTTCCTGTATTCTGGCCGAAATGCGCCTTGACCATGAAACACTCATGGCCGCACTTCTGCATGATGTCATTGAAGATACTCCAGCGACGTTTCAGGATATAGAACAGTTATTTGGCACGGTGGTCGCCGGATTGGTGGAAGGCGTATCCAAGCTGGATAAGCTGAACTTTCGTGACAAAAAGGAAGCACAGGCCGAAAACTTCCGCAAAATGATCATGGCAATGGTGCAGGATATCCGCGTCATTTTGATCAAACTGGCAGACCGTACACACAATATGCGAACCCTTGGCTCCCTGCGCCCCGATAAGCGGCGGCGCATTGCCAGGGAAACGCTGGAAATTTATAGCCCGCTGGCTCACCGTCTGGGTATTCATCACCTGAAAACAGAGCTGGAAGAGCTTGGGTTTGAAGCCCTGTATCCTAACCGTTACCGCGTGATTAAAGAGGTTGTTAAGGCCGCCCGTGGTAATCGCAAGGAGATGATCCAAAAAATCCTGTCGGAAATCGAAGGAAGGCTCACGGATGCTGGCATTGAATGTACTGTCAGTGGCCGCGAGAAACATCTCTACTCTATCTATCGCAAGATGCACCTGAAAGAACAGCGTTTCCATTCCATCATGGACATTTACGCTTTTCGTGTCATCGTCAATAATCTTGATACCTGCTACCGCGTACTGGGGCAAATGCACAGTTTATATAAACCGCGTCCCGGCAGGGTCAAAGATTATATTGCGATACCCAAGGCCAACGGCTACCAATCCCTGCATACTTCGCTTATTGGCCCTCATGGGGTACCGGTTGAAGTTCAGATCCGTACTGAAGATATGGATCAAATGGCGGAGATGGGGGTTGCCGCACACTGGGCTTATAAAGAGCAGGGAGAATCCGGTACGACCGCGCAAGTTCGTGCTCAACGCTGGATGCAAAGCCTGTTAGAGCTTCAGCAAAGCGCCGGCAGCTCTTTTGAATTTATTGAAAGCGTCAAATCTGATTTGTTCCCTGATGAGATTTACGTTTTTACCCCTGAAGGCCGCATTGTCGAGTTACCTGCCAGCGCGACTCCTGTCGATTTTGCCTATGCCGTCCATACGGATATCGGCCATGCCTGCGTCGGTGCACGAGTTGATCGCCTGCCGTATCCCCTTTCACAGACTCTCAGCAGTGGGCAAACCGTCGAAATCATCACAGCACCGGGCGCACGCCCTAACGCTGCGTGGCTGAACTTTGTAGTCAGCTCCAAGGCACGAGCCAAAATCCGCCAGCTACTGAAAAACCTGAAACGGGATGATTCCATTGGGCTGGGGCGCCGTCTGCTCAATCATGCACTGGGGAATGGAACGAAAATCACCGATATCCCACAGCAAAATATCAACAAAGAGCTGGCAAGAATGAAGCTCACTACTTTGGATGATTTACTGGCGGAGATCGGGTTAGGCAATGCCATGAGTGTGGTTGTCGCCCGTAATTTATTATTGGGCACTTCGGAGAAAGAACCAAACAATAGCAACAATACCGCCCGTAAATTACCTATCAAGGGCGCTGATGGCATTCTGATTACCTTTGCCAAATGTTGTCGCCCAATCCCCGGTGACCCGGTTATTGCACACATCAGTCCGGGAAAAGGTTTAGTTATCCATCACGAATCCTGCCGCAATATCCGTGGATATCAGAAAGAACCGGAAAAATTCATGCATGTGGAGTGGGATAAAGATATCAATAGCGATTTTATTGCCGAAATTAAAGTTGATATGTTTAACCATCAGGGCGCTCTGGCAAATCTGACCGCCGCCATCAATGATGCGAACTCCAACATTCAAAGCATGAATACGGAGGAAAAAGATGGCCGCGTTTATTGTGCTTTCATCAGGCTGACGACCAAAGACCGCATTCAGTTGGCGAATATCATGCGTAAAATACGAGTCATGCCAGACGTGATGCGCGTCAGCCGTAACCGAAACTAAAGGTTATGCATCCTAAACGTTACGTGCACATTGGCCAGATGATGGCATGTATCAGAGAAAAGAAAGCATATTGCCCGAAGAGGAACAGCAAAGAATGCTGTTCGACGGAGACATCGCATGAAAGGCCAACTACTTGATGCCATCCCCTTAACCACCCTGCGTGGTGTTGGAGCCAGTCAGGTCACTAAACTCGCCAAATTAGGGTTGGTCAATCTACAGGATTTGCTGCTGCACCTGCCCCTGCGTTACGAGGATCAAACCCGCCTGTATACCATCAATGAGTTGCTGCCCGGCATTTATGCCACGGTGACAGGTGAGGTATTGCGCACGCATGTCGCTTTCGGGCGTCGGCGTATCATGACCTGCCAAATCAGTGATGGAACAGGCATATTGACCTTACGTTTCTTCAATTTTACGGCTGCCATGAAAAATAATCTGGCCGAAGGGAAACACGTCGTTGCCTATGGTGAGATCCGTCGCGGGAATCAAGGGCCAGAAATCATTCATCCTGAATATAAAGTTCAGCAACACGCAGAGCGTGTTCAGTTGCAAGAGACGTTAACGCCCATCTATCCCACCACCGAGGGAGTACGCCAAACAACACTGCGCAAGTTGATCGAACAGGCATTAGCGCTATTGAATGCCTGTGCCATTAATGAATTGCTGCCGGAAGAATTCAGCCGGAAGATGATCAGCCTGCCTGATGCATTGCATACGTTGCATCGTCCCCCACCGGATATTTCTCTGACCGATTTGGAAAATGGCCGGCACCCGGCTCAACGCAGGTTAATTCTGGAAGAATTGCTGGCACATCATTTAAGTATGCTGGCGGTCAGGGCAGGAACCCAGCGCTTTCACGCCCAACCGCTCACGGCGGATAATTCACTGAAACAACGGCTTCTCAGCCAATTACCCTTCTCTCCAACAGGCGCGCAAGCCCGGGTTGTTGCAGAAATAGAACATGATCTGGAAAAAAACGTTCCCATGATGCGCCTGATCCAAGGGGATGTCGGGTCGGGTAAAACGCTGGTGGCCGCTTTGGCGGCCGTTCGTGCCATTGTTCACGGCAAGCAAGTTGCGCTGATGGCGCCCACTGAACTGTTGGCAGAGCAACATGCCAATACTTTCCGCCAATGGCTTGAGCCGCTCGGCATACAGGTCGGCTGGCTGGCGGGCAAGCAGAAAGGCAAGGCGCGTCAGGCACAACAAGAGGCGATTGCGAGTGGTCAAGTCAGCATGGTTGTCGGCACTCATGCAATGTTTCAGCAACAGGTTAAATTCGCAGGGTTGGCACTGGTTATCATCGATGAACAACACCGGTTTGGTGTTCATCAACGCCTCGCATTATGGGAGAAAGGCCGGGAGCAAGGCTTCCATCCTCACCAATTGATCATGACAGCGACCCCTATTCCGCGCACATTAGCCATGACCGCTTATGCGGATCTGGATACCTCCATCATTGATGAACTCCCGCCGGGGCGCACGCCAGTCACCACGGTAGCGATCCCGGATACCCGCCGCAACGACATTATTCAACGCATCAAAAGCGCCTGTCTGGATGAAGGGCGTCAGGCTTATTGGGTGTGTACTCTGATCGAAGAGTCTGAGGTGCTGGAAGCACAGGCAGCGCAGGCAACCAGTGAAGAGCTGGCACAGGCATTGCCGGAGCTGAAAATCGGTTTAGTGCATGGACGAATGAAACCGGCAGAAAAGCAAAGCATCATGGAGGCGTTCAAGCAAGGTGAATTACAATTGTTGGTCGCCACGACAGTCATTGAAGTCGGCGTCGATGTCCCCAATGCCAGCCTGATGATCATCGATAACCCCGAACGTTTGGGCTTGGCCCAATTGCATCAGCTTCGTGGACGTGTCGGGCGTGGTGCCATCGCTTCACACTGTGTCCTGCTCTATAAAACCCCGCTGACCCATACAGCCAGAATACGCCTGCAAGTTTTACGGGATAGTAACGACGGTTTTGTGATTGCCCAGAAAGATCTGGAGATTCGCGGGCCGGGGGAATTATTGGGCACACGCCAAACCGGTAATGCAGAATTCAAGATCGCGGATTTATTGCGGGATCAAAATATGTTGCCGGAAGTGCAACGCATTGCCCGCTATCTCCACCAGCACTATCCTGAACATGCCAAGGCGTTGATTGAGCGCTGGCTGCCAGAGCGCTCACAATATAGCCATGCCTAAATGCCGGTGGAAAGAGTGCCAATGAAAAACCAATAAAATAAAAAAATGCCGCTGAAATGTTCAGCGGCATTTTTAGCCAAGCTATCCGGCCGTATCACCAACGGATCAAATTAACCGGTGATAGAGGGAAACACGGGCAGCAACAAATACATTTTAATCACCGCCGCGTTAACGATATCAATAAAGAATGCCCCCACCATCGGCACAAGTAAGAATGCGACGTGAGATGGCCCGAAACGGTCAGTAATCGCCTGCATATTTGCGATGGCCGTTGGCGTCGCCCCCAAGCCAAAACCACAGTGGCCGGCGGCCAGTACTGCTGCGTCATAATTCTTGCCCATCACGCGATAAGTGACGAAAACCGCGTACAAAGCCATAACTACCGCCTGAACAGAAAGAATAATCAGCATCGGCAGTGCAAGGGAAGCCAACTGCCACAGTTTCAGGCTCATTAGCGCCATAGCCAAAAACAGTGACAAACTCACGTTACCCAATACAGAAACCGCTCGGTCAAATACCCGATAAAAACCCAGTAATGACAGGCCATTACTGAGGATCACCCCAACAAACAGGACACACACAAACGTCGGCATTTCAAAGGCTGTGCCCTGCAACTGTTTCTCAATAAAACTGCCGGCCAATAAGCAAATGGAAATCATGGCTATCGTTTCCACCATCACTAATGGCGTGATAAGGCGACCCGTATAGGGTTTTTCAAACGCAGTCGGGATCTCAGTATCATCCGCGCCCAAACCGGGTGTTTTGGTATTTTTGACCAGAAAACGCGCCACCGGGCCACCAATCAACCCACCCAAGACCAGACCGAATGTCGCACATGCCATGGCGACTTCCGTCGCATTTTCAAAGCCGTAGCGCTCTGTGAATACTTTACCCCATGCAGCACCTGTTCCGTGCCCACCAGAAAGTGTAATGGAACCCGCCAGCAGCCCCATCAGTGGGTCAAGGCCAAGCATTTTCGCCAATGCGATGCCCACAGTGTTTTGCACCAATAACAGGCCAACCACCACGAAGACAAAAATAACCAGATATTTTCCGCCTGCTTTCAGGCTGGCAAGGTTAGCGTTCAAGCCGATGGTGGCAAAAAACGTCAACATAAGGGGAACTTGGAGGGATAAATCAAAACCGACTTCCCAACCTGAGAATTGTTTTACCACCAGTAGAACTAAAGCGACCAATAACCCACCTGCGACGGGTTCAGGGATCGTACATTTCCCAAGGAATGGGACTGATTGTACAAGTTTTCTTCCTAGTAACAAAACAAGTGTGGCAGCAACGAGCGTGCCATAAATATCCAAATGATACATTTATGTACCCCATCTATTGTTAAAATTATGTGAACTTAATGTGACGTTATAATCATCCTATAAAAACGCCAAGAGCAGGTAAGGATTGGATTAGAAAGAAAATTATTAATAAACACAAGTTAAAATATTTAAAAATGTGACGAAATTAAGCTGCATTTCTTTATGAAAACTTTACGCAAACGATTGCTTTAATGATAAAGATCATTAAAATGCGTTTTTTTCCCCTCTGGAATTTCGCTACATGGTCAATTTAACCCGTGAATCCAATTCATCAGAAGTTCCCGACAAATCAGACAATGAACTGATCTATCGCCTCGAAGATAAACCGCCTCTCCCACATGCTTTATTTGCGGCTTGTCAACATTTGCTGGCCATGTTTGTTGCTGTTATTACCCCGGCGATGTTGATTTGTCAGGCACTCGGACTGCCTGAGCAAGATACGCAGCGCATTATCAGTATGTCCCTGTTCGCCTCAGGTCTGGCATCACTGATTCAAATTCGCTCCTGGGGACCAATAGGTTCTGGCTTGCTTTCCATTCAGGGAACCAGTTTTAATTTCGTTGCCCCACTTATTATGGGTGGCATGGCGCTGAAGAATGGCGGAGCGGATGTGCCGACTATGATGGCTGCCCTGTTCGGCACGTTGATGGTGGCTGCAATGACCGAGGTACTGCTCTCCCGTATACTGCATCTGGCGCGACGGGTCATTACCCCTCTGGTATCCGGTATCGTGGTCATGATTATCGGCCTGTCACTGATCCAAGTTGGATTGACGTCGATTGGTGGGGGTTACGCTGCCATTCAGAATGGAACATTTGGCGCGTCCGAGAATCTGCTGCTGGCAGGGGTTGTGCTGGCTGTTATTGTATTGCTAAATCGCCAGAGTAACCCTTATCTGCGCGTCGCCTCTCTGGTGATTGCCATGGCTGTGGGCTATTTGGTGGCCTGGTACATGGACATGCTGCCCCTTTCGATACCCAAGGAAAACACACCGATCATCACCGTTCCTTCACCGCTCTACTATGGCCTCTCTTTTGACTGGAATTTGCTGATCCCGCTTATTCTGATTTTTATGGTGACGTCTCTGGAAACCATTGGTGACATCACGGCAACCTCAGATGTCTCAGAGCAGCCGGTCAGTGGCCCGCTATATATGAAACGCATCAAGGGAGGCGTACTGGCAAATGGCCTCAATTCGATGGTTTCGGCGGTATTCAACACGTTTCCAAACTCCTGCTTTGGTCAGAATAATGGCGTGATTCAACTTACTGGTGTTGCCAGTCGTCATGTCGGTTACATGATTGCTTCCATGTTGATTCTGTTGGGATTGTTCCCTGCGGTGGCTGGTTTTGTGCAACATATTCCTGAACCGATTCTGGGAGGAGCAACGCTTGTTATGTTTGGAACTATCGCCGCTTCTGGCATCAGAATCGTTTCCCGTGAGCCGCTGAATCGCCGGGCGATTATGATTATCGCATTGTCGCTGGCCGTGGGTTTAGGCGTTTCCCAGCAGCCGCTGATTTTGCAGTTTGCACCTGATTGGGTGAAGAACCTGCTCTCCTCTGGTATCGCCGCAGGTGGCCTGACTGCCATTTTACTGAACCTGATTTTCCCTCAAGAAAAATAGCCAATAGGTTTGGATGCTTTTTGTGTCCCTCCCGCTATCGCAGCGGGAGTTTTTTTGCCCTTTCTTGCACACATTTTTTGCATTCACTGTGCGGAGTGATTCGCAATATCGGCATTAACGCATGCCTAAATACACCAAATAATGTTTTTGGCTTGAGAGCCTGGCCATTTTGCGGCATAAAAGGATTTCTATCAGGAAGCTATGCTGAGGTGCATTTATGAAGTGGTTAGGGAAATTGTTTGTCACTCTGCTATTACTGTTGATTCTGACAATGATAGTCGTCTATGTTGTTATTCAGACCCACTGGGGAGCTAAACAGCTAAGTCAATGGATCAGCAAGCAGGGGCATTATCAAATCAGCATTGCAAGCATCAGTCATAGTTGGTTGCAGCCGGCCACCCTGACACTCAAACATGCAGATATCAGTGATAAACAAAGCCCTTTTTCACTGAGCGCCGATACCATCAACCTTGATTTTAAGTGGCCGCACCTCCTGACACTCCAGAATCTTCATCGCCTGACACTGCAAGAAGGCACCTTGATACTGTCAGGAAACCCATTTCATCCCCTCTTACAAGCTGATATTTTGCAACTTAACCAGATGAATGTTCAGTTAAACACTCCGAATGCTAACATTCAGGGGGAGAATATCACTGGCGGCATTGCACCCTGGAACCCTGCCGTGGGGAACCCGCTGGGTAATGGAAAGTATCAATTCAGCGCGACTGCACTCCGTTTAAATGGCATTCCGGTTGAAGATGTTGTTATGCAGGGTCGTTATCAGGATAGAACCCTGACCATTGACTCTTTTGGTGCAACATTTCTGCGTGGTGCGATTTCTGGCGATGGTCAGCGGCGGCCAGACGGCAGTTGGAAATGGAACAATATCCTGATCAGCGATATTCGCTGGCAATCCCCGCTGACAATGGACTCATTGCAGGAAAAACTCAGCCATCTTCCCGCCATTTATGTTAAAGACCTCAATATCACCAATGCCAAGCTGCAAGGTTCAAACTGGTCGGTTGATTATTTGGATAGCACCATCAAAAACTTGGGGTTGGTTAATGGTCGTTGGGATGCAGAAGAGGGATTGGTAGATTTTAATGCCATGAACATGATGTTCAATAACGCACAGTTCAGCGATATTTTGGGGAAACTCCGTTTCTCTGGTGATATTTTTACCATTGCCAACCTGACAACCCATTATCAAAAAGGCTTGTTTAACATCCAATCGCAATGGGATCGCAAAAACCGCCAACTGACTATCAAAGACAGTTCTGTAACCGGATTACTTTATACTCTCCCCTCAGAATGGCTTAACGATGTCAAGAAACCCGCACCAGAATGGATTTCAGGACTGAAACTGAATAACATTACCCTCAATAATACGTTGCTGATTGATACCAATCCCCGTTTCCCATTCCAGCTCACCACCCTCTCAGGCCATATTGATACGATGGATATCCTGAAAAATGGTGAATGGGGATTGTGGAATGGTCAGGCCTATTTGCAAGCGGCGGGAGGAACATTCAACAAAATTGAGATCACACGCCCTTATCTGCAACTACACGCAACAGATAACAAGATAACCCTTGATAAATTGGATGCTTTCACAAGTGATGGGTTATTGAAACTGACCGGAACTGCCGAGAAACACACGGCTCAGACCCCGTTCAATCTCAATTTCAAAGGCATGAACACGGATTTGAACATCCTGCCACAATGGGGTTGGGCACCGCTCAATCTTCGCGGAGAAGGGAATTTTTCGCTGGCTATCACTGGTGACCTCTCTGCTGATGATCTTAAAAGCACAATCAATGGCACATTGAATGCCGAAGATAAATCATCAGACAAAGAGTCACAATCCATTGAGCAAGGTTTGATATCAACGAGTCGCTGCGCTCCGGTAGCGCACTCTCCTGCCGATAATACGGATACAGGGCAGCCTACAATCAATAATCCCTCTACAACAGAGAGTCAAACCTGCGCAAAAATCAAGCTGTAGCAAAACGTTCAGGAGGCAGAACAAGATAAGTACCGGTGAACACGCTACCAATGCCGTGTTCACCGCTAACCTGCACTTCCAGTTTCACCCGCGCTTTGTTGCCTCTGGCAAGACGGGCCAGATCACCGCTCATGTTATTGAAATCCGCTGTTGCACTGGGGCGCCCTATAATCGGCTGTCGGTAGCGTATATTGGCATCCACCAGAATGATATCGCCCCCCAATTGGCGTTCCTGAAGCAACAACCAAATCAGCCCCCATGCCGTTAGCGTGGCCTGTGAGAACAGGCTGCCCGCAAAAATGGTATGGTGCGGGTTCTGGTTTCCGGCTTCCGGCATCGTGGTAATAAAACGCTGCCCAGTATATTGAGTGATACGAAGCCCCATCTTTTCACTCAGGGGAATATGCTTATACCATGCCTGCTGTAATTCTGCGCACCAGTCAGGGCGATGCAAAATATCATCAAGGCTCATTATGGGCTTGATCATGAGAAAATGGTTAATGGGCAACGCCTTGGCACCATTGATCAGACCCCGGTTTTGAAAACCCAATTTATCGAAAAAATCAACGGCATCTTCCCGCGCGCTACAAACGACCCGCTTCACCCCTTCCTGTCTGGCGACAGATTCCAGGGCCATCGCAATCAATGTCCCCAGCCCTTTCCGCTGGACACTGGGATGTACAGCCAGAAAACGGATAGCACCTTCATTATCCGCATTGATATATAAACGCCCAACAGCCAGCGGATTACCATGTTCATCCACCACCATTTGATGATGAGCCATAGAATCGTAACCATCTTTCTCTGAACCGACAGGCTGGTGAAGCGGCTTACGCAGCATCTCCCAACGAAATTGGTAGTAGGTCTCCAACTCTTTTTCTGTTTGAGGTACTCTCAGGTGGTACATAGAAACAGCCCCTTCTCTTGTGTGTTGTCGAGTGTAATCAGGGAAACGTATGCAGAGCGGTGGGTTATTACCTAGAGTTGTTATTACACTTGCAACCAGAAAGTCACCGGTCCGTCATTTGTCAGACTGACTTTCATCTCTGCCGCAAATTTCCCCGTTTCTGTTTTTACACCAGTTGCACGGCACTGTTCAACAAAATAGCAATAAAGTTCGTCCGCTTTTTTAGGTTCAGCCCCACCAGAAAAACTGGGTCGCAAGCCTTTCTGGGTATCTGCGGCGAGCGTAAATTGGGACACCACCAGCACACTACCTTGAGCCTGCTGAACATTGAGATTCATTCTTCCCTGCTCATCACTGAATACCCGATATCCCATGATTTTCTCGCATAGGCGCTGGGCTTTTTGCGGGTTATCGTCTTTTTCAACCCCCAGTAACACCAGTAATCCCTGTCCAATTTCCCCAATAGTTTCGCCTTCAACAACAACCTTTGCTTGTGTTACACGCTGAATCAATCCGATCATTTTTCTTGCCTGTTATCCTTGCCCTGACTGGGCAAGGAGGGTGGAATAAAACACCTTTCGTCATAAGCGAAAGAGATTAAGTGTCTGTGGGAAGTGAGAAATCATGAGTTTTAAAGTAATCAGGAACCACGTTCCTGTCGGTCACATGAATGGCATGGATACCGGATTGTTTGGCCGCTTCAACATGTTCAAGAACATCATCAAAGAATATCGCCTGAGCCGCCGTCACACCTTCAGTTTCCAGTACATATTTAAAAATGGCAGGATTCGGTTTACGCATCCCCAAATCTTGAGATAAATAAAGGAAATCTGTTGACGCTGCAATCTCAGGGTAATGCTCAGGCCAGTAATCAAAATGTAGGCGGTTTGTATTTGACAGCACAACCACACGATGCCCCTGAGCACGTAATTTATTCATTAAGCCAATGATTTCTTGCCTGACACCAATAAAAATAGCATTCCAGCCTTCCGCGAACTGTTCAAAACTGAGCGACATCCCCATTTCATCGCACATCATTTCTGCGAATTCACGGTCACTGATTTGCCCGCATTCATGCTTTTCCATCGATTCCCCCAGTGAAAATCTTGGGGTCAATGTTGCCAGTGGTGTTCCACCCAAATTACTCCAGACAGCCAGTACTCTTTTAAAATCAATATCAATAATCACATTACCCATATCGAAAATATACAGCATAATCCCTCCTGACTGATGCTAATCGTTTGCTACTTTTATCATAATTTTGTTAAGAAAAAAGGTAAGAAGACAAAAAAACGAACAAATGGCTTTGTTGCTGAACAATAGTTGCATTTAGGGGATCCCACTGAAGCCCTGACTGGCTGTCGGTGTGGGTGATCAGGAAAAGGTGGCAGGGATTATGGAAAGGGGCACGATAAAAAACTCAGGGTGCCCGAGCACCCTAAGCTATGTGCATTCAACCAGTCGCATTCAACCAGTTATATGCAATCAGTTATATGCAATGCGCAGCCATGAAATTAAACGTCTTTGCTACGATTTGCGCGACGACGATCGTTTTCAGTCAAGTGACGCTTACGCAGACGAATTGACTGTGGAGTCACTTCAACCAGTTCATCATCATCAATAAACTCCAACGCTTGTTCCAGCGTTTTCTTGATATGTGGAGACAGCGTTGTCGCTTCATCCGTTCCTGACGCACGTACGTTAGTCAGTTTTTTACCGGTCAGACAGTTAACGGTCAGGTCATTAGAACGTGAGTGAATACCGATAATCTGGCCTTCATACACTTCAGTACCGTGACCAAGGAACAACTTACCGCGCTCCTGCAAGCCATACAGAGCGTAAGCAACGGCTTTACCCTGTCCGTTAGAAATCAGTACGCCGTTCAAACGACGGCCAATTTCACCCGGACGGATATTGTCATAATGGAGGAATGTTGCGTACAGCAGGCCAGTACCGGAAGTCATGGTCATGAACTCAGTACGGAAGCCGATCAGACCACGGCTTGGGATCACGTAATCAAGACGAACACGGCCTTTGCCATCTGGCAGCATGTCACGCATTTCGCCTTTACGCTCACCCAGAGCCTGCATCACATCACCCTGATGCTGCTCTTCGATATCCAGAGTTACCTGCTCGAAAGGCTCTTGCTTACGGCCATCAATTTCACGGAAAATAACTTTTGGACGGGAAACGCCCATTTCGAAGCCTTCACGACGCATGTTCTCGATCAGAACAGACAGGTGCAGCTCACCACGACCAGATACACGGAATGCGTCTGGGTCTTCAGTTTCTTCAACACGCAGTGCAACGTTGTGAACCAGCTCTTTTTTCAGACGATCAAGGATCTGGCGAGAAGTCACATACTTACCTTCACGGCCACAGAACGGTGAGGTGTTGACACAGAAGTACATGCTTACGGTAGGTTCATCCACCGCCAGTGCGGGTAACGCTTCAACCGCATTGACTTCACACAGGGTATCGGAGATGTTCAGGTCGCCAAGACCCGTAATCGCGATGATATCGCCCGCTTCCACCTGATCAGACTCGATGCGATCCAGCCCCAGATGGCTGAACACTTTACCGACTTTACCGTTGCGGGTTTTCCCTTCGCTGTCGATAAGGGTAATGTTCTGGTTTGGTTTCACCGTACCGCGCTTGATACGGCCAATCCCGATAACCCCAACATAGTTGTTGTAATCCAGCTGAGAAATCTGCATCTGGAATGGGCCATCAAGGTCAACCTTAGGGGGTTCAACGTGTTCAACGATTGCCTGATACAGCGGAGTCATATCTTCAGCCATATCAGTATGGTCGTTACCCGCAATCCCCATCAATGCAGAAGCATAAACGATTGGGAAATCCAGTTGCTCATCTGTTGCACCGAGGTTCACAAACAGGTCAAATACCTGATCCACAACCCAGTCAGGACGTGCGCCAGGACGGTCAACTTTGTTGATGACCACGATAGGTTTCAGACCGTGGGCAAACGCTTTTTGGGTTACAAAGCGAGTCTGTGGCATTGGGCCATCCATCGCATCAACCAGCAGCAGCACACTGTCTACCATCGACATGACACGCTCAACCTCACCACCAAAGTCGGCGTGGCCTGGGGTGTCTACGATATTGATGCGATAATCATTCCATTTAATGGCGGTGTTCTTTGCAAGGATCGTGATACCACGCTCTTTTTCCAGATCGTTGGAATCCATCACCCGCTCAGTAGTTGCAGCACGCTCACCGAAAGTACCGGACTGTTGCAGGAGTTTATCAACCAGCGTGGTTTTGCCATGGTCGACGTGAGCGATGATGGCGATATTTCTTAAGTTATTAATTGACAAGTATTTTTACCGTTTTAGCTATTTGAGAAAATATTACATGGATGCAGCGTGGCAGGACGCCGCTACACCCATCTAACACAAATATGCTGCTATTTTACACGTTATGGATACAGAGTGAAATAAATGTGAAGTGCATCACCTTAAAAACTCGTCTGCAAAGAAGATGAGCTTGGTGGATGAGCCGGCTTAACATGCTAAAAAAGTGCTCTGCTTGCGTTCGTTAGCGCCGGACATTTATACCATTTTAATCCTTGCGCTGCTTGATTTTTACTTATCGTGATAAATAATGAGAATTGGCTTAATGATGATTATTTAAGATTACCATTTCATTATAAACAGCAAATAGAGTAAAAAACGATATTTTATCTGCAAGCCATAATCACAAAAAAAGATTACTCGAAGAATATAGCGGGTAATAGAAAATTACACAATTCACATTAATAAAATTTCAAATTAACAACAAAGTAAAATTAACCATAGTGATAGATTATTTTCATTGGAAGAGCGCCATCGAATTAATTTAATATAAACAATATGTTAACATCAAAGGAAAACAATATGTCTACTGAAAAGTATTTTTTAGATGCACCTATTTTACCGCAAGCTAAAAATGGTGTTTTAGATAAATCAGAAATACAAGGTAAAATTGAAATCATCGTTCCGCAATACCAGAATAATTCAGAAGGTGATACAATCCATCTTTATTTTGGTTCGGAAAAAAAAAGCATAACACATACTCTAAATCATCTTGATGATATTACATTCTATTTTAACAAAGATGAAATCCCAGAAGGAAATTATGTTGTAAGTTACTCAGTCACTGATATATCTCAAAATGCAATTAAATCACACACAACAAACATACAAGTTGTTGACCATGTAACTTCCTCATCTTTTGGAAAAAATTGCTTTCCAGCACAGTGTGTAGAAGATGTGGATTCTATATCCCTTCCGGTAGATTTTGAAATTACAAATGTTGAGATATATGCCGTAGAAATTAATGGTTCTAATGAAATGGTTAGTCAGGATACATCACTCATTGCTAATGGCACGGATAAATATAAATATAGGGCTCTTATTTCTAAAAAAGGCAGCAATGGTAACGACCCAATTATCAATCACACATTTAATAATGTGGAATGGACGCGTGATCAGAGCCAGATCAACAACACAGATTTGCCGCAGCCTCAACCTGATGAAAAATCCCCCACAAAAACGGATTATGCAGGATATTTATATGCAACATTATACAGTAATGTTGGGGTTTATAACGATATTGTCGTAACATTGACAATGGGAGAAGGGTCTGTTAGTAAAGATTCGGATAATACAGTGAGTTTTATTCCTATAGCTCAGAAAGCAGTAATGTATGTCTATAATATAAATCGTGAAAAAGAAATATATAAAATATTTCAAGAACCACAGCCCTATAATTTTTTTAATAATTTGGCTGCAAAATTAAGACCCGCTAAAAACCCAAATATTGACTTTGACACCTCAGAACTGACTTATAATTTTAAAACTACATTTCCTAATGGATATACCAATGTAGTTGATATTGGAAAAGATAGCAAAGGACCTCTGACTTTTGACCAGTATGGAAAAGTAATAATACAGGCTGTTATTAATAAGGACGATGGGACATGTGAATCATACGAATATAAATTAAACCTTGGAAGGGCTTTGATTTTTACTGAAGGTAAAAATTTATATTTTCCGGCCAAGGATAGCACCTCATGTGAAAATATCAACCCCGATTCATCGGCAGTATCTCTTTCTATAGATGATTTCCAAAAAAATGACAAAGGAATAGCGATAAATAATGAATTTAAAAACCTCTATGAATGGGGGTTATTTGGCAATAATGAACAAATAAAAAATGATCTGAGATTTAAAGTTCGTGGTAAGGATGGTGCTTACATAATCTATGATGCAATTAAAAATGAAATAGATAATTCACATGATGCAAAAGGCCTCATAATATGCACGAAAAAGTAGTTATTAATTCAAAGATGGCCAATAATATTGGCCATCTTTATCACATTATTTTATCTCGCCAAAATAGGCATTATAGATAAAGAACAAAGAATTACATGCATGCTCCGGTTTCTGAATTATTGGGCACTTAAATTCTACATCCACAGACTTCGGTGTTTCAATTCCTTCCACAGAAGCCACGACCGTAACCGACCGAGCTTGAGTACTCGTCAATGTCGTGGTGGCATCACCATTAAGATCGGTTGTGCCGCTTGTTGGGTTAAGTGTTATTCCTTCCTGGTCAGAGTCTTTTATAATCCAGTTAACCTTTTTATTAGTCGCTGGATTCTTCCCTGTAACATCCTTAACGTTGACTTTCAAGGTATAAATATCATTCACTAATATAGGGCTGGGTGGCGAAACAGTTAGGTTTTGAATAGGGTTGGGTATTTTCTCGCCCATATAAGTGAATTTTCTTTTATATGAAATTTCTATAGTGCCCCCTATGAAAATTACTATATAAGAAAAACTAATTTCTTCTCCATGCTGAAACATTCCATAAGGTAATTTAATAGCATAATTGCCTAGCTGTTTGTCTGGATTTCGGATATTAACTATGTGATCAGTGGGTTGACCATTAATATAAAATATTATGATATCACCAGAGCTTGCTTGATCATATTTAGCTATGTTTACCCAAAAATATTCAGAACCATCAGAAATTAAAGTTTTCGATGTAAGTCCATAAATTTCTGGCCACCATAAATAATTTGGCGATTGTAAATTGGCACTGATAGCATAGATAGGTGTGGTGGCAGGCATAGGATAGAACGTGGGGTCTTGGCCTTCAATCATAGAATATAAATGGAGCACAGCTGATAAAGACTCTAGTGAATAAAGATAAAACACGACATTCCCACTGCTATCTGAGTTGATATATATTTTACCAAAACCTTTATCTGCTGTTGGTGTAACTACCTGATTGGATGTGACATCAAAGATGAGAAACTTGTTTAAGTTACCTGTCATGTTATCAGTGATTAATACAGGAACACCCGATAATGGCTGGTGATCTGGATCTTTTATGACGGTATGTACTTTAGTGCAGTAGGTAGCACCTGGTGTGGAAGGACAAGGTCCATTTATTGAAGTAGGTGGTTTTGATGGTAAATCTAAAAATTTGTTGTCAACAGTGAGTACTAATGTCTCAGGATCAATGTCTTTTGGTGTGCATTGAAAATTTTGTGGTGTAAAATCAATCACATTTGTGCTAACAGTAAATAGTATTTTTTCACCTGATTTTATATTGCTATTAACTGTCAGCATAACAGTTGTAGTTGCAGTTAGTTGGTCTTGAGATAAATACAAAATAATATTACCATTTGGTGGAGTAATGTTTTTTGACTGGCTAAAAATTATTGTAGGTAGAGAAACTGTGATCCTTGATGTTGATTTTAATTGTATAGTTAATGGGAAAGATTGGCCTTTTATTAAATCGGCATCCGGTCTTAAAGAGAAGTCCATTAGTTTTGTTGTTAGTGATTTTTGTTGTTCAGACATGTTATCACCTCACGGATTTCTAGATAAATAAATTCGGTTTTTGTAGGTGGCTATAGGTTAAACATTACAGGATAATTATTCTAATAAAAATAAGTTATCACATGATAACTTATTTATTTTGAATTCAATGCACTAACTTAATAAGAGTAACTTAATTTAATAATCCAAATTTTATGTAATGAAAGGTTTTTTCACCGAATAAAATGAATTAATAACTTTAAAATAAACTATCTAAGTAGTCATGTGTGTGTTAGAGGTATTATGTGATCATTTGGGGAGTGAATTGCACTTGCTGAATAAGATAAGATGTTATCAAAACGTTTTATCATCAAAACGAACAATGGTCAGTTAAAGATTATTTCTCAGATCGAACATTCACGCCACCTCAGTATAAAAGGATTTCTGTTGACGGTTTTAAGTGGCTTACTGTCTTAAATGGAAGAAACCGCCACTGAATGTTTCCTATATGGAAGAAGATTTATCAATGACGGCTTAAACAGAATTCAGGTTATTGTATTAAACCCGCCATGTATAACTCACAAGACAAAGTAAATAACCTTTAGCATTCTCATCATCCACAATTTCGTCTTTTTCAGCGTCATAGATAAATCTTTCACCATTTTTATATTTCCCAACGAATGTTGTCATTGCAGGCTCAATAGAATCGAGAAGTCCCCATGAATAGCTGTTTGGAAATTCACTTGTTAAAGAATAATCATTATTGACATTTATTCCCACATCAAATTCATTAGCATCGCGTGTATATTTACCCAGATTGTCGCATGTAAGAGTACCATCACTATTTTTTTGCACAAGTCCCATGGGAAGATAAGGTTCCAAGGCATTTTTAGGCGAAAAAGAATAGGTATAAGTGTACCTTGCCTGATTGGTTCTTTTTATCGTTACGCTAGCCGGAGCCACTTGAACGCCACTAAGTCCAACAACGTTCCCAAGGTCAATTTCTCCTGTATTTATATCGATATATCCGACGTCGTTAATACCGCCAAACCCACTTTTATCAACAACGTATCCCCCTTCATCCAGAATCTTTTTCTTTATCGATAAATCGTACAACTGGGCGTACATCTTTCCAAATACGTTGTTAGGTCTCAGTTGGTCTTCAAATATTTTATGCTTCTTAATGGTTTTACCATCAGCTTCTTTGATATAGACAAAAACCCCTGATTTTTGTGGCACGGTTTTAAAAACCACTGGCTCGGCTTTTTTCGAGGTAGCACTCTCTTTTCCTGTCGGGAGAGTTAATGTCACTGTTAACCCACCCGTTATCTGATCATCTTTAAGCTCACCAATCCCGACTTGACTACTCAACTTAGCGGTAATGTGACCATCTTTTACTTGATTATCACTCGTGATTTCCCATTCCGGCTTACCATTATAAGTATTAGCAATAAGATCCATTCCCCATTGAGCATTATTTATATAAGTCCCATCAGGTGGTGCCGCCTCTGTACCTGCCTCAACAATTTTGGCCGTATAGAGATAATAACTTTGACCATCACCTGACAAAGGATAGCCGTCGGGCTCAAAAGTTGACCAAGGATAGCTGGGATCAACACCTACTACACTCAGGCTTTTTATCTCGAATGTGTCTGCGGTTTTTTTAAAGTCTACAGGGTCTGCACACTGCTTTGTTGAAGGTATCGGCAAAGCATTTTCAACAATAAATAAGCAAACTTCTGCACCGGTCACTACCGATTTTGTCTGACTACTGTATAAGTCGACTTGTAATAAACCGCTACCATCAGGGTTAACGGTGACTTGCCCTGTATCTGATAGCCAGGTTTTTTGTGGTTCCGCATCTTTTGGAAGAGTCAGTTGCCATTTGAATTTAACATCTTGTTTTGTATAAGGCGTTACACCATCAAGACCAACGACTTTTGCCGTAAATGTATAGTGTTCTTTTCCATCGGGATGCACTGTTTTATTTTTTGGAGTAAACGTCGGTTTCTGAATAATTGGCCACTTGAATTCCACATCCACAGACTTCGGTGTTTCAACGCCTTCCACAGAAGCCTCTACGGTAACCGACCGAACTTGAGTACTCGTCAATGTTGTGGTGGCGTCACCATTAAGATCGGTTGTGCCATTTGTTGGGTCAAGTGTTATTCCTTCCTGATCAGAGTCTTTTATAATCCAGTTAACCTTCTTATTCGTTTCTGAATTCTGCCCCGTAGCATCCTTAATGTTGATTTGCAAGGTATAGATATCATTTATCAATATCGGGCTGGGTGGTGAAACGGTTATGTTTTGAATAGGATTGGGGATTATTTCGCCCATATAAGTCAATGGTAAGGACATAGACGTTAATGAATCTCCTGATGTTCTTATGATAATATAAGAAAAAAGGGACTCAACATTATATTCAAATATTTGATAAGGCACATAGATACTAGGAGTTCCTAGATCCTTTTTTATATCCCTAATCGTTTTATTTTGACCTGTATACTTAGCAGGATCATTCTTTGTCGAAACAAGAAATAATATCACATCACCAATAGCCGGATCATTATATTCATCCACTGTAACGATAAAATTTTTCTCTCCATCAGAAGTTAGGTTTCCAGGAGGATAATAACCCAAAATACTGGGTGCTCCTGTCGAGTGAATAAAATCAGGCTTTCCGCCATAGATAGCATAAATGGGATGAGCATAACCTTGAGCAACACCAGGAACAATACACGTTAACTGAACGCCTCCTGATAATGATTCTTTGGCATAAACAGAAAAATCGATCTCTCCTTCTGAGTTTGATGTTACCATAACTCCTTTCTTACCTTCAAACTCAATAATATTGAGTGGATTCAGGCCTGCTGCATCACGCAATTCAAAAAAATCTAGTTGATTTACATGTACTGATGATATAAACACAGGTGTATTTGATAATGGTGTTTTTTGTATTGTATTATCTTTTATGATTGTATGTACTTTGGTACTGCCATTTTTTGTTTGGGCAGTACCATCGTATGGTGATTGTAAATATTGGTTATCAACTATAAGATTTAAGGTGTTTGGATCAATATTTTTCACTGCACATTTATATTTGGCACCTTGGGATGGGTCAACATTTGGAGCTATATTAAATGTAACGGTATCACCCACATGTGTGTCTTGAGGAACAAAAAATATAATAGCGCATGAACCTGATCTTTTATTATCTTTATTTATGACAAGCGGAAGTTGATAAGAACCATCCTGTTGGGCTGGAACTGTAGTTACGACACTGATCTTATTTAGATTATTAACAGAGATAGTTGAGGAAGATGGCAAATTTACTGTTGAATTAACTGTAATAATAATTTGAAATCCCTGATTTATAATCAAATCATCAATTTTAACCAAAGAGTATTCTATTGATGTTGTTGGTGGGAGAACACTACCCCCCTCATTAATTGAAGAGACGGATTTGGTAATCATTTTTACCTCACTTTGATAAATTTTTCATATAGTTAAACTTTCCATGTATACGTTATCTGTAATATAATGCTTATGTATTTATTCTCATCGGAACAATATATTATGCAATTCAATTGCAAAACATCCATATAATCACTGCTTGTAAAGATAAAATTTACATTACATAAAGTAACAGTTTCAAAAAACAGTAAAATTAATAATAGTTATCGACCGATAAAAAACATTATCTACAAATTTATTTAATATAATGATTATAAATATGGATACATTAACACCTCAACTGAATAAATATAATAAAATATTTTTTACTATTTCCGTTAAAAACACTTTTATAAACAATGTGTTTCCTGTATTTTAAATAGTCATAATCTTAAATCTTAGTTAGACATAGTGTTTTTGCTCAATAAAATGGTTTACCCAACCATCATGCCGTCCTATAATCCCTCAAAAAACGTCAACAGTCCCAGTTAATTTATTATCCACTATTTTAAGTCATAGTGATATTTTCCAGAAAAATTATCTCTTACCATCTCATAGTAGCATTATTCATATAATGGTGTTCATTCAGGTTATCATTTTAATGATAACCTGAATTTGTTAATTATTCACCATAACCAGGACCATTGCCTGGCACAGTTTGAATATTTGCTGACCAAATCTCGCTATATGACTTTATCCCTTTATATGTATATTCATAAGTTAACTGAATGCTTCCTATTTCAATATCATTGAACGGCTCAATATTATAAAGATCGCTATAAGGAATATGAACCTCTGCATAGATTTTATTATGGTCATTTTGTTTTATTTCAACAGGAGCACTCGGATATGACGTGATTTTATTAATATTTCCTGAATTAATGTATGAAGTTAAGGTTACCTGAGTTCCTAGTGGTACTTTATCCGTTTCTGTTCCAGGAGCATCAGTTCCTAAAATTTGAATATACAATCCCGTGCCTTCACCATCTGGATACTTAATTATAGAATCCAGGTTAACTACAGTATGGTTTGGTATAATCACATTCTTAGAAATTCCCATGCCTGTATAAACAATACAGGCTTGATAATCCCTGGTTACACCCTCCTCAGGGCTATACGGTATTCCCCCCATATATGTTAATGGCAAGGGCATAGATGTTAATGAATCTCCTGATGTTCTGACGATAACATAAGAAAAATGGGACTCAACATTATATTCAAATATTTGATAAGGCACATAGATACTGGGCGTTCCTAGATCCTTTTTTATATCTCTAATCGTTTTATTTTGACCTGTATACTTAGCAGGATCGTTCTTTGTTGCAACAAGAAAAAATATCACATCACCAACAACCGGAGCACTATATTCATCCACTGAAACGATAAAATTTTTCTCTCCATCAGAAGTTAAATTTCCAGGAGGATAATAACCCAAAATACTGGGCGCTCCTGTTGAGTGAATAAAATCAGGCTTTCCGCCATAGATAGCATAAATGGGAAGGGAATAACCTTGAGCAACACCAGGAACAATACATGTTAACTGAACGCCTCCTGATAATGATTCTTTGGCATAAACAGAAAAATCGATCTCTCCTTCTGAGTTTGATGTTACCATAACTCCTTTTTTACCCTCAAACTCAATAATATTGAGTGGATTCAGGCCTGCTGCATCACGCAATTCAAAAAACTCTAGTTGGTTTACATGTGTTGATGATATAAACACAGGCGTATTTGATAATGGTGTTTTTTGTGTTGTATTATCTTTTATGATTGTATGTATTTTGGTGCTGCCATTTTTTGTCTGGTTAGTGCCATCGTATGGTGATTGTAAATATTGGTTATCAACTATAAGATTTAAGGTATTTGGATCAATATCTTTCACTGTACATTTATATTTAGCGACTTGGGATGGATCAAAACTTGGGGCCATATTAAATGTAACGGTATCACCCACATGTGTTTCTTGGGGAACAAAAAATATAATAGTGCATGAAGCTGATTTTTTATCTTTATTTAGGGTGAGCGGAATTTTATAAGAGCCATCTTGTTGGACAGGTATTGCAGTTACAATGCTAATTTTGTTTATATTATCAACAGAAATAGCTGATAACAGCGGTAAATTCACTGTTGAAGTAACAGTAATAATAATTTGAAACCCCTGATTTATAATTAAATTATCAATTTTAACCAAAGAATATTCTACTGATGTTGTTGGTGGGAGAACACTACCTTCCTCATTAATTGAAGAAACGGATTTGGTAATCATTTTTACCTCACTTTGATAATTTTTTAATATAGTTAAATTTACTATTAATACGTTAGTTGTAATATAATGACTATGCTTTTACTCCCATTGTAACAATATTTTTTGTAATTAATTTGCAGGACATCCACATAATAATTTCTTGTTAAAACCAAATTAATTTACATTTATAAAGTAACGATTTAAAAAAAAAAGTAAAATGAATAATAGTTATCGACTGATAAAAAAATATTATCTGCAAATTTATTTAATATAATTCTTATAAATATGGATACATTAACATACCAACTGAACAAATTTAGTGTAATAAAAGAGTTTTCTTCTATTTTTTGTTAAAAATATTTTTATAAATAATATTATGGTTGCAGTTTAAACGGTTTTGATCTTCGTTAGACGTAGTATTTCCGCTCAATGAAATGGTTACCTATTCTGTTAGATATATATTAACAGTGATTGATTTCTTTTAGACGAGGTACCAAAATATACCAGAGACAAAACTGATTTCTCTTGTGTCGAACAAATACTCACTGTTTGTCAACTCAGGTTTTTCTGGCGCAATAAGTATTATTGAGTTGAAATATCTTGCGACAGTCATAGCAGTGACAATGGGGAAGACAATAAAATAGAGGGAGATTATAACAACAAATAATATATAATAACGTTATCAATAAAATCCCTTACTTTATAAATAATGACCATTTGACTGGCTATCTTTTAATTAATAACCACTATTTAATGCATACTATCATTCCTTTTGGAACATATGAATAATCAATTTTATGTTTATTTGCATCATATATTATATAATCACGACTGCTGTCACGAATTTTAATTTTTAAATTATTTTTTATTTGTTCATCATTGCCAAACAACCCCCATTCATAAAGATTATTAAACTCATTGTTTATAGCCACTCCTTTATAATTGGATTGGAAATCATCTATATAAGGAGTTGATTGTATTGAAACAGAATTAATAGTTTCACATGAATGATGATCTTTGGCCGAATAATATAATTCTTTCCCTCCCATAAAAGCTAATGCTCTTCCAACGTTTAATTTATATTCGTATAACTCAATTACTCCATTGCTCTTGTTAATTAACGCCTGTATTACTCCTTTTCCATACTGCTGAAAAGTGATAGGCCCTTTGTTATCTTTCCCAAAATTAACCATATAGGGATTTTCAGGAGGGTCTGTAGCTATAAAATTATAAGTCAGTTCTGATGTATTAAAGTCACTGTTTGGTTTTGCAGCTGATCTTAATTTTGTAGCTAAACTAATAAAGAAGTTATAGGGATGTGGTTCTTTAAATGTTTGATATACTTCCTTCTCACGATTTATATTGTAGGCATGCATTACTGCCTGCTGAGGTACAGGATCAAAACGTACTAAATTGTTCTGATCAGTCTTACCAATCTGTTTTCCTCCCTTTTGGGTTGGTATCTGCAACGTTACTTCAATATCCTTACCCACCCCAACATGACTGCCTAAGGTTGCATATAAATATCCTTGGTTATCTGTCTTTGATGATGTTTCTTCAGGCTGAGGTAAGTATTTGTCGTCGATTTGTGTCTGATCACGGGTCCACACCACGCCACTGAATAGGTGATTTTTAATTGGATCTTTACCATTGCTGCCTTTTTTCGTCATCAGCGCCCGGTATTTATATTTATCCACGCCATTGCCAAGTAGTGGTTTGGTCTTATCAAAGGGTTTTTCAGAACCGCCGATTTCGACGGCGTAAACCTCAACACTGGCAATTTCAAAATCCACCGGAGGGGGTACAAATTCCACATCCACAGACTGCGGTGTTTTAATTCCTTCCACTGAAGCCACTACGGTGACCTTCTGAGCTTGGGTACTCGTCAATGTTGTGGTGGCGTCA
>NZ_MUBK01000023.1 GCF_002127545.1 Xenorhabdus beddingii
AGTCGAGCCAGAAAAGCATTTGGTGGGAAAAATTTTGACCCAACGTATCGAGCGGCATAATCTCAATTTGCGTATCCATATCAAACGGCTGGCAAGAAGGACAATTTGTAACTCACGCTCGATAGAAATTCATGAAAAACTTATTGGGACATATATCGAAAAACATCATTATAACGCTTTGGAGTCATGACCAAAAAATCAAGTATCTTCAATGATGATTGGTATATCTGGTTATCACATTTATTTATTTTCCCACATGGTTAATATGTTATTGATTAACATTTTCGATATTTCATATAAAATATAATGATAATTACATTTAGCAATATTTTCACATTTCTTGTATATTTTTTATTATTAATCCCCATTGACAAAGTTGATTGTTTGGAATAAATTCACGTTAAGCCCTAACATTTATGAACCATATTTAACTTGAGAGTCAGGTGATATTTATCATTCAATAGTTTACCTGAACTATTGTTGTCTTATCTGGGATAAATATAGTTATCTTGTGTGACAGACATTCAATGTGATTATTGCCTTTTCGTAATTGAAGCATCTCAACATCACTACCATGCTCGCTCGATAGGTTTTTATTTTTGAAATTTTGTTACCCACCATTAATATTTCAAGAAATTATAATTTAGGTGAAACATGAAAATACTATCTATTATCGGACATCCTAATTTAAATAATTCCCATTTAAGCATGGAATTTGGGAAACAACTTAAAAAAACTGACACCACAGTTAATTTATTGGAAAAACAACACATAATTTATACTTTCAACGTAAAAGAAGAGCAGAATAAGTTAATTAACCATGATAGAATTGTATTTACTTTCCAATGTTCTGGTGTTCAATTCCAGCATTGATGAAGAAATGGATTGATGATTTTTTTTCTACCCGGATTTGCATACGCTAGGGGTGAAAATAAACTATAAAATAAAGAAGTTCAAATAGTGACTACTATAGGAGCACCGGAAGAAGGCTATCGTTCTGGTGGCTTTAATAACTACACTATAGATGAACTTCTCAAACCCATACAGCAAACTATATTAAAGCAAAATATTTACCACCTATTGTAATATATGTGGCAGTGTTTCTTCCAGAAAAATCTATCCAGAAAATGGTTTCTGATGTATGCTATAAAATTTAAAGTAAACAGGGCAGCCCTGACTCAATATATGAAAAATTACTTTTAAAAGAAGAAAATGAAAAGATAAATCTAATTTCTGACACCAATTAGTTTATTGTTAATTTTCACATAAAATAACATTGTGGCAGAATATGTATTATCGTGACAAATTTGATTTTTTACTCTTAGATAAATTAGATTATTATAGTCAGCAAAAGGATTTTTTTGGAAAAAATAACTGCTCTTGATTTTTATAAAGAAATGACAAAGGAAATGTCATTATGGTTACGCCTTTCTTTTATTGTAAGAGATAAGGTTTCAACTTTTTTCGGTGTAAAAAAATCCATGGTTTTTCTGGTGAAAATTTCAAAGAAACACTTAACTTTGTAAACTATATTGATTTTTTTAAGATTGTATGCATTAGTGATGATGAAATGTGCCTCTTATCGGAGGATATACACCTGACTGTTTTACTATCTCTCAATATTTTTCCAAATGAAAATTATGGAAGAGAAGGGATAACTGTGACAGTATCTGTTATAAATCATAATTTTTTTGGGAAAATGTATATGATACCAGTATTTCTCACTCACGATAGAATCGTAAAAGGTATGCTATCTAGAATGGAATCCCCGTGAAAATGGTAATTATTTATAATCGCTATTTTTTTAATTACTACCGACATTTCTCAGAAATATCTGTAGTGCATTATTCTTTAAGCTAATGATTAAATATGAATATTTTTGAAACCTCTCTACTTTTATGAGTGTCTGATTTAAAATAATCAATGACAATGAGGAACTTTATCAATGAAACAGTTAGCTATCACACCATATATCCTCCACAAGGATCATGAAGATGATGTTTTCTTAATGAGATTTGAGTCTGTTCTGCCCGCTTACATTACGGAGGATGTTATTATTGAGTTTATGAAATTAGCCAATGAAGATGAAGTCAGTGATTTTCTTTCTATTTACAAGAAAAATAATTCATTTTATGTTTTAAAAGATGTCCCTTTTTGTTTACCTAAAAATTCCATTAAATACTCAATGAAAAATACAAAAATCAATTTATCTGATTTTTATATCCTTGAAGATGAAACATGGATTTTAAAACAAAAATATTTACCAAGATTTTTCCGTGAATATCTAAGAGCGTTTATTTGCAATGGAGAATTTTCAATTAATAATGAATTAATCGACAGAGTTAGTTTGTCATTGTCAAGATATGGTAAGATTCCTGTGAGTAGAACTAATAGCTATATCATTAAAAATGACACTGAGCATTATTTTTTTTATCGTAAAGAACATGAACATGTTCCAGGATTAATGCTGATTGAAATGGCCCGCCAAGCGATGTATCACCATTTCTATAGTTATTCAGGATACTCAAGAGGAAGTGTTAGTATTAGTATATCGTCTCTTAGTGTTGATTTTTTCGCCTTTACAGAATCGTCATATGAACTCGAAGTTATTGTTTCTACAGCTTCTGATATTGCATATAACTGTCCACGGCATGTAGATATGATAGCATCATTTTATCAAAATGGGAAATCAGTTGCATGTGTGAATTTAAAAGGTAATGTATTCAAATTAAATGTTTTTAAACGAGTAAGAACTATTAATTTTCCAGAGGGACATTGGTTTAAGTTATTTTCCAGATCTAATAAATTAGTCATGTTAATGGATAATGCAGCAAATATTAATATCGTAATTATTGATGCAATTTCGATTTCAGGTGTTCGGTTAAACAGCCACAACATTATTACTAATAATAAAAAATGGGTTGTTATACAATCAAATGAAAGAGATATTTTAAAATTACCAATCGGTGAAATAAAAATTGACGAATTAAATAACATTATAATTATAAATTTCGCCTCACTAGATCGTCATCAGGAATATGAATTAAGTGAATTTATAAAAATAAATTGTTATTTTTTGTGTGATATACATCCAAGTAAAAAAATATCTTGAAAATAATGCATTCTCATATTTATTATGTTAAAAATTAGGAGGAATAATGGAGCATAACTTAAAAAAAACCTTATCTCCATTTCACTTGAATGAGGAAATAATTCTCAAGAATCGCCTATATTTCTCAGCAATGGGGATAGATATTTCTTATAATGATGGACGGGCTTCACCCGAGTTTATACAATTCTATAAAAATATTATTAATGGCGGATGTGGAATGGTGATTCTAGGTAATGCTTCAATACATCCATCGACACGATTACAACAACGTGGTTTATGTTTGCATAATGATGCTCATGCTGAAGCATTATATCCGCTAATAAGCTATGGACGTAAAAATTGTTGTGAGGTGGTTGTTCAATTACAACACTATGGAACTCAGGGTAGTAGTGAATATACTAATACCCCTCTGCTATCACCCAGCGATTCGATTGACTCACGAAGAAAAGAAAAAAAGGGCGATTATGGAATTAGGGTAATGACTCTTGATGATATTATCAAAGTACGTCACCAATTTGTCGAAGCTGCAAAAAGGGCCCATCTGGCTGGAGCTCGAATAGTTCAACTCCAAGCCTCAAATGGATATCTTCTTAGTAGCTTTTTATCTCCATATACAAACCATCGATTAGACGAATATGGAGGAAATCCTTTCCGTAGAATGAAATTATTAATTGATGTGATTAGTGATATTAAGCAAGCTTTACCAAATTTAAAGGTTTCCATTCGCTTGGGTATTGACGATTGCCTCGGAGAAAGAGGACAAAAACCAGAACTACTTGCTCCTTGTTTGGATATGTTATACTCACTAGGAGTGGCATTCATAGAATGCTCTATGTCAATAAAAGAAACATTTAGTTGGATGCTGAATTCAACATGTGAATCTAAAAGGCTTTTTCATAGAGGGATTAAGACAATTCGTTCTGCGACATGTCTGCCTTTAGGATTTGCGGGATTTATTCCAGATCTCAATGATGCAGAGCAACTCATGTGCGAATTGAACGTTGAATTGGTTGGTATGACTCGTGCAATTTTTGCGGATAATGAGCTAATTTTAAAGTCAATAACAGGAAGAGAGGGTGAAATTTACAAGTGTCACTTCGATGGAAATTGTTTCCGTGACAAGAGTAATCCCAGTATAGATAGGGTGTATTGCTGTGTTAACCCCAGATACCAGCGTCCAAAAAACATAGTTTATCAGAGGTAAATGAAAATGTTTTCTAATAAAAAATGTCTGATTATTGGTGCCTCAAGTGGTTTGGGGATAGAATGTGCCAATCTTTTGGCAGAACTTAACGTAGAACTCATATTGACTGGGCGAGATAAAGACCGAGGAAATGAAGTAGCAAGAAACATTGGTAAATCAGCAAAATTTTATCAATGTGATATAACAAAACCTGAGCAAATTGATTTTTTATTCGAAAATATCAAAAGTAATTACGGATGTTTGCATTATGCTATTAATAATGCGGGAGTAACAGCCCCTCGAAAGCCAATCATAGATATTGATTTTCTATCTTGGTCTCAAGTAATAAATACTAATTTAAATGGTGTTCTTCAATGTATTAAGAATGAGCTCCGTTTAATCCGGACAATACCGGGTGGAGCTATAGTAAATGTATCGTCATGTGCAGGTGTTTTAGCAATACCTGATCAGGCGTCTTATTGTGTTAGTAAATCAGCACTTAATATGCTGACAAAAATAGCAGCTATAGAGAACGCTCAAGATAATAATAACGGCTATGCAGTGCGTATAAATGCTGTTGCCCCTGGGCCTATATTAGGTGGAATGAATAGTATTGAAAGATTAAAGTCTAATCCTGAAAATACCAAGAGAAAAATAGAAGTAACAGCAATGAAGCGTATGGCTAGGCCTAATGAAATAGCAAGAGCGATTATTTTCTTGTTAAGTACTGGTGCTAGTTATATGACAGGTAGCATTGTAGACGTAGATGGAGGATATAGTAGTGGAAAATATTCATGAAAAAGAATGTGTCATCATTACTGGTGTTAGCAGCGGAATAGGAGAAGCATTAGCAAAAATATTTCTTATAAATGGTTTTATAGTTTGTGGCGTCGCAAGAAGAATCCCAGGATTTTGGGTTAATCACCCTAATATGCATTTTTTTCAATTGGATCTTACGAACTTAGATGAGATTCAAAAAATATTCTTGATGTTCAAAAATATTATCCATGGAATGAAATTTAAGTATTTATTCTTAAATGCTGGTAAGTTTGGTTCTTCCCCAAAAAAATCAGTAGATATCTCAGTACACGAACTTATCGATACCTATAAACTCAATGTAGTATCAGTTAAAGCTACGATAGATACATGTATTAAGTTAAGTATGATTCCTGAATATGCTGTAGCATCAGCATCTATCTCTGGTCTAAGGCCACGAGCAGGAATGTTAGCGTATGCATCTTCTAAGGCTGCTCTTAATAATTTGATAAAGATATACCAACTTGAGCATAAAAATATAAAATTCATATCGTTAGGCCTATGCAATGTTCGCTCTGGTATTATGGATGCTATAGATAAATACAACGATGATCCTTATCAATTCCCTGAATTATATGCTCTTTTACAAAGAGCAAAAGATCCAGGCTATGTTGTTTCTCCAGAACAGCGTGCAATGGATATAAAACAACTTTTAGATAGAATTGAATATCTTGGTTTAGAGTTCGGAGAATTTTATGAAATTCGTGATTTAATATTAAAACTTGGAGAAAAACCGGATAAATAAACATTAAAAACGGAAGATTTATACCATCAAATTTGTGATAAAACATTTGGGGCTGTCCTAGATAACCTCAGCTTCGTTTAAGAATAGCGATATCATTATCTCGTAAATTCAAGCTCGGTTTTTTAGGTTGGAATGTATAAGCAATGAGGCCTGCGGCAATTTCCAACAGAAAACCGAGCTGACTGTGATGTCTTGAGTGTTCTATCTGAGATATATTTTTGAGCTGATCAATGACCGTTTCTATCAAAGATCGTCTCCTTAACATCAACCTATCCCAGAGTGATAACGCTTTGGCTTTCATGTTGCTACGGACATTAGTGATTAACGTAACACCTTCTGCTTCCAACTCATCACATAAAGCCTGTGATAAATACCCTTTATCGCCATATAAACATCCCGTTAACCCTTTTGCCAATGCCTTGACAGGGTGACGATCATCCTTGTTTCCTGCAGTTAATTTCACGGCCAAAAGTTCACCACAATCATTGATAACCAGATGAAGTTTAAACCCATAAAACCAGCCCGTACGGGTTTTTCCTCGTTGTGCCATTCCTTCAAATACTCGATGACGGGGAATGCGAAGGTTATGACATACGGAAATTTTGGTGGGATCAATAAAAGCGACCCCTTGGGTTGTCGCCTTACGTGAAGAAAGAAAAGCACATAAAGGAATAAGTGCTCTTTTCTTCAGGGTAAGCATGCGGGTATAGCTGACTAATCCGGGAAAATCGGCGGTAAGATATTGTCTTACATGTTCAATATAAAACGTTTTAAAATCACGATAATGGCTCATATGGAATAAAATAAGGATCATCATAACTTCGCTGAAAGAAAGGGAAGCTTCGCGATTCCGTTGACGTAATCCATTTTCAATGAGCTGTTGATGCCAGAGAGGGATAAATTTTTGGCAAAAGTCATCGACGCAGCAGTAAAGTTCTTCTAAATTAGACATGCCTGAGGATCTCCACGATTTTGTTTTCTTTAGCAAAAACTTTGATCGTGCCTCAGGCACTTTAGTTCTCTTCTTAAGCGAAGCTCAGATTAGATAAGTAATTTGATCTAGGATATCCAAATGAGAAAAAGTCGGATTAGCCAATACAAGCAAAAACATCTTCAGGAACTCTTTGTGGCAGAGGCTACAGCTCGCACTGCCGCAGCAGAGTTAGTGGGTGTCAACAAACGGCGTCAGCTTACTATTTTCACCGCCTCAGAGTCCTTATCGCTGATTACGTCGATGAACACTCCATGTTTGAGGGTGAGGTCGAGATAGACGAAAGTTATTTTGGGGGTAAATGTAAGGGAAAACGCGGGCGAGGTTGAGGTTTAGCCGGAAAAATCCCGGTTTTTTGGCTTCTCAAGCGAGGTGGTAAGGTCTACACTCGCCTAATACCAAACGCTAAATCCGATCCTTAATGCCGATAACCACGGCGAAAATTAAGCCTGACAGCCTGGTCTACACAGACAATTTTGCCAGCTATGATGTGTTGGATGTGTCCAATTTTAAACACTATCGAATCAACCATAGCACAGAGTTGGTAGACGCTAAAAATGGTCAAAATCATATCAATGGGATAGAGAATTTTTGGAACCAAACCAAACGTCATATGCGTCAATTTAATGGCATACCAAAGGAACATTTTGAGCTCTTTCTCAAGGAATGTGAGTGGAGATTTAACACACCGGGTGTAAAAGACCAATTACATATTTAAAACAAATAGTTAATGGAAAAATATAATCATTATCTAGGACAGCCCCAGACATTTTATATGGTTTTGAAAATATTTTTTGAAAACCATTAACTTATCTTAGTACTACAGCCGTAATTGCTCTGTAAGCCGATGATCTCCCCTGCGACGATAGTGACATTGTTGTGCCCGGTATTGATGCCGTCGTCGCCAGTCTGACCAATGTAAAATCTGCTCCAGTGTCTCTCCCGCTTTTTCCATCAGTTTTGACAACAAGTTACGGAGTTCCGCTACACTGAGAGGAACCCGGCCGGCTGGTGTTTTTTTTCTCCTGTACCCGCAGAACAGCCAAGACTGCATGAGCCAACAGTGACAAGGTAATATGCCGATACCAACTTTGCCATCGCCGCACTTCGTCATGATCCAGCCCACATTCCCCTTTCGTTTCCTCAAAACCACTCTCAATTTCCCAACGGCAACCCGCAACCTGAACCAGCGCATTGAGTTCCGCCTGCTCTCTCAGGGCATACACCACATAGTAAACCCGCTCCTGTCTGTTATCCCGGCTGCGCCGAACCAACAGATAATGACCATAACGCCGGTCCTCTTCATTTATCTGTAAACGCCATAACGGCACTAAAGCCCAGTCGTACCAACGCTCACCTTTTGTGCCCACACCCGCTGATCGGGTTTTCCAGTCAACAGCGGTCAGGACATTGGCAATACTGTCGGCACTGACATACTCTTGCCTTTGCCACCATAATGGTGTATTGCAGGGAATGGCTAACACAAAAGGCGGGTATCGGGATTCCAGCCAGACCCTCAAACGATGGTCACGGCCATAAACTTCATACGCCGTCACCCAGCGGCAGGGAACGCCCGCATCCAATGTCCGTTCCAACATCTCTGTCTGGCTAACCGGGGTTTCGTTGCAAAAGTGACGCTGGCGGGGATACCTGCGGCTTCACAGCGGGGAGAGGCATTGGTCCATTGGCGGGGCAGGTATAAGGTCCGGTCAATAAAGGCATGCCCTCCGTGGCTGACGTAACAAAGAAATACGCCTATCTGGCTCTTTTCTATGCGTCCTGCCGTACCACTATATTGGCGCTGTACACCGGCAGAATGGCTTCCCTTTTTGATAAATCCGGTCTCATTAATGATGAGGACACCTTGCTCATCGCCCAAATTCTCAGTCATATAATCCCGCAGGATATCACGGGCTGCATCGATATCCCAATCGGCCTGCTCCAGTAAATACTGAATGCCATCGGGTGTATGTTCCCCCATCCATCCATTCAACCAGTTGCCAGCTATTCTTACGTTCAACATCACTGAGCAAGCCCCGGAGATAGGCGAGACTGCGTTGTTGCGGGCCGGTATGGTGAAACAAGGGAGCCAGACGGGCATGTAATGTCAGCAGTTCTTGTTCCCAAATTTTGGCGGGTGATAGCATGTGGCACCGCCCTTTATTTTGAGAAAGAGAAGAAAGTCATCATGACACAATATGGGCTACGGCTGTAGTATTAGCATCAATATAAAAATAAATCGACGCAATAAGCAGTGGATTCATCTAAATGAACCGCTCAATAGCATTTATTGAATACAGAATAAAATACCGGATGCCATTTATGCCCCGCCTCTTTCTCCGCCATCAATGGTCAGCCCTTGGGCGGTGATCATCGCCGCCTCAGGAGAAATAAAAAACATGACCGTATTAGCAACATCTTCCGGACTGACTAAACGTCCTAACGGAATTCTTTTTTCTGTCCGCCTGAGTAAAGCTAATGCTGAGCATCCAATTAATTTTGCCTGTGGTTCCAATCCCTTAACCAGCATAGGCGTGTTGACCCAGGCCGGTAATACCGCATTGACGGTAATTTGTCTCTCTGCCAGATCCAGCGCCAGTGATTTGGTTAACCCAAGCAACGCATGTTTTGAGGTGCAATAAGCCGTATTCCGTTTTGTTCCCATGCGGCCAAGAATGGATGAAATGATGACGACTCTCCCACCAGAAAGGATATCCGGCACAACATGCGATAATAAGCGCTGGGTGGCAGACAAATTGGTTGCCAATACCGCATCCCAAATCGCGTTCTGGTCAATATCATTATCATCCGCTCGACCATGACTAATCACAATGCCCTGTAATTGGCACTCTTTAACCAAAGGTATTAATGCATTAATCATGGTTTTTTCATCAACCATATCAAGCTGAAATGGCCGAATATATTCCGGTGATTGTTCTGCCAATCTATTTAGCCCATCTTGGTTAATATCAATGGCAATAACATGATATCCTGCCGCAACCAGTTTTTGGCATACAGCAAATCCAATACCACTGGCTGCACCCGTAACAATATAGGTTAACATGACTTTTCCTTAATTAACTTAATGCGATACCACCATTGACGTTAATAATTTCCCCCGTCATATAGTTATTTTCGATTAGAAAACATATCGCACTGGTAATTTCACTGACATGACCCACTCGTTTGAGTAAGACTTTATTATTGATGATATCTTTATTGACCTTTAATAAAGATTCCGTCATTTCAGTCTGAATAATCCCGGGTGCCACAGCATTGACCCGGATCTTTTTCGCTGCTACTTCAACGGCCAGCGCCCGTGTC
Source organism: Xenorhabdus beddingii (assembly GCF_002127545.1). Classification (GTDB taxonomy): domain Bacteria; phylum Pseudomonadota; class Gammaproteobacteria; order Enterobacterales; family Enterobacteriaceae; genus Xenorhabdus; species Xenorhabdus beddingii. The sequence continues at coordinate 10,172 of NZ_MUBK01000023.1, forward strand.
AATGACTCTATACCGCCCTTAGTGGCGGCATAGATTGACTGGCCTTTATTGGGTCTGCTGGCTGAAATCGACGAGATATTGATAATATGACCACTGCGCTGCGGTATCATCACTTTCAACACTTCACGGCTACACAGGATATAGCTCAATAAATTGTTGTTGATCAGCAGCTCAATATCTTTGGTGTCCATGACGGCCAATAGTCCATCTCTCGTGATCCCCACGTTATTGACCAGAAGATCAATACGGCCAAATGCCTCGCTGACCGTATTCATAAAGGTGCTGACATCATCTGCCTTGGCAAGATCCACCTTGACAGGCAGTATGTCCGGGTAATCATGCGTGACTTGGGCAATAAAATCGGCGGTTTGAGGCGTTTCGTTGCGATAACAAAAAGCGACCCGATACCCCTTCTCCAGCAGTTTCAAAACGATCGCCCGGCCGATCCCTTTGCTTCCCCCCGTCACAATCGCGCATTTTTTTAAGTCGTCTGAGATTGACCCGATATTCTCACTCATAAACTGGCATTCTCTTTGATATCAGACAGGGTGAAGTTGTGTTTTCTGGCGATCGCCATAATGTCGAGCACTTGGTCAGTCGAGATATTTCCGTATGAGAAATTGCCCTTGTATTGTTCCAGTGCCAACAAAATGGTCTCTGCCATGCAGGCATAAACCTGCCCTTCTTTCAGATAGGCCCTGACTCGCGGATCGACACTGTCATTCTGTGGCGTCTGGACAATCCCTCCCCGCAGGATTTTGATATCCGGCCGACTCAGCAAATCTTCATCAGAAAGGTTATGCGGCACGGAAATATCACAGACAACCGCCCTTGGTTTGATTTTTTCGACCGATATAAACGCCTCTGACGCATTCGCGGCACACACAATGGCATCACAGTTTTCAATATCCGCAATATTCTGGGAGGTATGGATAAAGGTTTGGTCAGGATAGTGCTGAGTTAAATAGTGATCTATCGCTTCACCGATATGGGTTTTATCGATCAAACCATCATCCGGGAACGCAGAAAGACAATCCACCACGCTTTTTGCCAGCCCACCCACCACAGGCTGGCGGTTCACGATGAATTGTTCATAGATATTCTGATAAATATGGTATTTCACCGCATTCAGTTTTTTCAGTGAACCGTGGTTACTGCTGCCTATCAGCACCAGTTCCTGAAATTGTGGCCCCAAGATCCCGGCATAAACGCTGCCGATATTTCCGGCTCCACCCACAACCGCAATCCGCATCTTGGTCATATCCTGACCCATCATGCTTCTTTGCAGCGCTTCAATACTAATCCCCACGGTAAACGCATTGCCGGTTGTCACGCTGATCGGACTGTTTTTTAAGGACTTGCCATTATTGGTGATGATTGAGGTAAACATCCCCAGCCCAACCGCGCTATTACCCTCCGCGACCGCCTGAGTGACACGACTATCAATTTCATGCCGCAGGCGCCCCAAATCATTGTTGGCCAATGCCGCTTTGATCATTTTTGAGGTCACGGTAAGCGGATAAAGCGTGAATTCCACTGATTGGCCGTTGCCCGAACGGATCCGTGCTGCCTTGAACGGTTTTGTCGCCAGATTAAAGGTCGAGTTTTCAACAAACAATTCCAGTTCTTCATCGCTAAAGAGACTGAATGAAGGATCAATTTCCCTGAGTCCGCTAGCAGAAATCAGATGGTTGATAAACGCCACCTTATAATCCACCAAGCCCTCATCCGGTAGATATTTTTCCTGACGGCGATAATCCGCAGGAATCGATTGATCCATTCTTCCCAGCATAGGCGCAACAATAAAACCCGCGTTGGCATGACGGATCGCAAGACAAACGTTGGCTAGCGCCTCCACAAACCGGATAATTTGCGGAAGTTCTAAAAATACGGAAGGTTCCACGCGGACCACATTCGCTGCACTGCCTGAAGGTGCAATGCGAATACGGCTGCCACACAACAAATGACCACTGATCACATAGCCCAGGCTGCCTTGTACGGCGATATTCTGCAAAATGTAGGAGTCTGAATGGCTGACATCGTGGAACTCCATCCCCCAAATCAACCCTTTGCCGCGAATATCCCGGATAACATCAGGATAGCGTTCTTTCAATGCATTGAGACGGGTTCTGAACTCTTCTCCCAGTCGGGTCACTTGCTTAAGGAGCTTACGCTGTTCGGCATACAGCAGATTGATATAATCCAATGCCACCCGACAGGAGAAATCATCTTCACCAAATGTTGAACTTTGGATGACATCAAACCCAGGGGTAAAACTTTCCTGACGGATTGCCACCACCCCGATTTTGACGTAACCGCCCCCCAATGCCTTAGAAAGCACAAAATAGTCAGCCTGAATCCCCGCATCACCGGAGGCGACCAGAAATCCGCATCGTCCCGAACCGGCCTGCACTTCATCAGCAATAACCGGGCAACCCACGATCTGTTTTAACTGGTTAATGTCCCTGACCTGCTCTGCACTGAGCGGATACACGCCACCTTCCCCCTGAACCGGCTCTACCATCAATGCCGTCACGATCCTGAACGTTTTTTTCGTCAGGATAAACTGACCCTTTTTTTCCTTCGGTAACCACAGCCAGCTATTGAGGATGTCATTCGCTTTTTCGCCCATCCCAGCAAACTCCGCCAGTTTTTCAGCGGAGAGGAAGAGCGTATTAATTTCCAGTCTTTTCAGATAGTGGCGGTACATGACGCCATGCGTACAGTTCGCGGTAACCATCATCTTGCCGTGGAAAGCATGCTCAAGGGCAAGAAATGTCGGCTTGGTATCCAGCCGGGCTTGATTGAATGCCGCCAGAGCCTCTTTAATCTCTGCAACCGATGCGTCTTTTCCCAGTTGCAATTGTTCATACTGCTCATCGGTCAGGACAATTTCGCTCTCACTCCCGATTTTGGCCGTCGCGGCCACAACCTCTTGCTCTAACGCCGAAAGCTGCGCATGACGGGTGAATTCCGCACTTTTCAGGGCCACTTCCATCGATTCTGCACCCGTGCTGGCAAAACAGAACACAAAATCGCCTTGGGTTCCCGTTTCTTCCTTCAATAACTCATTCAGTCTTTCCGCCAATACTGCCGCCGGCTTTCTAATGGAAAACTGGTTATGAACCGGGGTTTCTTCATCAAGGTAACGTTTAATTTTTTCTCTGATCACGGGCGAATTATGGCCCAGTAATGTCGCACCGTATCCTCCCAGAAGATCCAGAACCGGAATTTCTTCCCCGTTCTCATCCTTATAATAAAGAAAATTACCCGCAGCCCGATGATAAGTTCTGTTTAAACCCAGCGAGATCAATGCACGGGTAAGCTGAGGCTTACAAAATGTAGCGTAACTTTCCATTGTGAACCCTTATTGTTAATGAAAACTTTCAATCAATGCCCGGGAGGTCATACGCTCTGTTATATCCTTGATAAAATGGATAGTTTCAGCAGAGTAATTTCCTTCACGATACAGGCGACACAAAGAAGCAATATCGACACTCGAATCATTTTTCTGTCTCTGTTCTTCATCACTTGTCAGAATGAAAGTGACACCAAACTCGACAAACGTTTTAGCAACGTCGGATTGTTGAGGTTCACGGGCAAGAGTGCCCATACCGGAAGCCACCACCAGCGCATAGTCAATGGCACCGCTACTGAGCGATAATTCAGCTTCATTGAAAGCTGATAACAACCCGATGTTTCCACGGAGAAAAGAAGCGCAATCCCCTTGCAGCCCCAATTCCAGAGAAAGTACACCCAACAGGTTATTACTGAGCGTGAGTGTAATGATGAAAGGATTTATCTGTTCTGATGCCCAGATAGTCTGATACATCTCATTTTCATCCTTAACGCCTTTTTGCCCTGCTTCTGCCAGCAGTTCTGCCGGCATGGGATGCAGATAGCCATATTGAGTGGCATACAAGCCAAATTTTATGGTCGGATCATCCATGTTCAGCCCGGATAACCGTAATGCTCTTCGGGTTGAGATAAGACCTTTTTCAGTTCCCATAGCGTAAAAGCGTCTGAGCTTTTTGTTCTTAATCAGTTCACGGCCATCATTCCCCGGGTTCAGGCGATTAAATTCGGGATGATCACTGATCATGTCATAACCAATGAGCTTAATTTCCTTACTTTTCATCATATCCCCCGATGACCAAACACGAATTAATCCCCCCGAAGCCAAATGAGTTTGTTATCGCGTTTTGTACGGGAACCGCGCGTCCGTGTTGTGGGACATAATCCAGATCACAGAGTGGGTCCGGTGTTTCAAGATTAATGGTGGGAGGAATGAACTGATTTTTCACGGTCAGAACCGTTGCTACTGCCTCAATAGCCCCTGCCGCCGCTATCCAATGACCCAGCATGGATTTGGTGGATGAAACCAGAGGGGGCTGAGAACCAAAAACACGCTTGATGACGGCCGTTTCCAACTCATCATTCAGGGGAGTGGATGTACCGTGGGCATTCACATAATCGATCTGTTCAGGATGTAATCCACTCTCTTTGATCGCCTGCCTGATGGCATTTTCTGCGCCAGCGCCATCGGGATGTGGAGCGGTCAGTTTATAGGCATCGAGGGAAGCGCCGTAGCCTTTAATCTCCGCATAGATTTTGGCTCCCCTGCGCAACGCACTTTCTTCACTTTCAAGCACCAGAAAAGCCCCCCCTTCACCTGCAACCAATCCACTGCGGTTTTTATCAAAGGGGCGGCAAAGCCTGTCACCCCATTTTTCCGTTACAGCCGTAGCCCCCAATAGCTTCAATCCAATCAGGGTATGCAGGCTGATAACGGAATCCGCCCCCCCTGCCAGCATGATAGAAGCCTCTTGCCTTTTGATCGATTGACACGCCAGCCCAATTGCATGGGTTCCCCCCGCACAAGCGGCATTCACATTCATCACGGGGCCTGATAAGGAAAACCGACGGCCAATTTCTGTCACCATGCCATCATTGCCGCACCTTAAGCCAGAATAGGGACTCAGATGATGGCGTAACCCAAACAGGGTTTGCATCGTTTGCTGACTATCGCCATTTCCATCACGCTTACGCCACTGGTGCCGGTCATCTTCAGAGAGTTCAGAAACACCGCTGCATCCATAAATTCCCATGGGATTACCCGCCAATGGCAAGGGATTCAGCCCGGCATCTTCCAGCGCTTTAGCCGCTGCAATCATCCCCATCACGCCACGTTTATCAGTCATACCCGCTTGCGGTAGATAGGCCGCGTTCTCAGCAAGTAGCGCATCAAAATCAATCCGGGCAGCATACTTCACCGGCAGAGTGCCATTATCCTCAAATTCCAGTGGCTTAATGGCTGATTCCCCTGCACAAAGTCTCTGCCAGAAAATGTCAAGATGGGTACCGAAAGCACTGACAATACCCATACCCGTGACAACCACACGACGATGAGAAGTCATCACAATTCCTCCCCCTTGGTCATCCCCATCCGCAGCAAAATAGCAATGCACTGATTTTCCAGACCCTGTACCAGTACCAATACCAAACGGTGCGGTTGCTGACAGGTCAGGTTTAGATTGACGTTATCGATACCTATGCCTTTTTTCTCCATTTCAATAGCCAAATTCACCGCAATGAAAGGTGCCGCAGCCCCGGTATATCCCATGGCTTTATCGAGATTAAACTGCAATGCCCTGGGGAAAGCGTCATAGGCCAGCGTGGTGAAGTTATCTTCCGTTTTCCCGACCTGGATGATTTGATCCGGAGGTAAACCCCATGCGCTGATTTCTGCCATAAAATGGGCATATTGGTGACTATCCCGGCATGTCATGCGATAAACATGAGCTATCTCACTTTCTGCCTGCCGGCTATCACCATGCAAGGCAATAAAAGCAGCCGCTTCTGCAGGTAGCCACGGCATATCTTTCATTAAGCGCTCATAGGCCAGGTAATACCACGGTGAAATTTTTTGGCCATTCCCCCCACAGAGTGCGAACTGACTGCGTTTTTCCCTGAGGCTGTAATACCCCTCCAGCAGGGCTTGGCCTCCCGAATCAACATGAGGAGAAAAAAAGACATTATCGCCACGAATATTCAGATGCTGTGACAATTGGCTGGCAGTAGAGGTATTTAACAGCGCCAGTCCCATCAGTGGAGGGGTTTCTACCAACGCCCTGGAAACATAACTTTCCTCATCCTGCGCATCAGAAGCGATGAGATAAGCGTTATTATCCGCATCACTCGTCCCTAATCCGATAAACAACCCGCGTTGTTCCGGGGAAAAATCCTCCCCGATGCTGTTTTCCCAGGTCTTAATGCCGGTATAGAGTATCCACTGGCTCTGTGCATGTATTGACCGCCGGATCATCTTATCCATGGGGGGCATAACAAAATCCCCCTCTTCAATGAACCGTTCTCCGGTGATATTGGGGAAAAACCGTGCACTATCTGACCGGCGGGCTTTTTTTATCGTGCCATGAATAATGTTATCCATATTCAGGCTATCGGGAAGCAGACTGACTCCCCCGGTAATATAAATCCCCATGATTTACCCCCCACACCGTTTCAGGATCAAACTGCTATTTTCCCCACCAAAGCCAAAGGAATTACTCATAATATGATTGACCCGCATAGCTTTTGCTGAACGGTTGACGTTAATAACGCCATCCATTTTCCCCAGCTCAGAAAAATTCAGACTGGGAAGAATAAGTTCATTTTTCAGTGTCTCAATAGAAAGAATGGCCTCCAACAGACCGCTGACAGCCAACGAATGCCCCGTCGCCGATTTAGTGGATATCACAGGGGGATTGTGGGGAAAAAGCGCATTAATCGCCCGGCTTTCCGCAAGATCATTATTGACCGTGGAAGTCCCGTGGGAATTGATATGATCAATATCATTCGGCGATAAGCCCGCATCGCGTAGTGCCGCAGCCATGCAGCTCAGATAATATTGGCCGGACAAATCCGTCGAGGTCATTTTATACCCCTCAGACTGCCGCGATATGCCTGCAATTTCAGCCAAAATATGGGCTTTTCTGGCAACCGCGTGAGGATAACGTTCTACGACCAAAAACGCAGAAGCATCTGCCAGGACGCAGCCCGACCTGTCTTTATCAAATGCCCGCGAAGATTGACGCAAATCGGCAAATGTTCCCCGATAAAGTGCCCGCACTTTCTTGAACAAAACCTGCATAATCGGATGCGTGGCCTCTTCTGAAGCACCCACCAATGCGATATCAAGCCTGCCGCTCTTGAGATGCTGGCATGCGGAATAAAGCGCTGTCACGCCTGCTGTACAGGCATCACTGTAGACTCTGGGTAATGCGGGAATATGTAAATGATTTGCCAGCGCCTCAACAAGTTCATAAGGGGGCACTAATGCCCCGACACGTTCAATATCAATATAATTTGGCGAATGGGGGGTTTCTTGATTAAGGCGATCAAATAACGCTTTACTATCAAGAAACATCTTATTATTGGCAAAGAATAATTCACAGTTAGCTTGACTCAGCGTTTTATCTGTTAACCCTGCCATGTGCAGACTATTTGATGCTGCACCATAGGCCATCAAAAAAACACGATTATTGGATAATTGTCCTGCAAAGTTGAATTGATTACGTAACCTATCTACATCTTCCGACGCTAACTTGGCACTAGGAATATTTGTTATTCCATATTCCTTTAATAGCTCATCTTCGCAGATAAGCGATCTCCCTTCTGCCAATGAATTAAATAAATCACTTGGGCAATCATGATTACGAACAATCAAACCATAACCAGTTACAGCAATTTTATCTGTAGGTGTACCAGCCATAGTTATTTCTACCTTAATAACATTCAGTCTATTAAATCTGAATGTCATTTTAGTCACATTAAAGTTACACTTTATTAACTTCTATATGCAGGATGAATCCTATCATTGAGATGAGATCTCTGGACAATATCTTCTAATTTCATCAATAATGATTTCATCCGCAGTTTTTCCATTCGATTCACACACTGCCTGACATAATGAAGCCCAATTATGTACATTGGTTTCACCAAACACATCACTCAGAGTATTAATAGAATCCAACTGCTCTTCGGTATAATGATAACAACTGTTAATGAGCAACCCCTTACCTTCTTGCGTCAGAACATCCCCATTCAATAACCTCGACAATACATTCTCAGTGAGGATCTCATCAGCATGAGCAAACACACTTTTTGTCGGCATCGTTATTTTGAATTTTTTACTTAAATTAAATGTCAAATCAATGACATCTAAAGAGTCCGCCCCCAAATCATTAATTAATGAAGAATTTTCTTTAATATCACTTTCTTCCACAAAAAGAATAGAGGATAGCTCCTCGCATACAGCAGAAACATATTTATTCATACAATACCCATACGCAATTAAATATTTAACAATTACCCCAATAGAGAATAATAAGCTCTCATAATTCATTTACTGGTGTCAATTAATAAAAATTCATGGCAATAATAAAAATAATCATACTTATAATTATTTTTTAAATCTTAATTATTGGGTAAGAAAAAACTATTTAAATAACACCCTTCATTCATAACCCACCTATTCAACCATTTGTTTTTAATAAAAAATCCACCTAAAAAAATCACCACAGGAAAAAATCCCTAATAAGAAGTATAAAATCCAATTTATTTATTACCTGTGACAAATATAAACAATCAACCTCATTAATCACACAAAATAAAAATTATTAAATTCATAAAAACACTTATTAACTAAAAAAAATCACCTTAAAGAGACAAACGAACAATTCAATACAATAAGATAAGTCCCATAAAAAACACTGAATTACTATTTATGGATCAAGATCAATATTAAGATAGAAAACGTTATATTTTTTTATTATTGGTTAGATCGGTTAGTGATTTAATCAATAGCGACATTTTTATTAAAAAAGCCCGTTATTAGCGTAATACTCTCGCTTAAGCGCGAGCAGCTCAACATGCTGTTTCCTGCTATGTGTGCCATTTCCGAGCGCACCAGAGTGTACGCAATAATGATCCGCCATAAATGGCGGTCTTTCACCTGCTGAATGTGAAAGACCATGGGAAGAGGCTAAGGAAATGCCCTGAATTTCTTGACCATATTACCTAACTGTCTTCTTACGCATCATCAGTACGATAAATACAGAAGTAATGGCTGAAATGGCCAATAGCACCAGCACAGTATGGCTGAAAGCAAGCTTGTAAATGTCTTCTAGCAATACAGCCTGCTTCTCAGAAGCATTGGCAAAAGCGTTGCCGGACACGACATCGGAAATAAACTGCTGGCTGTTCTGTCCAACCGATGCCGGTTGTGAAGCGAGTGCTTGGTAAATTCCTGTGGACATCAACGAACCGTAAATAGCCACGGCGATAGCCTCACTGCCCAAGCGGAAAGTATTCAGTATGCCTGCCGCACGCCCCACTTCCTTCTGAGTAACGACGCTCAACGCAATACCGTCCACCAACCCTGCCGACAGTCCCATACCAGCACCAACAAGCAGAAGACTGACAATTATTTCAGGTAACGACATACTACCCGTGTTAAACAGCCACAGAAGTAGTAAGCCTGCAATAAACAGCACCAGACTGATAATCAATAATAAGTTGGCTGCAACGCCGCGCGTTACGAGTTTTCCAGCTACAAGTGGTAACACGAGTACAGGAGTCGTCAGTGCTAACATCACTAAACCAGAATCGAGCGGCGACAGGCTTTTCACTGCGATTAACCAAGTCGGGAACCAGGTCAGTAGGGTCACAAAGCAAAAGCTGGCGACCACCGGGATCAAGATCATTGACAGAAAATAGTGATTCCCCAACAGCGAGAAATTTACCACCGGATTGACAGTACGCCTCTCCACCACAACAAAAACAGTCAGAATAATAATTCCTGACACCAATAGGCTAAGAGTCAAGTTATCCAACCAACCGCGCTCCGCACCCTGAGTAATCCCGATCATCAACAGTAACAGGGCGGCGATGAACAGCAATATGCCTAAACTGTCGAATGGCTGTTTTTCAGTTTTATTTATTGCCGCAGGAATTGTGTGGGTCAGTAACAATACGATAAATAAGGCTATCGCATGAACGATGAAAATCGTGCGCCAGCCAGCAATGCTTAACAACCAGCCTGACAGTGTTGGACCGAAAGTAATACCTAATCCGGCTATCGTACCGAATAGTGCGAAAGCGCGAGTCCGCTGAGTTCCACTGAAAGTCTGAATCAGGATGGCACTTCCGCAAGAGAAAATCGCCGCACCACCAATCCCAGCCAGTGCGCGAGCAACATCAAGAAGGTAGATATTGTCAGCAGACCACGACAATACCGAAGCGAGAAAGTAGATTGCCGCCCCGGCTATAAATGAACGTTTGCTACCAAAGACATCTGCCAGACCGCCCCATGCCAGAGTAAAGCAGGCAAACGTTAGATTAAATGCATTTACCACCCACTGCAGAGATGCTGTTTGGCTATGTAGGTCTGCACTGATGGCTGGCAAAGCAATCGCTGTTCCAGAAATTGAAGTCGGTACAACAAACACCGCAATGAGAATGCAGAAGAGAATCATATTATGCGATGATTTTGCTTCGACAATTTGTGTTTCCATATGATTAAAACCTTATTTACGAGTAATTCGAACCGGCAGCGGGGTTGGTCTTCTGAGAATAATTCCTTCATCCCAAGTTAAATTTTCGGGTGATACGCCGTGAAATAACGGCAAATCAGGGGCAAGTCGTACCATTTTTTTGATTGCCGTACAGATTTCCAGCTTTGCCAGTTCCTGTCCCATGCAATGATGCATGCCGTACCTACCCAAATTTAAAATCTAATTCCATTTGTTTAATCATTAATCTCAGTATTATGATTATCTTACTTAAACGAAACAAAGCAAGATTACAATTGAACGTTAGATGACAACCTAACATTGGTTATGTTAAAGATTTTACCGGTTTTGTCAATTACTTATTAATAATATTTATAATTAAGGGAAGTTAATGGAAGAAAAAATTAATGATGAGGTGTTACCTTTTGATATTAAAACAGTACTTAAAGCACTGGCTGATCCGGTGAGATTGAGTATTGTGCGAAATTTGCTGAAAGATAAACCGGGTTCGGAGCGACACTGTTCTACCTTTGGACTCACTGTTACACGCGCAACTCGTTCTCATCATTTCAAGGTGTTGCGAGAAGCGGGTCTTATCCGCGTTATTGATAAAGGTAATATGGCTGTAGCTGTGCTCAGATGGGATGAAATCGAACATGGGCTTCCCGGGCTGATCACGCTGATTCGTCATACAGAAAATAACTCTACGGAGTTGTAGCAGGAACCGCCGAGATTTCCGTTATTCTAATCTCAGGCTTTCGATGAGCTTATCCAGAGCTAATAAGGGGTTCTTTTGGGATTAGGAAAACATTATATGTTTAGAAATGTTCACAGGATTAGTCACTAATTGATGTAGCTTGAAAAGAGAAGGTCGCTCGCGTTTAAGCGAGCGGTATTACGTTTTTAACGGGCTTTTCTCAGCATCACTTCCCAATACAAAAACTGGAAAAAATCCTGCCGAGCAGATCATCAGAAGTAAATTCTCCCGTGATTTCACTCAATGCCTGTTGTGCCAAACGCAGTTCTTCTGCCAGCAATTCTCCTGAACGGGCAAAAACTAACTGTTGATGGCCTTCCTGCAAATGTTCTGCCGCCGTATTCAATGCCTGCAAGTGACGACGGCGGGCAAGGAATCCCCCCTCCGTATTGCTGTTGAAACCCATCGCTTCTTTGAGATGATCTCGCAGCAAATCAATACCGTTTCCGTCACGGGCAGAAAGGCGAATTAATGCATAACCGCTGACTTCGGATATCCCCGTCTCTTCTCCGGTCATATCCGTCTTATTGCGGATAACGGTCAATGGCAGGGATGCCGGCAGTTTAGCCATAAATTCAGGCCAGATTTGCGCAGGTTCAATGGCATCGGTTGTCGTACTGTCCACCATAAACAGCACCCGATCCGCTTGCTCAATTTCCTGCCATGCACGCTCGATGCCAATGCGTTCCACTTCATCATTCGCTTCGCGCAGTCCTGCCGTATCAATCACATGCAACGGCATTCCATCAATATGAATGTGTTCACGCAAAACATCGCGTGTTGTCCCCGCGATATCAGTGACAATCGCCGCTTCACGACCCGCCAGCGCATTGAGCAGGCTGGATTTACCCGCGTTCGGGCGACCGGCAATCACGACTTTCATGCCTTCGCGCAGTAAGCTGCCTTGCCGCGCCTGTAAACGGACGTGACCCAATTCCGCGATCACTTCATCCAATTTGGCTTCTATTTTGCCATCGGAAAGAAAATCAATTTCTTCATCTGGAAAATCAATCGCCGCCTCAACGTAAATCCGCAAGTGAGTCAGCGCTTCCACCATTTGATGGACCTGACGGGAGAATGTACCTTGCAGGGAGTTCATCGCAGAACGCGCGGCCTGTTCAGAACTGGCGTCGATCAGATCCGCAATCGCCTCTGCCTGTGCCAGATCGAGTTTATCATTCAGGAAAGCACGTTCAGAAAATTCTCCCGGGTTGGCGATGCGGACACCGGAAATGGTCAGAATGCGCTTTAACAGCAAATCAAGAATAACCGGCCCGCCGTGGCCCTGAAGTTCCAGTACATCCTCCCCGGTAAAAGAGTTAGGACCGGGAAAGTAAAGTGCAATGCCTTGATCAAGCACAGAACCATCAGCATCACGGAAAGGCAGGTAATCAGCGTAACGGGGTTTTGGGCATTTTCCCAATACCACTTGAGCCACTTCCGCCGCCTTGCGGCCGGAAATACGCAGGATGCCTACACCGCCTCGTCCCGGAGGAGTGGCCTGAGCGACTATCGTATCAGTGGTATTCATGAAATTTTCTCTTTTGGTCTATAAGCTGCAAATAAAACTGCAAATAACACTGTAAATAATAAAGGCGGCCAATGACCGCCTTCCGCATTAAATTTTAAAAAGATCTACTTTTTTTCGCGGGTATGCAAACCGCGTTTTTCCAGACTGCGGAAAATAACCTGCTGCTGGATGATGGTCACCAAGTTACTGACGATGTAGTACAACACCAGACCCGATGGGAACCACAGGAAGAAGACCGTGAACATGACCGGCATGTAGGTCATGATCTTCTGCTGCATTGGGTCAGTGACCGTAGTCGGTGACAGTTTCTGGATAACAAACATGGTCACACCCATCAGCAATGGCAGGATGTAGTAAGGGTCTTGTGCAGACAAGTCCTTAATCCAGCCAATGAATGGCGCATGGCGCAGCTCAACGGAACCCATCAGCATATAATACAATGCAAGGAAGATTGGCATCTGAATCACCAGAGGCAGACAGCCGCCCAGCGGGTTCACTTTCTCTGTTTTGTACAGCGCCATCATTTCCTGGCTCATGCGCTGACGGTCATCACCAAAACGCTCACGCATCGCCGTGATTTTCGGCTGCAACAGACGCATTTTTGCCATTGAGGTGTATTGCGCTTTTGTCAGCGGATACATGATACCGCGCACGATAAAAGTAATCGCAATGATGGAGAAACCCCAGTTACCGATGTATTCGTGCAGGAATTTCAGTAACTTAAACAGAGGTTGGGAAATAAACCACAGCCAACCGTAATCTACGGTCAAATCCAGATGTGGTGCAACTTCCGCCATTTTGTCCTGAATTTCAGGGCCAACCCACAGGGTAGAAGAGATATTCTGCTGGCTGTGAGGAGCGATATTGATGTTCTCACCCTTGTACCCGATGATCGCCATTTTTTGGTTTTTCAGGTCAATGGTATAGAAAGAGCTGGTTTTGCTCTCTCCCGGCACCCAGGCGGTGGCGAAATATTGCTGGAGCATCGCTACCCAGCCACCTTTTGTGGTTACGGAAAGCGCTTTGCTTTCAATATCATCAAATTTGTATTTTTCGTATTTTGCTTCATCAGAAGAGTAAGCCGCACCACGATAAGTATGCAGGGCAAAGTTGCTGCTGCCGGTATCGCGGTGTTTTGGCAGATCAACGCTCTGCTTCAACTGACCGAAGAATGCCATCTGCAAGGGTTTGTCAGTGACGTTGTTGATGCTGTAATCAACGGAAACGGCATAGGCACCGCGTTTCAGAACGAAAGTCTTGACATAAACAACACCGTCCGGCGCGGTATAAGTCATTGGAATACGCAATTCATCCTGACCCTCAGCCAAAACAAAACTGTTCTGAGTGGCATGATAAAATGGACGTTCAGCCTGATTATCCGGACCATTAAGACCCGTTAACCCACTTTGAGCCTGATAAGTGAACCCAGGGGTTGTTTCCAGTAGTTTGAACGGCGTTTGGGAACCGAGGGTATCAGGATAGGCCAGCAGATCAGCCTCCTCGATATCACCGCCACGGGTATTGATATGCAATGAAAGCACATCCGTTTTCACGGTGATCAGTTTACCTTGCCCACTGCTTGCTTCGCTACTCAGCGTATTTGTTTGCTGCGTGATCTGGGCCGTTGGTTGTGGGTTCTTATCATTATCCCACGCTTGCCAGACCAAGAACGAAACAAACAGCAAAGCGATGAGAAGAAGATTGCGTTGCGAATCCATCGTTAATGTTCTCTGTTGTCGTCGTTTTTAGGTGGGACAGGATCATCACCACCTTTGTGTAAAGGGTGGCATTTTAATATGCGTTTCACTGTTAACCAACTACCTTTTATCATTCCAAACCTGCGTAATGCCTCTATGCCATAGTGGGAACAGGTAGGATTGAAACGACAACGAGGCCCCAGTAGTGGACTGATCACTAACTGGTAGCCTCTGATAAAAGCAATCAGGAGGCGCGAGCCAAGCGACAGTGACGACGCCATAATTTGCCCAATGCTTCCGTTAGCTCACGGTTATCGAGCTCAGCGACCCCTTTCCTCACCAAAATCACAAAATCCATTGACGGCAATTTATGTTGGTTTAAACGAAAACTTTCACGAGCCAGTCGTTTGATACGATTACGCTCATGAGCACGTTTTACATTTTTTTTGGCAATGGTTAGACCGATGCGGGGATGCCCCAGCTCATTCAAGCGCCCGAGAACCGTTATCTCTGCGGAGCTTGCCCGTTGTGGCTGCTGGAAAACATATGTGAAATGCTCGGGAGTTAACAAACGTAACTCCCTCGGAAAAGCGAGCTTAACCACTTGGTATGGTTAGCTTTATTACTTAGAAACAGTCAGACGAGCACGGCCTTTCGCACGACGGCGAGCCAGAACCTGACGACCATTTTTAGTGGCCATACGAGAACGGAAGCCGTGGGTACGGTTACGCTTCAGTACGGATGGTTGAAAAGTGCGTTTCATAGCGATTTCTACCTAGCTTAAAATTTGTTACTGATTCAGCAAATGCGTTGGCGACCAGTGAGAAATGAGCAGACACCGATGCCTCAATCGCAACATCAATATAGAGAAAGAGGCAGGATTGTAATAAAATGTACTACCCTTCGTCAATCCAAGATGTTTTGCTACCCGAAAGTGCTTACCCCAAATCCTCACCAGAGATAACCGGAAAAAATCGTTGGCATAACACGCAGGGTGCAAGATTATACGGACTGTGTAATAAAGCGCAAGGATCATACACAGATCGTTGTCATTGAATTCGTGATCATCGTATTGTTTTCACATTGAATTTTAAACAGTAGCTAAATGAAGTTTGCTATCTACCATGATTACACTAAAGTATCTCTTACGGGCCTTTATCTTCTGCAAGTCCCAACGCGTGGTGATCTCCCTGTGGATAAAAAGCGTCAAAGCTGTGTAAAAGAATGAGGATCTATATCGTCTTTTGCGTTATGATCGTCCGTCACGATCCCGACCCATCTATTATATGCGGATCGTTGGGGAGCGATGAAATTAGAAAATCGCCACAAGATACATGCTATCTTCCTCAGCATTGAGGGGTAATGCCTTGTGCCCAGTATAACGTATCTATTTTTCCGGTTTCTTTTATTGGTCTCGTTTTAGGGGAGTTCGCCGTGTCACTTTCGCTTTGGCAGCAATGTCTTGCCCGATTGCAGGATGAGTTACCTGCCACAGAATTCAGCATGTGGATACGACCCCTTCAGGCAGAACTGAGTGATAACACTTTGGCTCTCTACGCCCCCAACCGTTTTGTGCTGGATTGGGTAAGAGAGAAATACATTAATAATATCAATTTGTTATTAAATGATTTCTGTGGTCCTGAAGTACCGTTGCTGCGTTTTGAAGTAGGCAATAAACCTGTTTCACCAAACCAGTCTACCTCTCAGAAAATCATTGCCGATATGCCGGTAACTGCTGCGCCGTCCAGTATATCTGTGCGTCCAAGCTGGGACAACGCGAAAGCCCAGCCAGAGTTATCCTATCGTTCCAATGTCAACCCCAAGCACACATTTGATAACTTTGTTGAGGGTAAATCCAACCAGCTCGCCAGAGCGGCCGCCAGGCAGGTTGCTGATAATCCCGGGGGCGCATACAATCCCCTGTTCCTCTACGGCGGAACCGGTTTGGGTAAAACCCACCTTTTACATGCTGTCGGCAATAGCATCATGGCACGCAAAGCCAATGCAAAAGTGGTGTACATGCATTCTGAACGTTTTGTTCAGGATATGGTTAAAGCCTTGCAGAACAACGCGATAGAAGAGTTTAAACGTTATTATCGCTCAGTGGATGCCTTGCTGATCGATGATATTCAGTTTTTTGCCAATAAAGAGCGATCCCAAGAAGAATTCTTTCACACGTTCAATGCCCTGTTGGAAGGTAATCAGCAGATTATTCTGACATCAGATCGCTATCCGAAAGAGATCAATGGCGTCGAAGATCGGTTAAAATCCCGCTTTGGTTGGGGATTGACCGTTGCCATAGAGCCACCGGAGCTGGAAACCCGCGTTGCCATTCTGATGAAGAAAGCTGACGAGAACCAAATCCAGTTGCCGGGGGAAGTGGCTTTTTTTATTGCCAAACGCCTGCGATCCAATGTTCGTGAACTCGAAGGCGCTTTGAATCGAGTCATCGCCAATGCCAATTTTACCGGCCGGGCGATTACCATTGATTTTGTACGCGAAGCATTACGTGACTTATTGGCCCTACAGGAAAAGCTGGTCACCATTGATAATATTCAGAAAACCGTCGCTGAATATTACAAAATCAAGGTTGCAGACCTGCTTTCCAAGCGCCGCTCACGCTCCGTTGCCCGTCCGAGACAGATGGCAATGGCGCTGGCAAAAGAGCTGACAAATCACAGCTTGCCTGAAATTGGGGATGCCTTTGGTGGACGTGACCATACCACCGTACTTCACGCTTGTCGGAAAATCGAACAACTGCGCGAAGAGAGTCACGATATCAAAGAAGATTTTTCTAACTTAATCAGAACATTATCATCCTAGCGCTATGAAATTTATCATTGAACGTGAGCAATTATTAAAACCTTTGCAGCAGGTTAGCAGCCCCTTGGGCGGCCGCCCTACTCTGCCCATTTTAGGCAACCTATTATTGCAGGTCACTGAAGGCTCCCTGCTGCTGACGGGCACCGACTTAGAAATGGAAATGAAGGCACGGGTGACACTTGCCCAGCCACATGAGCAAGGTGCAACCACCGTCCCTGCGCGTAAATTCTTTGATATCTGGCGCGGGTTACCTGACGGAGCAGAAATCAGCGTAGAGCTGGATGGCGATCGCATTCTCGTCCGTTCCGGGCGCAGCCGTTTTTCGCTTTCTACCCTGCCCGCTTCAGATTTTCCCAATCTTGATGACTGGCAGAGCGAAGTCGAATTTTCCCTGCCACAAGCCACACTGAAACGTCTGATTGAGTCAACTCAATTTTCCATGGCGCATCAGGATGTCCGCTATTACTTGAACGGCATGTTGTTTGAAACCGAAGGGGAAGAACTGCGTACCGTTGCAACAGACGGCCATCGCCTGGCGGTCTGTTCCATGAATATCGGGCAAACGCTGCCGTCCCATTCCGTGATCGTGCCCCGTAAGGGCGTCATTGAATTGATGCGTCTGCTGGATGGCGGTGATAACCCACTGCAATTGCAGATTGGCAGCAATAACATTCGCGCCCACGTCGGTGATTTTATCTTCACCTCAAAACTGGTTGATGGCCGTTTTCCTGATTACCGCCGCGTACTGCCGAAGAATCCAGATAAAACGCTGGAAGCCAATTGCGACACGCTTAAACAGGCGTTTTCGCGGGCCGCGATTTTATCCAATGAAAAATTCCGTGGCGTTCGCATCTATTTAAGCGAAAACCAGCTCAGAATTACCGCCAATAACCCAGAACAGGAAGAAGCGGAAGAGATCGTCGACGTCAGTTATCAAGGTACAGAAATGGAAATTGGCTTCAATGTCAGCTATGTCTTGGATGTTCTGAACGCATTGAAATGCGAGCAGGTGAGCCTCCTGCTGACGGATGCCACATCCAGCGTGAAAATTGAGAACTCAGACAGCCAGGCCGCGACTTATGTCGTGATGCCAATGCGCCTGTAACCACACTCATTCATACGTATGATTCTCTCGCGTTTGCTGATCCGCGATTTTCGTAATATCGCGAATGCTGACTTACCGTTGGCAACCGGTTTTAATTTTCTGGTTGGGCCAAACGGTAGCGGTAAAACAAGTATACTGGAAGCCATTTATACCTTGGGTCATGGTCGTGCCTTTCGCAGCATTCAGGCAGCAAGGGTGATCCGCCATGATTGCGAGGAATTTATTCTTCATGGCCGGCTTGATCAGCAATCCCATGAACGTTCCTTATCGGTGGGCTTAAGCAAAAATCGCCAAGGCGATGGCAAAGTCAGGATCGATGGCAGTGATGGGCATAAAATTGCTGAACTGGCAAAAATGTTGCCCATGCAACTGATCACACCAGAAGGCTTCACCTTACTGAATGGTGGCCCGAAATATCGTCGGGCCTTTATTGACTGGGGCTGCTTCCACAATGAGCCACGCTTTTTTACTGCCTGGGCCAACCTGAAAAGATTGCTCAAACAGCGGAATGCGGCATTGCGGCAAGTCACCCGCTATAACCAGATCCAACATTGGGATCGCGAACTGGCTCCACTGGCGACTGAGATCAGTCAATGGCGAGCTGAATACATTGCAGGCATTTCGGAAGATATCGAAAAAACCTGCCAACTATTTTTACCTGAATTCACCCTCAGTATCAGCTTCCAACAAGGCTGGGACAAAGAGAGTGAATATGCAGAACTGCTCGCGCGGCAGTTTGAGCGCGACAAATCGCTAACCTACACCGCTTCCGGCCCCCATAAAGCCGATCTCCGGATCAGGGTGGACGGCACACCGGTAGAAGATAGGCTTTCCCGTGGTCAGTTGAAGTTACTGATGTGTGCGTTGCGGTTAGCACAGGGTGAATATTTCACCCGACAGAGCGGGCAAAAATGCCTGTATCTGCTTGATGATTTTGCCTCAGAACTGGATGCCGGCCGTCGTCAGCTATTAGCCGAGCGTCTGAAATCTACGCAAGCCCAAGTGTTTGTCAGTGCAATCACAACCGGGCAAGTTACAGACATGATTGATGTAAATAGTAGGATGTTTCGCGTAGAACATGGCAAAATAGAGGTTCAACCACAGGATTAAGATGAGCGAGAAACGTTGATGTCGAATACATATGACTCCTCAAGTATCAAGGTATTAAAAGGGCTGGATGCCGTCCGTAAACGTCCAGGCATGTATATCGGTGATACCGATGATGGTACTGGCCTGCACCACATGGTCTTCGAGGTTGTTGACAACGCTATCGACGAAGCCCTCGCAGGTCATTGTGACAAGATAGTTGTCACCATCCATGCAGATAACTCAGTTTCTGTACAGGACGATGGCCGCGGTATTCCTACCGGCATACACGAAGAAGAAGGTGTTTCAGCAGCAGAAGTCATCATGACCGTGCTGCATGCGGGGGGTAAATTCGATGACAACTCCTATAAAGTTTCCGGCGGTCTGCATGGTGTAGGGGTTTCTGTTGTTAACGCCTTATCGGAAAAACTGGAACTGACTATCCGCCGTGACGGAAAAGTCCACGAACAAACCTACCGTCATGGTGTTCCACAATCTCCGCTGAAAGTGGTCGGTGATACCGAGCATACAGGAACGACTGTCCGTTTCTGGCCAAGTATGGATACGTTCAAAATTAACACTGAATTCGAATACGATATTCTGGCAAAGCGTTTGCGTGAATTATCATTCCTGAACTCCGGTGTTTCCATTCGTTTAGTCGACAAGCGGACAAATGCAGAAGAACACTTCCACTATGAAGGCGGGATCAAAGCATTTGTTGAGTTCCTGAGCCGCAATAAAAACCCGATTCACCCAAATGTCTTCTATTTCTCCACAGAAAAAGACGGCATTGGCGTTGAAATTTCCATGCAATGGAATGATGGTTTTCAGGAAAACATTTACTGCTTTACCAATAATATTCCTCAGCGCGATGGGGGCACCCACTTAGTGGGTTTCCGTACCGCAATGACCCGTACCCTTAATAGCTATATGGATAAAGAGGGTTACAACAAAAAATCCAAAGTCAGCGCCACGGGTGATGATGCCCGTGAAGGTTTAATTGCGGTTATCTCCGTTAAAGTGCCTGATCCTAAATTCTCTTCCCAGACCAAAGACAAGTTGGTTTCTTCCGAAGTGAAGACCGCCGTCGAAACCCTGATGAATGAGAAGCTGGTGGAATACCTGCTGGAACACCCGAACGATGCCAAAACCGTTGTCGGCAAAATCATTGACGCAGCCCGTGCCCGTGAAGCCGCACGTAAAGCCCGTGAAATGACCCGCCGTAAGGGTGCATTGGATCTGGCCGGATTGCCGGGTAAACTGGCTGATTGTCAGGAGCGTGACCCCGCCCTGTCCGAACTCTATCTGGTGGAGGGTGATTCTGCGGGAGGTTCAGCAAAACAAGGGCGTAACCGTAAAAACCAAGCGATCCTGCCCCTGAAAGGTAAGATCCTGAACGTTGAGAAAGCGCGCTTTGACAAAATGCTGTCCTCACAAGAAGTGGCAACCCTGATAACCGCGCTGGGCTGCGGCATTGGCCGTGATGAGTACAACCCGGACAAGCTGCGTTATCACAGCATTATCATCATGACCGATGCTGACGTTGATGGTTCTCACATCCGTACCCTGCTGCTGACGTTCTTCTATCGCCAGATGCCGGAAATCATCGAACGTGGCTATGTCTATATTGCCCAGCCACCACTGTATAAAGTGAAGAAAGGCAAGCAAGAGCAATACATCAAAGATGACGATGCCATGGAAGAATACCAGATGTCCATCGCATTGGATGGCGCTGCTCTGTATACCAACCCACATGCACCGGCACTAAAAGGTGAAGCACTGGAAAAACTGGTTACTGAGTTCAACACCACCCACAAAATCATCCGTCGCATGGAACGCCTGTATCCGCTGGCTCTGCTGAACAACCTGATTTACCATCCAAAACTGACTGAAGATGCCCTGAACGATCAAGCAAAAGTGGAAGAGTGGGCAAGCACCCTGACGACGCGCCTGAATGATAAAGAGCAGCATGGCAGCACTTACGGTTACCACATCCATGAGAACCGTGAACGTCAGGTTTTCGAACCGGTTTTGAGCATCCGTACCCATGGTGTTGATACCAACTACAATTTGGATTTTGATTTCATTCACGGTGGCGAATACCGTCGCATCACCAACTTGGGTGAAATGATCGGAAACCTGATTGAAGAAGACGCCTACATCGAACGGGGTGAACGTCGTCAGGTGGTAAGCAGCTTTGAACAGGCGCTGGAATGGCTGACCAAAGAATCACGCCGTGGGCTTTCCGTCCAACGTTATAAAGGTTTGGGAGAAATGAACCCAGATCAGTTGTGGGAAACCACCATGAACCCGGAAACCCGCCGCATGATGCGTGTCACCGTGAAGGATGCGATTGCAACCGACCAGCTCTTTACGACGCTGATGGGGGATGCGGTTGAACCCCGTCGGGCATTTATTGAAGAAAATGCCCTGAAAGCGGCGAATATCGATATCTAATCCCGCAGCTTCAATCTCATATCCCAGGTAGCCTGACGCGATCTGGGACAAGAAACCTCATATCATCCGTGATATGAGGTTTTATTTTGCCAACTTATTCCATCATGATGATTAGGGCCGAATCAGCGCCAGACGGAGAAATTACTTAGCCAGTAACACATATGAAATAATCACATCGATCTTTTCAGGTTTTTCCAACCACTTATTGAACACATTACCCAGTCCCTGTTTTTTATAGCTGGCATCACAACTGGCCGATGTACCGATAGGTCCCAAACCATAAGTTCCGCCACCTTCTGCTTTAAACTGACACTTATGTACCTCAGTAAAATCATGATACAACCACTTAGGTTCGATGGTACTGAACTCAATGACGACGCCGGGATTACTATTACTCAAATAACCTTTTGAGTAATTAAATTCAGGGGCGATGCCACAAAATTTCTTATCTTCTGTAGTACAAGGAACTTTCCGATATTTATTGGCATTAAATGCCCGATATTCATTGTTCCCCATTCCCCGATACCAGTACATCGCCTTTGCCGCCTCTTTATTGGCTTTAGCCGCTTTTTTATTTATCAAAGTCACCTTATTAGGGGTATTGGCTTCAACAACTAATGTTCCATTTTTGTACAGCGACATCACTTTCGTATCTTTTAAGCCATTTTTTGTGATTAAATCCTCAATCGCTTTATCCGCCATACTAAAATGACTCACACCTAACAAAAGAGGGAGCAGAAAAAGATAACTTTTATTTAATTTCATAAAAAATCCTTGTATAAAACATCAAAGTACGTGATAAATCTTTTATGCGGACCCACAATAAAAATCTAATTCAATTTTTAAGATAAAACAAAAACAAATTAAATCAGACACAATTAAAATAGATAATAAAAACAGGCACCGAAAAGTTGTTAACGAATTGATTTTAAGCACAAAATCCCAAGAGGCAATATTATGCTCAAACGAATAAACTCCTTTAATGGTTATATATCAAAAAGATTATTTCAATCACCATCATTCAACATTCTTCCTCCCGATAATATATTAAATATCAATATCAATCATAACAATCCCAGATTAATCAATGGATATATTCCTGCGGTCAAAGAAGTAGAACTTAACGAAGCGATAAGTTCTGTATCACAACTTCATCATTCAATCCTTAACGATGGATGGTTTAATCATATTCTGGACATTGATAATCAAAAAGAAACCCGACAGGAAATCAGAAATAAAACAGGATTATGGAATATGAGGTGCCATACAACCAATAAAATGCTTGTAACAATGACAGAGAAATTTAACAAAAACCACCTGGATAAAAAAGATCAATATTGTGATACATATGCTTATTTTATTCTTTATATTGACAGAATACCCATCGGTGCGATGTTATTCAAAGGCTATACTGATGAATCAATCGTTTACCCCGAAATTGAACTTCTGGTCACTCATCCGGGAATTCAGAATTGTGCATATTTATTGATGGAAGCGGCGGTCAATAAATCCTATCAGATAGGATGTATAGGAAACGTAAAACTTTTAATGGCTGAAGAAGAGTTATATGGGTATGTTTATGCCAGAATGGGGTTTACGCATTGGACTTGTAATGAACTGATCCTGATCCCCTCCCAGAGCGATGTGTGGATTTTTACTCCCCCTCATGGAGGGTATAGGTTCAAAGGAACTTGCTTAAAAAGCATTGATTAACTGACTCATTCATCACAATAAAAAGAGATTGATACGCTTTACAAGGCACCAAATTGACCTAGACAAAACCATCATCTTAAGAGAATTTTATTATGTTAAAAAGAACACCCTCCTGGAATACGGGTATACAGAGAACCCCATCAGAAACGTTATCTCGTTCACGATCTTTTCATACCTTACCACCCGATAATACAAACAGCTTTAATGATTATATTCCCAAAAGAATAAGTTCACTTAATGTATTCACTCCAAGAAAATTAGTTAAATCAAAATCATTTAATAGCCTCTATCCAGATAACCTTAATTTTCCCCCACACAGATCAATTGATAGATATGTACCTGTAATTAAAAAAGTTGATTTGCAAGAAGCCAGAAAAATCGTTGATAAAATTTATAATTCAATTGAAGAAGATGGCTGGTTTTCCCATATTGAAGATATTGATAATGATAGACAACACCTGGAGAAAAAGGCAAATAAGACACCTCAAGACTTATGGAATTTAAGATGCTGTATTACTAAAAGCATGTTAATCCATACGAAAAATGTTATTAAAGAATCCAATGAAAAATTCGGGGTAAATAAAAATGACGCCTATTTTGTTTTATACATCAATAGAACACCAATAGGGATAATGACTCTTATATATTATGCTGAAACCCCACCGTACTACCCTGAAGTTAGTTTAATCATTACCCACCCAGGGATAAGCAATTGTGCCAGCTTATTAATAGAAAAAGCCGTTAATATATCTTATGAAATGGGTTTTCATGGAAAACTAAAAATCATTACGGAATCCTCTGAATTACCCTCTAAAGTTTATAATAGGCTAGGATTCATCAATGGTAACAATCGTGGAGAAATGCTATTAAACCCCAATGAAAACAAGTTTTGGGCTTTCTATCCAAGCCATGACGGTTATCAGTTTATAAGCCATTATTAAAATAATGCCGCCAACATCCCTCTATTGGCGGCCTACTTTAAATAATCCAATCGTATTGGATTATTCCTACAGCAAAATGCGCAGCATACGGCGTAGAGGCTCTGCCGCTCCCCACAGTAGCTGATCGCCGACAGTAAAGGCAGACAAATATTCCGGCCCCATATTCAGCTTACGCAGACGGCCAACCGGTGTATTTAACGTACCCGTCACCGCCGCCGGGGTTAACTCCCTCATGGTCAATTCACGATCATTCGGTATCACGCGAACCCAATCATTATGGGAAGCCAACAACGTTTCAATTTCATGAATCGGAATGTCTTTTTTCAATTTCAGGGTAAACGCCTGACTGTGGCAACGCAGGGCACCAATGCGAACACACAAGCCATCAATCGGAATGACATTATTGCCCGTATGCAAAATCTTGTTAGCTTCCGCCTGACCTTTCCACTCTTCCCGGCTCTGCCCATTCTCCAACTGCTTATCGATCCACGGGATCAGACTTCCCGCCAAAGGAACACCAAATTGATCCGTCGGCAATGCACCGCTGCGGGTAAAATCCGTGACACGTTTTTCAATATCCAAAATCGCAGAAGCCGGGTTCTGTAACGCCCCGGCCACCTGATTATGCAGCATTCCCATTTGCACCAGCAATTCACGCATATGGCGGGCACCGCCACCAGAAGCCGCCTGATAAGTCGATACCGACGCCCACTCAATCAAATCATGGGCAAACAACCCTCCCAGTGACATCAGCATCAAACTCACGGTACAGTTACCGCCAACAAAGGTTTTGATACCTTGATTCAGGCTATTCTGAATATGTTGATGGTTAACGGGATCAAGAATAATGACAGCATCATCATTCATGCGCAGAGCTGAAGCGGCATCGATCCAATATCCCTGCCAGCCAGTTGCTTTCAGTTTGGGATAGATTTCATGGGTATAATCTCCCCCCTGACAACTAATGATAATATCCAGTGCACGCAGTGCCTCGATATCAAAAGCATCCTGTAAAACACCTGTTTTTGCGCTATTTATTGTAAACTGCGGGGCCGGTAACCCGTGTTGGGAAGTTGTGAAGAAAACCGGATTTATTGCGTCAAAATCCCGTTCTTCCATCATACGTTGCATTAATACTGAGCCGACCATACCGCGCCAGCCGATAAAACCTACACTTTTCATCCTGTTTACCCTGTCTTGAGAGAAGTTAATCAGACACATTGATTCCACTAAAGCTGACAAAATATGACGAAAGGTGCAAGTATATTTATGAACTGTAGCACTAGCATTTCTGCATGGATGCGCTTACCGTTTTTAAACCATATTGTTTTTAAAGCATATTGCTTTTAAAGCATATTGCTTTTAAACCACATTGAGGTATCCCCTTCCATACGGGTATCCGAATTTATATCTTGATTAGCGCCAATACCTTTATGAGCAATACCTTTATGAGGTTGGTAACTTGCAGCCACTTGATTAAAATTAATAGGAATTATTCAATTAATTATCCATTTATTATTAGAACAAAATATCAAAAACAAACAAGCTAAAAAAATGAATGAATCGAGGATTGGATTATTATGTAATTTTTTTATATTAATTAGATAGATCACGATAAAAAAACCTACAGTAAAACTGTAGGCTTTTAATCAGTGTTTCTTTTTCTTCCCCTGAACGGCCTTAAAGCGCGGGTTAGATTTACAGATAACATACACCCGACCACGGCGGCGAACCACCTTACAATCAGGATGTCGTTGCTTTGCGGTTTTCAACGAACTTAATACTTGCATGAACAATCCTTTTTATTTACAGGCCAAAAAGCGACCAAATTTTTTCTGGAAACGAGCGGTGCTCCCTTCTTGCGATAAGACTCTTTGTTTACCCGTATAAAAAGGGTGTGATTCCGATGACACTTCAATCATGACATAAGGGTATTCATTCCCCTCCAGCGTGATGCTTTTTTGGGTGTAAATTGTTGATCCGACTTTAAAATAAGTATCAGTACTGGTGTCGTGGAACACGACAGTCCGATAATTTGGATGAATGCCTGATTTCATACGCTCTTCCGAATAATGTAATAATATAACATTACAATAACTCAGCTTTCGGCTGATGACAACTCCCTTCTGATACTTTCTATACTGCCCGCTACCCCGTAGAGTGATCAGCACTCAAATACTAACAATAGGTAATATTTATAATTAAATAATTTTATTTATAAATAGTTAATTGGCTTGTGATTAATAAATCAGATCCTTCCTCAATCCCTTAAAACAGCCATTATCCATGAGCCACATCCTAAATTAGCATTATCTCATCATTGCGATAAGACGCCCAAAAAGCCCTCTTTTCCCCTATTAAGTTATATTAAAAACTGGTTTAATTAAGTATTATTTAATAATCATAGTCATCTTGAGATAGCATTCTAATGGAGCTTTTCTTACAAAATTGTTTGGCCTTTCCGGTTGTTATTTTCAGTGGCTTATTATTAATTGTTTTATTTTATTGGATATGTGCCGCCTTTGGTTTGCTCGATATTGATATCCTGAATATGGATGTGGATAGTTTCGATGCCTCTTCTCTGGCTGGCTGGTTAACAAAACTCGGCTTAACCGGCATTCCCGTCACTGTCATTATTACGCTGATTACGCTGATAGCCTGGCCTTTAAGCTATTTCAGCATGCATTTACTGCTCCGTTTCATTGAAACCGATGTACTTCGTTATTTACTTGGAACCTTCACTTTCTTTGCCGTGAGTTTCATCGCCTTATTACTGACGGCAATGTTATTGCGTCCATTACAACCGAAACTGGCAAAACTCAAACACACCAACAGCGCCGATAACCTGATTGGCAAAACTGCCGAAGTCCGTTCTCCCAGAGTGACTGAACAACGGGGTGAAGCCCTGATGGAAAACCACGGCGCCAGTTTAATCTTACAAGTGCGGGCACCAGAAAGAGACGGTATTACTCGCGGCGACCATGTGGTGCTGATCAGCTACGACGCAGCAACCTACAGTTATACCGTTGTCAGCGAAGACGAATTTAAGCGGTAACGGCTGATTTGCCGCCGCTTAACGTTAAATCACTATCGTAAACCTTGCTATCTGACATGCCTCACTCAACATTTCAGTCATGGATGAATAGCAGCTTAAATTATGGGTCACTGACGCCTTCCCCGTTAGCCCCAAAATTAAAATGGAGAAATATATGTCAGATATTGCCTTGGCAGATTTCATGCCTTTTTTAATCATCGTGGCGATGATCATTATCGTCATTCTGGGTTTTTTTGGGCTTTTTAAAGCATTTTACATCAAAGTCCCCCAAGGAACGGCGCTGATCGTCAATGATATGTCCGCCCAGCCGAAAGTACATTTCACGGGTGCGCTGGTCTATCCGGTAATTTACAAAAAAGAATTCATGCGCATTTCCCTGCTGACGCTGGAAGTTGATCGCCGGGGTAAAGATGGCCTGATCTGTAAAGACAACCTGCGTGCAGACATTACCGTAGCATTCTACCTGCGGGTGAATGAAACCACCGAAGACGTGCTGAAAGTGGCGAAATCCATTGGGGTAGAACGAGCCTCTGACCATAACTCGGTCAATACTCTGTTCAGTGCCAAATTCTCAGAAGCCCTGAAAACCGTAGGTAAACAGTTCGAACTGTCAAAATTGTTCGAAGACCGCCAAAACTTCCGTGACCGCATTGTTGATGTCATCGGTAAGGATCTGAACGGCTATGCGCTGGAAGATGTCGCTATCGACTATCTGGAACAAACGCCGAAAAACTCGCTGGACCCGAACAATATCTTTGATGCGGAAGGCATCCGTAAAATTACTGAGATCACCGCGATCCACAATATTGAAACCAACCAAAAAGAACGTGATCAGGAACTGGCTATCCAGAAGAAAAATGTGGAAACCCGCGAAGCCAGCCTGGCTTTGGAACGCCAGCAAGCAGACGCGGAAGCCCGCCAGAAACGCGAAATTGAAAGTATCCGCGCCCGTGAATCGGCTGAAACGCTGCGTGTACAGGAAGAAGAGCGCTTGAAAGCGGAACAGGCTCGTATCCAAACCCAGCAGGAAATTGAAATCCGCGAAGAAAACCGTCTGCGTGAAGTTGAAGTCGCACAACAAAATCGCTCCCGTGCCGTCACCATTGAGATGGAAAAAGTCATTCGCGCGCAGGAATTGGAAATTGTTTCCCGGGAACGTGAAGTCGAAC
Organism: Xenorhabdus beddingii; assembly: GCF_002127545.1. Lineage (GTDB taxonomy): Bacteria > Pseudomonadota > Gammaproteobacteria > Enterobacterales > Enterobacteriaceae > Xenorhabdus > Xenorhabdus beddingii. The sequence goes on from NZ_MUBK01000023.1 coordinate 39,077, forward strand.
TTCAGCGCATTGATAAAGAAAAAGCATTGGAAGAAGAGCGTAAAAATATCTCCAACGTCATCCGTGATCGTGTCGCTGTAGAAAAAACCGTGGCTCAGGAAGAAGAGCGCATCAAAGAAGTACGCATGGTTTCAGAAGCGGATCGCCAGAAACAGATCACCATTATTCATGCACAGGCCAAAGCAGAACAAGAGCTGGTTCGTCAGGTGAAACAGGCCGAAGCGGATGAAAACAGCGCCAAGTTCAAGGCACTGGAAATCAGTACCATGGCACAAGCAGAACTGGAAGCCGCCGCCAAACAGTCAGAAGCGAAAAAACGCATGGCTGAAGGTACTGAAGCAGAAGAGGCCGCATTAGGTCTGGCTGAAGCCCGTATCCGTCAGGCCAAAGCTGAGGCGGAAGAGAAAGAAGGTCTGGTACAGGCAAATATCATTGCGGAAAAACTGCTGGCAGAAGCCCGTGGGACACAAGAAAAAGGGTTGGCGGAAGCACGGGTCATGGAAGCCCGGGCCAATGCATCTGAGAAACAAGGTCTTGCTGAAGCAAAAGTACTGGAAGAGAAATTGACAGCACAGGCGCGTGGTGATGAGCAACAAGCCAACGCCAAAGAAAAATTGGGGCTGGCAGATGCCAAAGTGCTGGAAGAAAAACTGGTGGCACAAGCCCGTGGTGAAGGTCAGTTGGGGACAGCACAAGCCGAAGTTATCCGCCAGCGCCTGAAAGCAGAAGCGGACGGTCTGACCGACAAATTCACGGCGATGGGCAATCTCAACGATACAGCGCGCGATCATGAAGAGTTCCGTATGCAGCTTGAGAAAAACTTCGAACAAGCAATGTCTTCCATTGCCGCCAATAAAGAGATTGCCAAAGAGCAAGCGGAAGTTCTGGCCGCCGCACTTAGCAAAACCAACATTGATATCGTGGGTGGTGACGGCAGTTTCTTTAATACCTTCTCCAAAGCGCTCAGTGTGGGCAAGGCCATTAATGGCGTAGTAGACAAAAGTCCCTTGGTAAAAGAGGCGGTGCAGAAATTACTGGCTGGAAAAGGGGAAAAAGAAGTTGGGGAGCAAAAAATAAATCTCGATTCACTCCTGCAAAACCCGGAAGTGCAGTCTTTGGTCAAGCTGTTTGGTTCAAATAAAAAGCGCCATAACCAAGACAATATCGAAGAGTGATATCCAGAATAACGTCATTAAAACCCATCTTGAGCAAGAGCAAGGAAACGTGATACGCCATGTCAGATAGCCAAGTGAATAATCGTGCACAGGAATTACTGGATAATGCCGTCGCGGAAGGCGGAGCCTACGATATCTTACGCAATCGCCTGTCTGAGCAAGGCCAGCAGTTACATGAAAAAGCCAGCCTGCTTAACACCCGCCGTCTGGACGAGTTTGGCAAAAACCAGACTGACATTATCGGGCGTATCCGCATTCGCACAGAAAACAACTGTGTTGCCCGCGATATCGTCCGCGTTGGCGATTGGCTACTGTTTGGCTATAACGTATTCCTTGGCTTGAAAAAAGAGACGCGGGTTGAAGATGTCTTTTCCCTGTATAAGCTCAAAAAAGACCATGACGAATATGATGTGGAATCGGTCCCACTGACAGGCACATTTCTCAATATCCCCCATTTTGTGCAGGATTTCAGCGAACTTTACACTTACTATAAAAATACCCAATTGCTGGGGCTGGTCGAACGCGACGGAAAACTGCTCGCCAGCTTCCAGATTGGTGAACGAATCACGGATATTCGCGTATTTCGCTGGGCGATTTCCAGCGACAAAACAGAAATAACCTATATTGATAATCGTGGTGAACGCGATATCGCCCTGCCCCCTGCCTATGATTTTGAATGGCAGAAAACCACGCGGGAAAATACCGTGAACGGGCGTTATCCACATATGAACATTCTGGATACGGTGTTTGTGGAAACCATTGGCGGCGATCTGACGATTAAATGTGAAAACAATACCGAAGATGGTCTGGGGATCTACCGAGAAGCGGTGCTGGATAAAACCCAATCACTGGATGATGCTCAAATTGAATATGCCCAGACCGGTAGCCTGATCCTGCTGAAAATCCTGCCTTACCGTGAAGAAAGCTGGCGTTATCTGGTCTATAACACTCTGGCCCAAAGTGTACAGCGCATTGATGCCATCGGGCTGGCCTGCATTCAGTTACCGGAAGATCACGGTATTATTTTTCCCGGCGGTTATTACTTACAAAGCGGGGAATACAAAACGTTTGATCAATCCATGGATGGAATGCGCTTCCGCCGTGTTCGCCGCTCCCCAAACGGGGAAGATGTGATGTACATCTTCTACGAACCCAAATTGGGTCGTCTGGCTCTGTTTAATTACAACCTGATCGAACGCAAGCTACAAAACCCACTGTTTGGTCACGGTTATGCCATGCTGGAAGATGGTCAGATGGTGCTGTTTGAAGGGCAATCAGAAGAGCCGACCCGTATCCACCCGATGCAAATCTGGCAAACCCCCTTCTATTCTGATGAGTATGCCGCCCGCCAACCGGCAAGAAACAGCTTCTTAGGCCGCATCGGTAATGCCGAGCTGGTACGTGGTATTTCTGACCTTTACCATATCGCCAAAGAAATAGAACAACAGCAGGTATCTTCCCTGCTCTACGAAAAACTCTGCCAAGATGCCAGGCGTCTGGTGGACATCTATTATTGGCTTAATGACAAACAGAGCCTGAATATCTCTGGGTTGCTGAAAGAGATCGCCAATACTGGTGAAAAGGTATTGGATGAATACGAAAAAGTAGAAAGCATCCGCCGCCAGTCTGTTCGTGCCATGAATGAAGCAACGTCGAATCAAAAAGCGTTGTTGTCTGCAATGCTGCCGGAGAGCTGGACAGAAACTCAGCAATTTATTGAAGCCTTAAACCGCTTGAGCATCCAGCGTGGTCACTTAATCACGCTGCGCGATCACCGCTATATTGACCTGTCCCATCTTGATGAAATGGAAACGCAACTGGTTGACAGCCAACAGCGTATTTCGCTGGCAACCGCCGAATTTCTTGCCAGCGAAAAAGCCCTACAGCCATTTACCCAGCAATTACAACAACTGGACAAACAGGTTCAGGCGGCGACCAACCGCGCCCAGCTCACCGAACCGCTGGCGGGTATGGAGAAAATGTCCACCGATCTGGATATGCTGTCCAACTTGATGGCTTCGCTGAAATTCGAAGACACCACTCAGCAGACCCACATCATTGAGTCGATTTCCGAGATTTATGCGCTATTGAACCAAGCACGCGCGCGACTGCAACAACGCCGCAAGGAGCAGGGTGCGGTTGAGTCCGTTGCGCAGTTCGGCGCGCAATTTAAATTATTCAGTCAGGGGATCACGAATGCTCTGGCCCTTTCCACCGATCCAGAACGTTGTGACGAACAGCTCTCCCGCCTATTGGTACAACTGGAAGAGCTGGAAACTCAATTCAGCGATCACGATGCGTTCTTGAATGACATTCTGGACAAACGTGAAGAGTTGCTGGAAACCTTTGAAGCTCACAAGCAGTCACTGCTGGATGAACGTCAGCGCAAGGCTCAGAATTTACAGGTGGCAGCAGAACGTCTGTTGGACAGCATCAGTCGCCGGACAGCAAAATTTTCGTCCCTTGATGAACTGAATGCCTTTTTTGCTTCCGATACCCTGTCGCTGAAAACTCGCGAACTCATTGAACGCTTGCGGAAACTGAAAGACAGCGTAAAAGCGGATGATATCGATGCCAAATTCAAGGCAGCACGAGATCAGGCCATTCGTAGCCTGCGGGATAAGACAGAAATCTATGAAGATGGCGGCAACGTTATCAAACTTGGTCCACGCCACCGTTTCAGTGTCAATACCCAAGAACTGGATCTCACCATCCTGCCACGGGGCGATCGCCTCTATCTGCACCTGACAGGCACCGATTATCAGGAACCGATTGATAGTCCAGAACTTGAATCCCTGAAACCTTATTGGTCAATTGCCCTCGAATCGGAATCACCACAGGTCTATCGTGCAGAATACCTTGCTTATTCCCTGATTTACGCAGCAGGCAAAGAGCATGATGGCCTGACACCGGATAGCTTGAACTCCTTGTTAAACCAGCCGGACATGCTGGAAAAAGCCGTGCGTGAATTTGCCGCCCCTCGCTATAAAGAGGGCTATGAAAAAGGCATCCATGACCATGATGCGGTGGCGATCCTGCGTAAATTAATCCCTGTGGGGGAAGGTGCTGACCTTTTACGCTTCAATCCTCATGCCAGAGGGATCGCAGTGCTTTTCTGGGAACACGTTCAACGCGAGGAACAGCCGGCATTGTGGCCTGAACGCGCCCGTACCTGTACCCATATTTACCAACTTTTCCGCAATGATGCCGGTTTACTGGATCTCCAGGCAGAAATAGAAGCGGAGATCAGCCTGTTCCTTGAGCGTCACCCCATCAAGTGTGAACCTTATCAACAAACCCAAGCGGCGGAATACCTGAGCCTGGCACTTAGCCGGCCCCATGTGGAATTCAGTTTCAGCAAATATGCACGTAGCTTATTGGAAGGGCTACAATCTAAACTGGAAAAAGCCCATATGTGGGGAGATTTCAACCACTCCCAGCACAACCTCGGCCAACGTTTCGCCCAGCGTTGGATGCTGGTGGAAAACTGGCTGAAAGGTCTCTGTTCCCTGTCAGAATTTGCCCCTCTGAAAAGCTATATTTCAGAAGCTGTCGCGCTGGTTTTATTGGAAAAAACACTTCATGCCCATTTTAGTGAGGTGGACCTGCACTTTACCGTCACTGATTTGATTGGCGAGCACCCTTCCATCGTCAACCAAACACTGACGCTGAGTATTGATGACTATTTCTGCCGGATGCGTAGACAGCGTAAGGTATTTATTCCTGCTTATCACCATTATCAGGCATTGCGCCAAGACGTTCTGAATCAGCAGAGAAAAACGCTACGCCTACATGAATTCAAGGCACAGCCACTCAGTTCCTTTGTACGCAACAAGTTGATCAACGAGGTTTACCTGCCACTGATTGGCGACAACCTGGCTAAACAGATCGGTGCCATTGGGGAAGGAAAACGAACAGATCTTATGGGGATGTTATTAATGATCTCCCCGCCCGGCTACGGCAAAACAACATTGATGGAATATATCGCCAGCCGCCTTGGGTTAATCTTCATGAAAATCAACGCGCCAGCATTGGGGCACGATGTTTTGTCACTCGACCCTGCCCAAGCGCCAAACGCCACCGCGCGTCAGGAGTTGGAAAAACTGAATCTGGCGCTGGAAATGGGCAATAACGTGATGCTGTATGTCGATGATATCCAGCACACCCATCCTGAATTTTTGCAGAAGTTTATTTCCCTGTGTGATGGTACACGGCGTATTGAAGGGGTTTGGAAAGGGCAAACCAAGACCTACGATATGCGCGGCAAAAAATTCTGCGTTGTGATGTCAGGCAACCCTTATACCGAATCTGGCGAGCTGTTTAAAATCCCCGATATGCTGGCAAACCGTGCTGATATCTATAACCTTGGTGAAGTATTGGGGGGTATGGAAGACACCTTCACGCTGAGTTATATCGAAAACAGCCTGACATCGAATCCGGTGCTGGCACCGCTGGCATTGCGAGACATGAATGATCTGTATCTGTTTATCGATAAAGCGATGGGCAAACCTTTCTCCAGCAATGGCCTGAGCTATCCCTACAGCGAAGCAGAGATCACTGAAATTGTGGCGATCCTAGAACACCTGCTGATGATACGGAATATCGTATTTAAGGTGAACCAGCAATATATTGCCAGCGCCGCGCAATCCGATAAATACCGGTCAGAGCCACCGTTCAAGTTGCAGGGAAGCTACCGCAATATGAATAAACTCAGCGAAAAAGTTTCTGCGGTGATGAATAAAGAAGAAATACGCCGCATTATTGATGATCATTATTTGGGTGAGGCTCAATTACTGACAAGTGGTGCCGAAGAAAACCTGCTCAAACTGGCAGAAATTCGCGGCACAATGACAACAGAAGAGGCGCAACGCTGGCAGCAAATCAAACGTGACTTTATGCGGAATAAAGCATTGGGCGGTGATAATGCTGATGTAGGTGATCGCGTTGTCGCCCAACTCGCAGATTTGGTTGAAAGTGTTCAGGCGTTGAAGAGCTGAAGCCATTGTTTTCTCCCGTTGAGCAGAAACCAATTTCTGGCTGTCAATTGAACGGAATAGAAGGCAAAATATCTTAGCATTCCCAATTGGTTTGATATTTTCAACAGGGGGACAATGATGACAGTATGGTTTAAGCAGCGCCTTTATATCCTAATAGGATTAGCATCAATACTTATCATTATTCAATTAATCAATACGTTAACCGGTTATGCATTAAACAACTTCGGCATTATTCCCCGCTATGCCCAAGGGCTGATCGGTATTCCTCTATCCCCTTTCCTGCATGGCAGTTGGCTGCACTTGTTCAGTAATCTCCCGGTCTTATTGGTACTCAGTGCATTGCTAATGACCCACTCCATTCGTTATTACGTGCTCGCCAGCTTGTTTGTTATCTTTTTGGAAGGCACGCTGGTCTGGTTATTTGGCCGTACCGCCATGCATGTTGGTGCCAGTGGCTGGATTTTTGGCTTGTGGGGGTTATTGCTGGCTAATGCTTACTTCCTGAGGAGAGGCAAAGATCTCTTTTTTGCCATTCTGGTGGTTCTCTATTACGGAGGCGCTGCCCTCGGTTTGTTCCCCTGGCAACAGGGTATCTCAACGGAAGGACACATTTTCGGCGCTATCGCCGGGCTGGTTTTCTCTTGGCTGACCAAGAAGTGGATCATCACGGCTCGTGATTTTTAATCAATAGGACATTTTTAATTTAAAATCAATAATAAATATATTGCAATAAACTCAACGATCTCTAAAATTAGGTCAATTGACCTAATTTTAGAGATCGTTGAGTATTTTAAGGATCGTAAAATGAAGAACATATCTGTATTACTCGTTGGTGGTTATGGGGTTGTTGGTCAGCAAACAGCACAAATTATCAATCAATACCGGCCTGATTTACACTTAATCATTGCCGGCAGAGATATTAATCAGGCAAAAAAAACATCTGAAAATTTAAATAATTCCGAAGGGTTATTTTTTGATGTGGAAAATCCATCGCTACCGGATAAATTAAAAATTGATATTGTGTTGGCGCTGGTTAACGATCCACAAGATAAATTATTGCATTTCGCACATCAGAATAATATTGCGTATGTAGATATTACCCGTTGGACCGATCGTTTACAGATTGCATTAAGTAAAGCCGCTATCATGCAAAATCAAAAACAAAGTACTATGATTTTCTCATCTTCATGGATGTCCGGCATCGTAGCGGCACTGATCCATGATATCAGTAAATCATTTACAACTATTGATAGTATTGATATGAGTGTCCTATATGCATTGAATGACAAAGCAGGTCCTAATTCAATTGAATATATGGATAGGTTAACCACTCCTTTTACTGTAAAGCAGAATGGGAAATACCAAAAAATCCTCCCCTTTTCGGATGAAAAAACCGTTTTATTCAGTGATGGCACTATTCACAAAGTTTTTCGTATTGATATGCCAGAACAATTTATCTTCCCCTTAATTACCAATGCACAAACGGTTTCGACCCGAATTGGTTTTGATGATCCTAAGAGTAATAAATTACTCGCTTTTTTAGTGAGGAAAGGCATTTGGAAGTTATTGTCAGGAAAGAGCACCACCGGACTTCGTAGAAAATTTTTATACAACCCCGGCCAAGGGCATCAACATCAAATTCGTACCGATATAAAAGGCACGGATGAAAAAGGGAACCCTAAATATGTATGCTTGCAACTTAATGATCCAAAAGGACAAACCCATTTAACCGCAATAGGTGCTGCAGCATTGGTGATTCAGTTGGCTGAACATATACAGAATAATCACACAACCATTTTAAATACGGGTGAAAGATTTTTAGACGTTGAAAAACTAAAATCGCTATTATCTTCGGAAAACGTGAGTTTTAATGTTAATAGCGAAATAGACTGAATCCGTTCCTGAAACTCAATCGAATAAGGTGTTTTAAACAGAGTTTCAGTGCTTAAATAATCCGTAAAACGATTTTTACGGATTATTTTATTTTGCTTCGATAATCGCAATGATGGTAGACCGTAAACGCTGACTTAAATCAAAATTGAAACTGTCCTTATTCCGATAGGAATATAGCATGGACAAACCTTCAAATAAGGAAACTAACATTAACGCTTTTTCTTTCCTGATGTCTTCTGACATATCAGCATAAGTATTGCGCAAGATAATAATGACTTGATCAGTATAGCGTTGATAAAACTTGGTTAAGATTTTATGTAATTTTTCTGAGTGGCGGCTCGCCAACCATGTTTCTAACGCCAAAGTACATAACGACATGTCCTGTAAGTTATTGACAATAATATCCAGTAAAACATCAAGTTCATTATGCTCAGCATTAGCAAGTTGTAATCTTGTCGTCGCATCCTCAATAACTTGATTAAATACTCCCTCGAATAGCGATTCGAGATTCGGGAAATAGTACTGTAAATTTCCGAGCGTTATTCCACAATGATTAGCCAGAGATCGCATACTAAAAAGACGACTTCCCCCCTGAATAAGGAGTTTTATCGCATATTTTAAAATAAGCGTTTGTTTTTCTTCGAACTTTTCTTTTTTAGGTTTCATTGTCAGCATATTGAAATTCATTGGGTACAAACCAAGATTTGTATATGCTATTGACCTGTATTGCAAGAGCGTTTTTCTGACAGCATAATCGGCGGTTGGTGACGGTTCCTCGCCCGGTATTGAGCGAGGGTTTACAGTGCCTTTCGCCAAAATTACTTCCATCGTAATGCCGTATCATCCAGTGGTTGCCCTAATACTTCTTTATCCTTTTTATAATCATGTGGAACAGACCAATTTGGGCTGCGTCCCTGACGTGGTAGCCCGGCTCCGCTACGTTTTACATAGCCTGATTGCAGGGCGCCAAAAATGTGTTTATCAGCCAATATTTCTTCCGCCGGGGCATACGGTGTAACAACCATTGCACCACGACGATCCATCTCCTTCAACAAACGACAAATATATTCTGCTGATAGGTCAACTTTCAGTGTCCAGGCATTATTGATATAACCAAACAAATAGGCAAAATTAGGGATATCCTGTAATAATGTTCCCTTATAGAGCATTCGGTTATGACTTTGCTGCTTTTGCCCATCGATAGAAAGCTCAATTCCTCCCATGAGATGTAATTGCAATCCTGTCGCTGTCACAATGATATCCGCAGGTAATTCCTTGCCAGACTGCAGCAAAATTCCGCTTTCAGTAATACGTTCAATCTGGTCGGTAACAATCGAAGCCTTGCCTTCTTTCAGTACCTTAAATAGATTACTGTCTGGCACAAAACACAACCGCTCATCCCACGGCATGTACTTTGGCGTCAGGTTTTTCATGTCAAAATCAGGGCCGACCTTTCTGCTAGCTAATCCCAGCAAAAACGATTTCAGCAGGTTAGGAAAATATCGGCTCGTTTTATACAGCAAACTGAAAAAGAAAATATTGCGACTTCTGCTCCATGCATAAATCCAACGTGGTGGAAGTATGCCTTTGAAAAACTCCGCCATCTTATCCCTCCCCGGTATTGAAAAAATATAACTCGGAGAACGCTGTAACATGGTGATATGTTCAGTGTCATTGGCCATTGCCGGAAGTAAAGTGACGGCCGTTGCGCCACTTCCAATCACAACAACCCGCTTCCCTTTGTAATCCAATGATTCAGGCCAATGTTGTGGATGAACTATTGAGCCTTTGAAATCTTCAAGGCCGGGAAATTGGGGTAAATAAGGTTGATCATAGTTGTAATAACCTGTCGCAGCGACAAGAAAATGGCAGGTAAATTGCCGAATTTCGCCACTGACTCCGTCAATGGCGGTGACAGTCCATTGGCGGGTTTCATTTGACCAATCAGTTTGGGTGATTTTTACTCCGAACTGTATTTTCTTATCAACGGCATACTCTTCCGCCGCTGAATGGAGATAACGCCTAATTGAAGGAGCATCAGCAAAAATACTGGTATCTGTCCAAGGACGAAATTTATAGCCATAGCTCATCATATCCGAATCTGTGCGAATGCCCGGATAGCGAAATAAATCCCAGGTTCCCCCTAGGGCGTTACGGCGCTCTAAGATCCCCACTTTCTTGTCAGGACATTCCCTGGCCAGATGACACGCCATACCAATGCCTGACACTCCCGCTCCGATGATCAAAACATCATAATGGTTATTCATGTTACTTCCCCCCGCAAGAAGACTTGCTTAATCAGATAAGCCGCTTGTTCAATAGGCCATGGTATTTTTTATTTGCAGGGACAACCATTTGCATTTATGTGGGGGGAGTATCAGGATGTTGACGGATGGCATAAATGAGTATGCTTGAAAGTAATTAAACTCAAACAGCTATGGGTTCATGGCTATTATAGGGTGAAGTCATCTCATTTTATCTAACCCGCCAATACCCTCCTTTTTTCGCACCAACCCGAATTAAGTATCCATATTCCTGCAACACTTTGATATTACGCTCTATTGTTCGAGGATTAACGCCCAAATCATCTGCTAATTTGGCTATTGTGATAGAGGGCTGATTGGCAATAAGAGAAAGGATTTTTTTCGCTGTCGCATTCAGAGGTGGTGTGTTTTCTACCGACATTTTTACCGACATTTCTACCGACATTGCGGTAGTATCCGGCTGTTCCGTATCAATACCTTCCTTAAGTGCTGCAACTAAATTTTCCAGCATAAAATCAATAAATGCCGTACAGTCACTGGCCTGATCACATTCTCTAAGCACCTGATAATAGACATGTTGTTGATAATGAATAAGGGTTTCTATGGGTAGCCACGCCAACTCTGGACGCCATTCACTCAAAATCAATGTTTGCCATAAACGTCCCATGCGACCATTACCATCAGCAAATGGATGAATAAATTCAAATTCATAATGAAATACAGAACTGGCAATCAATGGGTGGATATCAGTTTGCTTTAACCATGTAAGTAGATCGCTCACCAAACGTGATATTTGGCTGGCAGGAGGTGCCATATGGATAAGTTGATTTTCACGATAAATTCCAACATCACTACAACGTAATTGCCCCGGTTGATCAATCAACCCCATCATCAGCAACCGATGTGCTGCCAATAAATCAGATAATCGATGGCTACGCCAATCCGGTAATTTCTCATAAGCTAATAGGGCATTGCGTACTTCCTGAATATCCTTTGCCGGCGCCAATACACGTTTACCATCCATAATTGCTGTGACTTGTTCAATCGACAAACTATTATGCTCAATAGCCAATGATGCTTGTATTGTGCGGATCCGGTTTTCTTTACGCAACAAAGGTGAACTTATCTCACTTTGTGTTGACCAGCGCCCCAATAACTCGCCTATTTCTATAACACGGTTAAGTATAGAGGGTGTGATGCGGTAAGGAGGTTGATAAGCTGCCACAATAATTTCCTATTTTAATTGTGGATATAAATTTGCAATGGAACGAACCACGGCGGCTGTCGTCTGACAATCCACCACCGCCGTATGCGCCTTTCCCTTTACCGATACGCCCGCCGCCCGTGCTGCATTAGCCAGTGAAATCGTGCCATATCGGTTTGTCGCGCCATAAAACCAAGCCGCTAACTCCATTGCACATTGGGACTGTACCTGTTTCAACCAGCGTGTATCCATCGCAAATGCCTTTGCGGTCTGGGCTATTATCCTGAGATCAAACTTTGCATTAAAAATAATCAGAGGACGGCGGGTCAGGAGCGGGATAAGTTCATCAGCAATCTGTGGCCACTGTGGTTCATTACGCAGTGCGCTCAGGGTGATACCGTGAACATCTTGCGCGGCGAGATCAATCGGGACAGAAGGGCGGAGACGACGCTGAAAAATCACCTGCCCATCGGTATCTGTGACAGCTATCTCAACAACCTGCGCCTGTTTATCTAACCCCGTGGTTTCAGTATCCAGAATATATGCCCGTTCCGTGACCCATTGGTGAGCCTGTGTAATCATTTTTTCCCGGATGAGTGTATGGATAACCACTTTCTCAGGGAATTGTTCTGCATCGATCATTGTTTTTATCCTTGGTGACTGGTTACATTTTTATCGGGCTATAAAAGTACCCGATATAATGTAGAACCCAGCGATAAATAAAACTACTTTATGGCTGCCAATAAGTCCTGAATCTTTAAAAACATGGGCGTTGTTCCATTAGGTGCGGGAACTCCCAGCTCAACAAATCCAAGGAGTGTGTAAAACGTAACAGCATCAGGATCAGCATCCAAAAAAATTCCCTTAATCGGCATCACACGATGAACTTTAATGGCATGCTCTAAAAATTCCCTCATTAAAAGATGACCATATCCTTTCTTTTGATGCTTAACCGAAACCCCCAGCATCACCAAACGGACGACGGAAAGTTCACTTGGCATTGACCCCGTTAATACACCACTCAGCCTAGATTTTGCCAATGAATAACCAGTAAAATTGCATACACCAAACAACTCTCCTGTTTTAGCGCCAATTAAGGCTTTCGCGACACAATTTCCGTTGGCAACATTGTTCTTAAGACTGCTGCGAACATAACGATTAATAACATGATTGCCACAATCAAAGGCTTTTTGACCCGGGTATATCATATCGCTTTGATAGTTCAAACAAAGGTATTCAACCGTCATTTCATTGAGTGGCTTTTCCATCTTTGTTCTTCCTCATCAAAGCACGTAAAGCAAAGGTTGGAGATGCAGGTTCAGCAATCAGCCCATTCAAAGAACGCCAGTTTTCTTCATCTAATTCACGACGTTTTTGATTTTCCAGAATCTCTTCCGCCCTCTCAAAAGCCGCATTCAGGATAAAAGCACTTAAATCAACACCAGCAACCTGTGCTGCCTGACGCAATGTTTCTTTTAGCTCGGTGCTGGTTTTTAACTCTACACGGGCATTTTTAGCCTCTTTGTAAGTTTTTTTTACCGATATTGTTGTCATTTCTTGTACTCCAGTTTACTCGTTGCATGGGTTTTATTGTGGGATTATTCGCCTACTGTTGTTTTATTGTACTGCCGGAGAATAGCACTTAGTGAAGGGTTAGGCAAACATGTACGGCCAATAGCCGTACATATAAGATAAAGAATTAATCATTGAGAGGAGTCTATTTGCTGAAAGAATGATATCGCTATCTGTATTTAGCTTTGCCGATATCCAGCAGGCACTATTGCTAATGCCTTGATGTCATTAAAATTAAAAATTCGTACTGAACGTATCAAAGTTATCAACTTTGACAAATTTGGCCGCGTTGGGCACCTCTTTGCCATCCTTGTCTTTACTTAACGCATTGAAATGCTCAACGCCACACTTGATCTTTGCCTTTTCAGCCTCACGCAGATCATCTGAGAATAGGCTTGATTTGGTTTCAACCACAAAGTAAAGCTGCTCCCCCATTCCATCATCTTTGTCAATTAACACCGCCCAGTCAGGATTGTAATTGCCCAGCGGGGTATCAATCTTGAACCAAAATGGCAGTTTGGAATAAATTTTCACCTCTTCAGCGCTTTCTAGTTTTTTGGCGAAGTTAAGCTCGGTATCTGAATCGCAAATGATGTAGTCATATACCGACTTTTCAGCTTTCACCATATCTTTGAGGTAACCTGTCAGCTCTTCTTCCTGAAAAAGCGCTTGAGCATAGTATGCTTGGTCACCAATACGATGGTATTTAACACCATCTACAATAACAATGCGCATTTGCTTACGGATAACTTCACCCGCTAACTCGATAAAGCGCTGAGGATTATTTTTGAATGCTTCCAGCTTATCCCCCAAACCCAGCAGAATATCGATAATTGTCTGACGGGTCAGATTGGTCTGATCGGTCAGATAAGTCACGATATCTGGCAATCGGAAGTTGCGATTGTGGTAATTCTGGATCTTGGTTTTCTCATCGTAGGTTTTCAGTTCAGCGCCAGTAACCGCCACCTTAACCTTGGTGTACTGAAACTTAGCGCTGGCTACCGCCACGTTCGCGCTAATTTCCTTGATACAGCGTTCAACCAGTTCGTTGATATTAAAGTTAACGCGATAAGTCGTTTTGTATTTAATGCGCCCCCAAAGAGCCTTGAAGGCTTCACCCAGTACAACCTGCTTACCATTTGTATCTTCACACAGGGTTACAGAGCGCTTCTCTTCATGTTTTTTCACGTTCAAACCTTTTACCAACTTCTTCAACGTGGCAACGATGGAATCAGTATGCTCGACGACACTGGAAGGTAGATTCACCTCATTGTTATTGATGGCAATTTTCAGAACATCCTGAATCTTGCCTTTGCCATCAATATAATCTTGAGACAAAAGATGCTGAAAGATCTCTTCTGACTTCTTCGCCCCCAAGAAGGCTTTCTGATCCAACTCGCCAGAAACAACGATGTTGGCAAATTGGTGAGACTCAACCACACCAAATTTAATGCCTTCTTCTGCTTCTATCTCTTTTTGCAGTTCAGAAACAAAACTTTCATAAGATTCATTTGCCATAACGGTCAGGGTATTTACCTCAAAACCGTAGGGCACACGCTCACCCGATTGATCAACGGCTAAACGTAGACCACGACCGATTTCCTGTCGTTTTTTCGTGATTGAGCTGGTTTCATTCAACGTACAGATCTGAAAAACATTCGGGTTATCCCAGCCTTCTTTCAGTGCTGAGTGTGAAAAGATAAAGCGCAGCTCCTCGTCCATAGATAGCAGCTTTTCTTTGTCTTTCATGATCAGGTTATAGACCGACTCATCGGCCGCAGTTTTCCCCCCTTCACCTTTAGCCGAAAGCCTTGAGTCAACGAACTGAGGGTTTCCAGAAGCATCTTTTTTCTTGTCCTGAGCAAAATAGCCACCATGCACGGTTTGAGTGAGTTCTTGCAACGCAGCGTCGTTGATGGTGTCTTTATTACCATCGTTATCCCAGATTCTCGGGTACAACACGCGATATTTGGACTTTCTCACCTGCTTGGCAAACTCTTCTTCAAACCATTTGGCAAACTTACCTTGTACAGGAACGCCATCTTTAGCGTAGCCACGGTAGTTGGCCACCTTATCGATAAAGAACAGACTCAGCACCTTAATCCCTTTCTGGCTTAGAATTTTCGAGGGGTCAAGATTGTCATCGCCGGTTGTGACTTTGTGGTAAAACTTTAGCTCTTTTTCCAAGTGCTCTTCGATAGTTTTGGCTATTTGAATGCGCTTGAAAGCCTCCGGATCCACTTCACCAATAGCTTGCCCAAGACGCACAATTTCATCGCGACGGGTAAAATCAATGTATTCATTACCTTCTTCACAATAAATATCGTTAACGATATAACCGTCGTAAACACTACGCCCACCCGAAAGCTCGAATAAGTCATTGACCTGTCGATCTTTGATGGTGATTACCTTACGCGGTTGCAGCTTACCGGTGCGCGTTTGGGCATCAATTTCAATCTTGGCAGAAATCGGGGATGTCTTATTATCAACACTCACTAACTTGATGTAGGCTTGGTTGTGTCCGTCCTTAACATCCAGAGAAGCAACCTCAATTTGCTTAACCAGTTTACGCTCATAGGCATCAATAGCGTCAAGTTTATACAGCAGGTGCGGCGCTTCCTTCAACGTGGCGGAATAACGGAATGTACACAGCGGTTTTAAGCTGTTAATCGCTTCTTTTCGGTTTTCCGTTGATACGACTGATTGTGGTTCATCAATGATGACCACCGGGCAAGTAGCCTGAATAAATTCAATCGGCTTCATTCCATTCAATCTGTCATCGGTACGGTGGATCAGATTCGCCGTCGTTTCTTTCGTAGGATCGGTGAATGACTTACTGAACGCATCAATATTGATCACCATGATTTGGATATAATCATTGGTCGCAAAGTTACGGATCTGTTCACGCTTTGATGAGTCATAGACAAAATAGTCATACTGGACGTTTCTATACTGCTCACGGAAATGCAGCTCAGTGATTTGCAGTGATTTATAAACGCCTTCTTTAATCGCAATGGACGGCACCACGATGATGAACTTTGTCAGCCCATGACGCTGATTTAGCTCAAAGATAGAACGCAGGTAGACATAGGTTTTACCTGTCCCTGTTTCCATCTCAACGCTGAAATCCAGACTTGGCAGTTCTTGTTTTGCGTTTTCAACCTGCGGCAAGCCATTCTTTAATTGCACATTACGTGTGTTGGCATAAATTTCATCGGGTAATAAGGTGAGAATATTACCAACACCGATGTCGTTGTTTGTACCAAAAATATCTAGCTGCTGATTCTTCAACATATTATCAGCTACCGTGAAATGGCCCTGAAATGTTTCCTGCCCTTCAAACACACCTAAAACCGCCTCAACCGCATTTATTTGGTGTGATAAGTCCGATCTAAATTTAATCTTCATCAATCACGACCTTAAATGCTCTTCACATTGTCGATACCATACTGCTTCAGGATCTGAATCGTATTGGTCTTCACTACGCTGTCGGCAAAGCCCTGGTCTTTAAAAACGATTTGCGTACTTTCCGGATTGAGTTTTTCTTTCAGTTTAGCGATCCCCTCAACCACCTGTTCGGTTATATCGTCATCAAGGCAAACCATTAAGGTTCCGGTGCCAACTACAAATATTTTTTTGCCTGCAACTGTAGTTTCTTCCACTTGTTCAGTCAGCTCTAAACCATATTTCAACAAAATCTCGTAAAGCACATCTTCAGGTATACGGTCATCTTTGATAGATTTAGCAGCCAGTTGCAGAGCAGGTTCCAAGTTTTCAAAATCAGCATTCCAAGAATGAATATTTGTTTGATCTAATTTGAAAAACTTAACACCTTGAGTTTTATCTTCTTCTAAAATGGCTTTTTTTATTCTTTTTAGGGAAATTCTGGAAATCAATTCGGGTATTGACTCTCTGGCACAATACTCTGCTACACCCGTATTTTTTGAGACAGGTTCAGGCAATTGAACCAGTATAAACTTTCTTCTACCGCCATCTTTCTTATTTTGTTTTAGCACCGCATGGCCTGTCGAACCGCTTCCGGCAAAAAAATCAAGAATGACATCTTCGCTATCCGTGATCTTCATTAAGTGTTCAATTAATCCTGTCGGCTTTGGATAATCAAAAACAGATGAACAGAGAAGAGCTTCAACCTCTTTACTTCCTTGCTTCGTTGTAAAATCGGTTATTATTGTTTTTGGGTGTTCGGTACCTCGCTTTTTAACATACTGAAGAATACCATTAGGTTTGAAAAAGAACTCAACAACCTGCTGTCCTTTAGAGTCAAAAGTATCCTTTCCTGATAGCCAATTTTCGACTTGGCTCTTCATTGTCCAGCCCGCTTTTAGCGTGACTTCGCTAGATAAGTATCCATTCTTACATTCAAATACACCTGAAGTCACTTCAACGACTTCTTTATCTCCAAATACTGATGAAAATGTTTTATTTTCACCTAAGAACCTGATCCCAGCAGGGAATGTTATTTCTGACGCAGGGTTTTTAACGCTAACCTTTTTTATTGCACGGTCAGAAATTAAGCTATCATCACCCTTATAAACAATATGAGATAATTGGGATATATTTTTTGCATATGCCAAGATATATTCATGTTCTCGGGTAAAAGTTGATGCTGAAGTTCTTCCACTCTTCCAAATAAATCTTTCAATAAAATTATCTTCACCAAATATCTCATTGCATAAATTGGACAAATTAACTACTTCATGTTCATCTATAGATATAAATATAACTCCACCATCGGATAATAAATTTCTGGCCAATTTCAATCTTGGATAAAGCATATTTAGCCAATTTGTATGATACCGACCCGATGTATCAGAGTTGGTGCTAAAAGGCTTACCTTGATTATTTACTTGTCCCGTTAATACCTGATAATTTTTTATGTTGTCATGGAAATTATCTTTATAAATAAAGTCATTACCCGTGTTATATGGTGGATCGATATAGATCATCTTTACCTTTTTGTGATAAGACTTTTGCAACAACTTTAAAACTTCAAGATTATCTCCTTCAATAAATAGATTTTTTGTCGTATCCCAATTAACGCTTTCTTCTTTACAAGGACGCAGTGTCCCTGTTGATGGTGTTTGGGCAAGTTGACGTGCACGGGTCTTACCATTCCAAGTGAAGTTATAGCGCTCATCTGAATCATCGACAGCTTCACCAAGCATAGCTTTTAAGGCGTCAAAGTCGATTTTTCCTTCAGAAAATGCGTCGGGAAAGAGTTGCTTGAGTTGATAGATGTTTTCTTGAGTGATATCCGTACTTTTGGATTCAGGGGAGTTCAGGGTGATTTTTTCAATTGTCATCAGAGGAATTCCATTTATTATCCACGGAGCAAAACGACTCATGCTCATGGTTCATATTCTTCGTTAAACAGTTAACTTATTGCCTTAATTGCAGCAATTTTCTGTTTAAGTGTAGTAAAGAATTTCTGATTAACCTGAAAAGAAAGTTTCGTAATAAAACTATATAAACGCGGATATTTTGCTGAATTGAAGTTTGAAATAGTTCAGCAAATCATTATTCATTAGCAACGGATTGTGGATGTGGCCTATTTTCATAGGGTAATTATCTTAGGCCGTTACCACGATGCAACTCGAATTATTTGGGATATAGATAACATCACACAGTATTCGGGCGAACTAATAAAAAATCCGGTCAGCTTACGCATAACCGGATTTATTCAGTTTTCAATTTTAATCTACGCAACAACTAATCGCGTACTAAAACACATCACTCCACTGTCACCGACTTAGCTAAATTCCTCGGCTGATCCACATCCGTACCTTTGATCAAGGCAACGTGGTAAGACAGCAATTGCAGTGGCACGGTGTAGAAGATCGGGGCGATCAACTCTTCTACGTGGGGCAGGGAGATGATCTTCATGTTTTCGCTGTTGGTGAAACCCGCATCCTGATCGGCGAAGACGTACAGCAGACCGCCACGGGCGCGGACTTCTTCGATATTGGATTTCAGTTTTTCCAGCAGTTCGTTGTTCGGTGCGACGATGATCACTGGCATATCCGCATCGATCAATGCCAATGGGCCATGTTTCAGTTCACCGGCAGCGTAGGCTTCTGCGTGGATGTAGGAGATCTCTTTCAGTTTCAGCGCACCTTCAACGGCGATCGGGTATTGATCTCCACGACCCAGGAACAGCGCATGATGTTTCTCAGAGAAATCTTCCGCCAATGCTTCGATCAGTTTGTCTTTCGACAACATGCTTTCGATGCGGCTTGGCAATGCGTGCAGAGCATGAACAATGTCTTGTTCCAACGCTGTATCAGCACCTTTCAGGCGTCCCATGTAGGCCACCAGCATCAGCAATACAGTGAGCTGAGTGGTAAAGGCTTTGGTGGATGCCACACCAATTTCAGCACCTGCTTTGGTCATCAGGGCAAATTCAGATTCACGTACCAGAGAGGAACCCGCTACGTTACAGATGGTCAGTGATGTCAGGTAACCCAGTTCTTTGGATAAACGCAAAGCCGCCTGGGTATCAGCCGTTTCACCCGATTGGGACAGGGTGATCAGCAGGCTGCCTTTACGGCGCGCTGGCTTGCGGTAGCGGAATTCAGAGGCAATTTCTACATCACAGGGAATGCCTGCCAAAGATTCGAACCAGTAACGCGAAACCATGCCCGCATTGTAAGACGTTCCGCAGGCAACAATTTGGATATGCTCAACTTGAGACAGTAATTCCTCCGCATTAGCGCCCAGTTCTGACAGATTGACCTGACCATTGCTCAAACGCCCTTCCAATGTGCTCTTAATCGCCATTGGCTGTTCGTAAATCTCTTTCTGCATGTAGTGACGGTATACCCCTTTGTCACCGGCATCGTACTGGACGTTGGATTCAATTTGCTCACGCTCAATCGCTTCGCCCTGTACATCAAAGATGCGAACGCTACGGCGGGTAATTTCAGCAATATCACCTTCTTCCAGATAGATAAAACGGCGGGTCACCGGCAGTAACGCCAGTTGGTCAGAAGCAAGGAAGTTTTCACCCACTCCCAAACCAATCACCAATGGACTGCCGGAACGAGCGGCGACCAGTACGTCAGGATGGCGGCTGTCCATAATCACCGTGCCATAAGCACCACGCAATTGTGGGATCACTCGCTGCACAACTTCCAGCAAAGAGCCGCCTTGTTGCTGTTCCCAGTGAACCAGATGAGCGATAGTTTCGGTATCGGTATCAGAAGAGAAGAGGTAACCACGCGCTTTTAATTCTTCGCGCAGTTCTTCGTGGTTTTCAATAATGCCGTTATGCACAACCGCAATATGCTCAGAAACATGAGGGTGGGCATTGCGTTCGTTCGGTTCACCATGAGTCGCCCAACGAGTATGGGCAATCCCTGTGCCACCAACGACGGGTTGTTTATCTGCTTCATCAGCCAGCATCTGCACTTTGCCGGCTTCACGCAGACGGGTCATGCGGTTTTCACTGTCAACGACAGCCATACCCGCAGAGTCATAACCCCGGTACTCCAGGCGACGAAGTCCTTCGATCAGTATTTCTGCAATATCTCGTTGTGCTACTGCACCAACAATTCCACACATTTTGTTTTATTCCTAAAAGCAGGGCTGATAAAGCCCTTTTTATGTCGCCAACCTGATTGTGTTCCGGCTATTGCCGTCCCCGAGCTTTGTAGAGATGGGGATTTTTATTATGGGTATATCTTATTTTTTATTTTTTCTTAACCGGGCGTTGCCAGTTCTGAATATGGGTTTGTTTCACCCGGCTGATAACCAATTCATTTTCAGCCACGTTTTTGGTTACTGTGGTTCCTGCACCAATTGTCGCCCCTTTCGCTATCGCAACCGGCGCAACAAGCTGGGTATCAGAACCGACAAAAACGTCATCACCAATGAGGGTCTTAAATTTATTGGCACCATCATAGTTGCAGGTAATGGTTCCTGCACCGATATTCACATTATTGCCAATTTCAGCGTCACCAAGATAAGTCAGGTGACCCGCCTTGGAGCCTTTGCCAAGGAAGGATTTTTTCATTTCAACGAAATTGCCGACGTGGGCTTTTTCCGCCAGTTTAGAACCAGGGCGTAAACGGGCAAAAGGCCCGACGGTACACTCAGCAGCAAGTTCAGCGTCTTCGATGACGGTATAAGGGCTAATGACCGCACCATCACCAATAACGCAATTTTTCAGGATACAACCAGAGCCGATCTGTACATTATTTCCCAATGTGACATGGCCCTTGATAATGACATTGGTATCAATCACGACATCACGGCCATGTTCTAAGGTTCCACGCAAATCAAAACGTGCCGGATCTAATAACATAACACCCGCCAACAATAATTTTTCGGCCTGCTCAGATTGGTAAATACGCTCCAGCGCAGAAAGTTGAAGGCGATTGTTGACCCCTTCCATTTCACTTAAACGGCTTGGATGCACGGCCTTGATCTGGCGGCCTTCTTGATGTGCAAGAGCAATCACATCGGTCAGGTAATATTCGCCCTGTGCGTTGTTGTTTTCCAACTTGGATAGCCAACGTTTTAAATCACCGCCATTTGCCACCAAAATACCGGTGTTGATCTCGTTGATTTTACGCTGTTCTTCCGTCGCATCTTTCTGTTCGATAATGCCCGTCACCTCGCCATTGTGACGGATGATCCGGCCATATCCGGTTGGGTTATCCAAAATAGCCGTCAATAAACCAATTCCCCCTTCTGGTTTAGCCTCGATCAAACGCGCTAAGGTATCTTTGGCGATCAAAGGCACATCACCATAAAGGATCAGAATATCTTCATCATCCGAAAAATGGGGGGCAGCCTGCTGCATTGCATGACCGGTACCAAGCTGTTCAGCTTGCAGTACCCAGTTCAGATTCTGGTTGGAAAGTGTTTGTTTCATCAGGTCACCGCCATGCCCATAAACCAGATGAACATTTTGGGTACCCAATTCCATTGCGGTATCAATGACATGCTGAACCATCGGTTTACCCGCCAGCAAGTGCAGAACTTTAGGAAGATCAGAATACATGCGTGTTCCCTTACCGGCGGCAAGGATCACGACACTTTTTGCACTGACACGGTTTTCACTGATCCGGTTTTCACTAATAGACATAAGAAACCTAACAATTCCAATTTTAAGTGTGAAAGTAAACCTGTTTGCGAAATAAATTGCCACATATTTCGCAATGCAAAAAAGCCAGTTAGCTTTCACCAACTGGCCTTTTATCTCACTGCCTATACCCTTCGTTTTTCAAGTTGCAGTTCAATGGGATGCAATTCGAAATCTACCGGGTATTTATTACATCATTTGCTTTGTCAATTCGATAACGCGAAGTTTCGCGATCGCTTTCGACAACTCAGCAGATGCCTGAGCATAATCAACATCGCCGTGAGAATTACGGATATGTTCTTCCGCTTTGCGCTTGGCTTCAAGCACCTTAGCCTCGTCCAAATCCTTACCACGGATCGCTGTATCGGCCAGTACGATAACGCCGTTTGGCTGAACTTCAAGAATACCACCTGACAGGTAGATAAATTCTTCTTCACCAAACTGTTTAACAATACGTATCATGCCCGGTTTTATGGCAGTAAGCAGTGGCGTGTGTTGAGGATAAATCCCCAATTCACCTTCACTGCCTGTCACCTGAATTTTCTGTACCAGTCCTTTAAACAAGTGTTTTTCAGCACTGACTACGTTCAGGGAGAACGTCATTGCAGCCATATCAACCTCCCGTCAGCCGTATTAAAGCGACTTCGCTTTTTCCACAGCTTCGTCGATGGTACCCACCATGTAGAACGCCTGTTCTGGCAGGTGGTCATAATCACCGTTCAGGATGCCCTTAAAGCCACGGATGGTGTCTTTCAGAGAAACGAATTTACCTGGTGAGCCGGTGAAGACTTCTGCAACGAAGAAGGGTTGAGACAAGAAGCGCTGGATCTTACGAGCGCGGGCCACAACCAGTTTGTCGTCTTCAGACAGTTCGTCCATACCCAGAATGGCGATGATGTCTTTCAGTTCCTGATAACGTTGCAGGATAGACTGAACGCCACGAGCGACATCATAATGCTCCTGACCAACAACCAGTGGGTCAAGCTGACGGCTGGTTGAATCCAGTGGGTCAACCGCAGGGTAAATCCCCAGAGATGCGATCTGACGGCTCAATACGACAGTTGCATCCAAGTGAGCAAAGGTTGTCGCTGGTGATGGGTCAGTCAAGTCATCCGCAGGAACGTAAACTGCCTGTACGGAGGTGATGGAGCCAGTTTTGGTTGAGGTGATGCGCTCTTGCAGAGCACCCATCTCTTCCGCCAGTGTTGGCTGATAACCTACCGCAGATGGCATACGGCCCAACAATGCTGATACTTCTGTCCCTGCCAGGGTATAACGGTAAATGTTATCCACGAACAGCAGAACGTCACGGCCTTCATCACGGAATTTTTCCGCCATGGTCAAACCGGTCAGTGCAACACGCAGACGGTTTCCTGGTGGCTCATTCATCTGACCGTATACCAGAGATACTTTATCCAGTACGTTTGAATCGGTCATTTCATGATAGAAGTCGTTACCTTCACGGGTACGCTCACCCACACCGGCAAATACGGAGTAACCTGAGTGCTCGATCGCGATGTTACGGATCAGCTCCATCATGTTAACGGTTTTCCCTACACCCGCACCACCAAACAGACCGACTTTACCACCCTTAGCGAATGGACAGATCAAGTCCATGACTTTGATACCGGTTTCCAGCAGTTCCTGAGAGTTGGACAGCTCTTCATAGGTTGGTGCTGTGCGGTGAATTGACCAGCGTTCTTCTTCGCCGATCTCACCTTTCATATCAATCGGATCGCCCAATACGTTCATGATACGGCCCAGTGTTGCTTTACCCACTGGGACTTCGATTGGGTGCCCTAAATCAGTCACGTCCAAATTACGGCGCAAACCATCGGAGGTACCCATTGCGATACAACGAACGATACCACCACCTAATTGCTGCTGAACTTCCAGCACCAATTTTTCTTCACCGTTTTTAACCTCAAGGGCACCGTATACTTTCGGTACGCTGTCCTGAGGGAATTCGACGTCCACTACGGCGCCGATTACCTGGATAATCTTTCCAGTAGCCATCTTGAATCCTCTACGTAATTCGTAAACCTAGCTGTTAAACCGCAGAAGCACCCGAAACGATTTCGGTGAGTTCCTGAGTGATGCTGGCCTGACGAGCCTTGTTGTAAACCAACTGTAACTCTTTGATCAGGTTGCCACCGTTATCGGTCGCGGCTTTCATCGCCACCATTCGTGCGGCCTGTTCACTAGCCAGGTTTTCAACGACGCCCTGATAAACTTGCGATTCGATATAACGGCGCAGCAGGGTATCCAACAGCGCCCTTGGATCAGGTTCATACAGATAATCCCAGGACTTCTTCTTCAGTGTTTCATCGTCTCCGGCAGGCAGAGGCAATAACTGAGTGATCGTCGGAACCTGAGACATTGTATTCATGAACTTGTTAGTCACTATATACAGCTTATCCAGACGCCCTTCGTCATATGCTTGCATCATGACGTGGACTGGCCCGATCAATTCGGACAATGATGGGTTATCTCCCATCCCTGTTACTTGGGCAACAATGTTGCCTCCAACAGAAGAAAAGAAAGAAACCGCCTTCGATCCAACAAGCGCCAAGTCAACTTGGACGTTTTTATCAGACCAGTCTTTCATTTCTATCAGCAATTTTTTGAACAAGTTAATGTTCAAACCGCCACATAAACCACGGTCAGTCGAAACAACCACATACCCAACACGCTTTACTTCGCGCTCGTCAAGGTACGGATGTTTGTACTCCAGATTACCTAACGCAAGGTGTCCAATCACACTGCGAATGGTTTCTGCGTAAGGACGGCTGGCCGCCATGCGATCCTGCGTTTTACGCATTTTGGACGCGGCGACCATTTCCATCGCTTTAGTGATTTTTTGCGTGTTTTGCACACTGGCGATCTTGGTACGTATCTCTTTTGCGCCGGCCATTTCTGCTTCTCCGAATTCAACCAGACGGCCCATGTTTTTTATTCATCAACAGAATCAAACTGGGCCGAATAGTGTTACCAGGACTGAGTCGCCTTGAAGGATTCCAACAGAGCTTTCAGCTTCGCTTCAATCTCTCCATTGTAATCACCAGACTGGTCAATCTCGTTCAGAAGATCAGCATGTTCACGGCTGGCATACGATAACAACGCAGCTTCGAAACTGACCACTTTCGCGATTTCGACATCTTCCAGATAGCCACGCTCAGCAGCAAACAGAGACAGAGCCTGTTGTGCAATGGACATCGGCAGATACTGTTTCTGTTTCAACAGTTCAGTCACTTTCTGACCATGATCCAACTGCTTACGGGTTGCATCATCCAAATCAGAAGCAAACTGGGAGAATGCAGCCAGTTCACGATACTGGGCCAGAGCGGTACGAATACCACCAGACAGTTTCTTGATGATCTTAGTCTGAGCAGCACCACCAACACGGGATACGGAGATCCCCGGGTTAACCGCCGGACGGATACCTGCATTGAACAGGGAAGATTC
The DNA here is from genome assembly GCF_002127545.1 of Xenorhabdus beddingii. Classification (GTDB taxonomy): domain Bacteria; phylum Pseudomonadota; class Gammaproteobacteria; order Enterobacterales; family Enterobacteriaceae; genus Xenorhabdus; species Xenorhabdus beddingii. The sequence goes on from NZ_MUBK01000023.1 coordinate 64,753, forward strand.
AAGGAAGATCTGACCATCAGTAATGGAGATAACGTTTGTAGGTACGAATGCTGAAACGTCACCCGCCTGAGTTTCAATGATTGGCAGTGCCGTCAGAGAACCTGTTTGGCCTTTCACTTCACCGTTGGTGAATTTTTCAACATACTCTGCGTTAACACGCGCCGCACGCTCCAACAGACGGGAGTGCAGATAGAAAACGTCACCAGGGAATGCTTCACGTCCAGGTGGACGACGCAGCAACAGGGAAATCTGACGGTACGCAACAGCCTGTTTAGACAGGTCATCGTAAACAATCAGTGCATCTTCACCGCGATCACGGAAGTATTCACCCATCGCACAACCAGAATAAGGTGCCAGATATTGCAGGGCCGCTGATTCTGAAGCAGATGCAACAACAACAATGGTGTTTTCCAGTGCGCCGTGCTCTTCCAGTTTACGAACGACGTTAGCAATGGTAGAGGCTTTCTGACCAATCGCAACATAGATACATTTGATACCAGAATTACGCTGGTTGATGATCGCATCGATAGCCAGGGCAGTTTTACCTGTCTGACGGTCACCGATGACCAGCTCACGCTGGCCACGGCCAATTGGGATCATGGCATCAACGGATTTGTAACCTGTCTGGACAGGCTGGTCAACGGATTGACGATCGATAACACCTGGCGCAATCACTTCAACAGGTGAGAAGCCATCGTGCTCAACAGCGCCTTTACCATCGATGGGTTCACCCAATGTGTTAACCACACGGCCAAGCAAACCACGACCAACAGGTACTTCCAAAATACGGCCAGTACATTTGACTTTCATGCCTTCGGCTAAGTCAGCGTATGGGCCCATCACAACCGCACCTACAGAGTCGCGCTCCAGGTTCAGTGCAATTGCGTAACGGTTGCCAGGCAGAGAAATCATTTCCCCCTGCATGACATCGGCTAAACCGTGGATACGAATGATACCGTCGTTAACGGAAACAATCGTACCTTCATTGTGAGCTTCGCTCACGACATTGAACTGAGCAATACGCTGTTTGATCAGTTCGCTGATTTCGGTGGAATTCAGTTGCATATGCTCCAGTCCCCTTAAGACTGCAAGACGTCTGTTAAACGATCCAGACGGCCACGAATACTGCCATCAATCACCATGTCACCTGCGCGGATAATTACACCGGCAATAACAGACTTATCAATTTTGCAATTCAGCTTCACTTTGCGTGACAGACGTTTTTCCATCGCCGCAGAAATTTTAGCCTGCTGCTGCTCATTCAGTTCGGACGCAGAAGTCACTTCAACATCAATGGTTGATTCAAGTGACGCACGCAATTGAATAAATTGCTGGAAGACTTCTGGCAGTACCAGCAAGCGACCATTTTCTGCCATTACACGAATAAAGTTCTGAGCATGCGCATCAACCTCCTCACCACAAAGGGTGATAAAGGTTTTGGCTAACGTTTCCGGTGCCAATGAACCGGAAAGCAGCTCACCAACCTGTTCATTGCAAGTTACTTCAGCAATGAACGCCAGCATGTTCTGCCAGTGTTCAAGAGATTGGTGTTCTACAGCAAAGTCAAAAGCTGCTTTGGCGTAGGGGCGAGCTACCGTAGCAAATTCAGACATGCCCCTCCCTCCTTACAGTTCAGCGACCAGTTTATTAACGATGTCGCTGTTAGCAGCTTCATCCACGGAACGTTCGATGATTTTCTCGGCACCTGCGATAGCCAGCATCGCAACTTGTTTACGTAACTCTTCACGAGCGCGTTTGCGTTCTGCTTCAACTTCAGCATGGGCCTGCGCGATAATTTTGTTACGTTCCAGCTCGGCTTCTACTTTAGCATCATCAATAAGTTGGGCTTTTTGTTTATTAGCCTGCTCAATGATAACTTGCGCATCAGCTTTCGCTTTTTTCAGTTGGTCGGACGCATTGGCTTGCGCTAAGTCCAGGTTCTTTTTGGCACGCTCTGCTGAAGCCAAACCGTCAGCAATCTCTTTCTGACGTTTTTCAATGGCCGCCATGATTGGTGGCCATACATACTTCATGCAGAACAAAACAAACAGGACAAACGCTAAGGCCTGGCCGAGGATTGTTGCGTTAATATTCACGGCACAATACCTCTATTTCAATTAATGAATTGGCGTAATTTTCAGTTCTGCTATTTTACTTACCGCCAACAGCGAACATCATAAACAAGCCCAGGCCCACAGCAATCATAGGGATGGCGTCAACCAGACCCATGACGATAAAGAACTGCGTACGCAGCAGAGGAATCAAATCAGGCTGGCGAGCAGCGCCTTCCAAGAATTTACCCCCGAGGATGCCGATACCGATCGCAGCACCGATAGCCGCCAGCCCCATCAGAATAGCGGCAGCTATGTACAGCAGATCCATATTCAGGTTTTCCATGACAGTCTCCAGTTTGTTTCAAGTTAAAACACGATTATTGATTGATAAAAATTAATGCTCTTCAGATGCCATCGACAGATAAACAATCGTCAGAACCATGAAAATAAAGGCTTGTAACGTAATAATCAGTATGTGGAAAATCGCCCATGGCAGGGCAAGTAACCACTGTGCTCCCCACGGTAAAAGAGCAGCAATAAGAATAAAGATCAATTCGCCGGCATACATATTACCAAACAGTCGCAGACCGAGTGATATAGGTTTAGACAGCAAACTAACCCCTTCCAAAATTAAGTTAATCGGAATAAACAGTGGGTGATTGAAAGGCTGTAATGTCAGCTCCTTCGCAAAACCACGAATTCCTTTCATCTTAATGCTGTAGAACAGAATGAGGACAAAGACACCGAGAGCCATCGACAAAGTGACACTGACATCTGCGGTCGGAACAATACGCAGAGCAGGCAAGCCGAAGTAATGTTCACCGATTAAAGGAATCAAATCGATTGGCAGTAAGTCCAATGCGTTCATCAGCAACACCCAAACGAACACCGTTAAAGCCAGAGGGGCTATCACTTTGCTCTTGCCGTGATACATGTCACGAACAGTGTTATCAACGAAACCGATTACCATTTCTACTGCAGTCTGGAATTTCCCCGGAACGCCATCAGTAGCGCGAACCGCGACTCTTCTGAATACAAATAGAAACAACATCCCTAATACGATGGAGAAAAAAAGCGAGTCAATGTTCAACGTCCAGAACGTCGCCTCATAACCACTGGCGTGGGGATTGACCAACTCAAAGGTACGCAAGTCCAACTGAAGGTGCTTCAGGTGGTGACTTATGTACTCCGAAGTTGAAATTTCTCCTGATGCAGACATGATGCTTTTTACCCTTTTGTTGTTAAAAACGCTGACTAAAAACGCTAACCGTTCATTACGGCAGGTGCGATGATCTGCACAATCAGCACCGCTAAATAGGCTACACCAAGTGGTGCAAATGCCGCTTTGAACACTCCTAAAGCGACTATCAGCACAGTTATCGTAATGATAACTTTAACCCCTTCGCTAATCGCGAAAAACCATGCAATCCGTACTGGAACACCTTCTTCTTTCACTTTCTGGAAGCGGCTAAGCAGCATGAAAATGGCATTTGGCAGCCAACATGCTAATCCTCCGGCAAAAGCAGAAGCGCCCCACTCTATACTTTTGGTACAAAAAGCGACACTGAGAATAACAAAAGTCATTAACTGCAAAAGTAACAGTTTCAGTGCCATTCTACCGCTGTAAAGGGATACAGACATGACTTTTGTTTTCTCCCTGAGGTACACCATCACATATCAGGTCTTGCTGAACGTTGTATAAAACTGACTTTGCTTAAGAGTGTCAAGTGACAAAAACGTGCAAATTATACGGGCAGCCAAAATGAATTCAATCCATAAGTAGCGAAAAAGTGAATAATTATTTAAATTTCTAACTTTGGTGCCAGATTGCTCACAAATACCATTTAATATTTTGCAACGATTAATGAGATAACCTCGAAATTAAACGTGATGTGCATCACATCGGACAAAAATCATCAATTCTGTTTATCATTAATTATAAGGTGAAAGCATTTTGTTTTTCTTGCTAAAAATCAATCAATTAATATTACACCTGGAAAGTTTTATCTGATATATCGATAAAAGAGGTTAAATGTTTATTTTGCCCACTTTCTCTGAAATTTATTTATAAATAAAATCGATAGCTACCATGAAAAAGAAAAATGATATCAATATAAAAATAACGTTGGTTTTCTGTGAACTATCAGTAAATAAATTTGAAACAATGAAAAGGAATAATGAGTGACGTCCGCAACGTTTTAAATGTGGCTGGCGTCACTAATTATTTATATTTTTATTGACAAAGAGCAAAGTTAGTTTGACTTAAGTATCACCAGATGACGCTGTTCACCTAACTCTGCAACTTGAAGAGGAACGGCTTTATCAAGGACGATCCCTGTAGGCAATTGAGCCAGTTCATCTTCCGGTAACACGCCTTTCAGAGCATAAAAACGCCCTTCATTTGGTTTGGGGAGATGGTTGCACCATGAAAGCATATCTTGCAGAGAGGCAAATGCACGGCTAATCACCCCATCAAAAGGCGGTTGAGGGATAAATTCCTCAACCCGGCTTTGTACAGGTTCTATATTGACCAAACCGAGTTCATGCTGAACCTGGCGTAAAAAACGAACCCGTTTTCCCAAACTGTCCAATAAGGTGAAATGGGAGTCTGGACGCACAATCGCCAACGGGATGCCCGGCAAGCCAGGCCCTGTTCCTACATCAATAAATCGCGTTCCCTGGAGAAAGGGATTAACCACAATGCTATCCATGATATGCCGAACCAACATCTGTTCTGGATCACGCACAGATGTCAGATTATAGGCTTTATTCCACTTATTGAGCATATCAACATAGTCAACAAGCAACTGTTTCTGTTCCTGAGATAACTCAATGTGGGTTGTTGCCAACAGCGATTCCAATTTGTTAAGCAAAGTCTGTCCCCTTAGGCGCTACGACGCAATAAACCTTGTTTTTTCAACCATACCAGCAAAATAGAAATAGCGGCCGGTGTGATGCCTGAAATACGTGAAGCCTGACCGATTGAACTTGGTTTATGGTCATTCAGTTTTGCGATAACTTCATTGGAAAGCCCGCTGACTTGCTGGTAATCCAGATCAACTGGCAATGTGGTATTTTCATTACGCAGTTGTTTTTCGATCTCTTCTTGCTGGCGGGCAATATAACCCTCGTACTTCACTTGAATTTCAACCTGATCTGCCGCCTGTGGTTCTGTAATCGCTGGAGCAAAACGCGGCAGGGATGTCAGCCGCTGATAATTCATTTCAGGACGACGCAGTAAATCTTCACCATTGGCTTCTTTTGACAACGGTGCTCTCAGCATCTGATTGATATCTTCCAAACTATCAGAATGAGGATGTACCCAGATATTGCGCAGGCGCTGGCGTTCTTGTTCGATCATTTCCACTTTGCGGCAATAATGTTCCCAACGGAAATCATCAATCAATCCCAGTTTACGACCTTGTTCAGTCAGACGGAGATCCGCGTTGTCTTCACGCAGCATCAAGCGATATTCTGCGCGGGATGTAAACATACGGTAAGGTTCTTTCGTGCCCAGTGTGCATAAATCATCAACCAGAACACCGAGATAGGCTTGATCACGGCGCGGGAACCATCCCTCTTCACCTGCGGCATAGCGTGCAGCATTAAGACCTGCCAGCAACCCTTGTGCGGCCGCTTCTTCATATCCGGTGGTTCCGTTGATCTGACCCGCAAAGAACAGGCCATGGATAAACTTGCTTTCCAGCGTCTGTTTTAAATCTCGTGGATCGAAGAAGTCATATTCGATCGCATAACCCGGACGAATAATACGAGCATTTTCCATCCCTTTCATGGAGTGGACAATCTGCATCTGTACATCAAATGGCAGGCTGGTTGAAATGCCATTTGGATAGATTTCGTTACTGGTGAGCCCTTCTGGCTCCAGGAAGATCTGGTGAGCGTTTCGATCTGCAAAACGCATGACTTTGTCTTCAATGGAGGGACAGTAACGAGGACCGATCCCTTCGATGATCCCGGCATACATTGGACTGCGATCCAAGTTGTTGCGGATCACTTCATGCGTTTTTTCATTGGTATGAGTAATATAGCACGGGATCTGCCGTGGGTGTTGATCTACATTGCCCATGAATGAAAATACAGGTGTCGGATCATCCCCAAGTTGTTGTTCAAGCTGGCTAAAATCAATGGATCTCGCATCAATGCGAGGTGGCGTACCTGTTTTCAGACGAGCTACACGCAGGGGCAGCTCGCGCAAACGATGGGACAGGGAGATCGCAGGAGGATCACCCGCACGTCCGCCACTGTAATTCTCTAATCCGATATGAATTTTTCCGTCAAGGAAAGTCCCAACCGTCAGAACGACTGATTTAGCTTTGAATTTCAATCCCATACGAGTAACAACACCTGTAACAGTGTCGTTTTCAACGATGAGATCTTCAACTGGCTGTTGGAAGATCATTAAATTAGGCTGATTTTCCAATGCGGTTCTTACGGCTTGTCGGTAAAGCACGCGATCCGCTTGCGCTCGTGTTGCCCGAACAGCAGGGCCTTTACTGGCATTGAGTGTTCTGAATTGAATGCCTGCCTGATCCGTGGCTTTTGCCATCAGACCGCCAAGTGCATCGATCTCTTTTACCAGATGCCCTTTACCGATCCCACCAATGGCTGGATTACATGACATCTGGCCCAAAGTATCAATATTGTGAGTCAGTAGTAAGGTTTGACGTCCCATTCGTGCGGCAGCCATCGCTGCTTCTGTACCGGCATGACCCCCGCCGATAATGATGACGTCAAAGTGCTCTGGATAAAACATGTGCGAACCTTCAATTGTGAGAATGCTTCATGTGCATTGGGTAGAGGATTGTACTCAAGTTTCGACCTCAGACCAAGTGGGAGAGATCATCATTAATTAAAAGAAGATCTTTTTATTTAAAGATCTCTTTATTAGATCTTTTATTAGGATCGCGATCATCTGTGGATAAGTGGATTTTCCATATAAAGATCATGGCGCTGTAAAGGATCATTTGCTGTGAATGATCCGTGATCCAACTCAGTATAAGCTGGGATCTAAAAGCCGAGTTATACACAGGCGCTGGATTGAAACAAGGTTATTAAATGGATAACTACGGGTTAACCCCTGCTTTTCAGATGAGTTATCCACAGTTGATCGTTATATTTTTAATCAGATCAGAGTAACTTTGCCCACTCTTTGACCCATTCTTCGGCTGGATCTTCGGGAATTTCATGTTGCAGGATGTCTATTTCCAATCGATCCCCGATCCGTTTTGCTCCGTGATCCTCCAATAATCGCTCAAGTGATCTTATGGCACCACAGAATGTGTCATATTCAGAACTGCCAATCCCAACCGCCCCAAAGATCACATTACTGAGATCAGGCTGGTGCTGTGTGATCGTATCTGCCAAAGGCTGGAGGTTTTCCGGTAAGTCTCCTGCCCCGTGTGTTGAAGTCACCACAAGCCACAGCCCTTCAAGAGGAAGATCATCCAATGAAGGACCATGCAGCATTTCTGTTGAAAACCCGTTATTTTCTAAGATCTCAGCCATGTGTTCGGCGACGTATTCGGCGCTACCCATTGTGCTGCCGCTGATTAAGGTTATTGTGCTCATCATGATCCTTGATAAATAAAAGAGCAACTATTGTACGCTGTGAATCTATTGGGATCTACCTGTGGATAATGTGGTTAAACATTTTTCTGTTTTAAGGCTTTATTGTCCTTGTTATAGGGTTTTGCAGTGAGATCAATGTTTCTGTTGACTGGATTTCATCAATCGTCTGGATCTTGTTGATAAGTACGTCCTGAAGCGTTTCGATGGATCGGCACATGACCTTAATGAAAATGCTGTAATGACCGGTGGTGTAATAAACCTCAACGACTTCATCAAGCATATCGAGTTTTTTCAATGCCGCCGGGTAATCTTTGGCACTTTTTAAGATAATACCAATGAAGCAGCACACATCGAATCCTAGCTGTTTAGCACTGATATCAACCCGGGTACCCGTGATGATCCCGGATTGTTTCATTTTTTCTACACGCACATGGATGGTTCCAGGGCTAACTGCGAATTTTTTTGCTAATTCTGCATAAGGTGTACGTGCGTTTTCCATTAAAGCGTGAAGTATGTCACGGTCCAAATTATCGATTTGATAAATTTCTGCCATTTTTAGTCCCCATTTTTGAATGATATTTATTTTTATAGCGTAAAAATTATCGTTTATTAATCTTATACACTATTTTTACTATCAGATATTGAATTTGTACCTCATTTTGTTGCTTAATCTATATCAACAGGACACAGGGTCACTAAAAAATTTTGAGAGCAGAATTATGAAAACATCCTTCATTGAAAAACAGCAGCAGATTAGTTTTGTGAAATCATACTTTTCCCGTCTGCTAGAGAAACAACTTGGTTTAATCGAAGTTCAGGCACCTATCTTGAGCCGCCTTGGTGACGGTACTCAGGACAACCTGTCTGGCCATGAAAAAGCCGTGCAGGTGAAAGTGAAAACTTTGCCGGATGCAACGTTTGAAGTGGTTCATTCTCTGGCTAAATGGAAACGCAAGACATTAGGTCGCTTTGGTTTTCAGGCTGAACAAGGGTTATATACCCATATGAAGGCGCTGCGTCCTGATGAAGATCGCTTGACTCCTATCCATTCTGTTTTTGTTGATCAGTGGGATTGGGAGAAAACGATGGGTGAAGATCAACGTTCACTCAGCTATTTAAAACAGACAGTAGGTAAAATCTACGAAGCAATAAAAGAAACACAACAAGCGGTAAGTAAGGAATTTGGTCTGGCACCGTTCCTGCCAGATCAAATTCACTTTATCCACAGCGAAGAGCTTCTGAAACGTTACCCTGATCTGGATGCTAAAGGTCGCGAGCGTGAGGCGGCTAAAGAGTTTGGTGCGATTTTCCTGATGGGGATTGGCGGCAAGCTGTCTGATGGTCAGGCACATGATGTCCGTGCGCCGGATTATGACGACTGGACAACACCGAACAGTGATGGTTTTCTGGGTCTGAACGGCGATATTATTGTCTGGAACCCCATGTTGCAGGATGCTTTTGAAATTTCTTCAATGGGTATCCGCGTTGATGCACAAGCGCTGCAACGTCAGCTTGCTCTGACCAGCGATGAAGATCGCTTGCAGTATGATTGGCATCAGGCACTGCTCAAAGGCGATATGCCACAGTCCATCGGTGGTGGTATTGGGCAATCCCGTTTGGTGATGCTGTTGCTGCAAATGGCGCACATCGGTCAGGTTCAGTGTGGGGTTTGGTCACCAGAAATTATCGAATCAGTTGAAGGTGTGCTCTAAGGTTTAATTCCGCCATCTTCTCCGTAAACGGCTGGTAATTCCGGTATCAAAATGCCAGATATGATCAAATATCCGCATGATACCGGGTTTGCCGTAGTGGGAAAGGGAGATGGCATGGAAACGGTGTTGTTGATGCTGTTGTAGATTTTTTATCTGATGGATTAGAGTGTCCGGCAAACGTTGGGCTATGAAATCTGAAATAACAACAGCATCAGCATCTTTCCAGATATTTTCTTTCATTTTTTCAACCGTTGCATTCAAACAGGATGCCAAATCGGTTCCTCCCTTGAATGTTTGCCCCAGAAAATGTACTGCCTGAGTCAGGCCATCCGGTGATGTCAAATCATAGTGAACGAGTTCAGTCGAGAACAGCATGATGTGGCAGTGGCGGTTATCCTCCAATGCAATGCGCATTAAAGCCAGACACAATGCTTTTGCACACTGTTCATTAAATCCACCCATTGAACCGGATGTATCAACACAAACAATAAAAGGTCCCCGTGGTTGTGTTTCATTGTGATGATGGGTTACGGGTTTGAATGAGGTTTTTGGTTGCCAGTTATCCCCTTGCAAGCGATAGGACAATAGTTTCTTTTCCACCAGCCGCCGGTAAAATTCGTATTCCAGCTCTTCAATGCCCAGCATGGCCATCTCAGTAGGTAACAGCCTTAAGATATCATCACTTTGCCGGAGTCCACTGACTTGCTCTGGTACGGTATCCGGCATTCGCTCAATCCGGGTGAATGGCTCAAGAACAGGACTGTCTTCAGGAATTGATTTCGCGGTTTGACTGCGGCCAAGACATTGCGCCAGTTTTTCCAGTTCAGGCTGTTGTCTGAGAAAGTCAGCGTAGAGAGTGAATAGTGATATATTGTTCGAATCCAGATGAATCTGGCTTTTACTCATATCCCACAATCGACCTGCGGCGCGATCATTGTGATCAAATATCGGATCAAGATTACCGCTGAGGGTTAATCGCTTCTGGATCTCCGCCAGTAACTGCTCTTTTTCTTGTTCCAATAATGCCTTGTTAAAGGTTGTTACTTGCAGGATCAGGCTGAGACGCCAACGCTGAATAAACAGAATTTGCCCTGAATGGGTATGTCCAGATAGTGTCTTGAACAGTGTGTCGGCTTCATTGGCAAAGGGAGAGGAAAGTTGCCGAAGTTTTTCTATGACCTCAGGTAGCTGTTGGTAAAATTCTGTTGTGTTGGCTGTCAGTCGCTGTTGGTATAACTGAAATTCTTCAGCCAGTGGAGCGGGAATATGCGCTTCTTTTACTCTTTGCTGCAATGTTTGCTTCCATGCAGGAAGATCTTTCAGCAATGCGCGTTTAAGTCTTGGATACTTTTCAAAGAAGATCACCAATTGAGGCGTGCTCAACAGCATCAGAATGATCTCTTCGATCAGTTCGCCTTCATTGATGGAAAGCAGCAGATCGAGCGTGGTCAGCGTTAACATGCAGCTCTCCCATTTTTGATCTCAATAAGTTCTGTTTTTAAGATGGATGGGTTCTCATCATGGAGAATGCACTAATGTCGAAGAAATAGCCATGTTCTTTGTGACTAAAACCCCTAACATCCCGTAAAATTCAGGATATTATTTCCATTTATCATCTTTTTTGGCGAATATCATGGCTCGTATAAATTATGGCAATACTTGGTGGGGCAAGCAGTGGCTGAATTCACTCACTGATATTGATTATGACAACCGGCTGCCGCGTGGGAAAACCTACGCCAATAAAGGTGCAGTCAAGGGGCTGATATTGCAAGAGGGGTTCTTGCAGGCCAAAGTTCAAGGTTCTTACCCAAAGCCCTATAAGGTATCGATTAATGTCCCTACACTGACCCAGCAGCAGATCGATCGTCTGCTTGATGCGTTGGTGGACGATCCTGGTGTGATTGCTCGTCTGCTCAATCGAGAATTAGATCCTTCGGTGTTAGAGTTGGCTGAGCGTTTGGGTATTGCCATCTTTCCGTCCCAATGGAAAGATTTGGGTATGATGTGCTCCTGCCCCGACTGGGCGGTGCCTTGTAAGCACTTGGCGGCAACGATTTATCTGGTCAGCCGCGAAATTGACAGTAACCCTTTTCTGGTGTTCTCCCTGCGTGGCGTGGATCTTATCCAGCAGCTAAAAGCGCGGGGCATCCATATTGAGAGTGAGGTAGTGGTTAATGTGCCGCGCCTGTCGACCTTGTTAATTGCAGATGAGGCGTCAGAAGAGGTCATGTTCTCGGACCCGGCAGCACTGGAAACGCTGGCTTATGCCGATTTGCCGTTGCTGTCTGAGGCGCTGTTGGCGGTACTGCCACCTCAACCCGCATTTTTTTCTGGCAGCGATCTGTGTCATGTGATGCAACGGATATTGACGCGGGTGGCTAAATTTGCCCGCAAGACGCTGGATGGTAAGTTCCCGATAGATACGCCCTCACTCACCTTGTTGGCCTCCCACCGTCCTCGTCTCACGCTGAGTCGTGAGGGGCACGCCATCATCAGCGGCGTCAACGGCTTGTATTCCATTGAAGAACTGGATACCGCGCTGGAACAACTCACGCCAGCAGACTTGCCGAACAGGCAACCAGAGGTGGCGGCACTGTTCCACTTGCGTATGATGTCCTTGCATCTTTTGGCTAACGGAGCAGTGGTGCCACAGGTGTTTGCGGTGGAGCCAGATGTCCTGGGTGTGCGTTGGCTGCCAGCCATGCTCGATGATCGGGTCGCTGAACAGATGCAGCGTCTGGCGCGTGGCCTGCCGTCACAACTGGCGGTATTGAGTCCGAACCAGCCTATCTCACCGATGATGCAGGCTTGTTCGCTATGTGCGGTATTCCTCGGTTATTACCTACGAATGGAGTCGGAGTACATCAGAGAGAAACCGCGCGACAATAAAATATTGTCCTTGTTATTCAGTGCCGAACCGAAAAGTTTCGATAGTGCAGGAGAAAGTGCCATTGGCCCGGCCTTACAGACTTGGCTTGCCCGCTATCACCTTGCTGAGCGGGACTATGCGCCAGTGTTGATCTTGAATGAGGGCGAGTTTGGTGATTTCGAAGTGGGGCTGGCTATTCAGCCTAAATCCGCCTTGTTGATGCCTCCGGTTCCGCTGCACAGTGTGCTGACTGAAGCAGAGTGGAGCCAGACACGTTTCGGCGTCTTGCAGACGGTTGTTCTGCTGGCCGAATTTTTCCCACCCCTTAACGACTATTTGCGACAAGGTGCGCGTTCTCCCATCGTTCTGACGGCTGAACAACTGCCCGCGCTATTGTTCGATACACTGCCTGCCATTCACCTGCTCGGTATTCGCACCTTGTTACCCAAGGAGTTGGAGCGATTATTACGTCCCCGGTTGTCGATGAAAGTATCCAGTCAGGACAAGGGGTTGGGAGGCGGTCAACTGAGCACCGACGATATCCTGACTTTCGACTGGCAGGTGGCATTGGGCGAGCATCATCTGACTCGCGCTGAATTCGAGCAATTGGTTCACGGTGCAACGGGTGTGGTGCGTTTCAAAGGCGAATACATCTACCTTGATCCGAAAGAAATCGCGAGCTTGCAAGCCCAGTTGGAGCGCGCTTCTAAATGGTCGGGCTCTGAACTGATGCGCATGGCATTGGCTGGCGAATATGCCGGTACACCCATACAGCTCGATGACAACATGCTACAACTGCTGGCAGAGTTGAGAGAAGTGGGCGAGGTGCCCTTACCGTGCGACCTTAACGCCACTTTGCGCCCGTATCAGCAACGTGGCTACGCTTGGCTGCTGCGTAACCTTCAGGCCGGATTCGGCAGCATTATTGCCGATGATATGGGCCTCGGCAAAACGCTGCAAGTCATCACCACCCTGCTCAAGCTCAAGCAAGATGGCACTTTGGAGCAGTCTAAGGCGCTGGTCGTCGTTCCCACTAGCTTGCTGACCAACTGGCAGAAAGAAATAGTCCGTTTTGCACCGACACTCAGTATCGGTGTATTTCATGGTAGTAAACGTGAATTGTCCAGCAAACGGCCGGATATCTTGCTGACGACCTACGGTGTCGCTCGTAGAGCGGCGGCGGCGCTCAAGGCGTTGTCCTGGCAGGTGCTGGTGGTGGATGAGGCGCAGAATATCAAGAATCCGTCAACCGTACAGACCAAGGCGATTAAGTCGATCCCCGCCGCTGGCTACATCGCCATGAGCGGTACGCCTGTTGAAAACCGTCTGTCTGAGTACTGGAGCTTAATGGACTTCGTTAATCGTGGTTATCTGGGCACACTCAAACGTTTCGAGCAAGAATACACCACGCCGATCCAAATCAACCGTGACCGGCAGGTAGCGGAACGTTTTCAGCGTGTTACGGCTCCCTTCCTCCTGCGTCGCCTTAAGTCCGATCGCAATGTGATCAGTGACTTGCCTGACAAAGTTGAGCTTGATCAATACTGCACGTTGACGTCAACCCAAACCGCGCTGTACGAATCGGTGGTGCGTGAAGGCATGCAGGCTCTTGAGGGCGAAGAAGATCAGTTCAAACGTCAGGGCTTGGTACTACAAATGATTCTGGCGCTGAAGCAGATCTGCAACCATCCGGATCAATATCTGAAACAGCCCGCCAGCGATGCGATGGCCTCCGGCAAACTCGAACGCTTATTCGATCTGCTTGACGATTTACACGCCAGCCACGAGAAGACGCTCATTTTCACCCAGTTCCGCGAGATGGGGGAATTACTTGCCCACTGGTTGCAGAAGCGCTACGGGCAGACACCGATGTTCCTGCATGGCGGCTTGTCCCGTACCAAACGCGACGAAATGGTGGAGCGATTTCAGACCGACCGCACCGAGCGGGTGTTCCTGCTGTCCCTCAAGGCTGGAGGCACGGGTCTTAACCTCACCGCCGCTTCAAACGTGATTCACTTCGACTTATGGTGGAACCCCGCAGTGGAAGCACAAGCCACCGACCGTGCGTATCGTATTGGTCAAAAGAGCAATGTGCAGGTGCACCGCTTTATTACCAGTGCCACCTTTGAAGAGCGCATCAACGAAATGATCCAGCGTAAGCGCGAGCTGTCAGATATGGTGGTGGGTAGCGGAGAGCAATGGATAGGTAATCTGGATACGCAAGCGCTTAGAGAACTGTTTACGCTCGCGTAATGCAGGGCTTCATCATGCTCCTTTCATTATGAGGGCAAAATAGGGGGAGGCAGCGTTAACCTGTCACTCTCCCATTTTTGCCCTCAACAGTTTCATTTTTTCCGTTAATGGCAGAAAACTTTGTTCGGTGCTGGCAAGCCAGTGTTCTTCGATAAATAAACAGGGTTGATGTTGATTAAATAAATTGTGTTGCCGTTGAATCTCATCATTGATGGACATCAGTTTTTCATTCCATTCGTTATTGGTGTTTTCTACGGCGACTGATTTTTTATCCGATAGGCAGAGGACGGCACTATTACGGCTAATATCCAGTACGGTAAGCTGATGCTTTTCGTCGATTTCGGCTGTGATGGCTTGCGGGAAACCAATGCCATTTAAGCAGACGGACAATTCCCCGGTGTGATTTTTTAGGCTGTTTTCCAGCGATTTTTGCTCTATTTCGATGAAATTAACCTCAATGTCATGCAGATGTAATGAAGGATGTAAAAACAGTATCAGTTTTTCATCCTTGATATGTTCGGGGAGTGAATAAAGGGTTCTACGGCCAAAAAGGGAGGTTTTGGGGATTAATTGCACGGGAGAGTGGTTATTTTTATCCTGGTTGGCCTGCACCCACTGCTGATATAACTTGTCCATTTTCTGTGCCAGCCGATTTTGCTGATAGGCTTGCTCTGTCAGCAATGTATTCAAAAGTTGTGACAGAAGTTTTAAGGCATTCAAGTCATGCCATAGGCAATCTTTTAATAACACCATATCTGGTGGTGAGATTTCGTTTCGTCCATTGAAAAAGGCACTGGCCTGTAATAAGCGGATGGCTTTTTTCCAGCGGCGATCAGAAACATCAGGAATATTTCCGCTGACATTGACCTGCTGACGGAGTTGATAAATCAGTTCGAAAATAGGCTCTGGTAAGGAGACATGGCGGATCTTGCCCTGCCATTGAAGAAACTCATCCTCAGTGATCTGAATATAGGTGGGAACCGGATTGCTATTTTCATTGTTCCGGTCAGTCAGCAAAGCCCGAAAATTTTTCTTTTCCTGAATTTTGTCTAGCCAGAGTCTAATCAACATACGATCGTAGAGTGCTTCCAGACCGCTATCTGTATCAGGAAGTTCATTGGATGCGGTAACCAGTAAGCGCATTGGCAGTTGCTCTTCTTGAGTTCCATTTCTGAATTTCTTTTCATTGATGGCTGTCAGTAGGGTATTCAGAATCGCTGGCCCTGCTTTCCAAATTTCATCCAGAAAGACAATTTCGGCTTCAGGTAAATAGCCTTCGGTGAGGCGTTGGTAACGTCCTTCGTCCTTGAGTGCTTGGATGGAGAGGGGGCCGAAAATCTCTTCCGGGGTGGAAAAGCGGGTCATGAGATACTCAAAAGCCCGCGCATTTTTAAAAGCAAACTTGAGCCGCCGGGCAATCAGGCTCTTGGCTATGCCGGGTGGACCCAGAAGGAAAACGCTCTCTCCACATAAAGCGGCCAGTAGACAAAGACGAATGGCTTGTCGTCTTTCATATAGGCCACTTTCCAGATACTGGCTTAACTGGGATATTTTCTCGACCAATTGCATATTATTTACACCTCGGTTCGGATAGTTACCTTCCTTTATTTATAGGTAAAATTCAATCTATGCAAAGATTTTGATGATGATCCATTGATTTGGACGTGCTGATGATTGGGATATTGATGCGGCTCGTGATGTCCTGCGTCAACGCTGTGAGTGACTGCACATTTGGGTGATAAAAGGGATCTTCATTACAGTTAACATCTTCATCACAGTTGAGAAAATGTTATTCTTATTCAAATAAAAGAAAGGGGGATTTTTATGAATACTCAAACCATAACACTCTACAATGGTGTAAGAATTCCGAATATTGGTTTAGGGGTATATAAGACAAAAGAGGGAACGGAAGTTAAACAGGCTATCAAAAAATCTTTAGAAACAGGCTATAGAATGATTGATACGGCTTCGATCTATAAAAATGAAATTGGGGTTGGGGAAGCTATTGGAGAATCTGATATTGCTCGTGAAGATCTATTTATTACGACAAAATTATGGAACGATGATCAAGGATATGAAACAACCCTTAAAGCCTTTGATTTAAGTTTAAAAAAATTAAAATTAGATTATATAGATTTATATTTAATTCATTGGCCGGTATATGGAAAATACGTGGAAACATATCGCGCTTTTGAAAAATTATACCAAGAAGGAAGAGCCCGTGTCATCGGTGTTTGTAATTTTCACATCCATCACTTAGAACATTTAATGGACAATTCAGACATCAAACCGATGGTCAATCAAGTCGAACTACACCCTATGCTTGCGCAAATTGAGCTACGTAATTTTTGTCAAAAAGAGCAAATTCAAATAGAAGCCTGGAGTCCTTTAATGCAAGGGGGAGAAATACTAGAAAACCCTATCATTAAAGATATCGCGAAGAAATATGACAAAACACCGGCACAGGTTATTTTGCGCTGGGATATTCAAAATAACATTATAACCATTCCGAAATCGATTACCTCATCACGTATTGTTGAAAATTTTAACCTATTTGATTTTTCATTGACGGAAGAAGAATTGCAAAAAATTAATACACTTGATTGTCATAAACGGGTAGGAACCAATCCCGATAAGTATGATTTTGTATGAAGGTAAAATATTTTTAATTTATTGAAATGGATAAGAGTAAATTACTTTTATTTTTTTATACTGCAAAGTTGTGTAATATCCGGATCAAATCAGTACTCCCTTAGAATGGGTGATAAGTATGGCAAAACTTGTAGTCATGGGCAGCATCAATGCAGATCACATCTTGAACCTCGAATCTTTTCCCCTGCCAGGGGAAACAGTGAAAGGGAAACAGTATAGGGTTGCATTTGGCGGAAAGGGAGCAAATCAGGCCGTTGCTGCTGGCCGTTGCGGCGCTGATATTACATTTATTGCTTGCGTTGGTCAGGATGATATTGGAGAGCGCATCCGCCAACAGTTGGTGAAAGATAATGTCAAAACCTCGTCAATTGAGATTATTGAAGGGGAAACAACAGGCGTCGCCCTGATTTTTGTCAACCAGCAAGGTGAGAATGTTATTGCCATTAGCGCAGGAGCGAATGGGGTGCTAACTCCGGACTATTTCCTGCGTTATGAGCAGGTTGTCAAAGAGGCTGATGCGTTGCTGTTACAGCTTGAAACACCGTTGGAAACGGTGCAACTTGCTGCTGAAACGGCGAAGCAGCATCATGCCAAAGTGATCCTTAATCCGGCACCAGCGCAGAAAATCTCAGAACAACTGCTCTCGCTTGTGGATATCATCACACCTAACGAAACTGAAGCCGAATGTTTGACCGGTATCGCCGTGAAAGATGCTGCAGGAGCAGAGAAAGCATCCCAAGCCCTACATAATAAAGGCATAGAAACTGTCATTATCACACTGGGTGGCCGGGGTGTATGGCTGAGTGAAAAAGGCAAGAAAGGAAAAATTGTGCCTGGGTTTAAAGTGGAAGCGATTGATACGATTGCTGCGGGGGATACGTTTAATGGTGCCCTGATAACCGGATTGCTGGAAGGAAAAGAGATGTTGACTGCGATCCGCTTTGCTCATGCTGCGGCGGCCATTGCCGTGACGCGGGAGGGAGCACAACCGGCAATTCCGTGGCGAAATGAAATTGATGCGTTTCTATCTGAACAAGATTAACCGTGGCTACAATGAAGGATGTTGCCCGCCTTACGGGGGTTCTTATTTTGACACCCGAATTGATTCCGTTGTCTGCTGTAAGAGCCTCATTTCTTAATTAACCCGAATACCGCTTAAGCCGTTGCTGGAAAATCTTCGTCTGAGTAGAAAATTTTCAGTGACGGCTTTTTCCATTTAAGGCAGTAAGCAATCAGTCCA
>NZ_MUBK01000024.1 GCF_002127545.1 Xenorhabdus beddingii
AAGGTTTGATGCTCAAAGAATTGTTTACTGTTAGTTCGTAATGAATTAACTGTTTTAGTCACTCTTCAAGACTTGTTTAATCTTTTTCGCCTTTCGGCGTCAGATAGGGTCTTGCGAGTGCCCACACAGATTGTCTGATTAATTTGTTAAAGAGCGTTGGCAACCGGACATTCGTTCCGGGTTGCGAGGCTGCGTATCTTACGCTTTTCGCCTCGGGAGTCAAGCGTTTATTTTCGCTTTCCTTCCCCTGTCCTCGGCGGCATGTTGCAGCTCAGCGTCGGTCAGTGGTGGCGCATTATAGGGAGTTTTCCGCGCCTGACAATAGTTTTTTTCGATTTTCTTTCCGTTCGTGTTTTTTTTCCTCAAAGTGCGGCAACAATCACCAAAAAGACTATTTTTGAAGCTCTTTATTGCGTGGCATTTGCAAAAATGTCTCGGAAAAACGATCTACCTGTTCCCAATCCGTATATTCAATTTCTTTTTTAGTATCTGTTTCTCCCCCCGTCATTCGCATAATGAATTGAATCATGATGCGATCCAACCAACGATAACGCGGATAAAGCAACGCTCCCGCAAAAACCTCACATAAATCAGGTTGCCATGGGCTTTTAGTTAAGAACTTGCGTACATAAGCATTGGTTTCTGGTGTTCTTTTCTCTGGTTTTCTCGCCGTTAAATTGACACCAAAGAAAGCGGTTGGCATTAGGTTCAATTGTTTTTGGTGGCGAATGACAAACTTATGTAAGACAGAATTGAAGTGGCCATAGCGTATTGATGCACCAACCATCACTTTGTGATAGGGCGTCAAATTCACCTGCTTCATTGTAGTCAGATCTCTTAAATCGCACTGAATACCAGCACGACGAAGGTTTTCTGCGATGCGAGTAAGGATCTTTTTGGTCTGCCCATCCTGAGTGGAATAAAGCAATAAGTAATTCATAGATACACCCTTATCAAACAGCAATTCAAATAACTATTCACGTCACGCCAAGCTATTCACGCCAAAAAGTCGGAGTAAACAAAACTAATAAGGTAAACACTTCCAAACGCCCAAATAACATAGTCACGACCAATATCCATTTAGCGGTTGGATTCATGGTCGTAAAGTTATCAGCCACCGCTCCCAACCCAGGCCCTAGGTTATTCAGGGTTGCAGCAATGGCAGAAAAGGCGGAAAACTCATCAATACCGGTTGCAATCAATAACAACATGCTAATGATGAAAACTAAAGCATAGGCAGAAAAGAATCCCCATACCGCTTCGATGATTCGTTCTGGTAATGCCCTATGCCCTAATTTAATGGTGTATACCGCATTCGGATGAACCAAACGTTTTAATTCGCGGGAACCCTGCAAAAACAGCAACAAAATACGAATGACTTTCAGTCCTCCCCCTGTCGAACCCGCACAACCACCAACAAATGCGGAACATAACAACAAGAAAGGCAGAAACAGGGGCCAGTTGGCAAAACTATCGGTTGTAAATCCCGCCGTTGTCGCCATAGAGACAACCTGAAAGAAGGCATGGTTAAGTGCGTTCAGTTCTGATTCATAAATGGAATGCTGCCACAGTATCAGTACACACACCACCAACAAGGCTAGTTGAATGGTAATGAACATACGGAACTCCGGGTCGCGCCAATACACTTTCAAACTGCGTCCAGAAAGAACAGCAAAATGCAGGCCAAAATTACAGCCTGATATCAGCAAGAAAATGGCAATAATAGTATTAATGGTTGGGCTATTGAAAAAACCGACGCTAGCATCATGCGTGGAAAATCCCCCAATAGCGATGGTTGAAAAGCTATGCGAGATTGCATCAAATACTGACATTCCCGCAGCCCAAAGCGCTATCGCACAAGCAATGGTCAATAAAACATAAATCAGCCAGAGCGTTTTTGCGGTTTCTGCAATACGGGGGCGCATTTTATTGTCTTTCAATGGTCCCGGCATTTCAGCACGATAAAGCTGCATTCCCCCCACACCCAGCAAGGGCAAGATAGCCACCGCCAGAACGATGATCCCCATACCTCCCAGCCATTGCAACATTTGTCGGTAGAAAAGAATGGCTTTGGGGAGAGTGTCGAGACCGACAAGGGTAGTTGCTCCTGTTGTCGTCAAACCGGAGAATGACTCAAAAAAGGCATCAGTCACTGAAAGACTGGGTTTTTCAGAGAAAATAAAGGGTAATGCTCCAACGCTGCCCAGCACTGTCCAAAACAGGACAACAATCAAAAACCCCTCTTTAGGTTTAAGATCATGTTTTTGTTCCCGATTGGGCACCCATAACATTAAGCCAATAACGAGGGCAAAAATGAATGTTTGGCTGAATGCCCTGCCTGCGCCATCGCGATAAATCAATGCCACCAACCCCGGAATAATCATTGTGACAGAGAAAAGAATGACAAGTAGCCCGACAATACGGGTTATGGCACGAAAATGCATTCGGCTGGTTCCTTAGAAATCCGGTATGACAGAATAATTATGATTTGGGTGTTAAAAACAGAGCACCACGGCTCATGTCCCGTAATTTATCACCTATCTCCCCGACGAGGGTAGCGGGTAGTGATACTTGCAACGTGACGTTTTCAGCATAGTCACTGGCAATCACTTGCCCGGAGAATTGCTGTAGTAGTTGTTCAATCATTGAGATATGCGAATACTCACATTGCAATTGGTATAACTTCTGCGGCACTTTGTACTCGGTTGCCAATAATTTCAGCGCTTGCTGCACACCATTGCCATAGGCTTTCACCAACCCGCCCGTGCCAAGTTTGATGCCGCCAAAATAGCGAACAGATACAGCGGTGATTTCCCCCAACCCACTGCCTATCAATTGAGCGATCATGGGCTTACCCGCAGTTCCTGTCGGCTCCCCGTCATCCGAAAAGCCCAACTGTTGGGAATCATCCGGTGCCCCTGCCACAAAAGCCCAACAATGATGCCGGGCATCAGGATATTGTTGCTTGATGCTTTGGATAAATGATTTTGCTTCATCCACCCCACTGGTGTGCTCCAGCAGGGTAATGAAACGACTCTTTTTTATTTCTTCAGTAAAACTGACTGAAGCCGCAGGGATCAAATAAGGCTTCATTACGATAATTGTAAGTCTCTGGTCATATTTTCAATTTTTCCATCGTGAATAACGATGTTGTCTTCAATGCGAATACCGCCATAAGGTTTCAACATATCGATTTTTTTCCAATCAAAATGCTGACGGTATTCACTTTCACGCCACTGCGCCAATAAGGTCTCAATGAAATAAAGCCCCGGTTCAATGGTTAAAACCATTTTCGGTTCCAAAATACGGGTACAACGCAAATAAGGGTACATTTCTGGAGCCGCCAAGTGGGTTCCATGATCATCTTGCATGAATCCGGCAGCATCATGCACCTGCAAACCCAGTGGGTGACCCAGCCCATGCGGGAAAAAGGGGGTTGTGAACCCTTTCTCAACCATGCTCTCTTCACTGATCCCATGAATAATGTCATGTTTTCTCAGCAACCTGGCGATACAGTGATGCATATTGATATGGTAGTCAGTATATCGAATCCCCGTTTTCATCGTGCCAATAATTGCCTTCTGCTCTTCATTCAGATCTTTAATCAATGAGGCAAAGTCGTTATTGGATTTTGCTGCATAGGTTCTAGTAATATCCGCAGCATAGCCATTATATTCTGCACCCGCATCAATCAAGAAACTGCGAATTTCAGAAGGGGCGGTCTGCCGTAATTTGGTGTAGTGTAAAACGGCCGTATTTTCATTCAGGGCGACAATATTATCATAAGGAACATCGGTATCACGGTGCCCCGTTGCCATCAAATAGAACATATTGATTTCGAATTCGCTCACACCAGACAAAAATGCGTCATATGCAGCCTGATGACCATTAACCGCCGTTTTCTGCGCTTCACGCATACAAGCCAGTTCGTAATCTGTTTTATATGAGCGATGGTAACTCAAATAATTCAAGACGGCTTTTGGGTTAATATTGTGCTCAAGGATGCCCAAAGACAGCGCACGTTCAGATTGCTCACCAATATAGGCCGTATTCTGTTTTGCTAATCCACTCAGTTGCGCATGGATATCATCGGCGTTTGCCAAATGAATCATGTCTACTTCTTCAGTCCAGTGGCTATTGGGTAACCGTTCTACGCTATGCCAGTAATCTACCGGCGAATAAAACCAGAGCTTCGGTTTATTGACCCCATCAATCCATAACCAGCAATGCGGGACTTTGGTCACAGGAACCCAAGATTTAAAATGTACATTTGCCTTGAAAGGGTAATGGCCATCATCAAGAAAAACGCGTAATGGTTCACCAGAGTGAATAAGCAGGGCATCAAGCTGAGTGCGTGCCAGTATTTCACGCGCGCGTTTTTGTAACGTTTTTATATGTTCGTGGTATAGAGGTGCCAACTTTTCCATCTTTATTAGCCTTTTAATTTTCTGGCGGGAGCTTAAATATTACCACAATTCATTATTTGGGGGGCGACACCATGAAAAACGACTTATCTGGAAAAGCATGACAATATTCATATTTTTCATAACACTAACAAAAAACATCCCTCTCTGTCATAAATCTTACCTGTGATCCGCCCTACAAAAAATTAATCATTGGTTTGCATTCAATTAACACACTAATCACAATCAATGACATCTGGTCATACCAGATGGTATGTACTCATTGAGGAGAATGACATGCTCTACCTAAGTGAAACTATTCAAGTAAAATGGCTGAAAGATGGCATTGCAGAACTGATCTTCAATGCGCCAGCAGCCATTAATAAATTAGATACAAAAACCGTGACTTCATTGGAGAAAGCCGTTGCCGCCCTTGAGCAACAAACTGAATTAAAAGGGCTGTTGTTACGGTCTGAAAAGCAAGCCTTTATTGTTGGTGCCGACATTACCGAGTTTTTATCCTTATTTAATGCGCCAGCAGAAAAACTTCACGAACTGCTGGATCTCGCCAACAATATTCTTAACCGGATTGAAGACCTCCCTGTTCCTACTGTCTCCGCCATTAATGGTTATGCGCTTGGTGGAGGGTGTGAAGTGGTGCTTTCGACGGATTTCCGGGTTGCGGCGCCCGATCTTCGCATCGGATTGCCAGAAACCAAATTGGGCATTATGCCGGGCTTTGGTGGCTCTGTCCGCCTGCCACGCTTAATCGGTACGGACAATGCCCTCGAAATTATTTCCGCAGGGAAAGATATTAATGCCGAAGAAGCACTGAAAAATGGTCTGGTTGATGCCGTCGTTCCTGTCGAAAAGCTCATTGATTCTGCCGTTTCAATTCTGCAACAAGCGATTAAGGGCGATTTGGATTGGAAAGCCGCCCGCCAGCCTAAACTGATGCCACTGAATCTCAATGAGATCGAACGAACCATGAGCTTCACCGTAGCAAAAGGCATGGTCATGAAAGTTGCAGGCCCTCATTACCCTGCACCAATCACTGCAGTAAAAACGATTGAAAAAGCAGCGACACTGGGTCGCGATGGTGCGCTGGCGCTGGAGTCTGCCAGCTTTGTTAAACTGGCACACACCGCAGTTGCCCGTGCTCTGGTCGGTATTTTCCTGAATGACCAATATGTTAAGGGGCTGGCGAAAAAACACCTGCAAGCGGTGACGACACCTGAACATGCGGCGGTACTGGGCGCAGGAATTATGGGAGGAGGGATTGCCTATCAATCAGCGCGTAAAGGCATTCCTATTCTGATGAAAGATATCAATCAGAAAGCGCTGGATCTAGGTATCAATGAAGCCGCTAAGTTATTGAATAAGCAATTTGAACGCGGGCGCCTGGACGCCATGAAGATGGCAAAAATCCTGTCATCTATCCAACCGACCCTCAATTACGCAGGTATTGAGCAATCTCAGGTTGTTGTCGAAGCCGTCGTTGAGAATCCCAAAATTAAAGCGGCGGTTCTGGCAGAAACAGAATCACATATCAGCGATGACTGTATTCTGGCTTCCAACACCTCCACGATCCCAATCACTGAGTTAGCCAGATCGCTGAAACGCCCGGAAAACTTCTGCGGTATGCATTTCTTCAATCCAGTACATCGTATGCCACTGGTTGAGATCATTCGTGGTGAAAAAACATCGGATAAAGCGATTTCGACTGTTGTGGCTTATGCCAGCAAGATGGGTAAAACTCCGATTGTCGTCAATGATTGTCCCGGCTTCTTCGTAAACCGCGTCTTGTTCCCTTATCTGGCCGGTTTCGGCATGTTGCTGCGAGATGGTGGTGATTTCCGCCAAATCGACAAAATCATGGAGAAAGAATTCGGCTGGCCAATGGGACCTGCTTATCTCATTGATGTTGTTGGCATTGATACCGCTCACCATGCACAAACTGTCATGGCGCAAGGTTTCCCAGACCGCATGAGCCGTGATTACCGGGATGCAATCGATGTATTATTCGAAAATCAGCGTTACGGCCAGAAAAATGGCGTTGGTTTCTATCAATACACTCAGGATAAAAAAGGCAAACCGAAAAAAGCCCAAGATGAAGCAGTTGATCACTTATTGGCAGACATCAGCAAACCTCAACAGATTTTCTCCGGCGAAGAGATCATTGCCCGTACCATGATCCCAATGATTAACGAAGTCGTTCGCTGTTTGGAGGAAGGTGTCATTGCCAGCCCGGCAGAAGCTGATATGGCTCTGGTTTATGGTTTAGGTTTCCCTCCATTCCACGGTGGTGTTTTCCGTTATCTGGATACGATGGGAACCACAGCCTATGTGAAGATGGCCGAAAGTTATGCTCACTTGGGTGCGCTCTATCACGTACCCGCTGGCCTGAAGGCAAAATCCGAAAGTAATGAAAGTTACTACCCTGCCCCAGCAGAACTTGCTGTTAATCCAGGTGAAAAAGCGTGAGGTCTGAAAATATGGAAAACGTAGTTATTATTGATGGTATCCGTACCCCAATGGGGCGCTCAAAAGGTGGTGTATTCCGTCAGACCCGTGCAGAAGATCTCTCCGCACATCTGATGAAATCGTTACTCAAGCGCAACCCTGCCATCCAGCCAGAACATATTGATGATATCTCCTGGGGATGCGTGCAACAAACTTTGGAGCAAGGGTTTAACATTGCGCGCAATGCTGCATTGCTGGCTGGCCTTCCTCATTCAGTTCCCGCTGTCACCGTTAACCGCTTGTGTGGTTCTTCGATGCAGTCACTGCATGATGCCACCCGCATGATCATGACGAGGGATGCCAATATCGCGATGGTTGGCGGTGTTGAGCACATGGGGCATGTTCCCATGACCCACGGTGTCGATTTTCATCCTAAATTGAGCCGCAACGTTGCAAAAGCAGCCGGCGTTATGGGTTTGACCGCCGAAATGCTGGCTAAAATGCACAATATCAGCCGCGAAATGCAAGATGAATTTGCTCTGCGTTCTCATCAGCGTGCGGCGCAAGCGACAGTATCCAAGGCTTTCGCCAGCGAAATAGCGCCTATATATGGGCATGATGCGGACGGAAATATGAAGTTCGTCGATTTTGACGAAGTCATTCGCCCTGACACCAATCTAAAAGATCTCGCAACCCTGCGTCCGGTTTTTGACCCCGTCACCGGAAGTGTGACTGCGGGCAATTCCTCCGCCCTTTCTGATGGTGCATCTGCGATGCTCATCATGAGTGAAAGCAAAGCCAAAGAATTAGGATTAAAGCCTCGTGCCCGTATTCGTTCAATGGCCGTTGTCGGGTGCGATCCTTCCATCATGGGTTATGGCCCTGTACCCGCAACACAAATGGCCCTGAAAAAAGCGGGTTTAAGCCTTGCTGATATCGGCGTGATGGAGTTAAACGAAGCCTTTGCTGCTCAATCTCTGGCCTGTATGAAGGGTTTGAATCTGCTGGATAGCATGGATGACAGAATCAACCTGAACGGTGGAGCCATTGCTCTCGGACATCCGTTAGGCTGTTCTGGCACTCGCATTACCACCACTTTGCTTAACCTCATGGAGCGCAAGGATGTACAGTTTGGGCTGGCAACCATGTGTATCGGTTTAGGTCAGGGTATCGCCACGATTATTGAAAGAGTGTAGTTGTTAAGTGTAGTTGTTAAATTTAGTGATCAAATTTAGCTATCAAGAGTATCTGATGATTGAAATTGATGAGTATTTTTCCCTTGTCTGTCTTGCTATTGCATCACTCTAATAAGTTGTTGCCGTAGTTCCCGCCTGTCAGGGGCGGGTTTTTTTTATTTTTATCGTTTTATTTTTGACCGGGAAGAGGGGTCAGATAAACTCAAACGCATCGCCATACATACGATCAATCGATGCGTCACGTTCACTACAAAACCGCTCACGGGCAATTTTGGCCATTTCAAAGCGACCCGCGATGTAAATATCATGGTTTGCCAGACTGCCAAAATCTTCCAAAACTGCACTCAGAACCGTGCCACTTCTCCCCCGCCAGTATTCCTCAACCTGCTCGACCACAGGAACGACCGTCAAATTGGGATAACGCTCACTTAATGCCTGCAACTCCCCCAAATCATAAAGGTGTTCCAGCTCACGACCGCCCCAATAGATTGCAATTTCACGGTTAGGATTTTTTTCCAATGCCGCCAGCAAGATAGAACGGGTATAAGAGAACCCGGTTCCACCCGCGACCAACAGCATGGGATTTTCACTCTCTTCACGAAACCATGCCTGACCATGTGGAATATCAATATCAATGACTTTCTGATCCAGAATTCTGTCCATCACCGCCATTGCATACAGGTTCAACTCAGAAGCCCCGATATGCAGCTCAATCAACTGTTTTTCTGATGGTGGTGAAGCCATAGAAAAAGGACGTTTGTCTCTTTCATCCATCACCACCATCAAATATTGCCCCGCACGGAAAGAAAAAGGAGAATCAGGTAGTAAACGAACCCGATAAACTGTATCTGTAATGGAGTCAACCGATGTTACTTTACAGCTTAGTGTTGTCATGCGTTCCCTCTCATCGCTTCAAAATATCTAATTGATCCCAAATTTCATCGACACGGCCCCGAATTTCATCACTCATCACTATCGGACGCCCCCATTCCCTTTGTGTCTCTCCTGGCCATTTATTCGTTGCATCCAATCCCATTTTTGAGCCTAACCCAGAAATAGGAGAGGCAAAATCGAGATAGTCAATGGGTGTATTTTCCATTAAGACAGTATCTCTTTGCGGGTCCATTCGCGTTGTTATCGCCCAGATGACATCATTCCAATCTCGTGCATTAATGTCATCATCACAAACAATCACAAATTTCGTGTACATAAACTGTCGCAAATATGACCAGACCCCCATCATGACTCGCTTGGCATGACCTGCATATTGTTTTTTTATCGTAACGACGGCGAGCCGATAAGAACACCCTTCTGGCGGCAGATAAAAATCGACAATTTCAGGAAATTGTTTTTGTAATATTGGCACCAGAACTTCATTCAACGCAACACCCAGCACGGCAGGCTCATCCGGCGGACGTCCAGTATAAGTGGAATGATAAATGGCGTCACGGCGCTGGGTGATGTGGGTTACCGTAAATACCGGAAACATGTCCACTTCATTGTAATAGCCGGTATGATCACCATATGGTCCTTCCGGCGCCATTTCACCAGGCTCAATGTAGCCTTCAAGAATAATCTCAGCGCTGGCGGGGACTTCCAAATCATTGGAGACACATTTAACGACTTCCGTTTTATGCCCACGCAACAAACCAGCAAAAGCATATTCAGACAACGTATCAGGGATCGGGGTAACCGCGCCTAATATCGTGGCCGGGTCAGCCCCCAGCGCAACCGATACGGGAAAGCGCTCTCCCGGATGAGCCTGACACCACTCCTGAAAATCAAGCGCGCCACCTCGATGAGATAACCAACGCATAATCAGTTTATTCTTACCCAACACCTGTTGACGGTAGATGCCCAAATTCTGGCGTTCTTTATTTGGCCCTTTGGTTACCGTCAGCCCCCATGTGATCAATGGGGCGGCATCTTCCGGCCAACAGTGCATAACCGGAATGCGGGTAAGATCCACCTTATCTTCAGCCCAAATCTGCTCCTGACAAGGCGCCGAGCTAAGACGTTTAGTTGGCATGTTCAGAACCTGTTTGAATTTAGGCAATTTATCTACCAGATCACGAAACCCTTTTGGTGGCTCAGGTTCTTTAAGGAAGGCGAGTAACTTACCCACATCATGCAACGCCTTAACATCATTTTGCCCCATTCCCATAGCAACCCGCTTCGGTGTTCCAAACAAATTGCACAACACCGGCATTGAATATCCTTTAGGGTTTTCAAATAATAAGGCAGGGCCGCCAGCACGAAGAGTACGATCTGCGATTTCAGTCATTTCCAAATAAGGATCAACTTCCATACTAATTCGTTTTAATTCACCTGATTGTTCCAACAAGGAAAGAAAATCTCTTAGATCGCGGTATTTCATATTGTTCATTCGTGCCGGGTTATAAGGAGGGAAAGACATTATAAGCCCTCCCATGAGGGTTACAAGGTAAACTCATGGCTTACCAAAAATCAATGAATTTAGAGCAATCTTGTGGGCTGGATTCCTTAGATACAGCGAAATGGCACCCAATCAGCCCATGCCTGTGTATCAAATTTTCCGGGAAGGTTTTACCTTGCTGTTCTGCAAACATGATCTCCAGCCGATCTTCTGTCTCACTCAGTCATTACTCAGAGAAAACATGCCTATTTCCCGTTTCCCCGATGAAACGCGGGATAAAATTATCCACATCAACCACGATTACCAGATTTTCTACTACCTATTTCCATTATTACTATAAAATGTCATATCTAAATATTGACTGGAAATAAACACAATTGGCTATAATAGGTAGACTCTATTTCAAATAACTTTTGGCTTTATTGATGATCCCCTAGCTCTGGTTTTGTTATGCTAAACATTCTAAGCAATGGAGTCGGAATATTATGGGAAATTGGTATCTTCTTTACTGTAAACGTGGACAAATCTCTCGGGCGATAGAAAACTTAGAGAGACAAGATGTTATTTGCCTAACACCTACAGCCAAAATTGAAAAAATCATCCGGGGTAAGCGCACCACTGTTACTGAGCCACTGTTTCCCAATTATCTTTTCGTACATTTTGATCCTGAGATCATTCATACCACGACCATTAGCTCAACCCGTGGCGTAAGCCATTTTATCCGGTTCAGCACTTATCCTGCCGTTGTTCCACAGACATTAATTGATGAATTGATCTCTGTGACTGAACAAGAATATATTGCACCTGAGACCCCCATTTCTGGTGATATCGTATTGATCACGGAGGGTATTTTTGAGGGTATTCAAGCAATTTATAACGAACCCGATGGAGAAACCCGTTCTATTCTGCTGTTAAATATTCTCAATAAAGAAGTCTCTAAGATATTAGATAACAAACAGTTTATAAAAGTATAATCAGAAAACGGGCAATATTGCCCGTTTTCATTATGTCTTCTCTATTTCACCAGAAGTTATCGTCACACAAAAACCTCATTGTTTTTGCTCATGCAACCACTGAGCGACACGTTTAGCGAAATAAGTCAGGACACCATCAGCGCCTGCACGCTTGAAGCACAGCAGTGACTCCATAATCGCAGGCTGCTCTTTCAGCCAACCGTTTTGAATGGCGGCCATGTGCATCGCATACTCACCAGAAACCTGATAAGCAAATGTGGGAACACCAAAAGTCTCTTTCACCCGACGGATCACATCCAGATAGGGCATCCCCGGTTTCACCATGACGCTATCCGCACCTTCCTGCAAATCCTGTGCAACCTCCTGCAATGCTTCATCACTGTTTGCAGGGTCCATTTGATAGGTCATTTTATTACCGCCTTTCAGGTTACTACTGGTGCCGATGGCATCCCTGAATGGCCCATAATAACAAGAGGCGTATTTAGCCGCATAAGACATAATTTGGGTGTTGATATGACCGCCCCTTTCAAGCTGCTCACGAATAGCGCCAATGCGACCATCCATCATATCGCTTGGCGCAACAATTTCGGCGCCGGCTTCAGCATGGGACAATGCCTGTTTAACCAGAATATCTTTAGTAATATCATTGATAACATAACCACCCTGATCAATGACACCATCCTGCCCATGTGTCGTGAACGGGTCGAGCGCCACATCCGTCAACAGCCCCAATTCAGGAACCGCATCTTTCAGGGCACGGACAGAACGTTGAATCAAGCCGTCTGGATTATAAGCCTCTTTCGCGTCCAATGATTTCTTATCTGCTTCAATGACCGGAAACAGTGACAAGACAGGAATACCCAGTCGGGCAATCTCTTCTGCTTCTTTCAGCAAAAGATCGATTGTCAGACGATACACTCCTGGCATGGAAGACACTTCCTGACGCTGATTAGTGCCTTCCATAACAAACACGGGGTAGATCAAGTCATTGACAGTGACTTGATTTTCAGCAAATAAGCGGCGGGAAAAATCATGGTGGCGCACACGACGCATACGACGGCCGGGGAATGTTCCCGGAAATACATAGCTCATACCTCTCTCCTTATGTAAAACCCAGCCTTTAGCGCTGGGTTAATAACCATCATTTTTTATGTTTACCTGATTTACCCATATAAAACTGGGAAAGCAGGATCCCCAATTCAAAGAGTAAATACATGGGAACAGCCAACAACGTTTGCGAGAAAACATCGGGCGGCGTTAACAACATGCCAACCACAAAAGCGCCCACCAAAATGTAAGGACGCTTCCTTTTCAGCGATTCCGGCGTTACTACTCCGCTCCAACACAGCAAAATAATGGCGATAGGGACTTCAAATGAGACACCAAAGGCCATAAATAACGCCATCACAAAGCTCAGGTAATTACTGATATCTGTCGAGATCACTACGTCTGCCGGAACGGTCTTGATAAAGAAACCAAATGCGATGGGAAAGACGACAAAGTAGGCAAATGCCATTCCCAGATAGAACAATACACTACTGGAAAACAGCAGGGGCATTATCAAGCGGCGTTCATGCTTATACAATGCAGGTGCAATAAATGCCCAAATTTGATAGAGGATCATCGGTGCCGAAACGAAGACAGACACCATAACGGTCAATTTTATCGGGGTAAAAAAAGGCGATGCAACGTCCGTTGCAATCATAT
The DNA here is from genome assembly GCF_002127545.1 of Xenorhabdus beddingii. GTDB lineage: Bacteria > Pseudomonadota > Gammaproteobacteria > Enterobacterales > Enterobacteriaceae > Xenorhabdus > Xenorhabdus beddingii. The sequence goes on from NZ_MUBK01000024.1 coordinate 13,139, forward strand.
TTGCCCCTTTGGGTAATTGTTCCATTAAAGGTGCCGCAATAAGCCGATAAATGTCATTGGAAAAATAAACCAATGCCAAAAAAACGACCAATACGGTCATTAAGCAATTTAAAATTCGCTTACGCAGCTCAATCAGATGGCTAATAAGCGGTTGGGTATCATCCACAGACATGTTTTAGTGTTCGCCATTTGCTTGTTCAGGGGATTTATTTTTCCGTTGCTCTGGTTTTATGCCCGATTGATCTGTGGTTGCCTGTTCTGGGATTGAATGAGTTGTAGCCGGCTGGGATACCGATGAGTGGAAATGCGTTTCATCTTCCTCCCGTTCCCTGGTTTCATCGGGCTTAAGCTGATAGCCGTTTTTCAACGATTCCGCCGCTTCCCTGAGTTCTTCCATAGATGCCTTCAATTCAGGCGACAACGATTGTATATCTGCGGTTTCTTCCATTTTTTTCAGGCTATCCTGAAGCTCTTGCAACTTTAATTCCTGCGCAAGTTCATTCTGAACATTTGCCGCCAACGAGCGTAATACCCGAATCCATCCGGCTACTGTTTTGACTGCAACAGGCAAACGTTCTGGTCCCAAAACGACCAAACCAATAACCATCACCAGCAACAATTCACTAAAACCAATGTCAAACACGGTTTATACCTGCTCTTTATTTTTGCTCTCTGATTTTTCAGATTGTGCAACAGTAGGTTTTTCAGCCAGATTTTTAGTGTCGAAATCGGCATCCTGACTTATTTTTTCAGGTTGTTCCGGCTTTTCTTCATCACTCATTGCTTTTTTGAAACCTTTAATCGACGCGCCCAGATCTGACCCCAAGGTACGCAGTTTATTAGTACCAAACAACAATACGACAATGACCGCAATAATGAGTAACTGCCAAATACTTATACCACCCATACTGTGCTACCTCTATTGATTGATTGGCTGTTTATTCATCAAAACAGCCACTAATGATTCCATTATAAACGATGAACTTTATGTTCGAAAATAATACAATCATACCAAACACTGTGGTCGCGCAACCTTTACTTACGTTTAATTGTCACTGACGTTTGCTTAAGTTACACCAACCCAGCCCCCAGGATACCATTCCTGCGCCCATCAATCCCCATGACCATTGTTTCTGGCCTGTGATGAAAAACAAACTCCCACAGATAAACAGCGTCGCCCCAATCCCCAGTAAATAAAGGGATTTTCGCTGCCTGATCTGCTGGTTCCTGAATTGTTGCGATATTTGATCAATACTGACTTGCAAACGTCGGTGCTGTTGAAGTGTGCCATACACTAATTCAGGAAGTTCCGGTAACTTTTCCGCCCAATAGGGCGCTTTTTCTTTAAAGGCTCGCACAATGGCGGGTATCCCAATCTGATCATGCAGCCAATCTTCCAGAAAAGGTTTTGCTGTTTTCCATAAATCAAGTTGGGGATAAAGCTGACGACCTAAACCCTCAACGTACAGTAGTGTTTTTTGCAACAGGACCAACTGAGGCTGAACAGCCATATTAAAACGACGGGCGGTATTGAAAAGATTCAGTAAAACATGCCCGAATGAGATTTCAGCCAGTGGTTTTTCAAAAATCGGCTCACAAACAGTACGGATGGCAAATTCGAAATCTTCCACATTGGTATCGGCAGGAACCCATCCCGAATCAACATGCAGTTCAGCGACCCGACGATAATCACGATTGAAGAAGGCAATGAAATTTTCAGCCAGATAGCGTTTATCCTCTTTATTCAAAGAACCCACGATGCCGTAATCAATACCGATATAAATAGGGTCTTGCGGATTTTCATAACTGACAAAAATATTGCCGGGGTGCATGTCTGCATGGAAAAAGCTATCGCGAAACACTTGGGTGAAGAATACCTGAACCCCACGTTCAGCCAACAATTTCATATTGGTGTTCTGTGCTTCTAAAGCCGCAATATCAGACACCGGGATACCATAAATGCGTTCCATAACCAAAACATCCTCCCGACAATAAGCAGGATAAATTTCTGGCACGTAAAGCATCGGGCTATCTTCAAAATTCCGGCGTAATTGAATGGCATTTGCAGCTTCACGCAACAAATTCAGCTCATCAAGCAACGTTTTTTCATATTCACGTACAACTTCACGCGGACGAAGACGGCGACCGTCGGGAAAAAGAGGCAGCAGATTGGCCAAACGATACATTAACCGTACATCAGCCTTGATAACCGGCAAAATATCCGGACGAATGACTTTCAGGACAACTTCTTTACCATTCTCTTTCAAGCGGGCGGTATGCACCTGGGCAATAGACGCTGAAGCCAGTGGCACCGGATCAAAGTCCTCAAACCACGTCTCCAGAGGCCCTTCTAATGCAGCTTCAATCGATTTTCTCGCCACAGCGCCATCAAAGGATGCCACCCGATCTTGCAACATCGAAAGCTGATCTGCGATTGCAGGCGGAAACAGATCCCGGCGGGTAGAAAGCATTTGACCGAATTTGATCCAGACAGGACCCAGCTCTTGCAATGCCAAACGCAAACGTTCACCAAGCGGTTTATCTTTGTGCCGATTCGGTATCCAAAACAGGAAATAACGCCCGAAACGCAGCGGCCACGTCAGGCGAATATTAGGGATCAGTTCGTCCAACCCATAGGAAAGAAAAATTCGGATAATAAAGTAAAGTCGTTTGATCTCACCGGGCGTCATATTTTTCCTCCAGTGCGGCCAACCGTTTCTCTATTTGAGCCATCTGATTGGCAACGGCATGAACTTCTTCGCTAAAATAAGCAACTTCCAGAGCACTGGGTAAGAATTTCCATTCTTCCGTCAAAGATTCGGTGAGATAGGTTTTCTTCCTTGCGAGGGAATGGCTGACAAATTCCATGCTTTTTTTCACCATCCGACTCATACTTTCTGCGGCAATATCACCGACATAAGGGGAGAGGTAATGAGCCGGGTCCCACTCCGACATATCCAGCAAGGCTGACCACTGTTGAATGACCTGCATATCCCCTTCAATGACGATCTCACCGCTGTTAATCAACGCGGAAAGACATCGGCGATCCCGCAGTTTGAGTAAGGCAGGGAGCGTCGTTTTCATTGAGCAATCCGCAGAATCTGACCACTGGCTCAAAACATCCACCCGCTTCTCACTGAATATCAGTACCAGTGGTGTTTTGATTTCTTTCAGTTTGATGGACAGTATCTTGCCGACTAATCTCAAGCGGGTTGGCTTCAATACATTTTCCCGATACAACAGATAATTCAGAGTCGTTTCCAGAAAAGCCGTCAGAACGGAAAACAATACGTTGTCATTCACGCTGTAATTCACATTGTCATTCAATCCGGCAGGACTCTCAGGTGAGTTCGATACCGTAGAATTCATGCTATGGCTTGATGAGGGGGTTTCCATTTCAGAATTTGAACCCTTTATGCAGAGCAACGATTCCCCCGGTCATATTGGTATAAGAAACCTGGTCAAAGCCAGCATCTTCCATCATACCTTTTAACGTTTCCTGATCAGGGTGCATACGGATGGATTCTGTCAAGTAACGGTAACTTTCCGCATCCTTAACAACCATCTGACCAATTCGAGGTAAAACATGGAACGAGTAAGCATCATAAACTTTACTCAGTGGTGCCAATATCGGTTTGGAGAATTCCAGCACCAATAAACGTCCACCGGGTTTAAGCACTCGGCACATGGAACGTAAGGCTTTTTCTTTATCCGTGACATTACGTAAGCCGAAGGAAATAGTAATACAGTCAAAATGATTATCCGGGAAGGGCAGTTCTTCCGCGTTGGCCTGAACATAGCTCACATTGCCCACGATGCCGATATCACGCAACTTTTCACGCCCGACTTTCAACATCGAGTCGTTGATGTCCGCCAGAACAACTTGACCTTTTTCCCCCACAAGACGGGAAAATTTCGCCGTCAAGTCACCGGTTCCGCCAGCGAGATCCAGTACCTTATGCCCACGTCGGATACCACTTGCTTCAATAGTGAAACGCTTCCAGATACGATGGATACCAAATGACATCAAGTCATTCATCAAGTCATATTTTGCCGCTACAGAGTGGAATACCTCTGCCACCATATCTTTTTTTTCTTCTTTGACTACGGTGCGGAAACCAAAATCAGTGGTTTCTTTTGATTGATCTGCCATGTTATTTGTCCGCTTTTTATTCAAAAAAATTTATAGCAAGTGTACCAGCCTTTCCGACAAAACCCCATCCAGACTTCACTCGTTAGTTTGTAACGACCGGAAAGATTTCTCAATCAACTGTGAGTCCATAGGGCGCTTCACATCCACGCCCAAATCGCGAAAACCTTCAGCCTGGCTAATCAGATTGCCTCGCCCTTCGGCCAGTTTTTTCATTGCGCAATGGTAACTCGCCTGTGCTTTATTCAAACTTTGCCCCAACCCTTGCATATCATCCACAAATAAACGCATTTTGTCATACATTCTGGCGGCTTTATCAGCAATCAGACGGGCATTTTGGCTTTGGTATTCATAACGCCAAAGGTTATTAATAGTACGAACAGCAACCAATAATGTGGATGGGCTGACCAGCATGATATTGTGTCTCAACGCTTCATCCAATAATTCCGGTGCCTGATTGAGTGCCACCAGATAAGCGGGTTCCACCGGGATAAACATCAAAACGTAATCCAGCGAGCGTAAACCGGGCAATTGCTGGTAATCTTTCCGGCTCAGGCCACGAATATGCCCTTTTATGGAGTTGATATGTTCCTGTAATGCCTGTGCCTGATGTTGTTCATCATGACTGTTGAAATAACGTTCATAAGCAACCAGCGACATTTTGGCATCAATAACGACGTCTTTTCCCTGCGGTAAATGCACAATAACATCAGGCTGAAAACGTTCACTGGTGTCGGTTTTAATGTTGACTTGTGTATCGAATTCATACCCTTCACGCAAGCCAGATGCCTCCAGAACTCGGGCCAACACCATCTCTCCCCAATTCCCCTGTATTTTATTATCACCTTTCAAGGCGTTGGTGAGGTTGATTGCCTCTTTCGCCATCTGTGCATTAAGTTGCTGAAGATTGCGAATCTCATGGGTTAGGGTATGGCGTTCCCGGGCTTCCTGCCCAAAACTGTCCTGAACCTGACGACGGAATCCTTCCAGTTGTTCACGAAATGGCATCAGGAGATTATTGAGATTCTGGCGACTATATTCGTCGGTGCGAAGCCGATTTTGCTCAAAAATACGATTGGCAAGATTTTCAAATTGGGTATTCAGGCGCTGTTCGCTATTGATCAATAAACGTTGCTTTTCCTCTGCGGCCAATCTGGTTTCTTCAAGCCGAGTGCTCAGTTCCCGCAATTCAGCTTCCTGCACGCGATTAATTTCACGTTGTGCCAATAGCTCCTGGTTTAACTGATCACATTCGGTACGCCAATAATGGGATTGTTCCAGCTTTTCATGACTGACCGCCAATTGACTGGATAATTCACGCAGCTCCAGCTCTTTTTGTTGGATTTTCTGATGAACGGAAAGCCAGACGAAGATCCCTCCGCCCAGCCATCCACTTAAGCTGCCAATCAACAGATATAACCACTGGATATCCACCTATACACCCTCGATAACGTCATTGTCGCTAAATTCCGGTTAACTTTTTCGGCTCACTGACCTCAATGTAAGTTAAATAGAGACTGTATAGATGTCCAGAGTATTTAATCGCTTTCTTTTCGCTTTCTTTCAGTTTGCAAAGCGGATCGCAATTACTCCAGCCACTCTTACCTCATCCACTCTTACCTCATCCACGCTTATCCCACCCATTCGGCCAGCCATCGCAGGCCAAAAGCGCCCGGGGCTAAAATACCGAATGCCCAGATCAGTGCGGAAGCGAAATTGGCGAGCTGAAAATGACGTTTTGGCATGGCACAAATTCCGGCCACCAGTGGTACAACGGCCCTCAAGGGGCCAAAAAACCGCCCGATGAAAACGCCCCAGACTCCCCAGCGTTCAAAGAATCGGTGCCCACGAACCAGAGTTTGAGGATGGCGGGAAAGCGGCCACATTTTGCCGACATTCTCTTTATAGTGGAAACCAAACCAGTAAGAGAGCCAATCCCCAAAGAAAGCGCCTGCGGCTGCGGCTATCCATATTGGCCAGAACTTCAGTCCGCTTTCACCAATCAGTGCCCCTAATCCCAACAAAATGATCGTCGCTGGCAACAATAGAGAGATGAATGCCAACGATTCACCAAATGCCAGAAGGAAAATGATGGGGATGGCCCAAACTTCATGCGCTCTTACAAAGTCCGTGACCAGTTCAATGATTTCATGCAGGCTCACATTAATCTTTCCTGTATTATCAGTGGAATGTCATAGGCTAGCACAGTACAAATGAACCCATGCCAACCTGATATTTTTATTCAAGAAAATAGGCTTGTAGTTTTTCTCGGGCGGCAATATCCAGCCCGATATCTTTTTCCAGCCAAATATCCACGCTGCCATAATGTTGATTAATACTGTTTAGCGCAGTCACTAAAAATTCTTCCCGGACGGAATAAACATAAGCAAATTTTTCCACGACATTTTCACTCATGACTTTTGCATGTTCGTTCAATAAGTAGTCCCGGTACGAAGCCAGTGTAATATTGGTCAGCAAATAGTCTTCCATAACCGTATCCAAATCGGCGCCCAGTGCAAACAAAACCAGCGCAGAACCCACTCCCGTTCTGTCTTTACCTACCGCACAATGTTGTACAATCCCGCCTTTCTCCGGTTGCAGTAATAATGCCGCTAATTTTTTATACGCCGGGTTGTTGATGGGCAGCAGTTCATAGAGACGTGACATAAAGTCTTTTGCATCGAATTGCGCCAGTACCTCTCTATCTATCTTCTCCAGATTGGCATCCACTTCTTTGGAAAGCGGGTTTGCGGGGGCGTGGTGATAATGCGCGCCCTGCCATATCTGATCCGGCTTATCCATGATTTCGCTACTATCACGATAGTCGATGATCTGAAAAAGGTTTTGATCCACTAAAAAAGCCTGATCATTTTTTGTCAGCCTGTCCAGTGCTCCGGAACGAAATAGCCGTCCTGACCTGATCTTGGCGCCATTATTTAGCGTCTTATTGCCTAAATCTCGAAAGTTAATGCCACCGCTCAAAGGAAGTAATGATGGATGAGATATAAATGTTGTGGTCATAGTCACTCTTGTTGTGATTAAAGTATCCCTTCGCCTTGCTTGGGAGAGGTTGGGTATAAGATGTTATGAAAACAAATAATCATTGATAATGCTGTATCCGATTGAAAGTTATTAAACTAAATAGAGTAAGTAAACTAAATATAGTGATTAAATCCAATATCGTTATTAACACTGAACGTTATGACATTATCAGATTTTAGAATGAAAGGAAGAAAAGATCACACAAACGATAAGGGCCGGAATATTCCTGCCCTTGGTAGATGTCACAGCAGACGGCGGGCGGCCTCAACAACAATTCCCAGAGCGTTGCTTTCTGTTTTCTTCAGTAGCTCAACATCGGGAATTTCCTGTTGGGTACGGTTAACAATAACACCCGCCACCATACCGGCACGCAGTCCCTGACTTGCACACATGGTCAGCAATGTTGCAGATTCCATCTCAAAGTTCATCACGCCCATTTCCTGCCACTCTTTCATGGAGCCTTGGAAACGACGCACAACCCGACCGGAATAAGTATCGTAACGTTCCTGCCCCGGATAGAAAGTATCAGAAGAAGCCGTAATACCGACATGCGTGGCAGAACCGGATGATTTCGCCGCTTCATACAATGCGTTGGTACATTCAAAATCCGCCACGGCCGGGAATTCCATCGGGGCAAAATGCAGGCTGGCACCATCCAAGCGAACTGCGCCTGTCGTTACCAATACATCCCCAACATTGATGTGTGGTTGAATTGCGCCGGTCGTGCCGATACGCAGGAAAGTACGCACTCCCAATTGCGCCAGCTCTTCTACCGCAATTGACGTTGAGGGGCCACCAATACCTGTAGAGCAAACAATAACGGCTTTGCCGTCAATTTCTGCACGCCATGTTGTAAATTCACGATGGGAAGCCAGATGCACTGGGTTATCCATCAAGCGTGCAATTTTCTCAACACGGTTAGGATCACCCGGCACAATCGCCAAAGTCGCGCCTTGCAGGTCACTTTTGGTGATACCTAAATGAAATACATCGGACATATCAGACTCCTCAACGAACAACTCAAAATTGAATACCTAAATTTAGTCAATACTCTGACATCTTTCAGTGATTAAAATCATCTTGAATTGAAATAAAAAAGAAATACATACATGCATATGTGACATAAATCACATTAATGAAGGCGCCCTTCACAGAGCGCGATTTCATTATTTACATCACAAAATTGAGGAGCAGGACGCCACACAGCCCAATTCCCCACGCAATGGTCGTAGGAATTGACCAGACAATGATCTGCTGCTTTACATTTTTAATCCCCATCATCCGGTTAACCACCCAGAAAAAACAATCATTGAAGTAGCTGAAAAACAGTGTCCCCATGACCGCTGCCTGAGCTGCCACTAACATATTGATATCCGGTATGTGACTGATAACCGGTGCTGAAATAGAGGCGGCGGTAATCATGGCCACCGTGCCGGACCCTTGAATGATACGTATTAAGGTCGCGATGATAAACGGTATCAGGACCGGTGTTATGGGCAGATCGGCGATATATTGCGCCAGTATCGTTCCTGTCGAGCTTTCATTTAATACAGCTCCCAATGCGCCTCCGGCTCCCGATACCAGCAAGATAATACCCACGGTTTTTAACCCGGACTCCAGATGTTCAATCACCTCTTGTTGACTGACTTTTGGCATGAGTGTATAAACGGCCAGCAACACACTGATTGCTAAAGCGATAATCGGTGAGCCAAGGAAATTGAACATCTGAAAATAGAAATGGTTTTCCTGCCCGGCAAATCCATCAATTTTCAGCACCATGCCATTAATGACATTCATAAAAATCAGAACAATCGGCACGACAATCGGTAAAAGGGAAAGAAACAAACTCGGTAGCGGTTTATTGGCTTTTTCTTCCAGATAACGCTGATGAACTTGTTGCAAGTTTTCTTCTGCATCAGAGAGTTGGTATTCAGGGTATTTCGTCTCCAGCCATTTTGCATAAAGGGTAATGCCGATAACACAGGGAATCGCCAATATCGCCCCTGCCAGCATCATGGAGCCGATACTTACGCCGAATATCCCGGCCACACCAAGCGGACCCGGAGTCGGCGGAACAATATGATGAGTCACCACCAACCCACCTGCCAGCGATACACCCAGAGTCAATACATTTCGTTTACCTTTCTTGGCTAATGCTTTCACCAGCGGGTAAAGGATCACAAAAGCCGAATTCACAAATATGGGGATACTGACAATATAACCGGTAATCGCCAAAGCCCATTCTTCGCGCTTTTGGCCCAGCCATTTTACCAAGCTATAGGCGATCCGTTCTGTTGCGCCAGACACCTCCAATATCCGCCCCATCATGCTGCCTAATCCAATCACAATACCAATACTGCCTAATGTCGTACCAAATCCTTTGCTGATCACCTCAATGACATGGCTTATTGTCAAACCGCCTGATATCCCAGCGATTATTGCAGCCATTAGCATGGCAATAAGGACATGAACCCGAGTACGTAAGACCAGAAAAATCAGCGTAAATACTGCCACTCCCAATCCAATAATTGGAATATAAAACTCCATCGTAAAACCCTATTTCAATCTGTGTTATTAGCGATAAATGCACAAATGGCATCGCTGAAAGGATAACAGCAGATCCAGAAAAACGGCTCCACTAATAATAACTTTCATCAAAAACTTCTTTTCATAGCTCCTGGAGTTATCTTTGTAACGGAGTGAATTATCTTACATAATAAGGTTGAGAAGCAGTAAACCACACAGCCCAATTCCCCATGCAATGGTGGTAGGGATTGACCAGACAATCATCTGTTGCTTTGCATCTTTAATGCCCATCATCCGGTTAACCATCCAGAACAGACTATCATTGAAGTAGCCGAAAAATAATGAACCCATAGCCGCAGCCTGAGCTGCGACTAACATATTAATATCTGGTATCTGACTGATAATGGGAGCTGAAATAGAAGCTGAAGTAATCATTGCTACCGTGCCAGACCCTTGAATGATACGTATTAAGGTCGCAATGATAAATGGAATCAAGACTGGTGTTATTGGCAGACCAGCAATATATTGCGCTAATAGCTTCCCTGTAGAACTTTCGTTTAGTACCGCTCCCAAGGCGCCCCCTGCACCTGTCACCAACAGGATAATACCTACTGTTTGTAAACCGGCTTCCAAATGCTCAATCACCTCGTGTTTACTGACTTTTGGCATTAGCGTATAAACCGCCAGTAATACACTGATTGCCAGTGCAATAATTGGTGAACCAAGGAAGTCAAAGACTTGAAAATAGAGATGGTTTTCCTTTCCAGCTAATACATTAATTCTCAGTAACAATCCATTGATGACATTAATAAAAATCAGAGCTATCGGAACGATGATAGGCAGAAAAGAAAGAAATAGGCTTGGCAGCGGTTTATTGGCTTTTTCCTCCATATAATGCTGATGAATTTGTTGCGAATTTTCTTCTGTATCTGCAAAAAAATACTCTGGATATTTAATCTCCAACCACTTTGCATAAAAGGTAATGCCAATAACACACGGCACAGCCAATATCATACCTGCCAACATCATTGTGCCGATACTCACACCAAATATACCAGCGACACCAAGTGGCCCCGGTGTTGGTGGAACAACATGATGAGTTACCACCAGCCCTCCTGCCAATGCCACCCCTAATGTCAATATATTGCGTTTACCTTTCTTTGCTAGCGCTTTTGCCAGTGGGTAGAGGATCACGAAGGCTGAATTCACAAATATGGGAATGCTGACAATATAACCGGTAATCGTCAAAGCCCATTCTTCATGCTTTTTACCTAACCATTTAATTAAGCTATAAGCTATTTGTTCAGTTGCGCCAGATACCTCCAATATTCGCCCCATCATGATCCCTAGCCCAATCACAATGCCGATATTCCCTAATGTCGAACCAAAGCCTTTAGCGATAACCTCAACCACATTTCCCATAGTTAAACCACCTGCTATCCCAGCGATTACCGCAGCGATCAACATAGCAAGCAGTACGTGAATGCGAGTACGCAAAACCAGAAAAATCAACGTAAATACCGCCACGCCCAATCCAATAATTGGAATGTAGAATTCCATCATCAAACTCCATTTCAATGTGTATTACTGGCGATAAATGCCCGAATGACATCGCTGAATGAGTGGTCACGAGTTAAAGAAGTTGGACATTGAGCATTAACCAATATAAATTGATTGAAATTCAACCTATGACTATTTTTAAATAAAACAAAAAGTAACTGGAAATCCCAAAAAAACGGGGGCGCCAGTAATAATATTTTTCATTTAAAACTCCCTTTCATAATCTTTTGAGACTATTTTGTAAGTAATAATTATTTTTATATATCAACAATATGGAGTTTCAGCCCTATTTCCTGCAATTGCTGCTGTTCTGGCATAGCTAACAGTCCATCACATACTATGTCATTCAAACTTGAGAGTGAGCAGATACGAAACATGCCATATTTTCCATACTTACTACTATCTGAAATTAATATCTTCCTACGGGCAATTTCTAACAACATCTGTTTCACAAAAACTTTTTCTTCATGAGGAGTAGAAACTCCATGCTCAAGATCCCACGAACTGGTACTGATAAATGCAATATCTATATTTAGAGTACGCAATACCATAGCTGCCGTATTCCCGACACACGAATAATTGCGTTTGTCCACCTGCCCTCCAGTGTGAAATAAGTTCAGTTGTGGCTTATTCATCAAATATTGGGTGATCGAAAAGTCATTCGTAACAATCGTCAAGTTGAAACGTTCTGCCAATACCTGAGCAATTTCAAATGTTGTAGTTCCCGCATCCAGATAAACCACTTGTCCATCTTTTACCAATGAAGCTGCATATTTGCCTAGCGCACGCTTATTGCGATGATTGATGAGCGCTTTTTCACTCCATGGTAATTCTTGTCGTAAAGCATCGTTTAACTGAACGCCACCAGTGATACTAATTACTTTCCCTTCATCTTCTAAAATGCGGATATCCCTTCTTACAGTCATATGCGAGACGTTTAGCAATTCAACTAATGCGCCAATGGAAACCGTTCTATGTTCATGTAAGTGGCGATAAATAAAATCTCTGCGTTCTGGAGGACTCATTACTTCTCCTGCTACATTACCGCACAATCATGATTGGGCTTTTACCAGCCACCCAAGCCCTTTCTCCGTATGGCCTACCGGATAATATTCACATCCGAGCCACCCCTGATATCCCATTTCATCCAACTTTTTAAACAGCCAGAAATAATTAACTTCACCACTATCAGGTTCATGGCGTTCTGGTACTGAAGCAATCTGAATGTGGCTAAACTTCCCCCACAATCGTTCTATCGTCCGCAGTAGATCACCTTCCATAATCTGGCAATGGTAAAGATCCAATTGAATAAAGACATTTTTTCGATCAATAACCTCCAACAACGATTCGGCTTGCCTTTGTGTTGTCAAAAAATAACCGGGCATATCGCGAATATTAATCGGTTCAATTAAGACTTTAATATCATGTTCAGCCATCACATCCGCAGCATACTGAATATTTGTGATATAACATTCACGTTGTTGTTCCTGCGTAAACTGCCTGTCCCATTTTCCAGCCATTGCATGAACTTGTTTACAATCCAATGCCAATGCATATTCCAGAGCTTTATTAACCCCTTTCGAAAAAGATTTTTCACTCCCCGGCAAACAAGCTATCCCCCTATCACCGGCATTCCAGTTTCCTGCTGGCATATTAAATAGCACTTGTGTGAGTTGGTATTTTTCCAATAAAACAGCAAGTTCTTGTGCTGACTCTTCATAAGGAAACAAGTATTCAACACCTTTGAAACCGGCGTTTGAAGCCAAAACAAAACGTTCAGTAAACGGAACCTCGTTAAACATTACGCTCAAATTTGCTGCAAATTTAGCCATAGCCAACTCTTCATTATTATCTGGTATAATTCGCTTTCAGTTTTTTATGTTGAACTTTAATTAATCCAATCATTCTCTAAATAGAAGAGATTCCATCACAGACCAGCACCTACCCCGCTAATATTGCATACAAATCTTACTCATTTGTGAAAAACTTCTTGTGCAAGTAGAAAGAAATTTTCTCCACCAAAATTGCCTGATTTCAAGGCTAGCCAACAATCGTTCTGTAAACTACGCACCCAAGGAACCCCTGGTACAATAGACGCACCAATACTAATTTCATGAATTTCTAAACTTTGCACGATCTGGGCGGAAGTTTCCCCACCCGCGACAATAAAGGTATTGAATCCTTGTTGTTTCAATTCATTAACGATCTCAGCAAAGACCTGTTCAATGGAATGACTCGCTTTGATAATCCCATACTGCTGCTGAATCATTTCCAACGATTTAGGGGACTGCGTAGAATATAATATTGGCGCTAATCCATCTTCTGGTTGCTGGATAACCCAATTTGCCAATTGGCTGGCATATCCAGAATTATTAATACATTCCTCAACATTCAATGCCATGCCCGGTGCAATTTTTTTATATTCAATGACTTGCTGATTTGTCATGACAGAGCAACTTCCCGAAAGAATAACCGTCCTTCTACCTATGGCTGGTGGAGTCTCCCCAATTGTCGTCGCTTCCAAAGCGTCCCCTGAATGGTAACTCGCTAATGCCGCCCCCAAACCGGAACCACCTGTCACCAGTACCATATCCGATGCAACTTGAGCAATGGGGACCAAATCCTCCATTATCATTGCATCAACAACCGCATAGCGAATACCATTTTGGCGTAGTGAATTAAGATGATGACGAATAGCCAGTTTTCCTTGACGAACACAATCAAGATTGACTAATCCTGCTCTCCCTTTTGCTTGCTGTTCTATCAACCGCAGCAAATTAGCATCTTTCATCGGAGTAACAGGATGATATTGCATTCCACTTTCATTCAGTAATTGCCCGTTAACAAATAAATGTCCATGTACAACTGTCCTTCCGTTGATTGGAAGTGCCGGGCAAATCAGGCTAATATCGGCTTGGAGTTCATCCATCAAGGCATCTATGACTGGGCCAATATTTCCTTCTGATGTAGAGTCGAATGTAGAACAATATTTGAAAAACAGCTGTCGGCAACCCGCTTTATGCCGTAACCAATGGCAAGATCTCAGTGATTGAAGAATCGATTCAGCTGCAGGGCAAGAGCGAATTTTTAAGCTAATTACAACAGCATCTGCATCATATGGAATAAGTGTATTCTCATCTGGAACCCCCAACAGCTGGACAACTTTCCAACCACTTTGCACCATAAAACTGGCTATATCTGTTGCTCCAGTGAAATCATCAGCAATCACGCCCAATTTGATAGTCATGATTTTCTCTCTGGTAAATTGATTCCTTTGAACGTCTTAATCACCGCACTATCATCCCACTGCCCTAGTCCCTCATTGCTAGCCGCTAAAAACATCTGATGTGCCGTTGCCGCCATTGGCAGAGGAAATTTCATCGCTTTGCCTGCTTCGAGCACTATTCCCAAATCTTTAACAAAAATATCTACGGAAGATTGAGGTGTATAATCTCCTGACAGAATATGAGGAACACGGTTTTCAAACATCCATGAATTTCCCGCTGCATGAGTTACAATGTCATACATTAAGTTCAATGGAATGCCCGCTTTGGCGGCAAGCGCCATACTTTCTGCCGCAACAGCAATATGTACGCCTGCCAATAATTGATGAATCATTTTAACGGTTGACCCCTGACCGATTTCAGAACCGATATAATAAATACGTTCTGCAATCACATCCAAAATCGGTCTGAGTTGTTCAAACAACTCAGAAGGGCCTGAAGCCATAACCGTTAATTGTCCTTGGAGAGCCTTTTGTGCCCCCCCTGAAATTGGCGCATCAAGCATTTTAATATGATATTTGTGCAAACGGTTGGCAAAATCTTGTGCCTGTTCAGTGGATACAGTGCTATGTAAGACAACCGCTGTATCCACATTTAGTTGATTAACTAATGGTGTTTCTCCACCAAACAGGATGTGCTCAATTTGGCTTCCGTTAACCACAACCAATAAAAGCACATCCAGTTCCTTGCACCACTGGGCAGCGCTATCAGCGACACCTATTGCTCCTATCTGTTTGAGTTGCTCACACGCTTTGATATTTAAATCAAAGCCATAAGTTGGAATACCTTCCCTTATTAAGGACTGTGCGATTCCCATTCCCATCGCTCCCAGCCCTATAACCCCTATTTTTTGTATAGAATTATTCATGAGGTTCCCTGGTGTTGTATGTCGATTTGTTACCTTTGTAATCTTCACATAGATAATTTCACAAAAAAATGATGGACATCACATTCATTGTTTATATTTAACGACACAGACAATTACCAACAAGTTGATTTTAAACAAAATTAAATGAAGTCGTAAAAAATCACATTTCACAGACTGGTGTGAAAAAAATGCAGATAACATAAGGGAAACTACTCAATATCTAAATCCGCTTTCATCATCTAGATTAAGATGCATTTAAAATATTATGCTACTGTAATAGTTAAATCTGTCACTCATCGTTATCTCATAACATTTCTACTGCTTTATTCCTGTATATGTACCTAAATAAGCGTTTTATCTGGTCAAGCCGATAAAACCTCAACAAAAGTGGAGAGTTACAATGGGCTTTTTTGATCAAATCGCCAATATGCTGAGCGGCGGGAAAAATCAGCAACTCCAGCATATGATGGACTGGGTTGAAAGTCAGGGAGGAATAAGTGGGCTGATTGATAAGTTTTCCCAGCAAGGGCTGGATGGCACTATCCATTCATGGATTGGCTCCGGCGAGAATTTACCGATTCATGCGGATCAGCTTTCTTCTATTTTTGGCTCTTCTACGATCCAACAGTTGGCAGAAAAAATTGGGATAGCCCCAAATGAAGTCTCTTCTTTGCTTTCCAAACATTTGCCCAATTTCATCGATAAGGTGACGCCAAACGGGGAATTGCCGGAAAATCTGGATCTAAAATCTGCAGGTATGAATCTATTGAAAGATAAGTTGTTAGGGAAATGATCTTCTCTTTAACCCGCCACATTTCATTCTCTGTGGCGGGCATTTTCAACTTATCTATTCACTTTCAGAATTAACTCATTACTTTCAAGATTAACTATTCAATGAGGAACGTAGACGTTTTGCAGCTTCGACCATGTTCGCCAGTGCTTGTCTGGTTTCTGTCCAGCCACGGGTTTTCAGGCCGCAGTCCGGGTTGACCCACAAACGTTCAACCGGGATACGATCAGCCGCTTTACGCAGTAAAGCCTCAATCCATTCAACACTTGGCACGTTGGGTGAGTGAATATCATATACGCCCGGCCCAATTTCATTCGGATAGGAAAAATCTTCGAATGAATCCAGTAGCTCCATATCCGAACGGGAAGTTTCAATGGTTATCACATCCGCATCCAGTGCTGCAATGGATGGCATGATGTCATTGAACTCGCAGTAACACATATGGGTGTGGATTTGGGTATCATCTTCCGCAATGGCTGCACTCAGCTTAAAGGCATCTACCGCCCACTCCAGATATGCCTGCCATTCTTCTCTGCGCAGTGGCAATCCTTCACGCAGTGCCGGCTCATCAATCTGAATGATGCCAATACCGGCTTTCTGCAAATCATCAACTTCATCACGCAATGCCAGTGCAATCTGTTTAGCAATGGTTTCACGGCTAACATCTTCCCTCGGGAATGACCAACAGAGAATGGTCACCGGCCCGGTTAACATCCCTTTTACAGGCTTATCAGTCAAGGATTGTGCATATGTCGCCCAATCGACGGTGATCGCTTCCGGGCGGCTGATATCGCCAATGATCACGGGGGGTTTTACGCAGCGTGAACCGTAGCTTTGTACCCAACCATTTTGGGTGAAGATATAACCATCAAAGTGTTCACCGAAATATTCCACCATGTCGTTACGTTCAGCTTCCCCATGCACCAGTACATCCAGCCCCAGACGCTCCTGTTCTTGAATCGCCTGCTTGATATGTTCACTGATATTGGTCCGGTAATGCGTACTATCCACCCGCCCTTTTTTGAAATCGAGACGCAAGCCACGGATTTCCGTTGTCTGTGGGAATGAACCGATGGTAGTTGTCGGCCACAGTGGTAAGTTATAACGCTGACGCTGAAGTTTGGCACGCTCAGGATATGTCTGATTGCGTTCACTGTCCTGCGGCTCGATTGCAGCGATACGCTCAGTAACCACCGGATTGTTTACCCTTGTGGAGCTACGACGGGCACGGATCGGCGCACTATAGGCATCCAGTTCAGCCTGTTTGCTGCCTTCTGGCGCATTCAGTGCCTGTGACAACAAAGAAAGTTCTGCGCATTTTTGCAAAGCAAAGGCAAACCAGCTTTTCACTTCATCATCCAACCCGGTTTCATCATTCAGGTCAATCGGGCTATGCAGCAATGAACAGGAAGTCCCAATCCAGATCGCTCTTTTACCCACCAATGGCGCGGTAAGCTGGTATTTCTCGCTCAAATCTGCTCGCCAAACATTACGGCCATTAATGACACCCAATGAAAGCAACCAATTGTCTGGCAGTGATTTCGCCAAATCTTCAAGGGAGTCCTGCCCTGCCACCAAATCAACATGCAGCCCCTGCACTGGCAATGATTTAATCGTCCCCAGATTATGGCCGATGCTATCGAAATAGGTTGTGAGCAGTAATTTCACTTGCCCCTCAAGAGCCTGATAAGCCGTTGAGAACGCCGCTAGCCACTCTTCCGGCAATTCCAGCACCAGTGCAGGTTCATCAATCTGTACCCATTCAATGCCACGTTTTGCCAGCTCTGCCAATATTTGCTGGTATACGGGCAGGATATCCGTTAATAAAGACAGACGATCAAAAGCCTTGCCTTTCACCTTACCCAGCCATAAATAAGTCACGGGTCCCAGCAGAACGGGTTTTATTTTATGCCCTAACGCCAGCGCTTCATCCACTTCATCCAATAACTGGTTATAACCCAGTTTGAACTCTTGCCCTTCCTGAAATTCAGGTACGATATAGTGATAATTTGTGTTGAACCATTTAGTCATTTCCGAAGCGGCGGCGGGAGTGCCTGTCGGTGCCCGGCCCCGGGCAATCCGGAACAGGGTGTCCAGATCAATATTGCCATCTTCGTTTTGATGACGTGGAGGAACGTTGCCCAATAACAAACTTGTGGTCAATACTTGGTCATACCAGGCGAAATCACCCACGGGGACTAAATCAACGCCCGCTTCTTTTTGTTGTTGCCAGTGGCGTGCACGCAATTCACGACCTACTTCCAGCAATTCCTGTTGAGAAATTTTGCCTGCCCAATAATTTTCTTGCGCCTTTTTCAGCTCTCTTTTCAAGCCAATACGTGGAAAGCCCAATGTATGATTCAAAACCGTCATCTTATCACCCCTGAAATTTTTAGCCGTCTAGATGTTTACACTTCTATAATCAACATGTAGTGTATAAACCACAAGCGCAAATTATTCATTATCAACTTGAAGGTTTTTCATGATCGAACTAAAACATTTAAAAACATTACAGGCATTGAATCACTGCGGATCGCTGGCTGCGGCTGCAAATTACCTTCATCAAACGCAATCTGCCCTTTCTCATCAATTCAGTGAATTAGAGCATCGGCTGGGGTTCAAGCTATTCATTCGTAAAAGCCAACCCTTGCGGCTGACATCACAGGGAGAAGTGTTATTAAGGCTGGCGGAACAAGTATTACCTTTGGTTACGGCTTCCCTGCGTGAGTGTCATGAACCGGAAGAGACAAATCTACGCATTGCCATTGAGTGCCATAGTTGTATTCAGTGGCTGACACCCGCACTTAAACGCTTTCGTGAAAGCTGGCCACAGGTCAACGTGGATTTTAAATCCGGTGTTACGTTTGACCCTCAACCGGCTCTGCAAAAAAGAGAGCTGGATATTGTTCTGACCTCTGACATCATTGCGGACAGTCATCTGCATTATACGCCGCTGTTTGATTATGAAGTGAAACTCGTGTTGGCACCGGATCATCCACTGGCAAATAGACGCGATATCCATCCACAAGATCTTGCTTCTGAAATTCTGCTGATCTATCCCGTTCAACGGCAACGGTTTGATATCTGGCGGCGTTTTCTTGAGCCTGCGGATGTCGTTCCGACATTGAAAACGGTTGATAATACTTTGTTGTTGATCCAAATGGTGGCGGCTCGTTTGGGAATTGCCGCATTGCCACATTGGGCCGTGGAATCATTTGAAAGACAAGGGTTGGTTGTAACCCAAACGTTAGGGGAAGGGTTATGGAGCAGGTTGTACGCTGCCAACCGAGAAGGAGAGCAACGTCAACCTGCCATTGATACCTTTATTCGTTCTGCCCGCCAGCACGCGGTGGACAATTTGCCGTTTGTGAAGCGGGTTTCAGTATCCAACGGTGATGCACCCAAAGTGACGCAACAATCAGGCTGCCTCCAATGGTAAAGTTCAGCCAATCAGGATGCTGCTGCCAAATCGCAAAATTGACCAACAAGCCTGCCGGAACCAGCATATTATTCATAATTGCCAGTGTTCCGGCATCCACTTGGGTCGCGCCATAGTTCCACATAAAATAGCCAATGCCGGATGCCCCAATGCCTAACCAAATTAGGACGCCCCACTGTATCTGAGTTGTTGGCAATTTTTGTGGATCACCAAACATCAGCCAGCCAATGGCAGCAACAACACAAGCACCCAGATAGAACCATGAAAACGCTATTTTCTGGGGAATAGGATGGATTTCCATCAAGCGCTTATACCCAACCTGACCCATCGCAAAGAAAATATTCGCCAATTGCACCAGCACCAAACCAATCCAAAAAGATTCACTCAATCGGTCATAACGAATAATTGCTGCGCCCGCCACAGCCAGCAAAGAACTCAGCGCATACCCCCAACGCAGCCGCTGGCGCCCCATCAAATCATAAATGAATGTGACATAAAGTGGGGTCATGATGGTAAACAGCAAAAACTCTGCCACCGTCAGGTAGTGATACGCGTGAAACACAAATAAGTACATCACACCAAGCTGACAAGCGCCGACAGTCATATACAGCAAAATGACTTTCGGCGATAACCCCCGCCAGCGCAAAAAGGGCAAAAATACCATTGCAGCCAGTACTACCCTGACAAACACGGAAAACCAGCTATCAACCTGACCGGAGAGATAGACACCGATCAGGCTAAATGAGGCGGCCCACAAAAAAGTTGTGATCGTTAACAGCCACATAATTTATTGGTCTTTACCTATTTTTATTGATCTTTTCCCACTAAAAGTGCTTCCAGCAAATCAAGATCATGCAGTAAGGCTTGTAGTGTTTCATTACTAATCTTGCGGGTTGCACGCAGATGATACAGCTCACCCCGTTCAGCCCTTAATGCCGTCAAACGGAAACGACGTTCCAACTCTTCGACCATCAGATTATGTTCGATTTCATCAGTACCCGCAGTACGACGCCGCAAAAGACCCGTAACCCGGGAAGCGATCTCGCTGATGACTTCTGCGTCCAATTTCTCTTCTGTATTGGCCGACAGACGCTCTTCCATCTTATTCATACTGACAATCGCAACTTCAGCCATTGCTGCTTTTGCCATTCTGATTTCATTCAGATCCGCCAGTTTATCACCCACTTTCATGCCACGCAGCAGTACAGGCAAGGCGATAACCCCCACAAACAGGGAGAACAAGATCACGCCCGCAGCAATGAAAATCAACAGATAACGGGCCGGAAACGGATCGCCATCCGGCAAGAAAAATGGCACAGACAACGCACCTGCCAGTGTAATTGCCCCACGCACACCGGCGAATGAAGCCAACCACAGCTCACGGGTTGTATAGGAAGCAAACTCCAAAGGCTTTTTCTTTATTAGCATTTTGCTGATATTTTTCATCAGCCACAGCCAGACGAATCGCAGCAATACCAGCGCGCCGTAAATGATCCCAACGGCCGCAAATAACATCCAGGTTTCAACTTGTGGGTCAAGTTCAGCCTGAGCCACAGACGTTTCCCAAATACCCGGTAATTGCAGCCCCAGCATGATAAACACAAGACCATTGAAGACAAAGGCCAGCATTCCCCATACGTTATCAGCTCGCAGACGCATATCCAGCGGCGCATTGCGGATCACTCCCGCCTTACTGATCGTCATACCGGCAGCAACCGCAGCCAGAATCCCTGAGACACCGATATGTTCAGCAATCATATAAGAGGCAAAAGGCAGCAGCATCATAAACATGATTTGAGTTGCGGGATCATCGCCACTCCAGCGGCTCATCAATCGCAATGATTTACTGTATAACAATGTGATGGCGATACCCGACAGCAAACCACCCACCGCAACCTTGAAAAATTCCACGGTTGCACCCGTGACAGTAAAGACCATCGTTCCCATGGCAATCGCCACAGCAAATTTCAGAGCCACCAGACCAGAAGCATCATTCATTAATGCTTCTCCTTCCAGCACGCTCATCATATTTTTAGGAATGCGCCCTCTTCCGACAATCGACGACAATGCAACGGCATCCGTTGGTGACAATACGGCTGCCAGTGCAAAAGCGGCAATAAGTGGGATACTCGGAAATAGCCAGTAAATTAAATAACCAATACCGACAACCGTCACTAAGACTAATACTAAGACTAAAATAACAATTTCACGCCCATGCTGGAAAAACTCTCTGGTCGGTGTTTTCCAGCCATCAACAAACAACAAAGGAGGGATAAGTAAAACGAGGAATAATTCAGGATCGAAAGTAACGTGTAAACCAAAATGAGGCCAGGCCAACAGTGCCCCCATTGCTATTTGCACTATCGGCAAAGGGACACGGAACGGAATCATTTTAGTAAGAACACCAGAAACTGACACCACCAAAATCAAGATCAAGATAGTAAAGAATATTTCCATGTTACCCTTACAAATTGCCAAAAATCCGTCGGTGAAGAGATTGTGACTGTTTTTTACCTTTAATAACAGCGCAAATAACCACAAATATTATAGTTATTAACAAAAATCAAAAAACAATCACATTATGAATCAATGACCAGCAAGTCATTTATCTATTTTATACTTATCGGCGGGAGTGTGTTGAAAAATTAGCTGATTTGGGGATATATCCTAATCGTGGAAGGGAATGCGCAAACTGATATCGTTTGCGCCTATTCTTTTAATCAGATGGCCCAGTTTCCGGCATAAAATACCACTAATACGATGGCGAGAATAACCGTACCCACATTCAGCTTGCGCCATTCACCGGAAAAAATACGCCCAACCACCAACGCACTGAAGCCCAGCATAATGCCTGTCACAATATTGCAAGTCAGTACGATAAACACCGCACACAGCAAACCCGACATCGCATCAACAAAATCATCAAAGTTGAGTTTCCGCACATTACTCAGCATCAGTAACCCGACATACATCAAGGCAGGTGCCGTGGCATAGGCCGGAACCAAATACGACAAGGGAGACAGAAATAAAATCAACAGGAATAAAATACCCACTACGGAAGCCGTTAAGCCGGTTCTGCCTCCCGCAGCCGTTCCTGCGGCAGATTCAATATAAACGGCGGCAGGAGAAGAGCCGATGGCACCGGCAAAGATACTGGTGACAGAATCAGCGGTCAGTGCCTTGCCACCATTGATAATCTGCCCCCTTTTGTCCAACAAATTCGCCTGCCCTGCTACAGCCCGAATCGTCCCGGTCGCATCAAATATCGCCGTCATTACCAACGCCAAAACACTCGGCAACACAACGGGCTGTAAAGCACCCATAATATCCATGCTGAACATCAGGGACAGGCCATCTTCTCCCAACGTTGGAACCTTAAAAAATCCCTGATATTTTACGGCAGGGTCAAAAATCAAGCCGATCATGGAGATTGCGATAATCATCAGCAAAATCCCACCGGGTACTTTTCTGCGCTCCAGACCAATAATTCCCGCCAGTCCCAATAACGTCATAAGCACAGGAAACGCCGTCAACGACCCGAAAGCAACCGGCAAACCCGCATGTGGATTCTTAATCACCAGCCCAACACCATTGGCTGCGATCAGCAACAGAAATAACCCGATGCCGATGCCTGTTCCATGAGCAATGCCCATGGGCATATTGCGCAAAATCCACGCGCGAATCCCCGTCACTGAAATGATCGTAAACAAGCATCCCATCAGAAAAACCGCACCCAGTGCCACGGGAATACTGACCTGCTGCCCTAACACCAGACTGAACGCGGTAAATGTAGTCAAAGAGATCGCACAGCCAATCGCCATCGGCAGATTAACCCACAATCCCATCAATAACGACCCAACACCCGTCACCAGACAGACAGCAATAAACACGGCAGTATGGGGAAATCCGGCTTGCCCAAGCATACCCGGCACGACAATAACGGAATAAACCATCGCCAAAAATGTTGTCAATCCAGCGAGAATTTCCTGACGTACCGTCGATCCACGTTCAGTAATCTTAAAATACTTATCGAGTTTGCATTGAGTTGGTGCCTGCATACCAGACATGTTGTTCCCCTGCTTTTCTGTTGAATATTTCACTTTGAAAATCTATTGCCCTATCTCCCCACTTTACCGAACAGAAACCCCACGAAAACGATTACGTCACGGGATAGAAAAATCCGGGCTGTACTCATTGGTTCAGCCATTCGTTTGCGCAATCGTTTGGCTTTCAGGGCGAAAAAATGGCGAGAAAATTTGAAGCGGATGATTATCCAGTGAATCAGGGATAAGAATCAAGCAATAATCACAAATTTTGTGCTGCAATCACCGCTGTTCTTCTCTATCTGGGTATGTCTTCTGGGATTGCCCGTCGGCTCTAACTCCTCCTCTATTTATGACCACCCAACCAATTAAAATGAGAAAACTCATGCCTTGTATATTTACAGGGCAATTTGTTAATATTGATGTATATTTGCTCAATAATTACGAGGATAGGTATAATGAACCTTAAACCGTTTTTGCACAATTTTCTGGTGGTTCTACTGATTGGGGGCAGAATATGTCGAGTCATAATAATACCGGGGATCAAACAATGCCTTATTTGATCCCAGATGCAGATTTTGATCTCAAACTCAGCCTATTGGATAAAAACATTGAGCATACAAAAAACTTTATAGAAAAAGGTGTCATCGACTTCCATTTAGCTGATGCAGTTATACCCGATGGTTACCGTTTTGTGAAAGCTCTCAACAAAGATGAATACCGCATGGTAACCACCGGGGCTGGACAACCAGAAACAGTTTACGCCGTTAAGCTTCTCTTCCGAAACGACATAGTGATCAACAAAGAAACCTGCACTCAAATCATGGTATGGCGTACCCTTAGTTCTAAACACCAAACAGCCGCAAGTAGTTTACCAAGAATATTTTTTAAGCATCTGCTGAAAAGCTATAGTATTGTTGTCACTGATGAAGAACAAACTGGTGACGGTAAGCGCTTCTGGAAGATCATGATTGATTGGGCACTGGTGACGAACTACCACGTCTATATCTCAGATGGCACGGAAATGGATAGACCACTAACACAAGTCTCCTCAATAAGCGAACTCATTGAAAAATGGGAAGCGTTTTGTTGGGGATATGATACCGAAGTGCACCGCCATCGCCTGATTGTTATCAGCAAAAATGCCTTGTTATAGGGAGCATGGCAATGGCCTGTATTTTGTTCAAACGCTAAAAAGAAAAAACCATTACTACAGTCAGAACCTAAGAATGATGAACAAATCATTTTTATGCGGCCTTTAATACTAACCTTGTGTAAAATCCCCTCAATTCGATTCTTGGCTGGTTCATTAGGATATAGATCATTTCTATAAGAATTAAGGAGATCAACATGGCAACTTATGCCTTAGTAGGCGATATCGGTGGTACAAATGCACGGCTGGCATTATGTGATATAGATACTGGGCAACTGAGCGCAGTCGAAATCTATCCTTGTGCGCATTATGCATCGCTTGAAATTGTCATCCGCCAATATCTGAAACAACAAAACTGTGAAATTAATTATGGCTGCATCGCCATTGCCTGTCCGGTGACAGATGATGTCATCAGCATGACCAATCACAGTTGGCGTTTTTCCGTTAGCCAAATGAAAGCCTCTCTGGGGTGGGAACGTTTTGAGGTGATTAACGATTTTACCGCCGTTTCCCTCGCCATTCCGGTTCTGGGAGCCGATGATGTGATTCAGATTGGCGGAAAACAACCCCAAGCCAAGCGCCCCATCGCGGTTTATGGGGCGGGTACTGGATTAGGTGTCGCACATCTTATTCACACAGGAAGCCAATGGATGAGCCTGCCCGGTGAAGGCGGCCATGTGGATTTCGCACCGGACAGTACAGAAGAAGATCATATGCTGAGTGTACTGCGGGAAGAATATGGTCATGTCTCGGCTGAACGAATCCTTTCCGGGCCTGGGTTGGTCAATATTTATCGTTCACTAATGAAACTTGACGGACAGCCAGCGGAAACACTTACCCCGCGCGACATTTCTGATCGCGCACTGGGTGGAAATTGCTCCACCTGCAAACAGGCGTTGGAGATTTTCTGTACCGCGTTAGGGCGTTTTGGTGGCAATTTAGCATTGAATATGGGTGCATTTGGCGGCGTTTATATTGCGGGAGGGATCGTCCCACGTTTCCTTGATTTCTTCCAAAAATCTGGGTTTCGGCAGGGATTTGAAAGTAAAGGGCGATTCACGAGTTATTTGCAGGATATTCCCGTGTATCTGATTACCCATGATAAACCGGGGTTATTGGGAGCTGGTTCTTATATTCGTCAATCGTTGGGTAAAGCGATTGGCTAAATAGAACAGAGATACTGATATTCGCTCATGCTATTTATTGGTTTGATTTTGCTGGTAACAAATTTAAGCATATTTAGCATGAGAGCCTGATAATCATCACCTATTACCGAAGCATTCCTAACGTATCAAAAATATATTGTCCATTTATCAGGCATGAAAAACTTTAGCCTTGACCAATTTACGATAATGAGTGGGAGTCAGTTGGAAATGTTGTTCAAACACCTGGCTAAAATAATAAGTATCCTTAAATCCCACCAATTGAGCGACATGCAATAAGGTTAGACTATTATCCGCCAGCAACTGTTTGGCGGTTAATAAACGGTGGTTCAGTAAGTATTTATGCGGTGAAAGACCAACCTGCCCTTTAAACCTGCGAATTAAAGTACTCTCCGAGACACCAACATAAGTGGCAATATCCTTAATGGTGATTTGTGAATCAACATGCTGCTTAATATAGTCTTGTGCTATCGAAACCGTTTCATCAAATTGCGTATTACCTCCAATCTGAAAAAACGGTTCTGATTGGAAGTTCGATACCTCATGCAAAAAGTGCTTTTCAATAATTTCAGCAATGGGAACACTAAAAAACTGAGCAATAAGGTAGTGGAACCTGATCAGATTTCAGTTTATGCCGGTAGTTCTCTAGGCCAAGTGGATCGATTTTCAATGGCAGGATTAATTGGCAATCCATTGAATGGTTCACGTGCCAGTTCCAAAATGCTTCCCCTTTCCATGGCAGATATGCCAGCCGGTTTTATTAATAGCTATCTTATCAACAACCTTGGTACTACTTCGGCCAATCTCGGAGCCTGTGCCAGCTTTCTATATAACCTCAAACAGGGCATCAATGACATTAAACAAGGTAAGTCAAAAGTCTGTTTAGTTGGCTGTGCCGAAGCACCTATCGTCCCAGAAATCATTGAAGGATTCAGGGTCATGGGAGCCCTTGCGGAAGACCACCAACTCCGCAAACTTGATGGCACCGATATAGTGAACCATCATCGTGCCTGCCGTCCATTCTCAACCAATGCCGGATTTACTATTGCGGAATCTGCGCAATTTATATTGCTGATGAGTGATGAATTAGCCTTGCAATGCGGGGCCAATATCCTTGGTTCTGTGCCGGATGTTTTCGTTAATGCCGATGCGAACAAAAAATCAATTTCTTCACCGGGAATAGGAAATTACATCACCATGATGAAAGCGGCCTCCCTTACCAACCATGTACTGGATGGAAAGTTGCAATATTCCTACGTTCAGGCACATGGAACTGGAACACCACAAAACAGAGTAACAGAAAGCCATATTATCAATGAAGTAGCCAAGACTTTCGGACTCAAACACTGGGATGTCACCGCCATTAAAGCGCATATTGGGCACTCGATTGCCGCAGCAGCAGGGGATCAATTAGCCAATACTTTAGGCGTTTGGCAATATGGTTGGATTCCGGGAATTACGACGATTGATCATATTGCAGAAGATGTACATGCAACCAATTTGAATATCTTGATGCAGAATAAATTCGTTGGCGAACGTGGCGAAAATATGAAAGCCACAATCATTAATGCAAAAGGATTCGGCGGTAATAACGCAAGTGCCGTGGTTTTATCTCCACAAAAAACGATGCAAATGCTGAACAAAAAACACGGTAGTTCTTCTATTAACACCTATCATAAACGCAATGAAATAGTTAAACGCAACAGTGAAGAGCGAGATCAAGCAATCTGTCGTGGTAAAGAGTCTGTTGTTTATAATTTTGGTAATGCGGTACTACAACCATCGGATATCCAACTTTCACGTCAGGAAATGAGATTGTCTGGATTTAAACATCCGATAAAACTACCAACCGCAGAGGAATTTAGTGAGTTTTTGTGAGTTGGCTACAATCGTTCTACCCGTGTTTGTTACTTTGTTTGTTACTTTGTTTTTTTCTTTTTATGTTGATATTGATGTTAAATTAAAAAATGAAGGATATAAATGACATTTCAAAATTGTAGAACACTTCCTTACTCCCCGCGCAGCGGGGAGTAAGGAATATTCGGAATTTCAGTGTATCACTATTATGAAAACTTATTTATAACATGTGAGAAGTCATCGTGGATGGCTCCCAATAAATATGTTAAAGAAATTTCATTTTGTCGCTAAACATATACGAGTATATGTTTAGCAACTTTTTTATTAACTTAACTCATTAAACCTTATAAAAAATCGGTTTAAGTTCCAGATCAAAACGGAATATCATCATCAAAATCCATTGGTGGCTCATTGCTCTGTGGCGCTGGAGACTGTGCCGGACGGGATGGAGCGCTGCCGCTGAATTGCTGAGAGGCTTGTGGTTGCTGTGGCTGCTGTGGTTGTCCCCAGCCGCCGCTTTGTGCTGGTGCATCCTGGCTTGCGCTGCCGCCACGGCCGCCCAGCATCTGCATGGTGCCACCCACATTCACTACGATTTCAGTGGAGTAACGGTCTTGGCCGCTCTGATCCTGCCATTTGCGGGTCTGCAAAGAACCTTCGATATAAACCTGAGAACCTTTGCGCAGGTATTCACCGGCGACTTCTGCCAGTTTGCCGAAAATCACGACACGATGCCATTCGGTTTTCTCTCTCATCTCACCGGTTTGCTTGTCACGCCAGCTCTCAGACGTTGCCAGAGTAATGTTGGCGACTGCACCGCCATTCGGCATATAGCGAACTTCCGGGTCCTGCCCCAAATTACCCACTAAAATAACTTTGTTTACGCCTCTGCTGGCCATTGGGAATACTCCTGATGAAATGAATTTTGCTAAGAAACGGATTTCTCTAATTATAAGCAAAGTAGTTTACCATGCGAGGACTAAGTTTAAACATAGACCCGTTATATTATACTTTGCGAAGCGTATCGTACTTTACATTGTCATGGTTTCAGCATGAATTCCCATGAAATACTGTATATCCACTCAGCAATGTTTGTGCAATAATAACGCGTTTATGAGTTCTGCACTATCAATAACCTGGGAAATGGTATATGGATAACATCGAAGTTCGGGGCGCCCGCACCCATAATCTAAAGAATATCAGTTTGATAATTCCCCGTGACAAGCTGATAGTCATTACCGGGCTATCCGGCTCTGGTAAGTCATCTCTGGCTTTCGATACCCTATATGCGGAAGGTCAGCGTCGTTATGTTGAATCACTCTCTGCGTATGCCCGCCAGTTTTTGTCACTGATGGAAAAACCGGATGTCGATCATATCGAGGGGTTATCCCCCGCCATTTCCATTGAACAAAAGTCGACTTCCCATAACCCACGCTCTACGGTCGGCACGATCACTGAAATTCACGATTATCTCCGCCTGCTGTTTGCTCGTGTCGGTGAACCGCGCTGTCCCGAACATGATATTACGCTGGCAGCGCAAACAATCAGCCAGATGGTAGATAACGTACTGACACTGCCGGAAGACCAACGTTTGATGTTACTGGCTCCTGTCGTCAAAGAGCGTAAGGGTGAACACGCCAAGCTATTGGATAATCTTGCCGCACAAGGCTATATCCGTGCCCGGATTGATGGTAAAGTGTGTGATCTTTCCGATCCCCCCAAACTTGAATTACAGAAAAAACATACCATCGAAGTGGTCGTTGATCGCTTCAAAGTGCGTGCCGATCTCGCCCAGCGCCTGGCAGAATCATTCGAGACGACCTTAGAACTTTCCGGCGGCACTGCCGTGATTGCCAATATGGATGATGCCCAGGCCGAAGAACTGGTTTTCTCTGCCAATTTTGCCTGTTCAGTGTGTGGCTATAGCATGAGCGAGCTGGAACCACGCCTGTTTTCTTTCAACAACCCGGCGGGGGCTTGCCCGACTTGTGACGGTTTAGGTGTTCAGCAATTTTTCGATCCTGACCGTGTCGTTCAAAATGAAGATATTTCCCTTGCGGGTGGTGCAATCCGTGGTTGGGATCGCCGTAATTTTTATTATTTCCAGATGCTGAGATCGCTGGCAGAGCACTATAAATTCGATATTGAAGTCCCATTCAATCAGTTAAGCCCATCCATTCAGAAAGTGGTTTTATATGGTTCAGGCAAAGAATCCATCGAATTCAAATACACCAACGACCGTGGTGATGTCACCGTTCGCAATCACCCTTTCGAAGGGGTTCTGCATAATATGGAGCGTCGCTACAAAGAAACCGAATCCAGCGCGGTACGCGAAGAGTTGGCAAAATATATCAGCAACCGTTCTTGCGTTTCTTGTGACGGCACCCGATTGCGCAAAGAAGCACGCTATGTCTTTATCGAAGGCACCACACTGCCGCAGATTTCGGATTTCAGCATCGGCCATGCGATGGCGTTTTTCCAAAATATCAAACTCAGCGGGCAACGCGCGAAAATTGCGGAAAAAGTCCTGAAAGAGATCGGCGATCGCCTGAAATTTTTAGTCAATGTCGGGCTGAATTATCTGACGCTCTCCCGTTCAGCAGAAACCCTTTCCGGTGGTGAAGCCCAGCGTATCCGTTTAGCCAGCCAAATTGGTGCGGGTCTTGTTGGTGTGATGTATGTGCTGGATGAGCCGTCCATTGGTTTGCATCAACGGGATAATGAGCGTTTGCTGGAAACCTTGCTGCATCTGCGCAATTTAGGCAACACCGTTATCGTTGTCGAGCATGATGAAGATGCCATCCGTGCGGCTGACCATATTATTGATATCGGGCCGGGAGCGGGAGTACATGGCGGCGAGATTGTGGCCGAAGGAACGATCACCGATATCATGCAGAGTAAAAAATCGCTGACAGGAAAATTCCTGAGTGGTGAATGCCGGATTGCCATTCCGGAGCAGCGCGTACCTGCCGATCCAGACAAGATGCTGGAATTAATTGGTGCAAAAGGCAATAACCTGAAAAAAGTGACATTAAAACTGCCTGTTGGTTTGTTTACTTGTATCACCGGGGTTTCCGGTTCCGGTAAATCGACGCTAATCAACGACACGCTGTTCCCTATCGCACAGCGTCAGTTAAACGGGGCAACCAATATTAATCCGGCGCCTTATCTCGATATTCAAGGGCTTGAGCATTTTGATAAGGTGATCGATATCGATCAAAGCCCGATTGGCAGAACTCCCCGTTCAAACCCCGCCACTTATACCGGCGTCTTTACACCAGTAAGGGAGTTATTTTCAGGTGTTCCTGAATCCCGTGCCCGTGGTTATACACCAGGCCGTTTTAGTTTCAACGTTAAGGGCGGACGTTGTGAAGCCTGTCAGGGCGATGGCGTCATTAAAGTTGAGATGCACTTTCTGCCTGATGTTTATGTTCCTTGCGATCAATGTAAGGGCAAGCGCTATAACCGCGAAACGCTGGAAATCAAATACAAAGGCAAGAATATTAATGAAGTGCTGAATATGACCATCGAAGAAGCGCGGGAGTTTTTCGATGCTGTTCCAGCCCTTGCCCGTAAACTGCAAACTTTGCTCGAGGTGGGTCTTTCCTATATTCGTCTGGGGCAATCCGCAACAACACTTTCTGGCGGGGAAGCCCAGAGGGTAAAACTGGCACGGGAATTATCTAAACGAGGTACAGGCCAAACGCTGTATATCCTTGATGAACCCACAACCGGTCTGCATTTCGCAGATATTCAGCAGTTGCTGTCCGTTTTGCATCAATTGCGGGATCAGGGGAACACCATTGTTGTCATCGAGCATAATCTGGATGTTATCAAAACCGCCGACTGGATTGTCGATCTTGGCCCTGAAGGTGGCAGTGGCGGCGGTGAAATACTGGTATCGGGAACGCCAGAAGAAGTGGCGCAATGTCAGAAATCTCACACAGCGCGCTTTTTGAAGCCGATACTTGAGCGTGATTAGTTTACTTTCACAACGAAAATAATCTACCATTCTCCCCACATCGTGGGGAGTTCTTATCTCTTTGCTCACCAATTGTTAACCAAGCTCTCCCAATACGTGTAAAAAAAGACTTTTCTTATCATCAATTCGGGTGAAATAACCTTTCTCAAATGAGTCTCGTATTATTGTTCTAATATTATTACTGATCACATTTTTCATGCATTAATGCCATAATGACATAACATATGCTTCAATTTTATAATGGAGATTAAACATGTATATGTTTTTACCGTTCTTAGTCGCACTGGTTATCATTGCCACGGTTATTACGGGCAAGAAAAAGCTGACATACGCACTTTGGTTTGCTTTATTCATCATCACGGTATTTTGGTTTAAATATCATGCCACTGATGCATTAAATCTTTCTTTCTGAATCGGAGGCAATAATGAATAATACAATGTCAGCATCACGTAATATTAACCTCGCGATGGCCTTGAATATCCTTGGTCTATTCGGTATCAGTGTAATTTTGATTGTCGCGTTTTATTATCAATTAGCGCGTTTTGAATTGCCTTGCCCATTATGTTTATTGCAACGGGCGGGCATCATCATGATTGGTCTTGGCTTTTTATTTAATATTTATTTCGGCATAAAAAATGGTCATTACAGCCTCTCAATACTTGGCTGCATTGTGACTGGATTTGTCTCCATGCGTCAGGTTTCTCTCCATATTCTGCCAGGAGATACAGGATATGGTTCAACTTTCTTCGGATTACATTTTTATACTTGGGCTGCCATCTTATCGATTCTGACTATCATCGCCATCGCAGTGATCATGCCTTTGAAAGCAGGCAATACTGATTCGAGATATACGCCACCCACATTAGGCAAAGTTGCCATGGGCTTATTCGCATTTCTGATCGCGGCTAATCTGGTGTCTACCCTATTGGAATGTGGCAGCGGGCAATGTGACGACAACCCCACGTTCTATCAATTACTGCAAAAATAGCGCTTCCATATTCTGGAAGCATAAAGCATCACCGATAGGAAGGCTGCGGTATCCCAACAGCCTTCTTCTTTTGACCGGACGCCTCAGAAACCCCTTCCAGGATTATCAACCCAACATCACGGAATCGATAAAATAGCAGACTTCATGGGCTTCTTCAGGCGCAGGAACTTCCAACTTACTAAGCATCCGTTCCATCACTTTATCCGGTACAGCATATTGACGATTACTGTTCTGCTGACGCCAGCATTTATCATTTTGTTCAATGTAAACAATCCGAACTTTGGCGTTATAACTCACAAACAGTTTGATCAGTTGTTGACGTATTTGTCCTGTCAGATTAGTGGCATTCCAGATGAAATGTTGCCTACTGCGCAGTTTTTCTCTGGCCTGCTGTTTTGCCTGCTGTACTACCCAACCATTGGCATCTTTATCTTCCGGGCTAATTTGATGCTCACGACGAATCGCATCCAAACTAATGACTGAAATTCCTTTACCATGCTGTTGGATAAAATGGTCTTTACCCATTCCCGGCAATCCGCACAATAATGTCACCTGACTGCCATAGTCATCATAAGGCTGATAGTCTGGTTGCTCGCTATCGGTGGAAAAGTAATGGAAACGGCTTTCACCAGAAGAGAATCCCCGTGGCTCACGCCAGCATCCCTGTTCACGGCAGTAAAGTTCAAACAGCTCAATCCGTCCGAGTAATTCTTGCGAATCTTGACATACCCGCCCCAATACATCTGCTTTTGCCAGTAACGTCAGCAAATAAGTATCGACACGCAATGAGGCTGCCAATAATGCCTTTTGTGGACTGGGCTTTTCCATTAACCACAATGGCAACCCATGAAAACGCACAAGCGCAACAATTTGCTCCCGTATTGCAAATGGCGTCGGTATTTGCTGAAACAAAATTTGTCTGGCCGTCAATTCGCCTTTACGGGCATGTCCCGGAGAAATGATGCGTCCATCCCAATCCACTCGCGTAGTGCTGCGTTTCTCTACATCATGCAACAGTGCTGCCGTCCAGAGAATTTCTTGCTCTTCCACCGTCAGTAATGCATATTCCGGTAATTGCTCCAGTGCTTCCAATACCATGCGGGTATGGATCGCAACATCACCTTCAGCATGATGAATGGGGTCCTGCTGAATTCCATCCATATCAGCGATAAAAGAGAAAGTAGAGGATAAATAATCCCATGATTTATTGAGACTGAATGTCCAGTTCATTTCCTTTCTCCTTCCGTCCTATATTTGTTCGAATTAGAAAACCGCTCAAAATATAGGGGTGCCCTTTGCCAATTTCTCTTCCAATGATTATCTGTTTTGACATGATTTTTTCGCACATATTTAAAAACATGGTGTGCAAAATCAGTCACCAAATATTCCCCTGCATTACGGCTAACAATGCCTTCCATTGAGCATAACTTTTTGTTCTGTGTCTCCCATGAAGAGAAACAACTTCCCTGCGTTGCCGTTTCAATAATACTTTGCGTAAACGCAGATTTATTCCGTGTTTCAGGGTTATTGATTTCAGAGACATCGATTTCAGGTACGGTCGGAAAATCGAATAATGCCGCATAAAATTTGACTTCTTCCCAACTGAGCCAGCAATCTTTAATGCGCACAGCAAATACAAAGAAGTATTCTTCAAGATGTCGATACTCAATGGAGTGAATGGCATAAAGATTCTCACCAAAGATCTCAATATCGCCTAAGTCATTTTTGATCAATTGCCAGCGTTGACGAATTTGCTGAGTCCATGCCGATTGTGTTGGTGTGGCATGAGAGCGGGCAAATACGCCATATCTATTCAGGCAGTTATTTTCACCGTCTAACTTTTCCGTATGAATAAGCTGCTTAATGTTTTGTATATCTTGCCACCAATGATGATTAATGCGATCGTCACTGGTTGTGCCTGGCGAGAACGGGTAATGGAACGTTCTACCATACTTTCTTGATTGCATATCCATAATGCTTTGACTCTTTTAATAATTATCACAATAAAAACGCAATAGCGCCTTTACGGGTTAATGTTCATCCTAATAACTGATGAAAGAGCTCAAGAGTAGGTATTACATTTTCTTTATTTCCATTCAGTTAATCTTTTGGCTTTAAAAGATTAAGTTAAACATTTAGTTAGGTATTGAAATGAAAGGAAGGTGTCAAAAATTCAGGTAACTACTATATAGTAAACCGTTATTAATTAACATGGCGAACAAACTTCAAGAAAAAATAACCAATAAAAATCTTCTATTTTTGGCTATAACAGAGATATCTATTAAATTCCCTGCCGCCATGAGAACAGGGAATTTTAAAATTCTACAGATAAAAACTACTCACTCACCGCAGCAAATGCTTCTGCAATACGCCGCACGTTATGGTGATTTACTCCCGCCATGCAAACACGGCCTGAACCGAGCAGATAGACACCAAATTCTTCACGCAACCGATCAACTTGTTTCTGGCTGAATCCGGTATAGCTGAACATGCCGCGCTGTTGCAACAAATGGTCGAAGTTTTTCTCTGGCAGGGCTTTTTTTAATGCATTTACCAATACTGTCCGCATTTCCAGAATACGTAACCGCATCCGTTCGACCTCTTCCCGCCATTGGGTTTTTAATTCAGGGTCACCCAATACTCTGGCAACAACCTGTGCGCCAAAATTTGGAGGGTTGGAGTAAATACGGCGGACACCGGCTTTCAATTGCCCCAAGACATTTTCAGCCGCGTTTGCATTGTCACAGATCACTGATAATCCACCAGCCCGCTCACCATACAGTGAGAAAATTTTCGAGAATGAGTTGCTGACCAGACAAGGTAGCCCTGCATTTGCCATTGCGCGGATCGCATAAGCATCTTCTTCCATACCATCGGCAAATCCCTGATAAGCGATATCAAGGAAAGGCAGTAATTCCCGCGCCTTAACAACCTGAACCACCTGATCCCATTGGTCATTGGTGAGGTCTGAGCCGGTTGGGTTATGGCAACAAGGATGCATTAAGATAATGCTTTTTGCTGGTAATTTCTCAAATGTTGCCAACATTTTGTCAAATTTTACCCCTTTGGTTTTGTCATCAAAATAGGGGTAATAATCCACTTTAACGCCTGCTCCGGCAAAAATAGCAGCATGGTTTTCCCATGTTGGATCACTGCACCACACTTCAGAATCAGGGAAATAACGGTGTAAAAAATCAGCGCCTATTTTCAACGCACCGGAACCACCCACAGTTTGAATAGTCGCGATACGCTTCTGATTTAATAATGGATGATCTTTACCGAACAGTAATTCCTGAATGGCCACGCGGTAGGCAAGCAATCCTTCCATCGGGAGATAAAGGGAAGCAGACTGTGGCAAAGCACTCATTTGTTCTTCAGCGGTTGCAACAGCCTGCAATTGCGGAGTTATACCCAATTCATCGTAATAAAGCCCGATGCTTAGGTTAATTTTTTCTGCACGAGGATCGTGGTTAAATTTGTCCATCAACGACAAAATAGGATCGCCCGCATACGCATCAACATTCTGGAACACGATTGTGATTCTCCCTGCTACTGAGTGATATAAAAGACGCATTGACAGACAATATAACTTACCAAATTATTCGTCTAGATATTCCATTGCAACACGTGAAGTCAGTTTCGTGATTAGCTCATAAGCGCTGATCTCCGAATGTTCCGCAATTTTTTCAACGGGTAGAACATCCCCCCAAAGGGTCACTTCATCCCCAACTTTATCCTGGCATTCTGGCCCTAAATCCACGGTGATCATATCCATGGAAACACGACCGACAAGCGGCACTTCCCGACCATTGATAAATACCGGTGTCCCTGCTGGCGCACTGCGGGGATAACCGTCACCATATCCCATCGCCACAACACCAAGACAAGTATCGCGTTCGCTACTCCATGTACCGCCGTATCCTACCGATTCGCCAGCTTTATGCTGACGCACCGCAATTAAGCTGGATTTTAATGTCATCGCAGGAAGCAAGTTAAAATCAGCCGCAGTTTTGTCGGCTATTGGCGAAGCCCCATACATCATGATACCGGGCCGAACCCAATTCAAATGTGCCTGCGGCCATAATAAAATCCCACCCGATGCCGAGATGGATTTTTCGCCCGGTTTATCCGCAACAAATGCCATAAAGCAATCAATTTGCTGTTGGGTCGCCTCTACGGTCGGTTCATCCGCACGGCTAAAGTGGCTGATGAGATTAATGGGTTGTTCGACGTTATGGCAGCGGCTCAAGCGTTGGTAAAAGGCTTCCGCTTCATCAAGCCTGACGCCCAGACGATGCATGCCTGTATCCAGTTTCATCCACACTTTAATCGGATGGGACAAATCCGCCTGCTCCAATGCTTCAAGCTGCTCAATGCTGTGTACGATGGTTTCAATATCGTTGGCGACCAGAACAGGTAAATCTGCCGCCTCAAAAAAACCTTCCAATAGCAGAATGGGTTTGACAACCCCGCCACTACGCAGTGCAAGGGCTTCCCCAATTCGAGCGACACCGAAACAATCAGTGTCTTCCATTGTGTACGCCGTTTCTAATAAACCATGTCCATAGGCGTTTGCTTTCACAACTGCAATCAGTTTACTGTCAGGCGCTTGCACCCGAACCTGTTGCAGATTATGTCGCAGAGCGCGGCGGTCGATAACAGCAGTTGCCGCTTTCATTTCGTCCCCTTTTTATGCTTTTCCGGTCAAAAGTGGTAATTAAAAGCCTATCTTCATGAGATGCGATTAGACGCTGCTCATTTCAGGTCATTGGGATATGAACGATAGGCGCCAGAGTTATTCGTCGCTATAGCTTGGCCCTGCATAATTATCGAACCGTGACCATTGGCCATTAAACGTCAGCCTTACCGTACCGATAGGGCCATTACGCTGTTTACCAAGGATGATTTCTGCCACGCCTTTCAGTTCACTGTTGTCGTGATAGACCTCGTCACGATAGATAAACATGATCAAGTCAGCATCCTGTTCGATAGAGCCTGATTCGCGCAGGTCGGAGTTAACCGGCCGTTTATCGGCTCGTTGTTCCAAACTACGGTTAAGCTGGGAAAGTGCAACAACCGGCACTTGAAGCTCTTTTGCCAATGCCTTCAGTGAGCGGGATATTTCCGCAATTTCCAGTGTTCGGTTGTCAGATAAAGAGGGTACTCGCATCAATTGCAAGTAGTCGATCATAATCATACTCAGCCCGCCATGCTCACGGAAAATCCGCCGCGCACGGGAGCGGACTTCTGTCGGGGTCAGACCAGATGAATCATCGATGTACATATTGCGTTTTTCCAGCAAAATTCCCATGGTGCTGGAAATACGTGCCCAATCTTCATCATCAAGCTGACCCGTTCGAATTCGTGTTTGATCCACACGGGAAAGGGATGCCAACATACGCATCATGATCTGATTGCCGGGCATCTCCAGGCTGAAAATCAGGACCGGCTTATCCTGCATCATCGCTGCGTTTTCACACAGGTTCATCGCAAAGGTGGTTTTCCCCATTGAAGGACGCGCAGCCACAATAATCAGATCTGATTTTTGCAAACCCGCCGTCTTTTTATCCAGGTCTTGGTAGCCAGTAGAGACCCCGGTCACTCCATCATGCGGGCGCTGATAGAGCTGTTCAATGCGCTCAACCGTTTCTTCAAGGATCTGTTCAATGCCTTTCGGGCCTTCATCTTTATTTGCCCGGTTTTCTGCGATCTGGAATACCCGTGATTCAGCCAGATCCAACAATTCTTCGCTCGTTCGCCCTTGTGGGTCGTAGCCCGCATCTGCAATTTCATTTGCCACCGAGATCATATCGCGCACGACGGCACGTTCGCGGACAATATCGGCATAAGCATTGATGTTCGCAGCACTTGGGGTATTTTTTGACAGTTCGGCCAGATAAGCGAACCCACCGACATTATCGAGATCGCCATTCTGTTCAAGAGATTCCGATAAGGTAATCAGGTCGATAGGTTTACCCGTTTCGAGCAAACGCTGCATTTCAGAAAAAATACGTCGGTGTGGGCGGCTGAAAAAATCATTGCTGACAACCCGCTCGGAGACATTATCCCAGCGTTCATTATCCAGCATCAAACCGCCCAACACGGATTGCTCTGCTTCCAAAGAGTGTGGTGGAAGTTTCAGCCCTTCCATTTGGCGATCTTTTGGTCCAGCCATACTGTTGTTAGTTGGTTTTTTTCCAGCCATGTGTACCGCATCAATCCACTAAACAAAAACGAAACAGCGCATCAGTATACGCCATGAAAACAGCCTTGAGTAATTATATATAGTCTGTGATGATTTCAGAGACATTTACGCTGTTTGCAGCAGTTTCATAGTAAACATGCGAAGCTGTTCCCTATATTTACAACATGATTTCCAACATAATGAGAGAGTGACCATGGCAAAACATATCGAATTTTCCGCCACTGGCGGCCCAGAAGTACTCCGATATTGTGAATTTACACCCGCTGACCCTGCATCTGATGAAGTACAAGTCGAAAACAAAGCCATCGGGATCAACTACATTGATACTTATATGCGGAGCGGGCTATATCCATCAGCCAGTCTGCCCAGCAAGCTCGGCACAGAAGCCGCAGGTATTGTGACTAAAATCGGCTCAAGTGTGACATCCATTAAAGTCGGGGATCGCGTCGTTTATGCCCAGTCCGCCTCTGGTGCTTACAGTGAAGTACACAATGTGTCTGAAAGCAAATTAGCTCTGCTACCCGATGCGATTTCATTCGAACAAGCCGCTGCATCCTTTTTAAAAGGTTTGACCGTTTACTATTTATTCAATCTGACCCATAAGATCCGGGCAGGAGAAACATTTCTGTTCCATGCTGCCGCTGGCGGTGTGGGTCTCATTGCCTGCCAATGGGCAAAAGCGCTGGGCGCTAAATTGATTGGAACGGCAGGTTCGGACGAAAAAGCGGCACTGGCCAAAGAAGCCGGGGCATGGCAGGTCATCAACTATCATCGCGAGAATATTGTGGAACGAGTCTTGGACATCACGGGCGGGGGAAAAGTTGGCGTGGTATATGATTCTGTCGGCAAGGAAACATGGCTGGATTCATTAGATTGCCTGAAACGGCAAGGTTTGATGGTCAGTTTTGGCAACGCTTCTGGCCCCGTAACAGGGGTGAATCTGGGTATCCTCAACCAAAAAGGTTCACTGTTCCTCACCCGCCCTGCTCTGAATGGCTACATCACCACCCGTGAAGAATTGGCGGAAGCCAGCAAGATACTGTTTGATTTTATTGTCAGCGGTAAAATTAATGTGGATGTACCGGAAAATCAGAAGTTCCCACTGAGCGAAGCGATAAGGGCACATCGGACACTGGAAAGCCGCGCAACCCACGGTTCCAGTTTATTGATCCCTTAAATGCGAACAAAACACCTGAGCGGATTACATCCGCTCTGTCACCATGTCCAAGGCTTTTTCAACGACCATAATATCAGCACCCGGTTTATGGGCATTTTCACTTAAGTGACGACGCCATTGACGTGCGCCGGGAATGCCTTGAAAAATGCCCAAAATATGGCGGGTGATATGCCCTAAATAGGTGCCTGTCGACAATTCCTGTTCAATATAAGGATAAAGGGATCTGACCGCATCCACTGTATTCACCACAGGTGCGGTTTGATCAAACAACTCACGATCCACATTCGCCAGAATAGAAGGGTTTTGGTAAGCCTCTCGTCCAATCATTACGCCATCCACATACTGCAAATGCTGCTTCGCTTCTTCCAGTGATTTAATACCACCGTTAATGGAAAGCGTCAGTTGTGGAAAATCTTTCTTCAATTGATAGACCCGTGGATAATCCAGGGGTGGAATTTCGCGGTTTTCTTTCGGGCTTAAACCAGACAGCCACGCTTTACGCGCATGGATAACAAAATTATCGCAATCGCTGTTTTTCACGACGGTATCAATAAAGTCACACAGGAACTCGTAACTATCCTGTTCATCAATTCCGATGCGGGTTTTAACGGTAACAGGAATATCCACCACATCCTGCATGGCCTTGACACCCTCGGCCACCAGCGCCGCTTCCCCCATCAGACACGCACCAAAACGACCATTCTGCACACGATCAGAAGGACAACCCACATTCAGGTTGATTTCATCGTAACCTCGTTCTTGTGCAATCTTGGCACACTGCGCCAATGCCTGAGGATCGCTGCCGCCCAATTGCAATGCCAGAGGGTGCTCCTGCTCGTTATAAGCCAGATAATTTCCTTTACCATGAATAATCGCGCCGGTTGTGACCATTTCCGTGTAAAGCAGTGCTTCCTTGCTTAATAAGCGATGGAAGTAACGACAATGACGGTCAGTCCAGTCGAGCATGGGCGCAACGGAGAAACGGGAAGGTTTGAATTTATGGGATTTCCCCTTGATTTCATGGGTATTTTTAACTGCTTTATTTTCGTGCATTTCAAGATATTTCAAGTGGTTTTAAATTAACAGCCCCCCTATATAACGCCCCTGAAATACGGGGAATTGAATAAGAGGGAGTATAAAATGTGGCCTACTATAGCATAGAAAAATGTTCCCATTTAATGCAATATCCGAATTTCGGTATGACCACTCTCTTCATCCATGATTTCATCGTCGGGT
Source organism: Xenorhabdus beddingii (assembly GCF_002127545.1). Taxonomy (GTDB): domain Bacteria; phylum Pseudomonadota; class Gammaproteobacteria; order Enterobacterales; family Enterobacteriaceae; genus Xenorhabdus; species Xenorhabdus beddingii. The sequence goes on from NZ_MUBK01000024.1 coordinate 54,603, forward strand.
GAATTTTCCATTTGATCCCGTAACAGGGAATTCACGACATCAGAAAAACCATCTTTCATATATTGTTCCATAAAGATGCCTTTCGCATTTGGCCAAGGCAATTGAGCCATTGGCCAATCACAATGCTCTTTATAAAACAAAAATTCTTTCAGGCGCCCTTTCACCGTGTCAAAATTCCGGCTCCAATAGGCATTACCCAGCCGATAATTTGTGTAGAATTCATCAAAGCTGTCAAAAATTTCATAAATATAATCTGCTGTTTTCAGTATATTCTTCCAGGCCATTTCCTCGCTAATATAACCGGCCGCAAAGCAGTTTCGGCTCATGACAATGGCTCGCCAAAGATCAAAACCCCAGAGTAAAACCGGGGGTCGTCCATCAATGGAGCGGGCACATTGCTGGACATATTCAGGGGATTCTTCTATCAGGCTTCCAAGCACTTGAAACATTTCTCCATCCGTGAAAACAGCGTCAACCGCGAAACGCTCCGAATGCATTCCCGCCCATAATTCATGCAGCCTTTTTAAATATCCCTGTTCATCAAGAATGCCCCAATCCTGATATAATTGTGATTGGTGCGGTTCAGGTTCTGATAAAGGTAAAAAACGATACTTATTATTATCTTGAAACACCCGACTTTTAAGCGGGTAATGCTCCAGTGTTTCTGTCCAAAATCCGTCGTAATAGCAGCTAACTAGATGCAAACGTAAAGCCTGCCGTTTTTCTTCCGGTAAGATCGATAACCCTGCCTGTCTGTAATAACGTTTCTGTTCGGCCGCAGGAAGATTTTTGATACGCAGAAAAGTATAAATAGAAAGGAATACGCCCAATATGCTAAAACCTATCAACATAGCCCACAAGATATAACCCGCTGACGGTAGGTTATTGGAATCCATGGCTAATCCGGTTATCACTGTCGATAATGCGATCAACAAAATGGTTGTAATCCAGAGAATTCCCAAACCAATCGCCTGACTGGGCCTAAGAAAATCCATCTTTTTTCTTTTCAGAATAGCCTCTTTGACTATTCGAAAACTGTTAACAGGAAACTCTCTGTCATTAGGGTGATTTTGCAATAACTCTTTCATTTTTAATCCATTAATCATGTAGGCCGTATTTCAAGTATTTTTAATGCTAAGATTTTTTCTTCTTAAGTGGAATAATCAGAGCAAACGGTTTTTGGTTAATCGTTACAGACTTTCGACAATATAATAACGGGAAATACTATTTCCAAAATTAATCATAATAAAGAATATGTTTAAACAATGTGTGACTTTAATGACTAATATCCTTACCCTGATAAACCAATTTAACTCTCCGGATATTATCCAATATTTCCAGTTTTATTTTCTCCGTTTTTTCAACCATTTTATTGTTCTTATCCACCGATTAAATAGGCTTTCATAATAGTGATACCCTGAAATTCCGACGATCCCTTACTCCCCGCACTGCGGAGAGTAAGGGATCGCCCTAAAATTTTGAAATGTCATTTAACGTTTATCCTTTATATCCATTTATTGATAAATACATGCTACATAATGCCAGGATAGCCAGCTATTTTTTGACATGTATGTAAAGCGCCATAAGCGCGTTAATCATGGCATAGATTCCTCTTCAGGCTGAAAAACATGGTAACATTAAAGTCATTAGCATCGTGTAGGTGTGAGAAGTGTAATGAAAACGATCAATCAAAAAAAGTTACTGGCACAGGCTGAGACGATCTGTCTGTCAAGAGGGGTTCGTTTGACCCCCCAACGTCTCGAAGTTCTGCGTCTCATTACGGAACAACCCGGCGCAATCAGCGCTTATGATTTGCTGGATTTGTTGCGTGAAGTCGAACCCCAAGCCAAGCCCCCAACGGTTTATCGTGGTTTAGAGTTTCTGTTGGAACAAGGTTTTATTCACAAAATAGAATCCACAAACAGTTATGTTCTCTGCCATCATTTTGAGGAACCCAGCCATACTTCGGCGATGTTTATTTGTGAAGATTGTGGTTCAGTCACGGAAAAAGACGCGAAAACGATTGAATCCACCATTCAGAAGCTGGCACAAGGTACAGGGTTTCATTTACGAAATAGTGTGATCGAAGTTCACGGTTTGTGCTCTTCTTGCCATGAAATCGACTCTTGCGCAGAACGAGATATATGTCAGCACAATCATCCAGTTGCAGGGAATAAGAAGAAATAAGGCAAGCATGTTTGACAGATGATTAAGCGATGAGGCGGTCATGCCTGATGTACTCATATACCCATCGTCTTTCAAGTTGCCGCTTTGTTGGCTGCATCTTGAAATCCATTGGGTATATCTTCAAGTTACCGCTTACGCTTAACCTGAGTTTAACAAGTACTGAAAAAAATGACCGCCCCAGAATGGCAAAGTGCAATTATCCGCTTTTACAATCAGAACCAGTCCCCGTTACGAATAACGCCTACTGCCAATCCTTCAATAGTGAAACTCTGTTCGCTCAAATCAATAACAATCGGTTCAAATTCTGGATTTTCAGCAATCAGTTCAATTTTGTTCCCTGTTTGTTTAAAACGTTTTACTGTGACTTCATCTTCAATACGCGCCACAATGACTTGCCCGTTATGAACATCCTGTGTTTTATGCACAGCCAGTAAATCCCCGTCCATAATACCGATGTCTTTCATAGACATTCCACGGACACGTAACAGAAAATCAGCACTTGGTTTGAACAGTCCCGGATCAACCTTATAATGACTTTCGATATGTTCCTGAGCCAGCAATGGCTCGCCTGCAGCAACACGACCAATCAGCGGTAATCCCGCGCTTTCACCTTGCTCTTCGAGAAGCAAACGGATACCCCTGGATGCACCAGCGATAATCTCTATCACCCCTTTACGCGCCAGAGCCTTTAAATGCTCTTCTGCCGCGTTAGGTGAACGAAAACCAAGACGTGCCGCGATTTCAGCACGTGTCGGTGGCATACCCGTTTGCGAAATATGGTCGCGCACCAAGTTATAGACTTGCTGCTGCCTGGCAGTTAATGCTTTCATTTCGCCCCCTGTTTGTTTATACAGTCAGACTGTGAGTATATACAGGTAAACTAGAATTGGGAACCTGTCGGCATGTAAAAGCCGTTAAATAACGTATCTTGATGAAAAACACATCACATCAGCGCATAAAATGCGACCAAAGGATCATTCCCCACGTAAGCAATGCAAGAAGTATGGTTAGCAATACAGCCGCCGACCCCATATCCTTCGCTCGACCTGATAATTCATGATACTCACTGCCAATACGATCCACGACCGCTTCTATGGCACTGTTAAGAATTTCAACAATAACAACTAGCATGACAGAACCGATAAGCAAGAGCTTCTCAAATAAGCTAACATCTAAAGAAAATGCGATGAGAATCGCAAATATGGCAGTCATGCTTTCCTGCCGAAATGCGGCTTCATTTTGCCAAGCGGCCTTGATTCCTTTCGCAGAATAGCCAGCCGCCTTGATGATACGAGTCAAACCTGTTGATTGATTTGCCATGATAACTTTCTTAAATGAACTTAATAATTGTATGGTTATATAACTTTTAGCCCTTTATATTGTCTTAATTTCCACAGATCTCAAAATCTGTTTCTGGTATCCTTGCGACGCATTGCTAACAAGAGGCTTAAAGCAGTTATGTCAGGTTGGCGTAAAATATATTATAAGTTATTGAATTTACCACTAAAATTATTAGTAAAAAGTAAACTTATCCCTACGGATCCCATTGCAGAGCTGCGTCTTGATACGACACGGCCTATTTTGTACGTACTACCGTACCACTCGAAGACAGACTTATTGACTCTACGTCAACAATGTCTGGCGCAAGAGCTGCCCGATCCGTTGGACCCTCTGGAAATTGGGGACACACAGCTTCCGAGTTGTGTCTTTATTGATAACGGCCCACGCGTGTTCCGTTGTTATGCCCCAAAGCATGAATCTGTGAAAATTTTTCATTCTTATCTGGATCTGCATCGCAATAATTCTGATTTGAATATCCAAATGGTGCCAGTTTCTGTCATGTTTGGCCGCTCTCCTGGGCGTGAAGGACATGAGACGAATACGGCACCGCAATTACGTCTGCTGAACGGTGTGCAGAAGTTTTTTGCGATCCTGTGGCTTGGGCGGGATAGTTTTGTGCGTTTCTCCACTCCCGTTTCTCTACGCCATATGGCTGACGAACACGGTACGGATGATATTATTGCCAATAAACTCGCTCGTGTTGCCCGGATACACTATTCCCGTCAACGTCTTGCGGCGGTTGGGCCTCGTTTGCCTGCCAGACAGGATCTGTTCAATAAGTTACTGACTTCGAAAGCGATAGAAAAAGCCATTGCTGATGAAGCCCGTAGCAAGAAAATCTCTCCCGAAAAGGCCAAGCAGAATGCCATTAATATGTTGGAAGAGATTGCGGCGGATTTCTCCTATGAAACCGTGCGATTGACCGATCGTGTTTTGAGTTGGACGTGGAATCGTTTGTATCAAGGCATCAATGTTCATAATGCCGAACGCGTCCGCCAGTTGGCACAGGATGGTCATGAATTGGTTTATGTTCCATGCCACCGCAGCCATATGGATTATCTTTTGCTCTCCTATGTGCTTTATCATCAGGGGCTGGTTCCGCCACACATTGCGGCGGGCATTAACTTGAATTTCTGGCCTGCCGGGCCGATATTCCGTCGTCTTGGCGCGTTCTTTATCCGCCGCACGTTTAAAGGTAATAAACTCTATTCGACGATCTTCCGTGAATATCTCGGTGAGTTGTTTTCCCGTGGTTATTCGGTTGAATATTTTGTCGAAGGCGGTCGTTCACGTACCGGACGTCTGCTTGACCCGAAAACCGGCACACTTTCCATGACCTTGCAAGCGATGCTGCGTGGGGAATCCCGTCCCATCACAATTGTGCCGATCTATATCGGTTATGAGCATGTGATGGAAGTGGCGACTTACGCCAAAGAGTTGCGGGGTGCCACCAAAGAAAAAGAAGGTTTTTTCCAGATGGTGCGGGGATTGCGCAAACTGCGTAATCTGGGGCAGGGTTACGTGAACTTTGGTGAACCCATCCCGTTGATACAGTACCTTAATCAGCATGTTCCGGATTGGCGTGATTCCATTGACCCGATAGAATCCCAGCGCCCTACATGGCTGTCTCCAACCGTCAGTAAACTGGCTGGCAATATTATGGTCAATATCAATAATGCCGCCGCCGCCAATGCGATCAATTTATGTACTACGGCGTTACTGTCATCACGTCAGCGAGCACTCACTCGCGAGCAGCTTATTGAGCAGTTGGATTGCTACCTGCAATTATTGCAAAATGTGCCTTACACCGACGATATCACTGTACCGAACAAAACGGCGGAAGAGTTGTTGGATCACGCCTTGTTGATGGATAAGTTTGAGGTCGAGAAAGACAGTCTGGGGGATATCATTATCCTGCCCCGCGAAAACGCGGTATTGATGACTTATTATCGCAACAATATCCAGCACTTGTTGATCCTGCCATCCTTGATTGCCAGCATTGTGATGCATCATCGCCGTATCAATCGCAGCGAATTGCTCAGGCAGGTTGAACTCATCTATCCGCTCATCAAGCAGGAACTTTTCATGCGTTACAGCAAGGAAACGCTCCCCAATGTCGTCAATACCTTAATTGATGAACTGGCGCGTCAATGCCTTATCTGTAACAAAGAACAAGAAATGCTGGTACTGAACCCTGCACGTATTCGCTCACTGCAATTACTGGCGGCCGGTATCAGGGAAACCCTGCAACGCTATGCCATTACGCTGTCTTTATTGAATGCCACCCCAGATATCAGTCGTGGTGTACTGGAAAAAGAGAGCCGGATGTTGGCACAGCGTCTATCAGTGCTGCATGGTATCAATGCGCCGGAGTTCTTTGACAAGGCGGTTTTCGCCTGCTCAGTCAATACACTGCGCGAAGAAGGCTATACGCAAGATAGTGGCGATATGATTACGAGCAACGCCCAGGCACTCTACCATGTGCTGAGTGAGTTGATGTCACCTGAAATTCGCTTAACCATTGAAAGTGTCAGTATGCCACCAGAGCAAAATGACCCTGAGCAAGTAAAAAATCAGGGGTAATGGCTGACTTCGGGTATATATACCCAAAATAATTCGGGTTGCATCGCGGCGGCAAGGGAGCGACAAATTCGTCGGGAACGAATTTGCCCAGCCAAAGGCTGGCCTCCGGTGAGAGGCAGGAGCCTCTCAGTCATCCCCGGGAACATAGATAACTATGTGACCGGGGTGGGTGAGCGTAGCCAACAAAGAGGCAACTTGAAGTATGAAGGGTATAAAGGATTAATGGGCGGTCATACCGCCCATTATATTAAACATAGCTGCAAAGGATGCCGAGGAATAGAATAAAGCCAACGTAGTTATTGTTCATAAATGCCTGAAAGCAAGATGCTCTTTCCCGGCCTGCAATCAATTTTTGTTGATAAATAAACAGCGCTGCTGCCAGCAATATTGTCCAGTAGTATATTCCCCCCAGATTCACGATATTGCCAACCAGTACCAAAATGCCCAGCATGGTGAATTGCAGAAGACCAATAATCAGTTTATCAAAGCGCCCAAAAAGCACCGCCGTCGATTTCACACCGATTTTTAGATCATCATCTCGATCAACCATTGCATACTGTGTATCGTAAATCACTGACCAGATAATGTTGATTAAAAACAGCAGCCAGCACTCTAAAGGTAAGGACTCACTAACTGCGGAAAATGCCATCGGAATTGACCAGCCGTAGGCCGCGCCCAACACAACTTGCGGCAAGTGGCTGATGCGTTTAACAAAAGGATAAGTCCACGCCAGCACTAAGCCAACGACTGACAACGCTATTGTCATTTTATTCAGTGTCAAAACCAGCGCAAAAGAAATGAGCACCAGAGTGGCAAACAAGATTTTGCTTTCTTTTTCGCTAATGTCACCACTAGGAAGAGGACGAGATTTTGTCCGCTCTACATAGCCATCAAATTTTCTGTCTGCAAAATCATTAATGCAACATCCCGCAGCACGCATGAAAAACACACCGAGAGTAAAAACTAACAAGACATGCAAATTGGGTATGCCTTTTGCGGCGATCCACAATGCCCAATAGGTTGGCCATAATAGTAATAATACGCCAATGGGTTTATTGATACGCATTAAACGGCAATAGGCGCGCCATTTATTCTGCGTCATACTGACCTCCAATCTATTTCTCCCCTTTTATTTTGTTGATCTTATAGGCAGGTGATTCTGGCAGAAAAACTTCTGTGAGCAATAGAGGTTTACCCGACAATCTCAATAAAGAACGTCGTGCCCAGCGATATTCTTGCCAGCCTATTTGAATATAATCCCGTGTCAGATTATTACCACTAAAAAGATAACGGCCGAGTGGAACTGTTCCTACGTCAACCAATTTCCGATCTGGGCCGGTTAGCGTTTCCGCCGGAATAACCGTGCGCCCTAAAAGCCACGGGATGTTATCCCCATACAAGATAACCTCACGCAACCAATATTTTTCACTTATAGGTAAGTGCTCACTTTCATCGCCTAATTCTTCTGCCGTGATAAAGCATTCCCGAAAAGGGGCAATCGATACCTGCTGACAGTATTGTTCAAAGCGGCGGGTCATTGAGCCGACTTCCATCAGCCAATCTAATATATCTTCAGGAAGCGCGGCCTCATCTGCCGAAAACCAGTGGATGGGTGTCGATGTTAATATTGTGTCATCTGCCATGTCATTTTCCCATTGCGGGGAATCTCATTTTCCCCGACAGCACAACGAGTGGGGCATGAGGATATCATGTTGCAGACCAATAAAATAAAAAGTTGGTAGCAATTTATGGAAATCATAAAAAACCTCTCCTCAATAAAGGTTGTTACTGAGGAGAGGTTGGGTCAAAAGAAGGAAATCAGATTAGCGCCATGCTTTGAATCGGTTAATCAGGCCATTGGTAGAACTGTCATGGCTGTTCACGGCTTCTGTATCGTGCAATTCAGGCAGGATACGGTTTGCCAACTGCTTACCCAGTTCAACCCCCCATTGATCAAAGGAGAAAATATTCAGAATTGCACCTTGAACAAAGATTTTATGCTCATACATGGCAATCAATGCCCCCAAACTAAATGGAGTTATTTCGCGCAATAAAATCGAGTTGGTCGGCCGGTTGCCTGCAAAGACTTTGAACGGCACAACATTCGCCACGTCCTGAGTACTTTTTCCGGCAGCCGCGAATTCCGCTTCCACCTGAGCCTGAGTTTTGCCAAAGGCCAGTGCTTCAGTTTGTGCAAAGAAATTGGATAGCAGCTTACTGTGATGGTCGCCAAGCGGATTGTGGCTCATTGCCGGAGCGATAAAATCACAAGGGATCAATTTGGTTCCCTGATGGATAAGCTGGTAGAAAGCATGCTGACCATTCGTCCCCGGCTCACCCCAAATAATTGGCCCAGTCTGGTAATTCACTGGATTGCCATTCCGGTCAATGTATTTGCCGTTTGATTCCATATTGCCTTGCTGGAAGTAAGCCGCAAAACGATGCAGGTATTGATCGTATGGCAGAATCGCTTCAGTTTCTGCGCCAAAGAAATTGTTGTACCAAATGCCGATCAGTGCCAACAAAACGGGAATGTTATGTTCAAAGGCGGTTTGCTCAAAATGTTTATCCATCGCATGAGCACCACTCAACAATTGTTCGAAATTTTCATAGCCGATGGAAAGTGCAATGGATAAGCCAATCGCAGACCAGAGCGAATAGCGTCCGCCTACCCAATCCCAGAATTCAAACATGTTTTGTGGATCAATCCCGAATTTACTGACTTCCTGTTCATTGGTTGATAACGCCGCAAAATGTTTGGCGACATGGGCTTCATCAACAGCACTTTGCAAGAACCAATGACGCGCAGAATGGGCATTGGTCATGGTTTCTTGCGTGGTAAACGTCTTGGAAGCAATCAGGAACAAGGTGGTTTCTGGATTTAAGGTTTTTAGTGTTTCAGCGATGTGAGTGCCATCAACATTGGAAACAAAATGCATATTCAGATGATTTTTATACGCTTTCAGGGCTTCGGTCACCATATACGGGCCAAGATCGGATCCTCCGATACCAATGTTCACCACATCAGTTATCGTTTTTCCTGTATAGCCTTTCCACTCACCACCGATGATGCGCTCACTGAATGACTTCATTTTTGCCAGCACGGCATTGACCTGCGGCATCACATCTTCCCCGTCCACCATAATCGGGGTATTGCTGCGGTTACGCAGGGCAATGTGCAGCACGGCGCGATCTTCCGTGCGATTGATTTTTTCACCGGAGAACATGCTGCGGATGGCACTGCTCAAATCGGTTTCTTGCGCCAGTGCCTGTAATTTTGCCAGCGTTTCAGCGGTAATGCGGTTTTTGGAATAATCCACCAGAATCTGCTGATCAAATGTCGCAGAAAATGCCGTGAACCGTTCTTTATCCTGTTCAAACAGATCGCGCAAATGCACATTTTTTATATGCTCAAAATGCTGCTGTAGGGCTTTCCAGGCTTCAGTCTGGCTAGGGTTAATGTTTTTCATGGATAATGCTCTCTATCAACTGTCGATAAACAATAGGAATGAATACACAGATTGTAACGGTTTAATGCTGTGATTAATCTCCCTTTCCTTGTAATGACTGATATTGGTCAAAATAGCCCGTGATTTCCAGCCCTATTTGTTGAAATGAATCAATGTTTAAATGAACCAATGTTGAAATGGGCCAATAACGAAATAAGTCGATGTTGGGATAGGCAAAAATGATAATTTTATTTCCATCATGAAAATTATTTATGCTTGCTTGTCAAACATTGACTCAATACGTCTAACCCGATATTTCTAAACGTCTATTCTTCGGACAAAAGGTTATCATCCATGTGTGCTGTTTCATCCCCTGACCTGCAGTATGTTGTCGCAAAATTTGGTGGTACTAGTGTGGCAGACTTTGATGCCATGAATCACTGTGCCGACATTATTTTGGCAGACCCCCATGTTCGCGTGGTTGTGCTGTCAGCGTCCGCTGGCGTGACCAATTTGTTGGTTGCCTTGGCGGCGGGCTGCGATAACGATAAGCGGGAACACTACCTGAAACAGATCCGTGACATTCAATATGCCATTATTGGGCGATTGCATGAAGCCGCGGTGATCCAAGAAGAAATTGATCGCCTGCTGGAAAATATTGAGATGCTGTCAGAAGCGGCCTCTCTCGCCACCTCGGAAGCACTGACTGACGAATTGGTGAGTCACGGTGAAGTGATGTCCACCTTATTGTTTGTCGAATTGCTACGCCAGCGCAATACGGACGCAGAATGGTTTGATATCCGTCGGATCATGCGAACCAGTGATAACTTTGGGCAGGCAGAACCGGATACCCTCCAGCTCCATACGCTGGCAATGGAACATCTTTATCCTCGCCTGAATAATACTCTCGTTATCACCCAGGGTTTTATCGGCAGAGAAGAGAAAGGCCGCACAACCACGCTGGGACGGGGGGGCAGTGATTATACCGCCGCGTTGCTGGGTGAGGCACTTGGGTTACAGCGCGTTGATATCTGGACCGATGTTCCGGGCATCTATACCACCGATCCCCGTGTTGCCCCTACCGCTAAACGCATTGATAGAATTGCCTTTGATGAAGCCGCAGAAATGGCGACTTTTGGTGCCAAAATCCTCCATCCTGCCACACTGCTACCGGCAGTTCGCTCTGGCATTCCGGTTTTTGTCGGCTCCAGTAAAGATCCCCTCGCGGGCGGCACCGTGGTTTGCGATAAAACCGAGAATCCCCCCCTGTTCCGTGCGTTGGCATTACGCCGCAAGCAGACTTTACTGACTCTGCATAGCTTGAAAATGCTCCATGCCAGAGGTTTTTTGGCAGAAGTTTTTACCCTGCTCTCGCGCCATCATATTTCTGTGGATCTGATTACCACATCCGAAGTGAGCATCGCCCTGACGCTGGATACCACCGGTTCGACCAGCACCAATGGCAGTTTGCTGACCAATGCGTTGTTGACCGAACTTTCCACGTTATGCCGCGTGGAAGTTGAAGAAGATATGGCACTGGTCGCCATTATCGGCAATGAGCTTTCACAGGCAAAAGGATTGGGCAAAGGGATTTTTGGGGTGCTGGAGTCGTTTAATATCCGCATGATAAGCTGTGGCGCAAGCAGCCACAATGTCTGTTTGCTTGTTCCCGGCAAAGATGCGGAACAGGTGATTCGGACATTGCATCGCAGTTTGTTTGAAGTATGACGAAACACATTCAACATCACGCGAGAATGAATTAAATTATGGAAGATTATGGAAGATAAAGCGGTTATATGACCGCTTCATTTCAGTCCATGCAAATTCCTGCCCCCTATTTCATTTTCTCGCGGCCAACACATCGGATGTGTTTTTCCCCTCTTTATCATCCATAATAAGAAAACGAAAATAAATTCCATTTTATGTTCAGCACAGCACCATTGCTGTGAGCAGACGATTATTCAGAGGGCATCTTATGAACACAGCCGTTGCCAGCAAGCGCACAAAAAAAACTAAAATGACGACAAACAGTGCCGCTGCAAGCGGTCAGGTTCAGTCTTTAAGTCGAGGGTTAACACTTTTGGAATACATTTCCGATTCTCCTGTCGGTGTTGCCTTGACGGATCTGGCGATACAAGCCGGTCTGCCCAATTCCACCACCCATCGTCTTTTGACCACTTTGCAACAGCACGGTTTTGTCCGCCAAATAGGTGATCTGGGATTGTGGGTGATTGCTTCCCATGCCTTTGTCGTTGGCAGCAGTTTTCTGCAAAGCCGTAATCTGATGGTGCTGGTTCATCCTCTATTGCGTCAGTTAATGGAAGATTCCGGTGAAACTGTCAACCTTGCTATTCTTAATCTTGATGAATATGAAGCCGTGATTGTCGATCAAGTACAGTGCAATGCGCTGATGAGAATGTCCGCACCCATTGGGGGTAAACTGCCGATGCACGCTTCCGGTGCCGGCAAAGCACTGCTTGCTACGCTGTCTGAGCAAAAACGTCTGCAATTGCTGCATAAAAAAGGCATGCACGCTTATACACAACATACCTGTACCACCGCAGCCGCATTAACAGAAAATCTCGAACAGATCCGTAAACAAGGGTTCTCATTGGATGATGAAGAACATGCGTTAGGATTACGCTGTATCGCCGCCTGTATCTATGATGAATATCATGAAGCCTTTGCCGCTATTTCTATCTCTGGCCCGGTTTCACGTATCTCCGACGATCGTGTGACTGAACTCGGCGCTCTTGTTATTCGCGCGGCGAAAGCGATCAGTAGAGAATACGGTGGAATTCAGTAATTTTTGCTAAAACTCCGGATAAAAAGCGGTTTTGTTGACAAGCTGTTACGTTTCAGCTTTAAAAATTGACATAGATCACAGATAAAAGGCGTAAGCGACGAAAGTTGATTGCATCCTCTGATTATTGCATTAACAATGTTACCGGTAACAATGAAGCCATAGTCACATTCCATTGTGGTGTCGGGAGCAATTATCATGACAACAAACCAGAACAGTACGGCTACCAACGAAACCGTCGCACGCATTACACAACGTATCATTGAACGATCAAAAGAAACCCGCAGCCACTATTTGGCACGCATTGAATCAGCTCGTTCAAAAACCGTCCATCGTGCACAACTGGCATGCGGTAATCTGGCTCATGGTTTTGCAGCCTGTCAGAATGACGAAAAAATCGCATTGAAGAATATGGTGCATAATGACATCGCCATTATTACTTCTTACAACGATATGCTTTCCGCCCACAAGCCTTATGAAAACTATCCACAAAAGTTAAAAGATTCTCTGCACGCAGTAGGCGCGGTCGGTCAGGTTGCCGGAGGGGTTCCCGCCATGTGCGACGGTGTGACGCAAGGTCAGGATGGCATGGAATTATCTCTGCTTAGCCGCGACGTTATTGCCATGTCGGCTGCCGTTGGACTTTCTCATAATATGTTTGATGGTGCCCTTTATTTGGGTATTTGCGACAAAATTGTGCCGGGTTTGGTCATGGCTGCCTTGTCATTCGGGCACTTACCTGCTGTTTTTGTCCCTGCCGGGCCGATGGCCAGTGGCTTGCCAAACAAAGAAAAAGTTCGCATTCGCCAGCTTTATGCCGAAGGCAAAGTTGACCGACAAGCGCTGCTGGAGGCTGAAGCGGCGTCTTACCACAGCATCGGAACCTGTACTTTTTACGGTACAGCGAATTCCAACCAAATGGTGATGGAAATCATGGGGCTACATTTACCGGGGGCTTCTTTTATCCCTCCGGAGACCTCACTGCGTGAAGCCTTAAATGATGCCGCCGCACGTCAAGTTACCCGTCTGACTGAAATTTCAGGTCATTATCTGCCATTGGGTCAGATGGTCGATGAAAAAGTGATCGTCAATGGCATTATTGCTTTGTTGGCAACCGGGGGATCAACCAACTTGACTATGCACCTTATTGCCATGGCCAGGGCTGCTGGGATCATCATCAATTGGGATGACTTTTCCGAATTGTCAGAAGTTATTCCTCTGCTGTGTCGCATCTATCCAAATGGGCCAGCGGATATCAACCAGTTTCAGGCTGCGGGCGGGGTGGCGTTGGTGATCCGTGAATTACTGAAAAAAGGCTTACTGCATCGCGATGTCAGTACTATCGCTGGATTTGGTTTGGAACGTTATACTCAAGAACCTTGGCTTGATGAAGGCCGGTTGGCTTGGCGTGAAGGTGCCCTCTCTTCACTGGACAGCAATATCATTGCCAGCATTGAACAGCCGTTTGAGCAACATGGCGGCACAAAAGTCATGACCGGCAATCTCGGTCGTGCAGTGATGAAAACGTCTGCGGTTCCGGCGGATAATCAGGTTATTGAGGCACCCGCAGTGGTCTTTAACAGCCAGCATGATATTGCTCCTGCTTTTGAGTCCGGCAAGCTGGATCGTGACTGCGTAGTGGTTGTTCGCAATCAAGGCCCGCAAGCAAATGGGATGCCAGAATTACATAAGTTGATGCCACCGCTGGGCGTGTTGATGGACCGTGGTTTTAAAGTTGCCTTAGTCACTGATGGTCGTTTATCCGGTGCTTCCGGTAAAGTCCCTGCCGCCATTCATGTTACGCCAGAAGCCAGAACCGGCGGATTGCTGGCAAAAATACAAGATGGCGATCGGGTTCGCGTTGATGGCCGTACTGGAGAACTTATCCTTCTGGTTGATGAGCAGGAATTAGCACAAAGAACACCCTATCACCCAGACTTAAGCGCAGGGCATATGGGCTGTGGCCGTGAACTATTTGGTGCACTGAGAACCCAACTTTCGGGCGCAGAACAAGGGGCATGTTGCATTACTTTTTACTAAACGGGGATTTTAAATCCCTTGTGTTCTGATTTAACGAGAGAGACTGCTAATGAATAATTGGAAAACAACCGCAGAAAACATCCTGACCGATGGCCCTGTTGTCCCTGTCATCGTTATCAACGAAATCGAACATGCTGTTCCTTTGGCGAAGGCACTGGTTGCCGGCGGGATCCGTGTTCTGGAAGTGACATTAAGAACTGAATGTGCTCTGGAAGCCATCCGCCTTATCGCTAAAGAAGTTCCCGAAGCGATTATCGGGGCAGGCACCGTGATTAATCCTGAACAACTGGCTGCGGTCACCGAAGCCGGCGCTCAGTTTGCCATTAGCCCAGGATTGACTGATGCGCTGTTAAAATCGGCAATTTCAGGTTCAATCCCCCTTATTCCGGGGATCTCCACCGTTTCTGAATTAATGCTGGGAATGAGTTATGGCCTGAAATGCTTTAAATTCTTCCCCGCAGAAGCCAATGGCGGGGTTAAGGCACTGAAAGCCATCGCAGGCCCATTCCCACAAGTCCGTTTCTGCCCAACGGGAGGAATTTCGCCGGAAAACTATCGTGATTATCTGGCATTAGAGAGTGTTCTGTGTATTGGTGGCTCATGGTTGGTGTCGGGCGAAGCATTGAGAAAAGGAGACTATGCCCAGATTACGGAACTGACGCGTACTGCCATTGCGGGAGCCACAGCGTCATTTTTCCTTTAAATATTTTTAATGCGGAAATTAACTATTTCATTATTTCCGCATTGAAAAATAAATAAATCCATTCCGCTAAAACAACATTCGCCATTATTTTCTCCCGAACTATTATTTTTATCTGTGATGAGCACTACACCCCATTTTTTATTTTATTGATTTCTGTTCGTTGACTGAATCTCTGTCTACAGCGATAAGCAAAAACATCTTCTACATACCCGTTGTTAATGCGTTTTTGCAACGCTCGCCAGTAATCGGCTTTAAAAAGATCACTGTGACTTTCTTCAAAATAATGCCGGATGCGCTTGTCAGTACATAAAAAATGCTGGAATTCTTCTGGAAAGACATCATTGTCAGCGACGCTGTACCATGGTTCACTGGCTAGTTCATCTTCTGGATAGCGTGGCGGGGGAATATCCCGAAAGTTCACTTCGGTCATGTAGCAAATTTCATCATAGTCGTAGAAAATGACCCGTCCATGACGTGTAACACCAAAGTTTTTAAATAACATATCACCGGGGAAAATATTGGCTGCCGCTAATTGTTTAATGGCATATCCATACTCTTCTATCACATCCTTTAATTGCGCTTCATTTATTTGTTCCATGTAAATATTCAGCGGTATCATTTTACGTTCCATATAAAGATGTTTAATCAGGATCTTATCCCCTAAATCTTCGAGTTTTTCCGGTATCTCTTTTTGTAATTCCGCCATTAATTCAGCGCTGATATGGCGTTTATCAATAACAAAATTTTCAAATTCTTGTGTATCCGCCATTCTCCCCACCCGATCGTGTTCTTTTACTAAACGATAGCATTCCTGAACCCGCTCTTGGGAAACCTCTTTCTGAGGTGCAAACTTGTCTTTAATCACTTTAAATACGCGATCAAATGAAGAAGAAGCAAAAACCAACATCACCATGCCTTTCACACCCGGCGCAATCGTAAATTGTTCCTGAGAGGCATTAATGAATGCCAGATATTCACGATAATATTCTGTTTTGCCGTGCTTCTGGCAACCAATCGCCATATATAATTCAGCGGTGGATTTTGTCGGCAAAATCTCACGCAACCACTCGACCAAAGCCGCTGGCAAAGGTGCGTAAACCATAAAATAGGAACGAGCAAAACCAAAAACAATGCTGGCATCATCGTAACCGGTCAAACAGGTATCGATAAAAATCTCTCCCGATTCATCGTGATGAATCGGCAATAAAAACGGATAAGCAACTGCGCCTATTCTGATTTTCCCTACCAACCATGCGGCTTTATTACGGTAGAATAACTCATTGGCAATTTGAAAAGTGGCGTGTAATAAATCATGTTGGGAAAATATATTCTGTAAGTATTGCTTGATATAACTAATATCCCGCCCTAAATCTTCCCATTTTAGACGCAATGGTAAGTCATTTAAGATTGTTCGCAACATTGAAGCAAGATTGCCATTTGGAAAGAAATCCCGTGACAATGGGCGAGAAATATCGCGAAAACGGCAAGAGGGTTGAGAAGATAAGATGAATAGATTTTCTGGCTTCAAATTACGGTGCTTAAATAAACGGCAGTAGACCGAATTGAAAAAACTTTCTGCAATTTCGAAGCGTGGGTAGTCGGGCAATAACAGGGTATAAACGGCTTTGACTTCGGCGATGTAATCCTCATCATCTTGCAATGAGCCGTGGATACGTTTCAACTGTTCGACCACCAGACCCACATGATGATCATACAAGTTGATTCTCTTTTTCATGGCTTGCTGTACCGCATGCCAGTCTGCCCGTTCAAAACGTTGCTGTGCGCCTGACGTGACTTCCAGAAATCGACCATATTGCGCATCAAATCCTTGCAAAATGGTCTGTGCAATTAAACGTGCGAGATCTATTTCCATATTTAGCCACCTTATGCGACACGTAAAGGGGAATTCCCATTGGAATTCCCCATCAATATCAATGAAATGGGTATAACGAAATCAGAATTGCTGTTCTTCTGTCGATCCCGTCAACGCAGTCACAGAAGAAGTTTCTCCCTGAATAATGGTCGTGACTTTGTCAAAATATCCGGTTCCCACTTCCTGCTGGTGTGAAGAGAAAGTATAACCACGCTCAAGGGAGGCGAACTCTTGTTCCTGAACTTTTTCAACGTAATGTTTCATACCTTCGCCACGAGCATAATCGTAAGCCAAATCAAACATGTTAAACCACATACTATGTATGCCTGCCAACGTAATGAACTGGAATTTATAGCCCATTGCAGACAACTGTTCCTGGAAGCTAGAGATAGTTTTATCATCCAGATTCTTTTTCCAATTGAAAGAGGGAGAACAGTTATATGCCAGCAATTTGCCTGGATATTTAGCATGAATGGCGGCGGCAAAACGACGCGCCGCTTCAATATCGGGTGTAGACGTTTCACACCAGACCACATCAGCGTAAGGAGCATAAGCCAGCCCACGGCTGATAGCTTGCTCAATGCCCGCTCGGGTACAGTAAAAACCTTCACAAGTCCGCTTGCCTGTAATGAATTCACTATCATAAGGATCGCAATCGGATGTCAACAGATCCGCTGCATCTGCATCAGTACGAGCGATTAATAGCGTCGGCACACCGGATACATCAGCCGCCAATCGCGCAGCGACCAGCTTTTGGATGGCTTCCTGAGTCGGCACCAGAACTTTGCCGCCCATGTGCCCACATTTTTTCACTGCCGCCAATTGATCTTCAAAATGAACCGCAGCCGCCCCTGCTTCAATCATCGCTTTCATCAGTTCAAATGCGTTCAATACGCCACCGAAACCCGCTTCCGCATCCGCTACAATGGGCAGGAAATAATCAATGTATTCCTGACTGTCTGGACCGATGCCATTCGACCACTGGATTTGGTCCGCCCGACGGAAGCTGTTATTGATGCGCTTGATGACATTCGGCACGGAATCAACAGGATACAATGATTGATCGGGATACATGCTCGAAGCCGTATTTGCATCCGCCGCCACTTGCCAGCCAGAAAGATAAACCGCTTCAATACCGGCTTTAGCCTGTTGAAGAGCCTGCCCCCCCGTCAGCGCGCCAAGCGCGTTCACATAGCCTTTTTTTGATTTACCCTGCAACAATTCCCACAACTTTTTCGCTCCCATTTGCGCCAAAGTGTGTTCAGGATTAACCGAACCACGCAATTTGACGACATCCTCAGCACTATATGGGCGGGTAATGCCTGTCCAACGTGGTTGTTGCCATTCTTGTTCCAATTGAGCGATTTGTTGTGTCCGGGAGATGGTCATGATGTTCTACTTCCTATTCTTCTTAATTAATCGGATGTTTTTGCCATTATTGTTTTTTAATTAGTCCAATAACTGATAACCCGGTAATGTCAGGAAATCAATTAACTCGTCCTGTGTGGTAATCCTTTCCATCAAGGCCGAAGCCTCCATAAATCGCCCCTGAACAAAACGAACTTCCCCAACCTCTTGTTTAATAACTTCTAACTCTTCTTTCAACATTCCTTTAAACAGTTCCTTTGTTACCTTTTTACCGTTGGAGAGTGATTTTTCATGGCGAATCCATTGCCAAATAGAGGTACGGGAAATTTCTGCCGTGGCAGCGTCTTCCATCAGGCCATAAATCGGTACACATCCATTTCCCGAAATCCAGGCTTCTATATACTGGACAGCAACGCGGATATTCGCGCGCATTCCCTCTTCGGTTCTTTCTCCCGAACAAGGGGCAAGTAACTGTGCAGCCGTAATCGTTTCATCTTCTTCACGCAAAACGGTTAGCTGGTTCTGGCGTTCTCCCAATTTTGTGTCGAAAATCCTCATGGTAATATCTGCAAGGCCCGGGTGTGCGACCCATGTACCATCGTGACCATTATTGGCCTCTAACTCTTTATCTGCTTTAACTTTATCCAAAACATGTTGATTTTCTTCAGGATTTTTACTGGGAATAAACGCCGACATCCCTCCCATCGCAAATGCACCACGTTTATGGCAGGTTTTAATTAACAAGCGAGAATAAGCACTCAAGAAAGGCTGTGTCATCGTAACGGACTGGCGATCCGGCAAAACACGATCAGCATGATTTTTTAATGTTTTGATATAGCTGAAAATATAATCCCAGCGCCCACAATTAAGGCCCACAATGTGATGACGCAAATGGTAAAGAATCTCGTCCATCTGGAACACCGCAGGCAAGGTTTCAATCAAAACCGTAGCTTTAATGGTGCCTTTTGGCAAATTGAAACGTGATTCTGCAAAACTGAAAACATCACTCCACCATTGGGCCTCATGGTAACTCTGTATTTTAGGCAGATAAAAATAAGGACCACTGCCTTTTTTCAGCAGTTTTTTATGATTCAAATAGAAATAAAGTGCGAAATCAAATAATCCTCCAGAAATCGGTTCGCCTTTATAATGAACATGTTTTTCTGTCAGATGCAGCCCCCTGACTCTGGCAATCAATACTGCCGGCTCCGCTTTCAGTTCATAGCATTTACCCTGCTCATTGGTATATGAGATCGTGCCATTGACTGCATCTCGTAAGTTAATTTGCCCGCTTATTACCTTATCCCATGCAGGTGCCAATGAATCCTCAAAATCCGCCATAAAAACTTTTACATTGGCATTTAAGGCGTTAATGACCATTTTACGTTCTACAGGCCCCGTGATTTCAACCCGGCGATCGTTGAGATCGTCAGGTATTCCCTGTATTTTCCAATCTCCATTTCTAATGGAAGTTGTTTCCGAAATAAAATCTGGTAGCATTCCATCGTCTATCTTTTTCTGCCATTCAATGCGTTCTTCCAATAATTTTTTACGCCTGTCAGAAAATTCGACAATTAAATCCTCTAAAAAATCAATAGATTCAGGCGATAACACCTGATTTTCAGCCTCACCCAAGGGCTTCATAAAGGTCAAATGAGTTGTTAACATCTGTTGCATACTCCCCCTCTCTTCGTCTTTTAAATAACCACCCGTTTAAGATTAATCAATTCGAAAAATAAATCAAAAACAGTTTCCATTATTTTTAAATTAAAAAAATAACCAAATAGAATCAAATAATTAAGTTGACTTTAAGATGCAAAAAACAGGGAAATAGATTTCAAAAAAATAGGCGAAAAGTGTTAAGTTTTTGTTATGTATGAAAAATAACTCATGGCGGGAAATCGTCATTACGAAAAGGAAAATTAAAAAAATGAGAAATGGCTCGCTTCAGCTAAACCTCATTTTTCTATTTCAATCAGATTCAATCTAAGGAAGGGTTCATAAAAGTGAGATCATATGGCGTGATTTGATAAACATAATAATTCAGCCAGTTCGAAAACAGTAAGTGGCCATGACTGCGCCAAGCGGCAATGGGTTTATTTTCTGGATCATTATTAGGGAAGTAATTGACGGGTAACGCAGGGTCTAAACCCGCATCCCGATCACGCCAATATTCCGCAGCGAGTGTACCTACATCATATTCAGGATGGCCTGTCACAAATACCAGCCTTCTATCCTTACTCGAAAATAAATAAGCACCCGCCTCTTCGGAGCAAGCCAAAATATCTAGATCTGTATGATCGCGAATAACGGATTCTGGGAAATCAGCAAAACGAGAATGGGGTGCCCAAAAAGTCTCGTCAAATCCGCGCGTTAATAATGCCAAAGGATCTAACGTTGTATGAGAATAGACACCAGATAGTTTGGTCGTTCGAGTATATTTTGGGAGACGATAAAGAATCTTTAAGGCTGCCTGAACCGCCCAACAAACAAAAAGTGTCGAAGTAACATGACACTTTGCCCAAGTGACGATTTTTTCAACTTCATCCCAATAAGTGACATCTTCAAACTGAACCAATCCCAAAGGGGCGCCGGTGACAATCAATCCATCAAAATTTTGATCTTTTATTGAGTCAAAATCACAATAAAAAGTATCTAAATGCTCAGCAGGAGTATTTTTACATTGTCGACTATCAATTCTCAGCAATTGAATATCAATCTGTAGCGGTGAATTGGACAATAACCGGATAAACTGATTTTCAGCTTCAATCTTCTTGGGCATGAGGTTAAGCAGCAATACTTTCAATGGGCGAATATCTTGAATATTGGCCCGTGTTGAGGTCATGACAAAGATGTTTTCATTACGGAGAATATTTACCGCAGGTAATTCATCTGGTACACGAATTGGCATTGCTCGAAACCTCGACTATTCTAACTTGTACACTTAGACTTCTAGATAGCTAAATCTAACCCAAAAGGAAGGTGAATGTCGAGTTATTGCACTCAAATTGAAATTATTTCATTTTGTTATATAGAGAATAATAATCAGCATAAGAAAGAAAAACGAGGTGATATATTGAATGAGGAGAAACGCATTAGCTATTAGCTTATGGTTAATTATTTCTATTTTGCCAAAACGCAAAAAAGCCATCCGCTGACGGATGGCTTCTCTGACTAATTGATGTCTGGCAGTTCCCTACTCTCACATGGGGAGACCCCACACTACCATCGGCGCTACGGCGTTTCACTGCTGAGTTCGGCATGGGGTCAGGTGGGACCA
>NZ_MUBK01000025.1 GCF_002127545.1 Xenorhabdus beddingii
TTAAAAGCCAATGAATAATCACGCTGAGTGCGTTTACTTTCTGATTTCATAACACTCTCCTAAAGAGATGAAGGAAAGTGTCAACTTTATTTAGGACGGGACACTACCAACAAAAAAGCCCCGTAAATGAGGCTATTCACTTGATTGAGATCGTGGCTAAGAGTGGGATACTTCATTCTCTTCTAGCCTCTTTTCTAATGCCCTTGCGTATTCTTCCAAATTACGCAAATCACATTTCGATTTGTTGACATAAACTTCCACTTCCCCTTTGTTGTATTCCTGCAAGTCGCGCACTGATTTGACGGGGTGTTTTTTGCTTCTTGAATGAGTTCCTTCAACCCCTTTTCTGAATACTTGGGGCCCCCTCATACCAATAGCCTTCCTGTGCCATTGCATACGAAGAAGATGAAAACAACAACACAGCAGAGACAAAAAGTGAGGAATATTTCATGCCATTACCTTATCCGTAATAAGTTAAGCTGGTTATCATATCACCTATTTGTAAATGAAAGCAGGCGCATCTTTTTTGTTGCCCCAGTAGATGGCGCGTTCCGCCATCTGTGCCACATACCGGAAAATGCGATCCCCCTGCCGCCGGGCTTGCCATGATTCATCCGTAAATCTATCGGGCAGCCCCATTGACCAGCGCTCAAAACGGTTGGAAATGGTGACACTGACGGCATTTTCATTACCCGCCACCACGTTGATGGTGGAGATCTGCCCCGCGAACAGCACTTCGGCCAAGGTGGGATGACCATTCTCCCCGATGGCGACCATCATGACCCGGGCTTCCCTGCCGCGTCCCCGCTCGTTTAACACGGTTCCCACCAGCCCCCGATCAAAGCCGGTCAGCTTTAAAACCAGTTGGGTTGGGCTGGTGGTCATGCTTTCCGATGCGGCTTCAACTTCCCCCAGATTACCCACGCCAAGATACGTTTCACCCGCAATAACCAAATTCCCGACGCCGGTATGCGCGCAGACAGTCCCGGACACGAAGTCCAGCCGGGCGGCCAGAACCAGATGCGCTCCTTCATTGATGGCCCGCACCATGTCATTAGAAAACGGATGGTAAAACATCAGAATAATGCCTCTTCAAAAGACAGGCTGGAACTGGTGAAAATCCCCGGCTTGCGCTGGAAACTCCCCTGATCGCTGCTGGTCTGCTTAAAAACCCCAAAGGGTCGTTCGGTTTCAATACGATCATGTAATTTCGGTGAATAACGCAACATGGGGGAAAAGGGAATGATGGCCGCGCCCTTGCCATCACTGACGACATTGTCCGTCACCATCTTCAATTCATTGCCCACCGTCAGATAATCACCCCGCCGGATAACCTACGCATTCGCTTTCCAGCCCTCTGTTTTTATAGACCCCGTAGGTATAGCGCCCCCCCGTGTTCAACAGGGTGGTTTCCCACGGCATGCAGGCCTCAATGCTGGACACGTCCCCTTTGCGGTTACGCTTCACCCACGTATAACCATTGCCCCAGCCGAGGACATGGCGCTGTTTCAGCTCCCGCCATTTATAGCTGGTCTGCCAGTCGTTCGGTTCATCGTGCACCAGATAAAACACCGGGTGGTCACGCGCCATCTCCACCGATTTTCCGGTTTTGCGCATCACATGCAGCGGCATTTGCGCCACGGAGGACGAGAGCACATAAATGCAGGCGTAGACGGCGGCCAGTTTCATGGCCGTTTCCGGACTGACATACACGTCGGCACTGAACAGGCCGTCAGGATCAGCCGTTTCTGCTGTCAGCGGGGTACGGGGATTTTCCAGTGAAGCATGGCGAAACAGGGCAACGGGACCGTCTATCTTGGCTTCCGGCGTGGATTTGTTGGGAAAAATGTTGTCGTTCTTGTCCGGTTTGGCGGTGACGTTAGCCATCATCCAGTTCATGACCGGGTGATCGTTGTGATGGAACTTGCCGCTGTAGACCAGCGCCTCAACCTCTTTCATGGCCTCCGACAGGTTGCGCACGGTCTGGGAAACTTCAATCAGGGGTAATCCCTCTTCCGCCAGTGCCAGGCTGAACTGGGTGGCGCTCCACGGGTCAAAGCCGATTTCTTTCAGGTTTTCACCGCTGACCCAGTGTTGCAGCTCTTCCTTTATCTGGCCGTGATCCACCACTTCGCCATCGGTCAGGGTGAGGACGCCCATCTCCCCCCATTTGCGGTACAGCTCCGCCATCTGCCGGGAACAGCGTTCCATCCGGTCTTCCGGCAGCCAGAACTTAAAGTCGGCATGAACATGACCGTTGCTTGCCTGCCACACCTTGACGGCGGCGCAGATGTCAATCTTGTTCGCCAAATCCACCCCGACCCACAGCGGGTAGGTTTTCAGCTCATGCGGCGGGGCAATCGGTTCACAGTCATCCCATTTCAGCATGTCCATCCACGCTGATTCCGCCGTGACCCACAAATTCATGTGCTTGGTGAAGAAGTTATGCCGGGCTGAGACCTGTTCTCTGGCTTTTTTCGCCAGCCGCCGCAGGTCATCCCAGCGCTTGCAGATCCCCAGTCCGGGATTGGCTTTCTGCCAGACGGTTTCATCAAAGGGATCGTCCTCTTTGTCGAGGGTGTAGATAAGACCGAAAAAAGTGTCATCCTCCACCTGACCACGCAGAACCTTGACGGCATAGTCACGCAGCTCGTAACAAATCCCTTCCTTGTTGAAGCCCGCCGTGGTGATGCCGAACAGCAGTGATTGCAGCCGGGCACCCGTGGCAGTTTCCAGTACGTCCCAGACATCGCGGGTCTTGTGGGCGTGCAGCTCATCGACAATGCCGCAATGGATGTTGAGGCCGTCCAGGTTATTGGCGTCACTGGACAGCGGCTCAAATTTGGAGGCCGATTGTTCCTGATATATCGCCAGCTTGTTGAACTCAAACAGCCGTCCCAATGAAGGTCTGGCCTGTTTGATCATGTTCTTCGCATCCTCAAAGACAATGCGCGCCTGATCACGGGTGGTAGCGGCCGAATAAACTTCCGCCCCGCCCTCGCTGTCTGCGCCGGTCATGTACAACCCGATACCGGACGACAGGGTGGATTTGGCGTTCTTGCGTGCCACCTCGTTATAGGCGGTGCGGAAACGGCGCACCATCACCGGCCGCCCGCTGCCGTCATTGCGCAAGACTACCTCGCCGGTGGACTCATCGACCAGCGGACGCACAAAGCCAAACAGGTTAATCAGAATAAAAATATGCCAGTCCATCAGATCAATGGGCTTGCCTGCCAGTGCCCCTTTGACGTGGGGCACGAATTTGTAAAAATTCAGGATATGCCGGGCACGGGGTTCGCTGAAATGGATATCCCGCGCCTCGCCGGTTTTCAGGTCATTGAGGAATCGCTGACAGGCGAGCCTGACCAGTTCCCCGGCGACAATTTCCCCCGCCACAACCCGTTCGGCGTAGCGGATGCCGTCTGATACCTTTGCCATGATTAATCCCTCATGTGTAAAAATTCAGCCAGGGGATCGGCTTTGTCTTCCCCGGCCATGTTGACCTTAGACCGGCTGGAGGGTGACATGCCGAACGCGCCCAGCATGGTGTGGATACGTTTCCATGCATCGGCTTTCATGCCTGCCGCCGGGTGCGCTTTAATTAACCCCTGATCGGTGCGGTAGGTGTAACCTTCTTTCTCCAGTGTGTCACAGTGGGTGCGGTATTCGACGTAGGCTTCAATCAGCAATTCAAGGGCTTTCGCATCCAGGCTAGTCAGCACACCGACCTTATCCAGTTCCCCGGCGATCCGCTCGTGCCAGTACCGGCCTATTTTCCCGAAATGCTTGGGGACAGGGGGGACCCCTTTTTCCGGCATCGGCTCACGGGTGTTAATCGGGCGCTTGGAGGGGTTCCCCCTCACCAAACGCAGGTGGGTCGGGGTTGGCGGTCGTCCTGCCATGTGATTTCTCCTGTAAAACGGCGCGGTTGGGGCACCCCAAAAAAAGGTTTGTATTTCGCGGCGATGTGAAAAGAGGGAAGGCGGCGGTCCTCAGGGGCGAGAGGGGTAGCGATTTGACCCGCCCCCCTTGCGTGACTATGACATGTGTAATGATTTCACATGGAAATTAAAATCACATCAGGGTTAACCTCATCGTCACTATCCCTGTTGATAGGGTTTTAACATGAGACTAATGTTTCTGACCTTGCGCCCACTGACCTTGCCTCTGCTGCTCTGCCCCGATCATACCGAGCGCCAGCAAGGCTTCACCGTGGGGGTAATCCGCGAGCAGCGTTCGAATGACATCAACGCAGTGTGCGTAGTTTTGACGATAGTCATCGGGCAATTCACTGACCAGCCCTTTAAACATGAGCAATGTTTGTTCTTCGTGACTCATCGCAGTCTCTCCGTGGCGGTCTTGCGCCTGTGGCAAGACCAGCATAATAATTCCAAGTTGGACAGTTCATCCGTGCCGCCATGGGCCTTGGGGTTGATGTGGTCAACGGTCACCCCGGTTACGGCGCGCCCTTCGCGTAAGCATTGCTGGCACAGGTGTTTGTCCCGTTGCTTGACTCTGGCCCTGAGTTTATCCCACTTGCTGCCGTAACCGCGTTGATGCCGGCTCTGGCCTTGCTGGTGAGATTGCCAGCCGGTGTGCAGGTGATCAGGACAGTAGCCGCTGCGGTCAGTGGTGGTCTTGGGACAGCCTGACTGACGGCAGGCTCTGGGGATACGCGGTGGCATGATGTCACCACTTCGAGAACAGGCCGCCTCGCCCACTCTCGCGGCTGACGAACTGTCTTATTTCTTCACGGACTATCTGGCGGAGGTGATCGTCACTGGTGATCCCCGCATCCACTGACAGTGTCATGCCTGCATCGTAGGTCTTTGTTTTCGGTTTGAATGCATTGTGAATGACGAGATACTGGGGCGCATCCCCTACAGTCATCTTAAGTTTTCCATCCTTACCGTAACATGCCATATATCCAGCAGCCGTTATTGAAGCACTGCCATCTTCATTAATACGAATTATCATCATTGTTTTTGCCTCATTTAGCATATTCAACTGATTGGGTTGATATAACCCCGACAAATGTTGAACTAGGGTGATATAAAATTCTGGGAAAACGTTCAGAAAGCCACTTATTATCCAATATCCGATAATCGGACATTGCTGCTCTGTATGGCGATCACCACTCAATGAATGATGATGGCAATACAGGCCGTCTCTCCGGCTGTCACACCACTTCGTCTGCCTACAGCGAGATGTTGCTGATAATGATCCGTTCTATCCGGTGGCATGGGTTATTTTTGATTCTGTCTGTACGCTCGATGTGAAAGGAAACATGTCATGGCTCATACAGGCAGACGGCGATAACCCGGCGCAAATAAAAATGCCACCAATCCGTGTGCGTTGGGTACGCGGCAGGAACGGAGTGGCAGCATGGGTTATCCATATTCCTTTAGCCATTCAAGGGAATGGGCAAAGAAATATTGCCTTTATTTTCAGAGTGGTACTAATTGTTCAGTATTATTCGCTTGTTATTTGTTTCGAAGGGGTTTATGTGTTGTTGCAAATAGGTTTCTTTTTGGAGGTGGTTATGTCCGAACGACACCAAGATATTTATAATGAACTAAGACAATTTATCAGACCTGTCCTACAATATGGTGTTAGATCTCTAGCGATAACAGGGTATGCGCAGCATAATATGACTCTCACAGTTCTTGTCGCCTATCGTCTTCGTAATGTGGTGGCAGAAAGGACAATAAGTAGTTATATCAATCATTTAGGTTTTTATGCGACCCAAAGCAGAATAGAAAATAGGGCTGATACCTATACCTTGGCTCACCATGCTTTCAATATAACTCCACTCAGCTACGAGCAGGATATACTTCCACCTATAGTTAGGGGTGAATTCGTCAATTTTGATCAGGTCGTAGCACACTTATTTCGACATCGAGTCCAGCAAAATCGACCAATTGTTCATAACCAAGTAAATGCTTGGGTAGCTCATGTTCGGAACCACCCAACTGCCAACACCGACAACGAACAAGATATATTGGATTGTGTTATGGGGGGGATCCCCCCTCGACGATAATCACCACCAAAACACCCTCAGCCCCTGAGTCCTAGGGGCTTACCGGCACTGCGTCCTAACATACTCCTGTAACCCCAAAATCATTTGTTCAGAGGTGGCAATGCGTTCTCTGAGTAGCCAATAATTTCTGATAGCGGAGTCTGTAGGTCGGGCGGGGGTTGCATCATCCATGCCGGAGGGGGCAGTGGTTTTAGGCACGGGACACTTGGCTTTGACATACACCCGCTCAGGGTGAGCAAGAGAAGCAGTGTGAAGCTCATCGATTTTACTCTTGGCATTGGCGAGTACCTGTAAGTGCTTTGCATCCTGTTCTGCAAGGTGTTTGATCCGCTCTTGCTGGGTGGTGTTGATGGCGATTTGTTCAGATAGGGATTGACTGAGTTCGGCTTTATTCCTCTTCAATTCTGCTATCTTGTCACTTTGCAACTGGA
Organism: Xenorhabdus beddingii; assembly: GCF_002127545.1. Classification (GTDB taxonomy): domain Bacteria; phylum Pseudomonadota; class Gammaproteobacteria; order Enterobacterales; family Enterobacteriaceae; genus Xenorhabdus; species Xenorhabdus beddingii. The sequence goes on from NZ_MUBK01000025.1 coordinate 6,472, forward strand.
GAGCAAAAGCCATACCACCGAACAATATCAAGGCGACTGGAAAGATAAATTTTTCCAGCTTCATAGCAACTCAAACGCTTTCTCAAACGTCGCCTCGGAATACGGTTGCTTACCGTTCTCGTGCCGGATAATGGATTTAGCCAATGCAATCAAGGTGGCTTTATCCACACGGATAACATGATGGGGATCGACACTCAGTGCCTTAGCAACACCCTTGATATAAGACGATGTGTTGTTTTCATTAGTCGGTGCCCAACGGTCTATCATCTTCGCCACGGTCTGATAACCATTCTTGTGGTAGTTGGACAGCAACTTCATCAGTGCCCGAATACCATACTCAGGGGATTCAAACCGACAGAACCGCTTCTCAATCTTTGGGTCATGCTTTAACTGACCTTGCCACTTATTGGCAGGGTTGTGATCAATATTGCCGGGGTTGTTATTACGAATGCCTCTGCTCATTCTTTACCTCCCAAACGCTTATTGATGGCGCGGATAGCAAATCCCCGTATCTTTTCAACACCAATAAAACCAATAGCGCCACCGATAGCCGGTGCAAAGCTACCGGGAATGCCGAACATTTCCAGACCGCTGGAAGCACACCATGACAAGGCACCACACAATAACGCCTCTACCCATCGGTTCTTCCGTTCTACACCGTCGTAAATCAGGCGACCGTAACAAATGGCAATTGCCAAAGCGGAGCCGGATATCTGCGGCCACGAGTTTCTCAGGCCGTTCAATAAATCGGCCCACAAATCAGGGTTTTCTTTCATCTTCATAATCCACCCCATCTGAACAATGGGCGTCCGTGGGGTGAGCTATGTTCGCCCCTGTGAGTTAGTTAAAGAAGGTAAGCTAAATTTTGCGCTGAAATTAAGTGATATCAGCTTTAGTGGTAATCACGGAACGCTTATCAAAAACTTTAATGTGTGCGGGAATATCCATTTTATTACCTATGCATAACTTAAGAATTCCCTTGTTGTTGTAATGGCCTACAGTTCCATTAAAAGTTACAGATACTCCCGTATCTGATAGTGTTAATATCATAAATTTTGGACAATTTATCATAACAATTCCTGATGGAGACTCTTCATGAACCCACAAATATTTGTAGATCGGATAGGGGAACTTAATTTTCCAGAGCTTACATTACAGGCCGCATTTAGATAAGTACCGGTTAGATTATCCAACAGACAAACGCTCTGACGAGATGTCTGTTAACATTATGAGCGAGGATGGTTCCATAAAGAATTCTTATTCTTTTATTGACTCTGATACTCCCAATGAAATCAAACTGTTTACTTGCTTTATGATGCTAAAAACAAAGATTTTTCTTACTATTGGAAAAATTCACAGTGAACAACAAAATCCTCTATCATGGAAATATTGAATAATTAATCGCAATTAGCCCTTAAGCATACAATAAATACCTTGCTACTTGCTCAATCGACTAACGATTAATCATATGCAAAATACATAAAGAAATCATCTTGCTAGCATGAGTCTAATTTCATCAATCGCTACTTGATGGATGGCATGATAATGACTAACAGCTCCTTGCAGTTCAGTGAGCTGTTTTTCCAACTCAATAACCTTTTGTTCCAGTTCTTCAATACGTTTTTCCATCATTCACCTCGTTAGTGAGTTAATAGGGTGCCGATATGGGGATTACCATATCTAATGAACCTCAAATAGTTAGGATTCAGTTGTTCGGAATAACCGAATATGTGAAACTCATGCTAGATTTTAACATTTAATATAAAGGATTTTTATGCAACAGAACGATAAAAACCCACTCAAACAAAAGTCATTTAAATTCATTCTTGCCGGTGTGATATTACTTTTTATGGCGGGTATTAGATTTATTCAATATGATGATTTTTTACTGGGTACTGTCGAAAGCTTATTGGCTATTGGGCTTGTTCTCTTTGGGCTTAAATTGAAAAAAGGCGAAAATAAAAAGTAGACTACTAGGTTCCCTCGAATTTGGGGGAATTAAAATCCATCGAATTCATCGCACCATTCGAATTCATCTTTCATGGGGTGATCTCTTTTTCTCTGAAAATAAAATTAACTAATTGATTTACATAGCGTAGAGGGATGTCAGTATGTTGACCGAATCACCCAAGATAACACCTAATATGTTAATTTAACTACGATATTGGTGTTGACCGACCCCGTTCGGTTATCAGCGCTGAGTTGACTACGGGTAGAAATGAAAAAGCCCCGCGAGTGCGAGGCTTGGAATTATTCCCATATTGGGGTTTTGAACTTGTCGTACTCACCAGCAGGCTGCAAGTAACAGCAGACAACCATTAAAATTGTGGATAAAAATATTTTATCTGATTGAGTGGTGGGTTTTTTTCGAGAAAACACTGCGTGGGGTTAATATTATTCGGTTGAAATTCGATTCTTATGTTCCCTTGTGGTGCAAAAACAGGCATCCCGCACCTGTTCGCTACAATCTGAGGATGACGTCTCATTCCAACCCGATCTATTGCCAGAAAAATACAATTAACGTTCACTTGATTCAACAAAGTGAATACACCCTGAGCCAGATCTTGTTCAGTAATATCATCGCATAGAAAATCATTTGTTGGTTGTGGACTTGTACGATAACCAACATCGATAAAAACGAATACACGCCGTATCAATTGGTAATGAGTATTATCCACCAGATAGCCAATGGTCGAGCCAGCAATATAACGCAGCCACCCTAAGTTTCTTCTTCTGTGCTGAGCATAATGTAACATTATTTCATGATACGGAAGAGCTATATTCCCCGGCATTTTTCTTCCCTCATTCAGAGTCAAACCCATCTACCTTGATACACCCAAGAGCAAGAAAAATCCAGTTTAAAGAGGTGATATTTTCCGATGTTATCATTAACCCAAGAAAGCAAAAACCCCGCCGAAGCGCTGAGGGATCCCCACAAATCAGCGCTAGTAAATCAAAACCATATTTTGGTAGATTTTGGCGAGGTATTTGAGTGTCTTATTAAGTACGATTTCAAATAATATTAGCGGCGAATGACGTAATACCTTCTTCGCTAATGTCAGATGAGAGATGACTCTCCTTGATTTAATACTATTTGACTGATAATTAAGATGTATTCCTTTATTTTCAGCATAAAAAACAATCAACCAAAGTACAATCGAACTCAGTGTTGCAAGAAAACTCAATACCGATAAGCGACCAGCGCCGTGGCTATAACTAACCCTCAGCCCAAACCCAAAACGTTTGCTCTTTTCATCTCTGAAATTTTGCTCTATTTGCATTCTCCTGCTGTAAAGTTTCATAACCTGACGAGGCTTAAAATCATCCATGCTAGTAAAAATAAGCCAAGGTTCCATCGCTGCCGAACACCCATCTTTCACCTGAGATTTTCGCACCATTCGATATCGTGATTTTTTGAATTTTCTACCTTTATTGGCTCTTTTATGAAGGTAAAAATAACCATCACAACGTGCATATTCCGCTTTTGATAGTGTACCAAGCCCTAAAAATTGGGGTGTTGTCATCGCTTTTAACGCTTGCCGTTTAAACCAATGCTCACCGTATTTCTCAAGCCTTAGTTGAGTATTTCCTCGAATGCGTCCGACAAAATCCCAACCGGGCGTTTTTATATGTTTGAACCAGGCATTTTGAAAGCCTGCATCCGTAACAATAATAACTCTGGCTTTAGGGTTAACAGCGCGTGCTAATGTGTCAAGAAATGCGTTTTGTATCTTTACATTTTGTTGTTCACATGACGGAACTATTTGACTTAACAAAGGGATTGAGCGCCCATCACAAATTAAACCAGCGCGGAGCACATGATGTTCTTGTGAGGGATATCCACTCCAATCAACAGCAATGACACACAATGAGAGTGATTCAGTCAGCATGGCAATAATATTACGAAAGATATCAGGAACATCCCTATGGAGAGCGTTATTACCGAGTAGTCGGTCAACGCGTTTAATTTTATGTTTGACGTGAGCGCTTCCTGGTAAAAAACGTCCAATACTGGTGAGTGTAAGAGAAGCTCCATTAATCAAAGCGACAGTGGCATCGATTAATGCATTCTGACGATATTGATGAAACGGTGCTAAAGCATCTTCAAAGAAGTTATGACATATTTCACGTGCAGGCATAGCGGTGACCTTATTGACTTGGTGGAACAATCAGTAGATCACACAACGCTATGCCTGTCTATTTTCTGGGGATTCCTCAGCGCATAGCGGGTGGTTTCATGTTTAAGAAGCATATGCTTCTTAAACTGGATGAAGCCATAATTGAAACCATCTAGACCCTGTACATAAGTTTTCATAATAGAGAGAGTCTCTGTATGCGATGTTTCCTTAGTAGCTTACATCTATATTTTCCCACCTACACCTTTAAACTTCTCAACAAATGCAGAAATCTTCTGGAAAACAGTCTGCTTTTTCGTTCTATATTCCGGGTTAAGTGGACTTAACTTAGGTAGAGTGGAATTGAGCTCTGTGCCGTTTTCACTTGCATATTCTCGTTTTAATGATGCTGTAATATAGCGCTTAGCCGCATCTTCATTTAATTTCTCCGAGCTAATTAACTCTTCTGCTTCACGTTTTTGTTCAGCTTGAGCAAATTTGAAAAATTCATCAATAATACTGGCCTTGTCGATAATTTCGTCTAAGTTAGTTTGATTAATGAAATCAACAATTAAACTTTCTTTTGCTCGATTGCCAAGGCTGGAACGAATTAAACGGCGAACTTCATCAATTAATTCTGCCTTATTTTTATTCTTTTTATTGTTTTCAAAAATCAACTCAAGAATGTAATCTAAATTAATTTCCTGCGATTTGAGCAAGTCCACTTCAAAGACGACATCATCCCAGTCAATAGTAGATTTATCTTTCTCGTTAGACGACTTTTCACGGCGTAACCAATCACGCGTATCATTATAGGTTGAGCGATAATCTTGAATAGCACGCTCGGTTGGCATCTCAATCGCTTGCATCGCGGCGATATCTTCATCACTCAGGTAGTATTTAGCTTTAAATGCCTCAACAGCTTCTGGATTACTAATATCTACATGTTGTAGAGCCTTTAATCCTGCAAATTCATCATAGTTTTGCAGTACATTCTCCGCACGCAAATATTCACCAAATAGTTTGGCAAAATCCTTTTTATCTTGCTCTTTAACAATATCATCAGGATTAGGAAAGCGTCTTTGTAGCTCTGTCACTACCTCTAAAAATCCGCGACGTGCTTCGCCGGTGACTAAATCAGTAAAGCCTTCCATGTATTCTTTATAGCTTTTTTCCAGCACCACGTTTTTAGTGTTTTTATCACCAAACAAAGTGATAGCGTCAACTGTAGCTTGTTCTAAATCACGGAAGGTGACGATATTGCCAAAGGTCTTCGTGGCGTCATAAATACGGTTAGTGCGTGAAAAAGCTTGCATTAGACCGTGGTAACGCAGATTTTTATCGACAAATAAAGTATTCAATGTCGGCGCATCAAATCCTGTTAAGAACATGCCAACAACAATCAGTAAATCGACTTCTTGATTTTTCACCCGCAGAGCAAGGTCTTTATAGTAGTTTTGGAAACCTTTACTATCTACACCAAAATTCATTTTGAACGCTGCATTATAATCATCAATGGCCGCGCTTAAAAATTCTTTGGCGCTGCTGTCCATTGAGGTGAGCTCAAAACTTTCATCAATAAGCTCACCAATAGCATCTTGCTCTTCATTAGCGGCGAAAGAGAAGATAGTGGCGACATTAAGCGGTTTTTTATTTGCTTTATTTTCTTTAGTCTCTTTTTGTAAATGCTTGAACGCTTCATAATAAGCTTTGGCGGCATCCACGCTACTGACAGCAAACATGGCATTAAACCCCTTGCCACCGGCTTGGAGACGATGTGTTTTTTGCCTGAAGTTATTTAAAATATACTGGGAAATTGCACGAATACGAACAGGATGTAAAAAAGCTTGCTTGTTTTCTGCCGCTGTTAACTTTTTCTCGTCTTGTTCGGTTTCAATGGACTTAAACTGTGGTCTTACATCGTTATAATCAACTTTAAACTTCAACACTTTTTCATCACGAATGGCATCGGTAATCACATACGAATGTAATTCTCGGCCAAATACACTACTGGTGGTATCTGCGCCTAAAGCATTTTGCGGGAAAATTGGCGTGCCCGTAAAACCAAATTGATAATACTTTTTAAATTTCTTCTTTAGGTTTTTTTGTGCTTCACCAAACTGGCTGCGGTGTGCTTCGTCAAAAATAAACACGACTTGCTTATTGTATATTGGTAAATCGCTTTCACTTTTTATTAAGTTATTAAATTTTTGAATGGTAGTAACAATAATTTTATTGTCATCTTTTTCAATATTCCGTTTTAGCCCTGCGGTACTCTCCGAACCATTAACGCTGTCAGGCGAAAAACGTTGATATTCTTTCATGGTCTGGTAATCCAGATCTTTACGATCGACCACAAAAAACACCTTATCGATAAAATCCAACTCAGTAGCCAAACGCGCCGCTTTGAAACTAGTTAAGGTTTTTCCCGACCCCGTGGTATGCCAAATGTAGCCACCACTTTCAGTATTACTCCAATTTTTAGCCTGATACGCACTTTTAATTTTCCACAAAATACGTTCAGTAGCCGCTATTTGATAGGGGCGCATCACTAATAAAGTATTGCTAACATCAAATACAGAATAATGAATTAACACATTCAGCAAAGTATTTTTCTGAAAAAATGTGGCTGTAAAATCCTTCAACTCTTTAATCAGCGTATTATCAGATCTGGCCCAATTCATGGTGAAATCAAAACTGTTTTTATCACGCTTGGTCGTATTGGCAAAATAGCGCGTGTCTGTACCGTTTGAAATCACAAAAAGCTGTAAGTATTTAAACAGAGAGTTTTCTGTATTAAAGCTTTCTTTACTGTAACGGTGCACTTGGTTAAAGGCCTCACGGATAGCAACTCCGCGCTTTTTAAGCTCAATTTGTACCAATGGCAAACCATTAACCAAAATGGTCACATCGTATCGATTCGCTTGCACCCCTGTTTGCTTGAATTGCTTAATGATTTGTACTTTATTACGGGCAATGTTTTTCTTATCCACGAGATAGATGTTCTCGATATGCCCATCATCAAAAACAAAGTCGTAGATATAATCGTTATGAATTTTACGCGTTTTGTCTATGCTGCTATCGTTGGGCTTATCTAAGTATTGCTCAACAAAGCGTTGCCACTCACTTTCTAAAAAATTAACATTATTCAGGATCTGCAATTGCGCCTGCACATTAGCCAACATTGTTTGGGGCGTGTTTAAGCCGGTAACATATTCATAACCTTGGCTGACTAAATCGTCGATCAATTCCCGTTCTAAATCATCTTCGCTTTGGTAGGTTTCATTTAGCTGTAATTCCTTAATGTATTTATCAAGTACGATAAAGTTTTTTGATTCAGCAACCGTTTTGTATTCGTACATACTTCACCTATAAATTTGGTTAACGCTAGTCTTCTGCCTGTTGGAAGCGGTACATAGTATTAATTTCATTAACCAGATAGCGCAAAACACGCTTGTCATCTTCCGTAAGCTCAGCGACCTCTTCACCTGCATGTTTTGAATGACTGGAGATATTAATAATCCTGGCTTCATAAGGATTAGGTCTGCCATCATCGGTTTTTGGCAATAAATCACCCCACTTTTTATAGCCAAGAAAAGTAGAGGTTTTTTCTAATATATTTCTTAAAAAGTTGAAGTGATACTTGCTTAATTGACCGCTTTCGATGGCTTTTTCGAGTTCTGACTTCAGATAAAGATGATATGAAAATGGTGAATCATTAGGTTGGATTGCTAGCTGATATGTACTGTCTTCATGTTTTGTCAGCCTGTATTTCTCAAACCATTTCTTTTTATAGCTTTTATCATCACTGTTTAGCTCATTGTGTAGCACGTTATAGAAAAGAGGGTTATGCGTCGTGATGATGAATTTAACGCTAGACTCGTTAGATTTAATAAGTTGAGCAAGATGTACTGCCAACTCAATCAAATGGTTTTCATCTAACGAGCTCACAGGATCATCAATAAAGACGTATTGTAAATGATTAAACTGATCTGTTTCTCGCTCACTGGGTTCTGCAACATTCAACACGCTTATTACTTGCTCAATCAGTGTGTAAAACATACTCCAGATAAAGTTGCTTTCTTCGCCTTTTGATATTTTAACATTTTCAGTTAGTGCTTCATTGCCACGTTCGAAAGAAAATGTAACCTCCGAACCATTTTCACTAAAATGTGGAGTTAATTTTTCATCCGTATAGCGTTGAAAGTTAGCAATGATATTCCGATCTTGCCCCTGATCTTTCAGCACCCAATCTGTAAATGAATTCGGCTGGATTTTGAGTTTAGGCTCGGTATTCTCAGATAAATCGTTATCCCAGTAAAACAAGTCCTCGGTAAAGGCGTTGTAATACAAAAAATTAGTACGCGTCAATGATAGTTCTTCATTGTTGCTACTTTCATCATTATCATTTTTAGGAGCAACAAGCTGTTTAAATTCCCGCGAAAGCCGGGTTTTACCCGTACCATTAAAGGCATAGATCAGTTGTACTTTTTTGTTGGTATCTTTTAGCTGCTGGGCTATTTCCGTTAGCGTTTTGCTCATATTATGCTTCTACCTCTGGTTTGGGGAAACTCAATAGCAGATCGCGATAATATTCGTATTGTTTTTGACGCAATTCAATTTCACGCGGCAAACCTTCACTGATGGAGCTGGTTAAGGTGTCGAATTTATCTAGGATGCCGACAAGACGATTCTGTTCTTCAATGGATGGAACTGGGATAGATATTTTTGCAAACCCATTAATCAACAATGTGTTGACTTTGGTTCGAGCAACATATTTTGCTTTCTCAGCAATAAATGGAGTTGTTTGCATACAATAGGAAACAAATTTCGGATTCATCGCATGACGGAAAGCATAACAGTGATCATGAATAGCTACTTTTTCATTTCCGATCCACGCAACAGCTTTGCCTACATCCTCAACTGTTTCTCCAACATCGGTTATCACAACGTCCCCCGGCTCTGCATAGCGTAAAGTCGTTGCCATTTCAGGGCTAACTTTTGAAAGCGCATGACTGGTTGATACACCATACTGTGTATAAATTTCACCGTAGTGGATAACGCTTATACCGTGTTCCACATAATCAGCTTTAGTAAAACGTTTGCCACGAATAAATTCACCAATTTCCCCCAAAGTCTTCCACTCCACCTCACCTTCTTCAAAACTTAACAACTGGTCGCGATAATAGTTGTACTGTTTTTTGCGTGCGGTAAGTTCAGCGGTAAGCTCAGCGGTAAGCTCGGTAAAGGTGTCCAAAATGCGGACGATTTCGGTTTGAATGTCGAGGGGTGGGATGGGGATTTTCTTGTTTGAAAAATTGCTAATCCATTGACGTTTGTGATCACCGTCAACTAATTCACTAGGCAATGTATTCAACCAATAATAAATGTATTTAGATAGGGACTTAAACTCATCTGCTGATGAAATCATTTTCATTGCTGATGATTTGGCTTTAAAATCAAAATCAACCCACTTATTTGCCGTTGTAAAATCATCAAAAATAATAACAGGAGTTTCTGACGCTTTATAAATACCATCCGTTTCATCTGTATATCCAAGGATAAAAGTCTTACCTGCTGTTAATACTGGAATTTCAAAGTCGTCACTGTAGTTAGTTGATTTAACAAGATATTTGGCCGGTTGTTCATATTTCGTTACCATACCCAAGGCCATCCATTCCACCTCAACGCCATCAAGCAGTTTTTCCATAAAGCTCATGTTGCTCATGCCTTATTCTCCGTGCCTTCAATCTCAGCAACAATGGCATCAATATCTGCCCGCAGCTGGTCGATTTTTTTGACGGTAGTCTTTAGTTCAGCATTGAGTTTTGTAATATCAATCTCTTCACGATTGTTTTTGGCTTCTACATAACTACTCACCGACAGATTGTAATCGTTAGCGGCGATGGCTTCAAAACTGACTGATTTTGCCAAATGTTCAATATCAGCTTTGCTATCAAACACCTGCATAATTTGTTCGATATGATTATCGGTAAGTATGTTGTTATTGGTTTCTTTTTTAAACAGAGTGCTTGCATCAATAAACTGAGTAGTGGTGTCGGTTTTGTGTTTAGACAGCACAAGAATGTTTACAGCAATGGTTGTGCCAAAAAACAGATTGGGTGCTAATGAGATCACGGTTTCAACATAGTTGTTATCTACCAGATATTGGCGGATCTTTTGCTCAGCTCCACCGCGGTAAAAAATACCCGGGAAGCAAACAATCGCTGCGCGGCCTTTGCTGGATAAGTAACTCAATGCGTGCAGTACAAAGGCAAAGTCGGCTTTAGACTTTGGCGCTAATACACCAGCGGGAGCAAAACGTTCATCGTTGATTAGCGTTGGATCATCGCTGCCAATCCATTTCACCGAATACGGTGGATTAGAGACGATGGCATCGAACGGTTTGTCATCACCAAAATGCGGTTCGGTTAAGGTGTTACCCAACATAATATTAAACTTGTCGTAGTTAATGTTGTGCAAAAACATATTCATACGCGCAAGGTTATAGGTGGTATGGTTAATCTCCTGACCAAAGAAACCGTCTTCAATAATGTGGGCATCGAAGTGTTTTTTGGCTTGTAACAGCAGTGAGCCCGAACCAGCGGCTGGATCATATATTTTATTCACGCTGGTTTGCCCGTGTATGGCGAGCTGAGCGATTAGCCTGGACACGTGTTGTGGTGTAAAAAATTCACCGCCTGATTTACCTGCATTAGCAGCGTAATTGGAGATTAAAAACTCGTAAGCATCACCAAATAGATCAATCTTGTTATTTTCAAACTGACCAAATTGAAGCCCTGCCACACCTTTTAATACAGCGGCTAAGCGGGTGTTTTTGTCTTTAACGGTATTACCTAAACGGTTACTGGTGGTGTCAAAATCGGCAAAAAGCCCCTTAATCTCGGCTTCAGATGGGTAGCCGCTGGCTGAGCTTTCAATAGCGACAAAAATTGAATTTAAGTCTTTGTTTAAATTATCATTTTTATTAGCATTTGCGGCAATATTAGTAAACAGCTGGCTTGGGTAAATAAAATAGCCTTTAGTTTTAATGGCATCATCTTTAATATCGTCAGTGATAACATCATCTGAAAGCTCAGCATAGTTGATACTCTCATCACCGCCTTCAATATAGTTTGCAAAGTTTTCACTTATAAAGCGATAAAACAGCGTACCTAATACATACTGTTTGAAATCCCAGCCATCAACTGAACCTCTCACATCATTGGCAATTTGCCAGATTTGACGCTGTAGTTCGGCGCGTTGTTGGGTACTTGTCATTGTGAAACTCCACTTTTAATTCGTTTTTGAATGGCCTTGGCCCATAATCAGCCCAGTATTATACCGAGTAAAGGTGTTCTAATCATTTTGAATCTGTTGTGATCAAGGACTTCCGGACACATTTTAGTCCTCTTTCCACGCCTTTCGTATTAAAAGGGAGAAATTCCCCCATTAAAGCTATGGCAGAGTAAGCGGCAAAATTTCTTATTTTGGTTTCAGCTATAAACAAAAAGACCCTGAAAACAGGGCCTTAATCAGAAAATTATGATGATTTGGTGAGGCTTGGGGAAGTGTTAAATCATTCCCACTCAATCGTCGCAGGGGGCTTACCGCTGATGTCATAGACGACCCGCGAAATACCATCCACTTCATTAATGATCCTGTTCGATACCCGCCCCAGGAAATCATAGGGCAAATGCGCCCAGTGAGCAGTCATAAAGTCAATGGTTTCTACCGCACGCAGGGAAACAACCCAGTCGTATTTACGTCCATCGCCCATAACCCCGACAGAACGAACCGGCAGGAATACGGTAAATGCCTGACTCACTTTATGGTACAGGTCGGCGGCATGCAGCTCTTCAATAAAGATGGCGTCGGCACGACGCAGCAAATCACAATACTCTTTCTTCACTTCGCCCAACACGCGAACGCCCAAGCCCGGACCCGGGAACGGGTGGCGATAGAGCATCTCATAGGGCAGTCCCAACTCCAAACCGATACGACGAACTTCGTCTTTGAACAACTCTTTCAGCGGTTCAACCAGACCCAGTTTCATATCTTCTGGCAGGCCACCCACATTGTGGTGAGATTTAATCACATGGGCATTGCCAGTTGCAGATGCTGCGGATTCGATAACATCCGGGTAAATGGTGCCCTGTGCCAGCCAATTGACCTGCGTTTGTTTAGAGGCTTCTTCATCAAATACATCAATAAAGACGTGACCAATGGCTTTGCGCTTGGCCTCGGGTTCATCAATTCCCGCCAAGGCAGACAAGAAACGGTCTTCTGCTTTAACATGGATGATGTTCAGGTCAAATTTACCGGCAAACATTTCCATCACCTGATCCGCTTCGTTCAAACGCAGCAGGCCGTTGTCTACGAAGACACAAGTCAGGCGCTTGCCAATCGCACGGTTCAACAGGAGTGCGGTGACAGAGGAATCCACACCGCCAGACAGGGCCAGAATAACCTGATCATCACCAATCTGCGCACGCAGACGCTCTACGATATCGTCAATGATAGAGGCGGGTGTCCACAGCGCCTCACATTGACAGATATCCAGCACAAAGCGTTTCAGGATATTCAGACCCTGATGAGTGTGAGTTACTTCTGGGTGGAATTGCACGCCATAAAAACGTTTTTCATCATTGGCCATAATGGCGAACGGGCAAGTATCCGTGCTGGCAATAGTGGTGAAATCAGCGGGGATCGCCGTCACTTTATCACCATGACTCATCCATACATCCAGCAGCGGTTTGCCGGCCTCACTCAGAGCGTCCTGAATATCGCGGAATAGCGCACAATCATTCTTGATTTCAACCTGAGCATAACCAAATTCACGCTCATCAGAATTAGAAACCTGTCCGCCCAACTGCATAGACATGGTTTGCATACCATAGCAGATACCCAACACAGGTACACCTGCATTGAAAACGTATTCCGGCGCACGCGGGCTATTGTGTTCCGTCGTGCTCTCTGGCCCACCAGAAAGGATAATCCCACTCGGGTTAAATTCGCGGATTTGCTCTTCAGTGACATTCCATGTCCAAAGTTCACAATAAACACCAATTTCACGAATGCGGCGGGCAATAAGCTGAGTGTATTGCGAACCAAAATCAAGGATCAGAATGCGATGCTGATGGATATTAGTTGTCATTTGAGGTGAGTTCCAAAAACAAGTGGCAATAAAAAATAGATAAAAAAGTCAGTGGCCCGATAGACGGGCCACGCTAAATAAATTACAGACCTAAACGGTAGTTGGGTGATTCTTTGGTGATCGTCACATCATGGACGTGACTTTCCTGAATACCGGCACCACTGATACGAACGAATTCGGCTTTAGTTCTCAGTTCATCAATGGTTGCACAACCCGTCAGACCCATACAAGAGCGCAGGCCACCCATTTGCTGGTGAACGATACTTTTCAGCAGGCCCTTATAAGCTACACGGCCTTCGATACCTTCTGGCACCAGTTTGTCCGCTGCGTTATCCGTCTGGAAGTAACGGTCAGAAGAGCCTTTGGACATTGCGCCCAGAGAACCCATGCCGCGATAAGATTTAAATGAACGACCTTGATACAGTTCGATTTCACCCGGAGATTCTTCTGTCCCTGCCAGCATGGAGCCGACCATCACACAGGCTGCACCCGCCGCAATGGCTTTAGCAATGTCACCAGAGAAACGGATGCCACCATCTGCAATCACAGGAACGCCTGTTCCTTCCAGCGCTTCAACCGCATCTGCAATGGCAGTGATTTGCGGAACACCCACCCCTGTCACGATACGGGTTGTACAAATAGAACCTGGGCCGATACCGACTTTAACGGCATTCACACCCGCTTCCATCAGCGCCTTGGCACCTTCGCCCGTCGCCACGTTACCCCCGATAATTTGCAAATCAGGATATTTAGCGCGGGTTTCACGGATACGCTGCAAAACACCTTCAGAATGGCCGTGGGAAGAGTCAATAAGCAGTACATCTACACCCGCAGCGACCAATGCATCAACACGCTCTTCGTTACCCGCACCGGCACCAACCGCAGCACCGACACGCAGACGGCCCTGCTCATCTTTACAGGCGTTTGGCTTACGTTCGGCTTTCTGGAAATCTTTCACCGTAATCATGCCGAGCAAATGGAAGTTATCATCAACAACCAGGGCTTTCTCAACACGTTGTTCGTGCATTTTCTGCAAGACAACTTCACGGGCTTCGCCTTCTCTTACCGTCACCAGACGTTCTTTAGGCGTCATCACCGCAGTTACTGGCTGATCCAGGTCGGTAACGAAACGCACATCACGGCCAGTAATAATACCCACCAATTCGTTCGCTTCTGTGACCACCGGGTAACCCGCGAAACCATTACGTTCGGTCAGTTCATGGACTTCACGCAGGGTTGTCTGTGGCGTGACAGTAACCGGATCGGTAACAACACCGCTTTCGTGCTTCTTCACTCGGCTGACTTCTTCAGCCTGACGCTCGATTGACATATTTTTGTGAATGAAGCCAATGCCCCCTTCCTGTGCCAGTGCGATTGCCAGTGAAGATTCCGTGACAGTATCCATCGCTGCGGACAGCATAGGTACGTTCAGGCGAATAGTAGAGGTTAATTGAGTGGACAGATCTGCGGTATTGGGCAGGACTGTAGAATGGGCAGGAACCAACAAAACATCGTCAAACGTTAATGCTTCTTTTTTAATTCGTAACATGGGCAATATCTCACCAGGCTATGGAGCAATAAGAGGGATAAAATATTGCCGCGGCATTATACAGGCCGAAATCGGTTGCCTCCAGCATTTTTTGAAAAAAATTCTTGATTAGTCATGTGATGAGATTAATATCGTTCAATTAAGTCCTTGTTTTGGAATTTGATCTAGCTCACATGTCACTACCAGCCAATACCGGAATTTTTTCTGTTAGCCGTCTCAATCAGACTGTTCGTCAGCTATTGGAGCTGGAAATGGGCAGGATTTGGTTGTCCGCCGAAATGTCCAATTTTTCTCAGCCATCGTCAGGGCATTGGTATTTCACATTAAAAGATGAACGGGCACAAATTCGTGCTGCCATGTTTCGAAGTCACAATCTGCGGGCAACATTTCGTCCACAAAATGGTCAGCAGGTGTTGGTTCGGGCACAGATTACCCTGTATGAGCCGCGCGGTGACTATCAACTGATTGTGGAAAGTATTCAACCTGCCGGAGAGGGTTTGCTGCAACAGCAGTTTGACATATTGAAACAAAAACTCGCCGCCGAAGGTTTGTTTGATCAAATTCATAAACAACCACTGCCCTCGCCGGCAAAACGACTCGGTGTCATAACTTCTGCCAGTGGCGCAGCCCTGCACGATATTCTGAATATCCTGAAACGGCGTGATCCTTCCCTGCCCATTGTCATTTATCCCACCGCTGTTCAGGGAGCCGAAGCGCCATTGCAGATTATTCGGGCAATCGAACTGGCAAATGCCCGACAAGAGTGTGATATCCTGATTGTCGGGCGTGGCGGAGGATCACTGGAAGATTTATGGTGCTTCAATGATGAACACGTTGCACGGGCAATATTTCAAAGCCGCATTCCCATTGTCAGTGCCGTCGGGCATGAGACCGATGTAACCATTGCGGATTTTGTCGCTGATTTACGCGCGCCAACACCTTCTGCGGCAGCAGAGTTGGTTAGCCGCAATCAAATAGAGTTATTAAGACAAGTTCAATCCTTGCAACAACGCCTTGAAATGGCGCTGGATTATTTCTTTGCCCAAAAACAACGCATTTTTAATCTATTGCAGCACCGTCTCCGGCAACAACACCCAGATTTACGTCTGGCACGTCAGCAACATCATTTGGCTGAATTACGCCAAAGGTTGATTGATAGTTTGTTACGTTGTCTGAAACAGAATGCAACTTCATATGAGAAATTGAATCAGCGACTGCTACAAATCCATCCTGAGCGGGAGCTTCGGCACTATAGCCAATCTATCCAGCAATTTGATTTCCGTTTAAAACAGGCGCTTGAACGACAACTAGGACGTTATCGGGAAAAATTTGCTGTTTCCTGTTCACGAATGGAGGCGGTCAGCCCGCTGGCAACGTTAAGTCGTGGTTACAGTATCAGTGAAACATCTGACGGAAAATTATTGAAGCAAATTAAGCAGGTAAAAGCAGGTGATAGGCTGAAAACGCGGTTGCAGGATGGCTGGGTTGAGAGTCAGGTGACGCAGGTAAAAGAAGACATCAAGAAAAAGAAATAAAATTAACGCGAAATATTTGGGGATTAATTAAATGCTTACGTTAACTTTTTCCCCTAGCCCACTTTTTTCTCATTTTATTGGTTGATGAGATAATTTTCTATTCTATACTTAATTACGTAGGGAAATGATTTAACCAAGTGGCATTAATTTATTATTCTCTGTGGTTTATTTTAATTAGTTATTTTGCTTCCCTCTGTCTAAAACTTAATATTTTCCATCTATCACAAAGCTATTATATCTTTTCTGGCTGACGATCATCAGATTATTGATTAATTATATTACACACAACATTAAATAGTGAGGATATTATGACAGAATTAACCACACAAGAAACAAAAGAACCTTATGGTAAAGACTTTTGGACTGCGATCAAAGGTACTTGGGATAGTCTCAATAGTCTAGCGCTGGCAATAGTTAACGCAATATATGATGCCCACCCAACAGAAGATGTAAAAAAAAGAAGGAAATTGCAAAAGCAATTCTGACTGCACTGACTGAAGGTGGCGACAAAATTCTTAATGACTTGTTTATTAATCCAACCCCATAAAATAAATAACCACTCTAGTGCATTTTTTAGAGTGGTTACTTCCCTTGTAAGGAATAAATAAATATACTTTAAATCCTATTATTATTTATGATTACATATCACCCTTTATTTTATCGTGATATTGAATTTTTCATCCGCATTATATTTTGACAAACAATCACATTACACATAGAATTATATAGTGAGGAAACCATGAACGAATTAACAAATGTAACAACATACGTAGCTATTTCTCGTCATAAACTTGAGAATATCAAAAAAATTATTAGAGCCATTGCTGATATACTTAAAAGTATATTTGGGATATTAGAGCGATATAATATTATATCTTATAGCGCAATGAATAATGTAAATGATTCCTTAGATGCTATAGTAACAGCCATTAATATTATATTAAACAATATATTCACTCCAAAACAAGAATAATTAACCACGCCATGGATTTTTCAAAAGAGGTTAATCATTTTGATATTTTTTATACACTTAGTTTCTATTTATCAGATATCACCTAGCAGTTTCCATATGTCTCTGTTAAAAAATAGCGGTGAAAATTCACCGCTATTTATCTGATTATTAAAACCTAATCAGAAACGAATTCCTGCTCCAATAACGTAGGTCACACCACGGTCAGTTTGGGATTATTACACACAGAATTACATAGCGAGGACATTATGAACGAATTAACAAAGGTAACAACAGACTTGGCTATTAGTCGTCAGACATTGGAAGATATCAACAAAAGCATTAAAGATATTTCAAATCTACTTAAAGACATATTTAAAATATTAAAGAAACATGGCGTTATATCTTATAATACAATGAGTATTATAACCCTATGTATAGCAAGTATAACAGCAGCTATTTTAATAGCATTAGACAGACTATTCTCTCATGAGATGAGTAATTAACCACACCATGTTTTTTTTCAAAATCAGTTAATTATTTTGCTATCTTTTATGTAATTACTTTCCATTTATCAGATATCATCTAGTGAATTCCCTATGTCTCTGTTAAAAATATAGCGGTGAATTTTCACCGCTATTTTTATCAGCCTATTTAAACTTAAAACCCCATTAGAAACGAATTTCTGCTCCCATAACGTAGGTTCGGCCACGGGCGGTTTGAGTTTTAGTGTCTTGATCCCCCATGATTGGCGACGAATTCATACGGTTCAATGCGTCAGAATAGTTTTTATTAGTTAAGTTTTGAACTGACAATTTAACTGATAAATTTTTGTTAACCTGATAATCACCATATAGATCAACGATCATTGGAATTTTATCTGATTTTTCCATTATAATTTGGTTGTCATCATCTCTATCATCATTAGGGCTCTGATGATAAGATTGACCAGTATATTTCATAATGGTTCCTATCCGAAATTTTTCATCCAAAAAACGAACTCCCGTATCCAGTGTTAAATAACGTTCTGGTAATTGGGATTCAGGACTTGCGCCAAAATAATGCGCCGATAATGATGTCGGTTGCTGTGTTTTTTGCTGGCTATATGTCAATGAGCTATAAAACATACCTGCATCATAATTAGCAGAAATCTCATAACCCTTCATAGTTACTGGCGTCAAACTATTGGTATAGATATAAGTAGAAACATTTACATCAAGTGCACGCTCTTCTTCAGCCGATAATTTTCCATCAAGTTTACATAATTTCTTTCCAGTACAAAGCATATAATGATCATTACTGATGTAATTTTTAATTTTGGTATGGAATAACGTTACTTTCAGGCGAAAAACATCTTCATCCACAATTAAATTTGGACGATAGCTATTAAATCCAATCTGATATGTATCCGCTTTCTCTCCTTTCAAGAATGGATTAATAGAAGTACCACTGTCATTGGATTGAAAAATTTCCTGAGCATTGGGCGCTCGCATTGAATGGGTATAACTTATAAACGGTTGAAATTCAGGAATTATTTCTGCTGACAATAAGATATTTGGATTAAACCCACTCTCTTTTAAATTTAATTGTGCTTCTCCTTGTGGAAAACAACTCACACGATCTTCACAAGCTGGTTTTAATCCTTTGACACTATAATCTAGATAATTCAATCCCAGATTAGCAGTATAAATACTGCGTTCAATTTTCAAACCACCATAAATACTAGTTATATCTTGCTTACCACTTGGCGCAAAAGCATTATTTTCCTTTATTTGCATGTCTTCTTTTTCATTCTTCGACCTGGTTTTTATTTCTTTACTATATTCAGTTCGCATCCATTTACCACCTAGAGTGAATGCAAAGTCAGTGTCACCATAATTAAATCGGCTGGTATTTTTTATATTGATAGAATTGGATTTATTTTTTGCTTCACTTTTATCAAAAACTCCCACCGACTCACTTTGATAACTCTGTTGACCATTGCTGGTAGTAAGCATAACATTGGTATCAACCAATTCAGTAAATGGAGTGTAGTGATATTTCAAATAATAATCATAATTATCAATATGACGCTTGTTAAACTTATTATGGTAAAGACGACTACTAAACTCCAAGTCATGAAAATCATTGGGTTTAATATTTAGTTTCATCAATTGGGAGTTAGGTTTTTGTTTAAATGTTTTGCTTGTACCAAACTTTTCACTACTGACACCGTCAGCATTTCTATAATGAGCTTCAATATTGTGACCACTAAAAGCAAATAAAGCGCCCAAAGAACCTTCTGGACTGAATGCCTGTGTTTTTCCTGCAACCGCCATCATGCCACTTCGGCCGGCACCATTGTTACCATAGGTCCATTTAGTACGAACTCCTGCTTTATTGCCTTCGAATACAACATCATCAACACCAAGGGTACGGAAATTGGCACTTCCAACTAAGGCATTGACAGAATCAGAACCATCAGCTTGCCCTCGGGCAACGTCAACACGAACAATAAAATTGGGATCAACCAAGGCACCAAATTGACTATAAGGCTGAGATCCATGTGCAAATTCACTGGGTGAAGAACCATAAAAACTCTGGCTAACCCCATCCACCATCATATTGACACGGCCAAAACCACTTAAGCCACGGATATTAACACTGACGATCCCTTGCCCCTGACTCGCATCCATCTGAGTATAAGTCCCCGGCAAGCTACGTAATATACTATCCACGGACTCCAATTTATTATCTTCGCCCACAGAACTATAAGCACCCGGTTTTTCCATTGCCTCAATCTGAGGAGCATTATTATTATCCTGAGCACCTGAAACTTTCAGACTGCTGAACCGAACGACTTTTTCTTTTTTGTTGTCATCTGCGTTTTCAGCATAAGCGATCCCCTGAAGCCCAATCAACATTGCGCTGGCTCCAGCTATTTTTGCCACAGTTTTCATTAATATCATCCCATTAAATTAAATAATGTTTATTATTGTTCACATTGCTTCTCAAATTTGAGAATAAAATATCCACGGCGCTGATAAAAATTATCAGCACCTTGGTAATAACTCGCTATTTTTATTAATCTTCTAATTCTGGAAAATACGTTTTAGCATCATCTAACATTAATAAGAAACTATAATCAAAGGCAATATCATTGATACGATTAAAACGACCGGTTTTTCCGCCGTGTCCGGTATCCATATTCGTCTCCAATAATAAGAGACTGTTGCCCTGTTTCATTTCTCTTAATTTAGCCACCCACTTTGCCGGCTCCCAATATTGCACCTGAGAATCATGCAAGCCTGTTGTAACCAACAAATGGGGATAGCGCTGATGTTGAATATTGTCATAAGGGCTATAAGATTTAATACGCAAGTAATCTTCTTTATTATTAGGATTACCCCACTCTTCATATTCACCCGTTGTCAATGGAATGGAGGGATCGAGCATGGTGGTCAAAGCATCCACAAAAGGCACTTTTGCAATCACTCCCCGGTATAATTCCGGAGCCTGATTAATCACCGTACCCATTAATAACCCACCCGCACTGCCACCTTCTGCATAAACCCGTTTGCTGTTCCCATAGCCATCAGCAATCAGTGTCTTGGTTGCATCAATAAAATCATGGAAGCTGTTCATCTTGTTTTTGATTTTACCTTGCAAGTACCAATTCTTACCCAGATCGCCACCTCCTCGGACATGCACTAAGGCATAGACAAAGCCACGATCCAGCAAGCTCAGTAGCGCAGAGCTAAAATAAGGGTCCATGCTGATGCCATAAGAACCATAGCCGTAAATCAGGATCGGGTTTTCCCCTTGCTTGAATAACGATTTGCGGTAGACCAAAGAAACCGGAACGTCCACGCCATCACGGGCTTTGACCCAAATACGCTGGCTTGCATAATGTGCTTTGTTGAACCCTTTCACTTCCTGCTGCTTCAACAATTCGCGTTCACCCGTCTGCATATTCCACTGGAATACCGAACTTGGCGTTGTCATGGATGAATAACGATAGCGCAATACATGGGTATCGGGTTCTGGGTTATAACCCAGCGAAGCCATATATGCCGGATCATCAAATTGGACCCGTTTTTCCTGCTGAGTTTTCCAATCAATCTGACGGATTGATGACAATCCTTTAGTCCGTTCCTGTACAATCAACCAATTATTGAACAGGGCGAAATTTTCCAGATCCGTGTTTTCTTGTGGCGCAATGACGGTTTCCCACGGCTTATTGATAGCCTCCGCCCGATATAAACCAAACAAAGGGTTTTCATGGTTAGAACGAATATAAAATTGCCCACGGAAATGGTCGAGATCATACTCACGCCCTGCCTGACGGGCAGAGAAAACCTGCGGTTCCGACTGCGGATTATTGGCATCGATCAGTCGATATTCTGAGCTTGAATAACTGCCACTTGAGATCAAAATATAGTCAAGCGAAGTGCTTTCAGAAATCGACAAATAGAATCGATCATCTTTTTCCTGATAGACTTTTTTATCCTGCTTGGTATCCGTGCCATATTGATGGCGGAATAACTGATAAGGCAGCAACGTTTGTGGATCTCTGCGCACATAAAACAAGGTTTCGCCATCATTTGCCCACAAAATATTGCCGGACGTGTTTTCTATGACATTATTTTCTATCTTATTGCTTTGCCAGTCACCATCAAAATTTTTAAATGAGATCTGGTAGTTACGGCGCCCTTGGGTATCTTCTGCTATAGCAATGCGCTTGTTATCCCGCGTCACGGCAAATCCACCCATTTGATAAAATTTATGGCCTTTTGCCCGCTCATTGCCATCAACCATAATCTGCCAATCGGTTGAATTATCCACCGGCTTACGCTGATAGATTGGAAACTCTTTTCCTGCCTCGTAAACGGTACGATAGACATACCCATTATAGGTATAAGGAACGGACTGATCTTCTTTACTCATTCTGTCAGTCATTTCTTTATACAGGGTTTCACGCAATGCCTGACCCGATTTCAGCATCTGTTCGGTATACTGATTTTCAGCCGTTAAATAATCAATAACGTTTTTATCCTGACGCTTGTCGTCACGCAGCCAATAATAGTTATCAACACGAACATCTTCGTGCATCTCCATTTTATGTGGCTGCTTTGTGGCCGTAGGCGGCACCATTTTTTCCTCCATTGCGCTAGTAGCAAAACTGTAACTGAATAAACTACCACCCAGCAAAAAGCCAAGCATCACTCTTTTACCGTGCATAACCTTATTAAAAGCTGTCTTTTGGTTACACATTATCTTTTTATTATTTGGCTCTTTCGTATCGGGGGGAAAAGCCGTTTTATACTGTGACATGCCATCCATCCTGTATTTTTATTGGGATAAATAAAAATCTATTGGCAGTTCAACCGTCACCCTGCCATGAGTTAAAATGACGTCGGGTGGCTTAGGTAAAGGCTGCGCCCTTTCCAGCACCATCCTGGCTTCCCTGTCTAGTGAGTTAGTTCCTGAACGTCGTGCCAATTCACTGTCAATCAACGTTCCCGATTGATTAACCGTAAATTTCACCACCGGACGCCCTGTCCGTTTTCTTCTCTGGGCATCTTCCGGGTATTTTTTATAACGATTTAAGTGACCGCTGACTTCTGCCTGCCAGATGGCTTTAGCGTCGGCAATGGCATCAGAATTACTTTCATAGGATGCCGCTGTGCGAACAGTGACATTATCAGCCGTTGCATTACTGGTGGTGGGTGCCGCGCTACTGCGAGACTTCTCACTTTCCTGCTCTTTTGTTTTTACTCGTTTAACGGGCTGTGTTTTTTTCAGTACATCTTGTTCTTTCTGCTTTTTTTTCTGTTTATTGACCAAAAGCAAGGCGTTTTCATTCACGTCCAATTTAGGCACATTGATTTCATCCACTTTGCTCTCCTGCTGCTTACTGGTAACAGAAAGCTGTTGATCAATGCCAACTGGCTGTTTTTGTATTTTTTGTATTGCTTCTGTCTGCGTTGAAAGTTCCACCATCACCGCAGGCGGGGGAAGAAACTCCTCGATATCAACATCCTTTGGTTTGTAGACGAGCCAGCCCACCAACAAAGCATGAAGTGTGATCGCAGCGAGAAAGGATTTTGCCACATGACCCGTGTGAGCATTTTGATAAGCGGTATACGTCAACATCTCTTATAGCACATTATGTCAATAATGAATGGAGATGAATGATAATCAATTCAATATATAAATGAAAACTATTTTTATTTATTAATCACATCCTTGTGATACTTACCCTCATTTGGTTACATTTTCGCTCACTTTTGGCGTAAACCAGACAAAATCAGCATATTCGTTGTTCAAAGATACCCCTTTTTCTGCAATGACAAAGACAACCATTTTTTCATCCGGCGCTATTTTTTTCACATGCTGAGGAACACCCATCGCTTTTACCGCATGATATCCGCCTGCAAATAACAACGCCGGAGCGGGCGCTTTAACTAACTGTTCTGCCATTCGCTGATCACGCAGTTGCTGAATCTGAGTCATCGCAGAGAGGTGTTGGTCGTCGATGTTTCCACCATGAGAATTTTTAATGGTTATTTCGAGGCGCTTTTTCACATCATCAGGAACCAGCGGGGTTCTGTCTCCTGCCCTGTGATTTTTGTATGCCTGATCAATTTCATGGCGATCCAAATTTGCCGCCAACAATGGGTAAGGGGCTTTCATCAGTTCCATAACCAAGTCGCCATACCATTTCCACGGCCACCCCTGATTCCACGCCAATAATTTCTGGACTCGCTCATCCCTGACAATCGGGTTACCCTGTAACCAGTTTTTAACTTTATTAACCTTTTCTTGTTGGTCCGGGCTAATCATTTCCAGTAATACGGAACCATGAGGACGTTTTTCCCCCAGTTGTTGCACCAACCATAACTCGATCTGATGATGGTAAGGGTTATCATGTTTTTCACCCACAATAACCCGGGGAAAGCTCGCCAATTGTTCAAGCAGTTCATCAGGCGTTATGGTCTTTCCGGTTTTCATATCCAGCACCGCACCGGATTGCATTAATTCAGCAGGCAGGACTTGAAGTGCCTCTTTAGAGGTATTTTGCGCCGTGTTTGGCGCTACGGCACAGCCACCCAGTAACAGGGAACACGCTAAGAAAGTCGATTTTATGCAGGTAGATGTTTTCATATTTATTCATTATTAAAGAAAAATTGCCCGCATATTATAGATAATGAGAATCGTTTACAAATAAAAATACCCTGTTAAGCATAGACTTAACAGGGAAGTTCACAATTTCATCCCAATCTCACGGCAGGATCAGGACAATCACAGACATCATTTAGAGAGGATGGGTTTGTGCTTCAACCGCCGCCAATGCCACCATATTCACGATACGACGCACCGAGGCAATCGGGGTCAGGATATGAACCGGTTTTGCCACGCCCATCAAGACTGGCCCGACAGTGACGCCATCCGAACTCGTGACACGCAGTAAGTTATAGCTGATACGGGCGGCTTCCATATTTGGCATGATCAACAAATTTGCAGAACCTTTCAGTGGGCTGTCCGGCATGATATCCCGGCGGATGCTTTCCATCAAAGCCGCATCGCCGTGCATTTCACCGTCAATTTCAAGTGAGGGAGCCATTTGTTGAACCAATTCCAGTGTCTTACGCATTTTTCGCGCAGAATCACAATCAGCAGAGCCAAAACTTGAGCGCGATAATAAGGCCACTTTAGGTTCAATACCGAAACGACGAACAGTTTCAGCCGCCATCAGCGTAATTTCTGCCAGTTCTTCTGGGCTGGGATCTTCATTGACATAAGTATCCGCAATAAAAGTATTTCCCATCGGCAACATCAGGGCATTCATGGCACCTGCGGTATGTACCCCCTGGCGGAAACCAAAGACATCTTTCACCACTTGGTAATGTTCGCTGTAGCTGCCAACCGTGCCACAAATCAAGCCATCGGCTTCACCACGATGAACCATGATGGCCCCGATCAAGGTTGGATCGCCAATCACTGTCCGGCGAGCCTGTTCCTGAGAAACGCCACGACGTTTCATTATTTGATAATATTCTTGCCAGTATTCTTTGAAACGCGGGTCATTTTCATTGTTCACAACTTCGAAATCTTTACCGGCTTCAATATGCAGACCCTGCTTCTTAATCCGCATTTCAATCACACTGGGACGACCAATCAGGATAGGGAATGCCAATCCAAGGGAAACCAGCTCTTGTGTGGCATGCAGTACGCGGATATCTTCCCCTTCTGCCAACACAATGCGTTTTTTCTCTTTTTTCGCCTGAGAAAAGATCGGTTTCATGAACAGGTTAGTTTTATAGACAAACTCATTGAGTTTCTCAACATATGCCCCGAAATCGCTAATAGGCCGTGTTGCAACGCCGGATTCCATCGCTGCTTTCGCGACGGCCGGAGCGATTTTTACAATCAGGCGGGGATCAAAGGGTTTCGGAATAATGTAGTCCGGGCCAAAAAACAGATCCTGATCGCCATAAGCGGAGGCGACTTCCTGACTTTGTTCAGCCAGCGCCAAATCTGCGATAGCGTGTACACAGGCAAGTTTCATCTCTTCATTGATGGTGGTCGCCCCAACATCCAGTGCGCCACGGAAAATGAATGGGAAGCACAGGACATTATTCACCTGATTAGGAAAATCAGAGCGGCCAGTACAGATAATGGCATCAGGGCGAACGGCTTTTGCCAATGGCGGCAGGATTTCCGGTTCCGGATTGGCTAATGCCATAATCAACGGAGCAGGCGCCATGGTTTTCACCATGTCCTGTGTCAATACGCCCGGCCCTGAACAACCGAGGAAAATATCAGCCTCCGGGATCACATCGGCCAATGTACGGCTGCCATTATCTTCAATCGCATAATCCGCTTTGGTTTTTTCCATATTCTCTTCGCGACCCCGATAGATAACCCCTTTCGAGTCACAAACGACAATATTTTCACGTTTCAGCCCCAAAGCCACCAGCAGGTTCATACAGGCTATCGAAGCAGCGCCAGCACCCGATACAACCATGCGTACCTGGCTGATATCTTTGTTAACAACCCGCAAGCCATTCAATACCGCAGCGGTACAGATAATGGCTGTCCCGTGCTGATCATCATGGAATACCGGAATTTTCATGCGCTCACGGAGCTTCTGCTCAATATAGAAGCATTCCGGGGCTTTGATATCTTCAAGGTTAATGCCACCGAAGGTCGGTTCCAGCGCCGCAATGATATCAATGAGTTTGTCAGGATGGGTTTCATCTACTTCGATGTCAAAAACATCAATGCCCGAAAATTTCTTGAACAGAACGCCCTTGCCTTCCATCACCGGTTTACCGGCTAATGCGCCAATGTTGCCCAATCCCAAGACCGCCGTGCCGTTGGAAATAACCGCAACAAGATTACCACGCGCAGTATATTTATACGCCGCCAAAGGATCTTCTGCTATTGCAAGGCAAGGGGCTGCGACACCCGGTGAATACGCGAGTGCCAAATCACGTTGAGTTGTCAGTGGCTTAGTCGGAGTCACCGTGATTTTCCCCGGCTGTGGAAATTCATGGAAATCAAGCGCACTTTGTTTTAGTTTTTCGTCCATTATTTGATCCTTTACGCGTCATATCGAAGTGAAAATTTGCTCAGTATAATAGTTACGGGAAGTTAAATCATGATGTCAGTAGCATTATTTTGTTTATAACCCGCAAAAACCCAAGAACAAAAAGTAAGCTAGTCATGATTTGATGTTAACCAACATGATATAGACAGGAACCTAATGATACCTATAGAGAGGTATTTTATTCCTCATTAATGAACTGATAAATTAATTAAACAAGTATTTTAAAGTCAGCATTTAAAATAAGTTTACAAAAACAAAATTTAATCTATAAAATATTAACCTCAGTTTATTTAGAAAATTATCAGCAATTAAGGAAACACATTTTCTTATGAAAGTGAATTTCATTTCACCTGAATGGTTAAACCTGTTTGCGATATTTCTCTTTTTATATCAGGATATATTTTCAGAATCTCATTAATGATGATTCAATATACTCCATAAAAATCACACAGCAATTTAACATAAAGCAGAGCTCTGTCTTTTATGTTTTATTAAACATAAAATCTGCATTTCTATATGGGAGAAAGAACATGCATAATCATTCAGTCATGATAGTCGATGATCATCCTATCATTCGTCACGGCTTAAAAGGGTTGATTGAATTGGAACGGGAACTCATTGTGACTGCCGAAACTGACAATGGTGAAGATGCAATTAATATCGCTTGCCAGATAAAACCAGACATTATTTTGATGGATCTGAATATCTATGGTCTTTCAGGAATTGATACGATTAAATCTCTCCGGCGCAAGGGCCTTGATTCCTATATTTTGGTACTTTCTGATTCAGATCATCGCAGTGATATTTATGATGCCGTTGATGCCGGGGCTAATGGCTATTTATTAAAGGATATCGAACTTGTTTCTCTGTTGAACAACATAAAAAAAGCGGCGGATGGTCATGCGGTGTTCAGTGAAAAAGTTTATCAATATTTATCTACCCGCCATCTTTATGTCGACCCTTTATCAAAATTAACCAAGCGGGAATTAGATGTCTTAAAAGAAATTGCAGAAGGAATGACAAATAAAGAAATTGCTGACTTCCTGTTTATTTCAGAAGAGACTGTGAAAGTTCATACCCGTAACTTATTGAAAAAACTTAAATCCCGCTCCCGTCTCGAAGCCACTATCATCTATCTAAAACATAGGAAAACAGAGTTCATCTAACATTGGGTTCTTTTTCAACCCGCCCAATATGAAACACAATTTCCCTAAGTTTTGTCAGCGGGGAAATTGTGGGTTATTAAGAATAACAAATTAGTTCAGAGCAGATTAATTTCACGCCTAATAATTATAGGTGCTATTTATTTAATTTATTATTGCTTAATAACCCTATACTTAATGGATTTCAAGATGCCGCCGACAAAGCGGCAACCTGAAAGATGAAGGGGATATCTCTATCTGGATAAAATCCTAAATTTCCCGCATTATGTCGGCTACGTTAAACCAAACCAAGGATCTCATCATGTCGGATACCACTTCTCACAACATTTTTACCCTCTACGGTATCAAAAACTGCGATACCATAAAAAAAGCGCGTCGCTGGTTAGAAGACCAAGAGATCCCCTATCAATTTCATGATTATCGCGCTGACGGTTTATCTTCTGAGCTACTCCAATCCTTTATTGAACCCATTGGTTGGGAACCCCTGCTAAATACCCGTGGTACAACCTGGCGAAAATTATCTGATGAGCAAAAAGCCGCCATTAATAATGCAGAAGCCGCTCAGGCACTGATGCTGGAACAACCGTCAATCATAAAGCGTCCCCTTTTGATCTCAAACCGTTTGATCTCAAAAACAGCGGCCTCAGCAATAGAGAAGTATTTAATCGGCTTCAAGGCTGAACAGTATCAACAATTTTTCTCGCATGGCTAGGATCTCATTATGACTTGTCCTGTAATCGATCTTGCTCAACAGTTAATTAAGCGCCCTTCTGTCAGTCCGGATGATCAGGGCTGTCAGGAGTTGCTCATCCAACGTCTGCAGAACATCGGCTTCACGATAGAGCGAATGCCTTTTGGTGATACCTTGAATTTCTGGGCTTATCGGGGCACAGGAGAAACGTTTGCCCTTGCCGGGCATACCGATGTCGTCCCTGCCGGAGATATCTCACAATGGCAGACCGCACCTTTCGAACCGACTCTCCGCGATGGAATGCTTTATGGCCGTGGTGCCGCAGATATGAAAGGGTCTCTGGCTGCGATGGTTGTGGCGGCTGAACGTTTCGTCAGGGCATATCCTGCCCATAAAGGCCGCCTTGCTTTCCTCATCACCTCTGATGAAGAAGCCAAGGCAACAAATGGTACCGTTCAGGTGGTTGAAACATTGATGTCTCGTCATGAGCGTCTGGATTACTGTCTGGTGGGAGAGCCTTCCAGCCAACAACACCTGGGAGATATGATCAAAAATGGACGCCGGGGTTCCCTGACGGCCAACCTGACTATTTTTGGCACTCAAGGCCATGTTGCCTATCCTCAATTGGCCGATAATCCGATCCACCGTTCACTGCCCTTTCTACACGATCTGGTCAATACCACATGGGATAATGGCAATCAATTTTTCCCCGCCACGAGCATGCAGATTGCTAACATTCAGGCCGGAACCGGCAGCAATAACATTATTCCGGGTAAATTGTGGATGCAATTTAATTTCCGTTTCAGCACCGAGTTAACGGATGCCGAAATCCGCCAACAGGTGGAAGCCATGTTGAAAAAGCATAATCTGAAGTATGAACTTGACTGGTGGCTGTCAGGTCAGCCTTTCCTGACCTGTAAAGGCGCACTCGTTGATGCCGTGGTTGACTCAGTGACCCATTATTGCGGGCGTACACCGGAGCTATCAACGGGCGGGGGAACATCAGATGGGCGTTTCATTGCCAGGATGGGCGCTCAAGTTGTGGAGTTGGGGCCCATTAACGCCACTATCCATAAAACCAATGAATGCGTCAACGTGGCTGATTTACAGGCATTGAGTCTGATTTATCAACGTATCATGGAGCAACTCATTAAATGATGACACCTGACATGTTGACTGGCTTGTCCACAGAACATTTGGTCACGCTGGCGGGCAATCACCGTTTACAGTTCAATGCCACCAAAGCCTTTCTTGCCATGCAGAAAGAGGCTGCCAAGGCGGGATTTAAGCTACAACCCGCCAGCTCATTCCGTGATTTCACACGCCAGCAAACTATCTGGAATGAAAAATTTCGCGGTCAGCGTCCAGTTTTAGATGTTCATAGCCAACCGCTCAACATTTCAGAGATGAGCGAAGGTGAACGTTGTGAAGCCATTCTTCGTTGGTCAGCCTTGCCGGGAGCAAGTCGTCATCATTGGGGGACTGAACTGGATGTCTATGACCCATTCCTGCTACCGCAGGGCAAGACATTGCTGCTGGAACCCCGGGAATATGAAAACGGGGGCTACTTTGAGCCACTGACCGATTGGCTGACAGAAAACATGTCTCACTATGATTTCTATCGCCCCTATACTCGCCCTGATGCTGGCGTAGCTTATGAGCCGTGGCATATCAGTTATTGGCCTATATCCCATGAAGCTGAACGTTTGTTCGATGAAGACGTCCTCCTGAATGTCTGGCAACATCATGATATTGCCGGCATAGACTGGCTAAAAACCAACCTGACTTATATTTTTAAAAAATACATCATGGTAGAAGATCAGGAAAATAGTAGCTCAGGAAAATAGTCGATTAGAAAAAGATTAGGAAGATAACTGATCAGGCTCCCAGAGCCTTATGGAAAAGGCTCTTAATATTCCGAGGAGAACGTAATGCATTGGCTGATAGATTATTGGTGGATTGTTCTGTTAGTGCTCGTCGGCACTATCATTAATGCAGTCAAGGCGCTAAGTCGCGTCGACCAAAAGCGTTTTTTAGATAACAAACCCGAATTGCCACCCCATCGTGATCTTAACGATCAATGGGATGATGAGGACGATTGGTCTCAGCAGAATCGCAAGAAATAACCCAGTTTTTCCACTGATTGGCAAGTATTGCATCCATACTTGCCAAAGCGTGGGCCGTCTCTTCCCGCCAATGCTTCAATAATGCCTTGCGCCCACTTAACGATAAATCGCCCGCACACTGTTCGATATCTCTCTGCTGCTGAAGATGTTTTCTTAATGCAGGCAAAGCCAAATCGCTCATTAACAATAATCTTTGTAATGCACAATAAGATGCCGATAAGGAACGATGGGCAAACGCAAATCCAGCCAATTCCTGCCAGTCACTGCCATTGAGCTGATTATCCTCATCGTGTTCAATCGGTAAGGCAAAGCCAAGCAACGCTCCCAACCCACGGGCATCCCTGGATAATTGCTGTTGCGCTAATTGAGCAAAATGCTCACCTTGCCCATTCAATGGCAAAATAGCCATTGCGGTATAACAACCACTACTCGCTTCCCGGTGGGTTCCCATTCTGACCAAGCGAAAACCACATTTTTGCCAGAGCGCCCAAAGTTCGGCGGTATAACCAAAACTGACAGAAAGAAAATCCAACTTGTGTTTTCTGGCTTCCTGACACTGTTGAGTTATTAAGTGTTGCGCAATGCCACGGCGACGATAGTGAGCTTGCACTGCGATACGGCTGATTCTCTGTGATCGCAGTATCGCAGCCTGTGGAAAACCGCCGTGTGCGGCTAAGGATTGAGCCACCAGATTTCCCCTCGGACGACGCCTTCCTGCCCATATTTCATGCGCCAGTGCCGGTGATAATCCCCCTTCATTCACCATCCACATCGCACCCACTAATTGCGGTTCATCCACTGAACCAGACATGGCAGAGAGAAACGTCATCCCATGACCATCCAACAGCCGGCGTAAATCGAGGGGAGATGTGCGATAGTGGGCGCTAGTCAATAATCCATAAAATTGACGCAATAACGTGGGTTGCTGTAACCACATGGGTTGTTCAATAGGGTAGAAATACAGGTCTTTTTCAAGATTCAGGTTTTTTTCAAGATGACAGTGAGGCCGTTGATCGTCAAGGCGCAGTTGATCATCAAGGAGCTGTTTATCATTAAAGAACAGCGCGCTATCCAGCCAGGTTTCCAATGGATCATTTTCAGCCCAGCGCATGGGGGTGTTCAATTCACGAACATGACAGTCAGGTAATGCAGCACACAGCTTCAACAAAAAGCCACGCCCGGTTCCCTCATATCCCTGCACCGTTGAAGTTAACAACACTCTGGGAAAATAACAGATAAGTTCAGCCAATTGTGGCGTAGGTATCGCCGCCGCTTCATCAATCAATAACCAGTCAGCGTCGTTTTTATTTCCCAGCCCATTCTTTTTCAATCGGCAATGCTTCAATAAGTTATCTACCGCCCAGAATGGCGTTTCTTGCCCTGAAATGCCGGAGTAACGCTGAATAACTTCGGTTGTGATTTTTGCCGGGGCACATAACCAACATGTTCCTTGCCAATGCCGAACCAACATCCCGGCCAGGGCAGATTTCCCCCGCCCTCGCGGCGCAGTGATGACCCAAACCCCGCCTGATGACTGTAACAATTCTTCAAGAAGCGTTTGCTGACCCACCGTTGGGTTTCCGTCAGGCACCTGCCACAACCCAGTCTGGTGCAAGGGCTGTAATTGAAAAGGCGTACCCTGCTGCCATACACTTTGTCGCCATACACTTTGTCGCCATAATAGTACATCAGGAAATGCGAGGATCTGCTGCTGGATATGCTGGACAAAATAAGGAGTGGGGATGATCCCCCCCGATTCATTCCAACGCACACTGTCTTTATCCGGTTGTTCCGTCCACTGTGACCAATCGGGTACGCGCATCACCAGCCAACTTCCCGCTTTTAACGTGCCGGCCAATATCGCCAAGGCTTCCGCATTAAAGCCGGTCATTGCATCAAAGACGCCGTGTAAAAATTCACGCCCAAGCAAACTCACCGCTTTTGTGGGTTCGATGCCATCCGGTTCATAAGATGAAACCGTTAGCCAATCTCCCTGAAATTGTTCTTTTAGTTGACTAACAATCAATTCGCTCCATTGAGGTTGACCACTCAATACAACTAAACGGCGCTGTCCCTGTTGTTGCATCTGTGCCTGCAACGTTACCCATGCGCTATCCAACATAATGACTCCAAATTCAACCCCATGCCAATGGGGTTATTTCAGCCTGTACACCCATATGGTCATAACACAGTGGTCATAACTTACCCATCATGATTGACAGAATGCCCGCCGCAATCAATGGGCCAACAGGAACGCCCCTGAATAGCGCAACCCCCAATATGGTGCCGACCAACAATCCTGCTACCGTAGAAGGCTGGCTGGACATTAAAGCAACACCACGGCTGCCTAACCATGAGACCAGCACCCCAACAGCCATAGCCAACAGTGATTTCCAATTCAAAAAAGAGTTAAAGATTTCCTGTGAAGAGATTTTCCCGCTGGCTATCGGTGCCATGACACCAATGGTCAGAATCAGTATGCCTATCGTCAGACCATATTTTTCTACCCAAGGAAAAAACTGATTCAAGGGTGTGATTCGAACCACTAACAGAAATAACATGGCAAGCGTCACGGTCATGTTATGGCTGATGATGCCTAACCCTGCCAATACGAGCAAAATAAGTAACGTAGGATCAATGTAGCTCATTAATTTTTATTTCCTAAAAAAACAACATTTGACTATTTTCAAACCAAGCAACATCAGTTCTGGCACAAATAGAATAATAACTTAAAATTTTTTTTACTTAATCAAAAATATTAACATTCAGTGGAAGAATGCTTATTAGCGGTTATATTCACATATAAAACAATCGGTAATAAAATGACATGAAACCCATTTTCCCGGTACATGAAGCACCATACCTAAATTGGGTAAATAGCGCAGCCATGCGCAGTTTGTTAGCATTCTTGCTTTAGATAATAACTTTGATAAATTATTACTCATTCCAATCAAGGCGCCGCTTTGTTTCTTGATCGTGGAAAGCATCACAACCAGGGCAATTTATACATAACATCAGTAACAAACCGGCCTCATGACATCTTACTGATAAACATTAACACTTTTATCAAGGTGAATGCAGAAAGGTTGTAAGGAACACCTTGCAAACAGGATGCGTTCGTATAAACAATATGAAAAAATTAACATTCTTCATAATGATCAGTCTTTCCTTAGCAGGCTGTACCACTCAATGGGTTCCTGCAACAAGTAGCCCAACTCCTTTCAGTGAAGCAAAAACAACATGCTATTATTCAGCATCAAGGCTATTTCCGGTAAAAAATGAAGTTGCCCAAAGAACAGAACTCAGAACAGTCACCCACCCCTGTGAAACAAAAAAGGGGACTTGCAGTTATAGTATTCCCACGCTCGAAAGCTATGTGATAGATGTGAACAGGGATTCCAGAAACAACATGTATGATAGCTGTATGCAACAAAACGGCTGGAAGAAAAAAACAAAATACCTGTTTTAACCGTTTGGCTTAACCTGCGAAACGATGACAGGATGCCCTTATTGATGATAAGGGCATCCTGTCATGTTAAACCCTCTATTATTTTAAACCATAATTTTTAAGTAATCGTTTGCGTCATTAATCCAAAATAACGCCAATACGGTGTGCAACCTCTTCATACGCCTCAATCAAACCACCCAGACTCTGACGGAAGCGATCTTTATCCATTTTATCCATGGTTTGCTGATCCCACAGACGGCTGCCATCGGGTGAAAATTCATCGCCCAATACGACTTGCCCCTTAAACAGACCAAACTCCAATTTGAAATCCACCAGAATCAAACCCGCATCGTCGAACAGTTTGCTCAATACTTCATTGGCCTTGTAGCTCAATCGTTTCATTTCAGACAAGTGTTCTTTATTCACCCAGCCAAATGTTTCGCAGTAGGATTCATTGACCATCGGATCATGTTTAGCGTCATCCTTCAAAAACAGGTCAAATAGCGGTGGGTTAAGTACCATTCCTTCTTCGACCCCAAGGCGTTTCACCAGAGAGCCGGCCGCCCGGTTACGAATAACGCACTCAACAGGCACCATATCAAGTTTTTTCACCAAGCATTCATTATCTGACAGCAGTTGTTCCATTTGCGTAGGAATGCCCGCTTCTTCCAGTTTATTCATAATGAAATGATTGAATTTATTATTCACCATGCCCTTGCGATCAAACTGTTCGATGCGTTCACCATCCAATGCTGATGTATCATTACGGAATTCCAGTACAAGCAGGTCAGGATTGTCAGTGGTATACACTGTTTTTGCTTTTCCACGATACAACTCAGCTTTTTTCTGCATTTTATACTCCAGGGATATGACTTTTTTAAACGAAAAACTTCACCCAAAAAATAAAGGGGCCTGAGGCCCCTTTATATATTACTTACCTGTGGATTTGCTGAACACAGCTTCCAGCACAGCCACCATTTGATCATTTTCAGATTGGGTCAGCGGTTTACCTTTCTCGCTGATAAATTGCAGGCTGCTTCGGTTATCCAAATCGCCTACCTGTAACTTGTAATTTCCTTCGCTGAGGGAAGGGGCTTCTACGCCCAACGCTTTCCAATCAGAAGCACTGAGTCCCTTGTAAGTGACCGTTATCGCTCCCGTGGAGCGGGTACGATCCGTCACCTGCATACCGACACTTTCTAAGGTGTATGGCAATCTGTTCCAGACGACATCGTAGGGTGCACGGACAATAATTCTTGGCAACCCGGTATTGTCACTACCACTCTGTACGGGTAATGCACCAGAATCTTTGGCGCTGTTTTGGCTGGCCTCTTCCTGCTGCTGGTTTAAAGCCGTCGCCAATTCATTAAGCATCAGGATCGTGTAACGTTGAATTTCTGCCGGATTGGTGATGTCCTGTCCACCATGTTTCAACCCTTCATTTGCAACAGACAGGGCTGTTTGATAACCCTGCTGGGAAACCGAAATCCGGTAACGCGCCTGATAAGGCGTATTTTCATCAGCCCGAGTCCATGTAATCCAATCCGTCGTCAACGTTTGCGTCGCATCATCTTTCTGGCTGATTTGATAATTTTTCTTTGTCAGCAAGCTATTGATTTCTGACCACAACTTGCTGTATTCCGGGCTATTTTCAAGCAACAATTTACTGCTTTGTGCACTATTCTCAACGCGGGAACCCGTCAATAAAGCCAGGGCTTGCAACGGCGGACGAATATCCAGCTCCTTACCCACGGCACTTGTTGAAGCCGCCGCCGGAATATTATATTCACCGTTTTGTAACGGTAATATCATTCCCGCAGGGATGTTCAACGTTTTTAGTGGAGGCGTTTCAAGATAAGACTCATCCCCATTGACTTGACGTTTATAGCGCTGATCGCTGGAGCAAGCTGCCAACAAAACGACCAGTGACAAACCTGCTACCTTCATGACTTTCGATTTTTGCAATAATGTTGCCATTAAAATTCCCTAAATTTTACAGTAATCCAGCCATTTTCAGGGCCTTACCCACTGAAACTTGCCCTTCCTGTGTTAACGGAATCATAGGCAAACGCAGTGTATCATCGGTAATCAGACCCAATTGACGGCAGGCCCACTTGGCTGGCGTCGGGCTAGGTTCAACAAATAATTGATGATGCAATTCCATCAGTTGGCTGTTCAGGCTACGGGCCTGCAAAAATTCGCCCTGATCAGCCAATTTGCATATCCGGGCCATTTCCGCCGCTGCAACATTCGCTGTCACAGAAATAACCCCTCTGCCACCCAGCTTCATGAAATCGACAAAACTGACATCATCACCACTCAGCAAAATGAAATTTTCATCATTAACCCATTCTTGGATCTGGCTGACACGACTTAAGTTCCCCGTTGCTTCCTTAATTGCAACAATATTTTTCAATTTCGCCAAACGGGCAACCGTCGGTGGCAGTAAATCACATCCGGTACGAGATGGCACATTATACAGAATTTGTGGTAAGTCGGTATTCTCAGCTATCGCTTTATAATGCAGATATAAACCTTCTTGCGACGGCCTATTATAATAAGGTGTCACTGACAGGCAACCCACAACGCCGGTATTTTCGAAACGCTGGGTCAGTGAAATGGCTTCTGCTGTCGCGTTTGCCCCAGTGCCGGCAATCACAGGAATACGCCCATCCGCCACTTCCAGGGTTCTCAGTACAACTTCAACGTGCTCGTCGTGGCTAAGTGTTGCACACTCACCGGTTGTGCCAACAGATACAATCGCAGATGTACCACTGGCGATATGATAATCAACTAACTTTTTCAAACCGGCCTTATCAATCCGGCCAGCCGAATCCATCGGTGTTATCAATGCCACTATACTGCCTGTAAAATCAGAGTGATCGCTTACCATTGCCATTTCCCCTTAATTGAAACCTTAAACTGCAAATGAGAAGTTTATGGTACTGTCTTGTTATACAGAAGAAAACTCCTTAAGCACGCGATTTCAATGAATTTTATTAATACCAAGTGTAGTCGATTAAACAGAAATTATAATCGGCTCCCCAACAAATGCGATTGACCTTCCCTTGATCATTTTTTATGTTTAAATATACCGCACACAGCAATCACCCATTACAACTAGCACCTATTACAACTAGCACTCATTACAACTAAAGGAAAATCGCTTTGCCAACATCAGAACAGCATTTTTTAGTGATCACGGCCCTGGGTACAGATCGTCCCGGCATCGTCAATACTATCACCCGTCTTGCCAGTACATGCGGCTGCAATATTGAGGATAGCCGTCTGGCAATGTTTGGCGAAGAATTTACTTTTATCATGTTGCTGTCTGGTAGCTGGAATGCCATTGCCCTGATCGAGTCAACGTTGCCACAGAAAGGCGCAGAGCTTGAATTACTCATTGTGATGAAACGTACCCGATGTGGTATCCAGACCAAATTTCCTTCGACCATTACCGTCAAAGTCGATGTCGATGATTCACCCGGAATTGTTGAACGTTTTACCAGCCTGTTTACCGCCCAGAATCTGAATATCGCTGAACTGGTATCAAAAACGCATCCCGCAGAAGGAAATCATGCCGCCCGCCTGCAAATTCAAATTACAGGCCATCACCCATTAAATGATAATGGGAGGTTATTCAAAGAAACTTTTTACCACCTATGCACAGAGTTAAATGCACAAGGCAGTCTTGTTGTACAAAATCATTTATAAGTTTAACCAAGGACAGGACGTTTCGCTTTATATCCCCGCCCACGCATTGGGCGAGGATTTACGGCGATGAGTGATTCACCGCATACTTCACTTGCCATGCTTTCGGGTTGATCAAATAATGTTGCCGGAAACGTTTAGAGAAATGGCTTGGACTGGAATAGCCCACTGCTTTTGATAACGATTTTATTGTCCAAGGGTAATGTATAGTGGTTGTGTTATGCTGCGGGACTGGTCAGAGATTAAATATAGACAGTAATACGACTTCCGGGAAAATCAGAGTCCTATCTGGTTTTCCCAAGACAATTAATTTTTCATCTAAATTTACATCAAAACAATTAAACGGAGAATGCGTGATGAATCCATTAAAAGCCGGTGATAAGGCACCTCAATTCAGCCTTCCTGACCAAGCCGGCGAAACCATTAATTTGTCTGACTTCAAAGGCCAGCGGGTTTTAGTTTATTTTTACCCCAAAGCCATGACACCCGGTTGTACCGTTCAGGCATGTGGTTTGCGTGACACGATGAATGAACTAAAAAGTCTCAATGTTGAAGTATTGGGGATCAGCATCGATGCACCTGAAAGACTCGCTCGCTTTGCAGAAAAAGAGAGGCTGAATTTCACACTCCTGTCCGATGTTGATCATCAAATTGCCGAGCAGTTTGGTATTTGGGGAGAGAAGAAGTTCATGGGTAAAACCTATGACGGCATTCACCGCATTAGTTTCTTGATTAATCCCCAAGGCGATATTGAATATGTTTTTGATAAGTTCAAAACCAGTGATCATCATCAAATTGTACTCGATTATCTGAAACAGCATGCGTTGTGAATTCGTTATATACCCGATGGATTTCAAGATATAGCGCGACGGCAAGGGAACGACAAGTTCGTTCCCGCCAGCCAAAGGCTGACCTCCGGGGAGGGGGAGTTGCTCATTACAACCCCTTATATCCCTAAACTACTCCCCCACCTTTAAGATTGGCATTTGCCCTACTCTTCTTGTCCTTCAGTTTTTTCCTCCGGCCAGACATGAATGATCGCCTTGATCAACGTAGCCAGTGGAATGGCAAAGAAAACGCCCCAAAAACCCCATAATCCGCCAAAAATAATGACCGAAAGAATGATGACAAGAGGATGAAGATTGACCGCTTCCGAAAATAAAATGGGCACGAGGAGATTGCCGTCTAATCCCTGTACAACCAAATAGGCGATAAACAACGTCCAGAAATCCGTTCCCAGCCCCCATTGAAACAGGGCGACAACAATAACGGGGATCGTCACAATGACCGTACCAATATAGGGAATGAGTACAGATAAACCGACCAAAACCGCAAGCAGCAGAGAATAATGTAATCCAAAGAAAGCAAATACCGCATATGTACAGAGGGTCAGTATCACCATTTCAGTGACTTTGCCACGGATATAGTTAGTGATTTGTTGGTTCATCTCATTCCACAATTTACCGGCCAAACCGTAGTCGCGCGGTAATATCCGCTGTAATGCCGCTACCATTTGATTTTTGTCTTTCAACAAGAAAAACACCATTAAGGGAACCAGGATCAGGTAAATCGCCAGCGTCAACAAACCAATCAAAGACGCCACCGAAAATTTAAAAACAGACTCCCCCGCCAGAGAGAGTTTGCTGCGTAAATTGTCAGCGACCATTTCGATGATGCCGGCATCGACCAACGCAGGATAGCGGGAAGGTAAAGTATGCGCGTAATCATTAAACCGATTAAACATATTAGGTAAATCAGAGAACAAATTTAACCCTTGTTGCCAGACAGTTGGTGCAATAATCAGGATAACCAGTGCACTGATTCCCATAAAAATAGTTAATACTATGGAGACGGAAAGCGGGCGGCTACAGCCCAATTTGCCTAATTGCACGGTTGGCCATTCCAGCAAATACGCCAGCACAATGGCAGCAAGGACAGGTGCCAGAATTCCATTAAAAAAATAGATGATCCCGAATCCAGCCAACAAAATAACCAATAATGCAATAACTTGTGGATCTGTGAAGCGGCGGCGATACCACTGCATAATCATATCCAACATAAATACAACTCCTTGACAGCGACACTCTGTGACTATTTTTTATTAAAAATTATTACGATTAACGTATTTTAAGGTACCCTTTACTATCATACACGTATTCATGAAATGGATGGCTAATTGGAACACATTGTCTTATGGAGATCGTTTTATGAGAATCGCTTTATGAAAAAAATACCAAGAAAATCTCTAATAACCCTCTTTATCAGCCTGTTATTATTGGGCAATCACCCTGTATTCTCCGCACCAGCCGAAGATTTATTGCCTGATATCGGTACTACTGCGGGAGCGACCCTCAGTATCAATCAGGAGATAGCAATAGGTGATTCATACATCCGTTCGATACGCGCCCAGTCGCCTCTGATTTATGACCCGTTGCTGACGCAATATATTAATAAATTAGGTCAAAGATTAGTTGAACACGCGGACTCAGTAAAAACCCCTTTCCATTTCTATCTGCTCAATAACCCCAATATTAATGCCTACGCATTTTTTGGTGGTAATGTCGTTCTCCATTCAGCCCTGTTGCGCTATAGCCGCAATGAGAGTGAGCTGGCGTCAGTCATAGCCCATGAAATTTCCCATGTCACACAGCGGCATTTGGCACGGTTGATAGAAGATCAACAGCGTAAAAGCCCCCTTGCCTGGGCCGGCGCCCTGGGTTCTATTCTGCTGATGATGGCTAATCCACAGGCAGGCATAGCGGCTCTCAGTGGCACACTTGCGGGTTTTCAGCAAAATATGATCAGTTTTACCCAAGCAAATGAGCAAGAAGCCGATCGTATTGGAATAAGGACTCTCAGCCGTGCGGGGTTTGATCAGAATGGAATGCCTAATTTTATGCAGATTCTGGCAGATCAATCCCGCTACAGCTCCAAATTGCCTCAGATGCTATATACTCACCCATTACCTGACAGCCGTTTAGCTGACGCTCGTAATAGGGCAAATCAATATCCGGCTAAGACCGTCCCTGAGTCTCAGGATTTTCTGTTTGCCCGTGTCCGTCTTTCGATAATGTACTCAAACGAAGGACTCCCTTATATTCATCAATTATTGGATAAATATCATCAGGGAACTGCCAAAGAGCGGCTTGCTGCAGCCTATGGGCGTGCAATTTTGCTGGTTAAAGATAAAAAATATGCTGAAGCCAATACAATATTGGCTCCACTTATGGATAAACACCCAGATAATGTTTGGTTCATTGATGCCATGACGGATATCAATATCGGACAAAAACAGTATACCAGCGCCATTACCCGGTTGCAGGAGGCACTCAACAAACAGAAAAATAACCCTATACTGCAAATCAATCTCGCAGATGCCTATTTTCAAGCCAGCCAGTATCCACAGGCATCACAACTTCTGTATCGTTATACTTTCAATAACCCTAACGATCTCATTGGTTGGAAACTATTGAGAGAAGCACTTGGCAAGCAGGGAAAAAGTGGTGAGGAATTAGCAGCATATGCGGAAGTAATGGCATTACAGGATGAATTTGATATGGCCGTTGATTACCTTAGTAAAGCCAGTAAATTGGCAAAATTAGGCAGTGATGCTCAAGCACGGTATGATGCCCGGATTGATCAATTACGCCAATTGCAACAAAGTTATAGCCAATATAAAAAATGAGGGATTTTGATATGCAACAAGTGACTTTCTACCACAATCCCCGTTGTTCAAAGAGCCGTGAAACACTCAGGCTGGTTGAAGAACTCGGTATTACCCCGAAAATCATTCACTATCTCGAAACACCGCCGACGGTGGAACAACTGGCCGTATTATTAAAACAGCTCGATTTCAAAGATGCCCGTCAATTGATGAGAACCAAAGAAGAGCTTTATAAGGAGCTCAACCTCGATGATCATTCGCTCTCACAAGAAGCCTTGCTTCAGGCGATGGCTGAAAACCCAAAACTGATAGAGCGTCCGATTGTTGTTGCCGGCGATAAGGCGCGTTTGGGTCGCCCACCTGAGCAGGTCAAAGAGATTCTGTTCTGATCCTGTTTCAGAAATACCCAACAAAAAAGTGATAGAGGCATTTCTCTATCACTTTTATATTCTGATCTCGTTGACTTCTCGCGTTGGTTAACTCAAAGCTCAAGGATATCTTTCACAAACGGGATCGTCAGTTTGCGTTGTGCCACAATAGAAGCCCGATCAAGCTCATCCAACGTTTTGAACAACGTTTGCATTTCCCTATCGAGCCGTTTCAACACAAAACGCCCGACATCTTCTGGCAATTCAAAACCCCGTAATTTTGCCCGCAACTGCAATGCCTGGATCTTTTCATCATCAGACAAGGGCTGTAATTTGTAAATTTGCCCCCAATCCAGACGAGATGCCAGATCCGCCAAAGTGAGGTTAATCTGCCGTGGAGGACGATCACCTGTGATCAAAAGACAAGTTCGGCCAATCTCCACAATCCGGTTGTAGAGGTTGAAAATTGCCATCTCCCATTCCTGATCACCTGCGATACACTCAATATTGTCGATGCACACCAATGATAAATGTTCCATGCCATCAAGGACTTCG
The DNA here is from genome assembly GCF_002127545.1 of Xenorhabdus beddingii. GTDB lineage: Bacteria > Pseudomonadota > Gammaproteobacteria > Enterobacterales > Enterobacteriaceae > Xenorhabdus > Xenorhabdus beddingii. The sequence continues at coordinate 49,098 of NZ_MUBK01000025.1, forward strand.
GGAACAAAATAGGCGCGTTTATCCAGTGGTACATACCCTACAGCTTCTTCCTGTTGGGACAATTCGGCACAGGCTGCATGAAGTAAATGACTTTTACCCCCGCCATCGCGGGACCAAAAATAGATATAACTACCATGTGACTGACTAATGGCCAATCTTATTGCGGCTAATAAGGAAGTATTCTCACCGGCAAAGAAACTGGCAAATGTTTCATCATCTGGCAAATATAATGGCAATGAAAGCTGCGACGGTGTATTCAGAAGCACCTCAGACAGAATGGATAACGAACAGCGCTAAGTCTACCACAAAAAGCGCCTGTAAATAAAATGAATGCGTTGTTTACAATGGGAACTTATTGTCTGTGTTCGCCTTTGTCATAACAAACCGGGGATACGATAAGCCGAATGGCCCTGTTTTATTTTTTTATTGGCATCCGGATAGGCATTTAGGTTAGTATTGAAGCAGGTTCTTCCATAACAAAGATTATTTTATCCGCAATGCAAGAGCGATGAGCGGTTATAGAGTAAAATGTTCTGGCGTATTTCACTGTTTATAAGCACATATTTTCAATGATTATCTCATTTTCTCTCTATAGCCATAAACTATTATGTTATTCAAGTATTTTTCACATGACTATTCAGTATCCCAGAGCTTGCAAAAATAGCATTAATATTAAAGAAATTTACCCACATGAGTTTAGAAAGCAAACATTGGTGAAATAATCTATAAGTTAGGCATCATCTTTCATAAAATAAAAATAGAAAACTATTTTATAGTTAGTGACTTAATTTACGATTAAATAATATTTAAAAAAAATCCTCAGATATTATTTAACAATGTGTGAATTATGATAAGAGAATAATGAAATTTTCATTTGGAGGTTAATATGTTAATTGAAGATATTCTACGTAAAACTTTAAGACTCACACAATATGTCTTCGCTGGGGGGGCAGGTAATAAGTTTTTTTATCGTTCAGAACTTATGCCAGCAACTGAATCATGCAGAAATGTTGATTTATCAATAAGACTTAAACACCTTCATCTCCAACAACTACGCACTGAAATGGAAGAAACAACAAAAATGTCCCAACAATATGACTATCTGATAAGAAATAGACCGGCATCCGGTTTTGTCGGAAATTGCGGGGAATACTCCTATTTTGCATTTTATCATCTCATGAAAATGTGCCCTGCCGATATCAGGAAAACATACACTACAAACAAGGAATGCCCTATCTATGTACAGCTTCCGGTTTTACTGCAACCTTACGATCATACATTTATTTTAATTTATCAGGCAGATAGCCTTTCTTATCACCCCAACAGATTTCTAAAATTTAACGCCATTCCATCAGATGCATGGGTCTGTGATCCGTGGGCTGATATTATTTGTCTTGCACAACACTATGATGATGTATGGAAAAATCAAATGGCGAAATGGCACCAAAAAGGGTTATGTATTCGAACCGTTCTCAGTGATGAGAAATTAGCGCATAATCAAAATTATTCTCCTCTTAGAGAAAGAACCTATACCAATATATCCAATGGTAATAAGTTCATTGCACATCTTGGAACCATCTATCCCAATGGTAAAAATACGGTACATTACTGGGAATTTTAAATTATCTACCTTAACTTATTTTCACTCGGAGTTTGTATGTTAATAAAAGATATATTACATGATGCGGTAAAAAAAACACAAACCGCCTTTATGGGAGGATCAACTAATAGATTTTATTTAGAAACAAAAGACATTGATAAAACAGGAAAAAAGGAACCCGAAATAGCATGCAGATTGCTCGATACCGCCGCTAAAAAATCAATAACACTCCACAAATTACGCGCATTCACAACAATGGGAGATCATATAGACAGGTTGCCTTATATATATAGCTATATTAATGAAAGCAAATTCAAACTTAATCTTGTCGGAAACTGTAGCGAGTATTGTAAGTATGCCTTACATTATTTAATAAAATATCATTCATTTAAAATTTTTAACCTTTGCAAAAATATAAACTCCAATCCAAGCAATCACATTTTTTTCATCCTTTATGAGACCCCTTCTCCCAACGACCATTGTTTTATCAATCTATATCATATGACAGACCAGGTTCGGGAAAAATTTAATAACGATACTTTCTCACACATTCAACCAGATTCATGGATATGTGATCCCTGGGCTGATATTGTTTGTCGGGGAAAAGAATATCCTCAGCAATGGAAAAACCGAATGAAACAATGGTATTATAATAATATATACGTAGCAACATCGGATAGTAAAATGTTTATGGAAACGAAAACAGATAGATATAATCAATTTTACTCCCCTTTAAGACCTAATGTTTATAATATTATTTCAGATATATTCCGTTATATTGCATCAGCAGTTATTTTCATTGATAATGTGGGCAAAATTATGACAATCAATGATGGCAAAGTCGTTCCCTATAATATGGGTGAAATCAGCAGGTCAGAGCTTAGTAAATCAGGATTTATCGATATCAATAAAATAAATTTAGGCAGCAAAAACATTGAATCCGAGTAAGTCATATGACAAATGACATATCAAAATTGCAGGATATTTCCTTACTCCCCCGCAGAGTGGAGAGTAAGGAGTTTTCAGAAAGTTAGGTGTTTCACTTGGAGTTTGTATGTTAATAAAAGATATATTACATGATGTGGTAAAAAAAACACAAACCGCTTTTATGGGAGGTTCATCTAATAAAATCCCTTTAGAAACAAAAAATATAGATAAAATAGGTAAAAACGAACCTGCCATAATATCTAAATTTAAAGATGTTTTTTTAAAAAAAGACTACTTAGTCAAGGAATTACGAAAATTCACAGACCTTAGAAATAACATAGATAAATTACCTCTTATATATACCCGTATTAATGAAAGAAAATTCAGAATTAATCTTGTCGGAAACTGTGGCGAACATTGTAAGTATGCCTTACATTATTTAATAAAAAACCATTCATTTAAGATTTTTAATATTTACAAAGACATTGACCAAAACCCAAGAAATAACATTTACATCACCATTTATAAAGTCTCTCCCCCCTATGACCATAGTTTTATCCATATATGTTATATGACAGAGCGTGCTCATTCAATAATGGATGAAAAGACATTCTTATCCATTAAACCAGACCCATGGATATGTGATCCTTGGGCTGATATTATTTGTCGGGGAAGCGAATATCTTCAGGAATGGAAAATCAGAATGACACAATGGAATAATAATAACATGTGCGTAATAGCCTCGGATAGTGGAAATTTCATGACAACTGACACGGGGAGATATCCTAAATTTCTTTCTCCTTTAAGACCCAATGTTTATAATATTATTTCAGACACATCACATTATGTTCCATTAAAAACACTTTTTATTGATAACAGGGGAAACATCCAGGAATACAAAGATAATGGTGAAATTATTTCTTATAATATTAGATATTAATGAAATCAGTAGCTCAGAGATTCAGGCATCATAATTTATCGATATATACCCAAAATAATTCGAGTTGCATCGCGGCGGTAAGGGAGCGAATCCCCGGGAGCATAGCTAACTATGTGACCGGGGTGAGTGAGTGCAGCCAACAAAGAGGCAGCTTGAAGTATGACGGGTATAGATAAAATAAACATCGACAATATAAGACATTAAATAATAGTAAATCCAATAATTTATATAACAAATGCCATTTAAAAATTACAGAACACTTCCTTACTCCCCGCAATGCGGAGAGTAAGGGATCTTCAGAAATTACCGTGTCTCATTAATATAAAAAAATATTTATAGATTATTCTATTGTTTCACTCTTTTGATTATTTTTAATCGATTCGACAGAAGAATTAATATACGACTCTTCCGGGCGAATAATGCTGATCAACTTAAAAAGTAAACTCAGGCCAATACCGACGACAGTGGCAAGCGCCATTCCCTTCAATTCCGCAGCACCAATCTGAATTTTTGCCCCACTGACACCAATAATCAAAATAACGGAAGTCAGGATCAGGTTCTGAGCTTTACTGTAATCAACTTTAGAATCAATCAAAACTCGAATACCTGACGCACCAATTACACCGTATAACAATAAAGAAACACCGCCCATCACGGGAACCGGGATCATCTGGATCGCCGCCGCCAATTTACCGACGCAAGACAGCAATATCGCCAATATCGCCGCTCCGCCAATCACCCATGTACTATAGACGCGGGTCAATGCCATAACACCGATATTTTCACCATAGGTCGTGTTGGGCGTTGAGCCGAAGAAACCCGAAATCATTGTTGAGAAACCATTCGCAAACATTGAACGATGCAAACCGGGATTTTTCAGCAAATCCTTCTGCACAATATTGGCGGTAACCACCAAATGCCCAACATGTTCTGCAATCACTACCAGCGCGGCGGGTAAAATCGTCATGATGGCGAACCATTCAAAACGCGGGGTATAGAAAGTAGGTAATGCAAACCACGGCGCTTCACGTACCGGTGTTAAATCTACAACCCCCATATAGAATGACAGCGCATAGCCCGCTAAAACACCAATCAGAATCGGGATAATCGCCATAAAACCACGGAACACCACAGAACCCAATATTGTCACGCCCAATGTCACCATAGAGATGGTCAGATTGGTCGCATTGACATCAGAACCGGATGCCGGACGCAAACCGGCCATATCAGCAGCGACACCCGCCAGTTCCAAACCGATGACCGCAACAATAGCGCCCATCGCTGCGGGTGGAAACATGACATTAATCCAGCCTCTGCCCGCCACTTTAACAATCAGGGCAACCAGACAAAACAGTAAACCACAGACAATGAATCCCCCCAATGCCAGCTCATATCCCAAGGGCAGTAGCAGCAATACAGGTGAAATAAAGGCAAAGCTGGAACCCAGATAAGCCGGAATTTTTCCTTTGCAAATAAACAGATAGAGCAAGGTTCCAATACCATTAAACAATAAAATGGTGGCGGGATTGACTTTAAACAAAATGGGAACCAAAACGGTTGCACCAAACATGGCAAATAAATGCTGTAAACTCAATGGAATGGTCTGTACCAAAGAGGGTCTGTCGTCTACCCCAATAGTCCGACGGGTCATGCTGAATATCCTCTTATATCGTCTTACCAGAAAGCAAAAAAAAGCCGGCTGGCTAGCCGGCTGAAAATGTTATTTAGTCCCAAATATTTTATCGCCCGCATCCCCCAGGCCAGGAACAATGTATCCGTGTTCGTTGAGATATTCATCAATGGAGGCCGTATAAAGTTCGACATCCGGGTGGGCTTTCTCCAGTGCAGCGATGCCTTCCGGAGCCGCTACCAAAACCAACACTTTAATGACCGGACACCCGGCCTTCTTCAACAGGTCAATGGTGGCAATCATGGAGCCGCCGGTTGCCAACATGGGATCGACAACCAATGCCATGCGTTCATTAATGTCAGAAACCAATTTTTGGAAGTAAGGCACAGGTTCGAGTGTTTTTTCGTCACGATACACCCCAACAACACTGATTCGCGCACTGGGGATATTTTCCAGTACGCCATCCATCATGCCCAATCCCGCTCGCAGGATAGGTACGACGGTAATTTTCTTCCCTTTAATCTGGTCAATTTCTACCGGACCACACCATCCATTAATGGTCACTTTTTCAACTTCCAAATCAGCAGTTGCTTCATATGTCAGAAGACTACCCACCTCTGAGGCCAGTTCACGAAAGCGTTTAGTGCTTATATCATGATCTCGCATCAGACCAAGTTTATGTCTAACTAGCGGGTGTTTAACCTCAACGATCTTCATGAGTTTCTCCTAATATAGCCGGCAGATAAAAAATCGCGGGATTATACCGCCTTTTCCTCATCACGCCACTATCAATCTATTGATTTTTATCAACCATAAGTATTTTTCTACCATTTTCATTTGACAGAGATCTTGTACAAAGCTATCGCAAACGTTTGCTTAGACTGTTAGAATTGTCGCCGTTCTGTTTTATTCTGTTCTATACATAAAAAAGTGCAACCGCCTGGGAGCTACGCAGTGACCAACAAAACCTCTCTTAGCTATAAAGATGCTGGTGTCGATATTGATGCTGGCAATACCTTAGTCAACCGTATCAAAGGTGTCGTAAAACAGACCCGTCGCCCAGAAGTGATGGGTGGATTGGGTGGTTTCGGTGCGTTATGTGCCCTGCCACAGAAATATCGTGAACCTGTATTGGTTTCCGGTACCGATGGTGTCGGCACCAAACTGCGTCTGGCCATGGATCTGAAACGCCATGATACCATCGGAATTGATTTGGTCGCCATGTGTGTCAATGACCTGGTTGTTCAGGGAGCCGAGCCACTTTTCTTCCTTGATTACTATGCCACGGGCAAATTGGATGTTGATACTGCCGCCAGTGTCATCACGGGTATAGCCGAAGGCTGCAAACAAGCAGGCTGTGCGCTGGTCGGTGGCGAAACCGCCGAGATGCCGGGCATGTATCACGGTGAAGATTATGATGTCGCCGGTTTTTGCGTCGGCGTCGTTGAAAAATCAGCAATTATTGATGGCAGTCAGGTTCAGGTTGGTGATGCACTGGTGGCGCTGGCATCAAGTGGGCCACACTCCAATGGTTATTCCCTGATCCGCAAAATCCTCGAAGTCAGCCAGACAAACCCTGAAGCCACTGAGCTTGAAGGAAAATCCATCGCGGATCATCTGCTTGTACCCACTCAAATTTACGTCAAATCCGTTCTTGAACTGATTGAAAAAGTTGATGTTCATGCCATTGCCCATCTGACGGGGGGGGGATTCTGGGAGAATATTCCTCGTGTCCTGCCAGAAAATATGCAAGCCAAGATCGATGCTGACAGTTGGCAATGGCCGGCCATTTTTACCTGGTTACAGCAGGCCGGTAATGTCAGCGACCATGAAATGTACCGCACGTTTAACTGCGGAGTCGGGATGGTGATCGCCCTGCCCCAGTCTCAGGCAGAAAAGGCCATTTCATTTCTGAAAGCATCAGGTGAAAACGCATGGCAAATAGGCACTATTTCCGAACTTAACGCTGATGAGCAACCTGTTGTTATAACAAAATAAGTTATAACAAAATAAGTTATAAAAAATACGTGATAACAAAATAAGTGATAACAAAATAAGTGATAACAAAATAGGTTATCAAAAAATCAATATTGCTCCCAATAAATTGCAGGTTGCCGCCAATAAAACGGCACCCTGCAAGATCAAGGGCATATCAGTCAATGAATGCTTCAGCGAAGAAAAACCATGAAAAAAATTGTCGTTTTAGTTTCCGGCAATGGCAGTAATCTTCAATCCATCATAGATTCCTGCCAGCAAAACCGGATTAATGGGTGTCTTTCTGCCGTTTTCAGCAATAATGCTGATGCCTATGGCCTGATACGGGCTGAACAAGCGAACATTCCCACTCATTTTGTCAATCCGAAAATATATGCGGATCGCACAAGTTATGATCATGCCCTGCTCAAGGCGATCGATCAATACCAGCCAGATTTGGTTGTTTTGGCCGGTTACATGCGGATCTTATCACCTGATTTTGTACAGCACTATCATGGGCGCCTGCTCAATATTCATCCTTCTCTGTTACCCAAATATCCCGGCCTGCACACTCACCAGAAAGCCCTGGCAAATGGTGATCAGGAACACGGGACTTCTATCCATTTTGTTACCGAAGAGCTGGATGGTGGACCGGTCATTCTACAAGCTAAAGTGCCTATTTTTGCAGGGGATAATGAAGAAGATATTATCGGGCGGGTCCAAACCCAGGAGCATAATATTTATCCTCTGGTCATTGGCTGGTTTCTGGATGGCCGTTTAACCATGAAAGGGAATGCCGCAGTCATGGATGGCAAGGTCTTACCACCACAAGGTTACGCTTCAGAATAATCAACTTTAAAGCACGCTGATTCCCAGTCAAAAATATACCATCAGGTCGCTTTTCCCTGCGTAATGACACCACCTATCATCCCCTAAAGCATAAGCTGACCATGCTGTTTACAAGCAGCATGGTCAGCTTGGTCTATAATTGCTGCATAACTGATCATCTTCAATTGGACGGAAGGTAAATATCGGTCGTCTTTCGATGTAAGCTGTTAACCACCGTGGAATCGACCTATCCCAGTGGTCGTTGCCGTCGTGCGATAAAGGGGAATGCATGTCTTCTGATAATACCCGTATTTCTTCGGCAATTGCCACCGAAAAGCGGACACCTGTACCCGGCAAGTCACTGAGTTTCCTCGAAGGAGTGGCGATGATAGTCGGTACTAACATCGGTGCCGGTGTGCTATCCATCGCCTACGCTTCAAAAAAAGCCGGTTTTTTTCCGCTGCTGTTCTGGCTAGTGCTCGTGGGTGTGCTGACCACCATCACCATGCTGTACGTCGCCGAATCCACCCTGCGCACCCGCGCCCATCTGCAACTCAGCGGGCTGGCGAAACGCTACGTCGGCGGCGCGGGTGCCTGGCTGATTTTCGTTTCGGTGTGCATCAACAGTGTTGGTGCCCTGACCGCTTACATGACCGGCAGCGGCAAGCTGTTGCAATCACTGTTGGGTATCTCGCCGACAATGGGTAGCCTGCTGTTCTTCGTGCCGGCGGCGGGAGTCCTGTATCTCGGGCTGAAGGCAATTGGTCGGGGTGAAAAGTTTATTAGCATTGGCATGGTGGTGATGCTGTTGGCACTGGTGGCGGCGACCCTGCTAAAAGACAGCGCCCAGATGCGCCACCTGCTGGATGGCGACTACCGCTTTATGGTACCCGTGTTTAATGTGGTGGTGTTTTGTTTCTCGGCGCAATACATCGTGCCGGAAATGGCGCGCGGCTTTGCCTATAAGCCGGAACAGCTACCGAAGGCGATTATCGTTGGCATGGTAGTAACCTTCGTGCTACTGGCGGCGGTGCCGATGTCTGTGATCCTGCTCAGTGGACCGGACAACATCTCCGACGTGGCGACCATTTCCTGGGGTCAGGCGCTAGGACAGTGGGCGTTTTTTTCCACCAACATATTTGCACTGTGTGCAATGTTAACCTCTTATTGGGGGCTGGGCGGTAGCTTTCTGACCAATATTTTCGACAAATTCCTGTTGGGCAACGACGAGCAGCTATTGCGCCGTTTCGGCGTACTGTTACTGGTAGTGGTGCCGCCGTTCGTACTGGCTTACAGTGGCCTGGTGTCGTTTGTTAACGCATTATATTTCGCCGGCGTATTCAGTGGCGTGATTTTGTCGATCATGCCAATACTGATCTTACGCGGTGCGCGTAAATACAGCGATCAGACTCCGCTCTGGCAGTGCCGCCAGATCACACATCCACTGCTACAGATAAGCATCGTGTTGCTGTATCTGGCCAGCGCGGTGTATGCCATCGCTTCATTGCTAGGCTATCTGCCCTCTGGATGGTGATCGCTTTTGTCAGAACTCGGATTGTCTTTACGCACTTCGTTCGAACCCTGAATTTGCGCAAGAGAACCGTACATCTTTTGAAGGGAATCAAACTCCTCTTTCTGATAAAACTGAATTTTCTTCCAACAAAATTGCTTAACCACTTCAACAGTAAATCGCGTTGCATCAATCAATTCACTTTCATAGCCAGCACCTGTTTCACAGCCCGGCACAATTGCCTGCGCTGTAATCGCAAGACCCACTACAGGAGCATCGGTTGCCACATGGGGTTGCATGATCGAGTTAAAGTGATAAACGCCGTTATCGTAAGGTGAAATATCTTGTGTTGAGATTGGGAAAGTTTTGGCTAGCTCACCCGTGGCGTATTCCATTAAACGCACTAAATCCGGGGCTACACGTAAAATATAACCTTGTTTAGCGGTTGGCGAAATGGCGATACCGCGATGTTTAATAATGCTATTTCCTTTTGAAGTATCAATAGACAAAATGGCATCCATCTCACTATCAACTTCATATTTATTCATGGTCATTGAGGAAACAGGCATCCCCATAAAATCAACCGGGCTGTGTGGTGTAATCGATACATGGGTAGCAATGTGTGTGGTAATAATCACATCCCCTTTGAGCCGATTGCCTTTAGTCGCCATCTCTAATAGTTTCATTGCACTGGCAAGTGCAACAATGGAACCATCGGCATCAGAAACTAACCCTATGCGGTTCGGCTGGGCTTGTTGAGCGCCGAGTCGGCCAATAATTCCCATCGTTGGGTAGCTTCCGCCTTGTTGTTTACCGTCAGTGCCAGGAATAATCACTTTGATAAAATCACATAGCTGGCTTGTGTCTTCAGGTGCTTCGTAATTTACGGAAGTCAGGATCACCTGAGCATGAGGGGCGTCGAATGAATTTAATAGCTCAACGACTTTCTGCCCGTTCACATTAGGATCATCCATCAGATCATAGACCTGACTAATATATTTCATCGACATCATTAGGCTCCTTTAATCATATTGAGTGCGAAACGTTGATTGGCAGCGATTTCATCTCGTTGATTTGGAGCTTTAAACCATAAACCACTTTTTTCACCCAAAATGGTGCCAAATTCATCTTCGATAAATAGCGCAGATCCTTCATATAAAGCGAGTAATTCTTCTGTCGGATTCATCGTTAAAAATTCATTAAGGCGCTCTTCCCGGCTCTCACCATTGTGACCAGCAGGTTTGCCGGGAATAAAATGCGGGTTAATTTGAAAGGGGGCGATGCTGAGCGCTTTAAATGACGGTGGCTGCACAATCGGCATATCGTTGGTTGTACGCAAACTCGGTGTCGCTACATTACTGCCCGCGCTCCAGCCCATATAGGCTAATTCATTTTGTTTCACGCGTTGTGAAATCACATCAACTAATTGCGCATCATAGAGGCGTTTTAGTAGTGCGAAGGTATTACCACCACCGACCGCGATCGCATCAGCCTGTTTTACCGCCGCAACCGGGTCACTAACATGATGAATTGATTTGAGTTGATAGCCCAGCGATTTAAAAACAGGTCGAACAATGTCTTCAAAATCATCAAAACTAAACGCCACTGCTGCATAAGGAATAAACAACACCGTTTGTTGTTGCTGCTTTAATAAACGATGAATTTGGTCATGGGCATGTTCTAGATAACCTAAATTCCCCATACGGGAACTACTCATCAATAATGCCTGTGTCATTTTATATGCTCCTCAATAGTGTCTTGAATACCTTGGATCACGCGGTCAATGTCAGATTCTTGCTTAAGATGTGGCAAAACAAGTTCATTAATCTGGCAATAATTATGCTTCTTGTAATAATTACTTATTCGAACATAGTTACGCCGATTTGTACCCGATAGATTTCACGTTGCAATACCGTGGTTATTTAATAACAATGACCATTTAAGAACTATGATCACTTAAGAACTATGATCACTTAAGAACTATGGTCATTTAAGAACTATGGTCATTTAAGAACTATGGTCATTTAAGAACTATGGTCATTTGAGAGATAAAGGGCGCAGAATGAGTTCAATGCATACAATCCATGAAAAGCACTGAGGTATCCAATGTCCAGTGGGCCAGAAAATCCATCTGTCAGTTTACGTCCCCTTGAACGGGAAGATCTTCCTTTTGTTCACCAAATTGATAATAATGCCAGTGTGATGCGCTATTGGTTCGAAGAACCTTATGAAGCCTTTGTTGAACTCTGCGATCTCTATAATAAACATATTCATGACCAGAGTGAGCGCCGGTTTATCATCGAAAGCATGAACTCCAAAGTTGGGTTAGTGGAATTAGTCGAAATCGATTACGTCCACCGCCGCGCAGAGTTCCAAATTATCATTGCTCCGGCCTATCAAGGGCAAGGCTATGCCAGCGTCGCCGCCAAACTTGCGATGGAATACGCATTTGCCGTCTTGAATCTTTACAAACTGTACTTAATTGTTGATAAAGAGAATTCAAAAGCCATACATATCTACAATAAGTTAGGGTTCTACACCGAAGGGGAACTCATCGATGAATTTTTTGTGAATGGTTCTTATCATACGGCCATCAGGATGTGTACTTTCCAACACCACTATTTTGCTAATAAAGCCCGTGCAGCCCAAGCCGATACTCCGGCCCACTAAACGCTGACCATGACCATTAGATTAAATGGAAAACCAAATGGAGTAGTCATGTCCCACGATCGTCTTTATACCGAAAAAGAACTAAGCTGGCTCTCTTTCAACGAACGTGTACTTCAAGAAGCGGCTGACAAAAGCAATCCGCTGATTGAAAGAATGAGGTTTTTAGGGATCTACTCCAATAACCTGGATGAGTTTTATAAAGTGCGTTTTGCTGACGTAAAACGGAGAATTCTGATCAGTGAAGAACGGGGATCAGCCACCAGCGCCCGCCACTTATTGAAAAAGATTGAGGCCAAAGTTGCCAAAATCGATCAAGAGTTCGATGAACTCTATAACGAGCTGCTACTGGAAATGGCCCGCAACCAGATTTTTTTGATCAATGAACGGCAGATATCCCCGAATCAACAAATCTGGTTACGGCAGTATTTCCGGCAACATTTGCGCCCGCATATTACGCCGATTGTCATCAACCCAGAAACCAATTTGGTTGAATTTTTGAAAGACGACTATACCTATCTGGCCGTTGAAATTATCCGGGGGCAGGAAACGCAATATGCCCTGCTGGAAATTCCATCAGATAAAGTGCCTCGTTTCGTCAATCTGCCGCCGGAAATGCCACGCAGACGCAAGTCAATGATTTTGCTTGATAATATTCTGCGTTATACGCTGGATGAAATTTTCAAGGGGTTCTTCGATTACAATACCCTGAATGTCTATTCCATGAAAATGACCCGTGATTCCGAATATGATCTGGCAACAGAAATGGAATCCAGCCTGCTGGAATTGATGTCTTCCACGCTTAAACAAAGGCTGACCGCAGAGCCTGTGCGATTTGTCTACCAGCGTGATATGCCTGATGAAATGGTGGAACTGCTGCGCAGTAAACTGGGGCTTTCCAATGATGACTCGGTGATCGCCGGTGGTCGTTATCATAATTTTAAAGATTTCATCAAGTTTCCCAACGAAGGAAACCGCCATTTACTGAACAAGCCCATATCACGGCTGCGCCATGCCTGGTTCGACCATTTCCGCAACGGGTTCGATGCTATTCGTGAAAAAGATGTCCTGCTCTATTATCCTTATCATACGTTCGAACATGTGCTGGAGTTACTGCGTCAGGCTTCTTTCGATCCCAGCGTGATCTCGATCAAAATTAACATCTACCGTGTCGCAAAAGACTCACGCATTATTGACTCCATGATCCATGCCGCCCACAACGGCAAAAAAGTGACCGTTGTGGTGGAGTTACAGGCACGTTTTGATGAAGAAGCCAACATTCATTGGGCGAAACGCCTGACTGAAGCGGGCGTGCATGTTATTTTTTCCGCCCCTGGCCTGAAAATTCACGCCAAGCTATTTATCATTTCGCGCCTTGAAGGGAATGAGATTATCCGTTATGCCCATATTGGCACCGGGAATTTCAATGAGAAAACAGCGCGTTCCTATACCGATTATTCCCTGTTGACCGCAAAACCCGAAGTCACCAATGAAGTTCGCCGGGTATTTAACTTTATTGAAAATCCTTATCGTCCGGTCACATTTGATAATTTAATGGTATCGCCACAAAATTCACGGGCCATGCTCAACCAGTTAATTGGTCAAGAAATCGAAAATGCCAAAGCGGGTGAAGCGGCGGGTATTACTCTGAAAATCAATAATCTTGTGGATAAAGAGCTGGTGGATCGCCTGTATGATGCCTCAGAAGCGGGGGTTAAAGTCCGCATTTTGGTGCGTGGCATGTGTTCCTTGGTTCCCAACCAGTCCGGTTTCAGTGAAAACATTCAGGTCACCAGCATTGTAGATCGGTTTCTGGAACATGATCGCGTTTATGTTTTCACCAACAAAGGCGATGAAAAAGTTTTTCTCTCATCAGCCGACTGGATGACCCGCAATATCGATTATCGCATTGAAGTTGCCGTTTGCCTGCTTGATCCCATGTTAAAACAACAGGTTATGGACATACTGGAATTGCAGTTCAATGATACCGTCAAGGCACGTTATATTGATAAGGAATTGAGCAATCGCTATGTTCCGCGAGGAAATAAGCGTAAAATCCGTGCGCAACTTGCTGTGTATGATTATCTGAAAAACCTTGAACAACCGGAACCAAGAGCCTGATCTATGCCGTTGAAACACGACACCCCCATGCCTAAACCCCAGGAAATTGCCACCATTGATCTGGGTTCCAACAGCTTTCATATGATAATAGCTCGCATTGTTAACGGGGCATTACAGGTTATTGGGCGTTTAAAGAAGCGGGTTTATCTTGCCGATGGTTTAAACAGCAAAAATGAATTAAGTGAAGAAGCCATCGGCCGTGGCCTGACGTGCCTTTCCCTGTTTGCCGAACGATTGCAGGGTTTTTCGGCAGACAATGTCTGTTTAGTGGGAACCCACAGTTTACGCGAAGCCACCAACGCCCAGGCGTTTTTACAGCGGGCAAAAGAAATTATTCCCTATCCGATTGAGATCATTTCTGGCTATGAAGAAGCGCGCCTGATTTTTATGGGCGTTGAACATACCCAACCAGAAAAGGGCCGGAAATTAGTGATTGATATTGGTGGCGGCTCCACAGAATTGGTTATTGGTGAAGACTTCGAACCGCTATTGATTGAAAGCCGTCGCATGGGCTGCGTCAGTTTTGCCCGTCAATTCTTTCCTGACGGCGTCATCAATGAGCATAATTTCCGCAAAGCCCGGCTTCAGGCGGCACAGAAACTGGAAAATCTGGTCTGGCAATTCCGTACAAAAGGCTGGGATTTTGCCCTGGGTGCATCGGGCACCATCAAGGCCATCCACGAACTCTTGGTGGGACTGGGCGAGAAAGATGGTCTGATTACCCCCGAACGCCTCAATATGTTGGTCAAACGCACCCTGAAATACAAAAATTTCAAGGCACTGGATCTGCCGGGAATCTCCGATGATCGCAAACAAACTTTTGTGCCCGGCCTTTCGATTTTGTGTGGCATTTTTGATGCCTTGAATATTCAGGAATTACGCCTGTCTCAAGGCGCGCTCAGGGAAGGCGTACTTTACGAGATGGAAGATCGTTTCCGTCATCAGGATATTCGCCAGAGAACCGCCAAAAGCCTTGCTGATCACTATAATATCGACCGTGAACAGGCCGACCGGGTCTGGAGTACCGCTAAAAACCTTTATGACCAATGGGCAAGGCAAAATCCCAAACGGATACAGCCACAACTGGAACCCATTCTGCTATGGGCTGCTATGCTGCACGAAGTCGGTTTAAGCATCAATCTGAGTGGGCTGCAACGGCATTCTGCTTATATCCTGCAACATACCGACCTGCCGGGGTTTAACCAAGAACAGCAATCGTTACTGGCAACGCTGGTGCGTTATCATCGCAAAGCGATTAAAGTCCATGAACATCCCCGCTTCTATCTGTTCAAGAAAAAGCAGTATCTCCCTATGCTGAAGATATTGCGACTGGCGACCTTATTGAATAACCAGCGCCAGTCCACGACCACACCGGATACGCTAAGGCTGGAGACTGAACAGGGCCATTGGACTCTCTACCTGCCAAAAAATTATTTGACACAAAATGCCCTCGTGCAGCTCGATCTGGAGAAAGAGCAAGATTACTGGAGTGATGTGACAGGCTGGAATTTACACATTAAAGAGGAATCGACTTAACGATATCACGTTATGAAGAAGAAAAAGAAAACGGTTCAAATGACAAAATTGATATTGCTTATCAGCTTTCTGATTTTATTTGGGCGCTTTATCTATTCATTCGTTGCCGCATTGGATTACCACCAGCAAACCCAACAGAAATCGGTGCAATCATCTGATAATCCCCAAAGCCGTCATTAAATTAGCCTGTGACGGCTCCCTCTATCGGAGGTAGCACAAAAGCTCAAGAGGTTACAACATTTTTCACTAAGGGCAATGCCCCAGATTATGTTATGGTTATATTATTGTAATCATCTTGTTTTTTGCCCTATTTTCTGCTTCAAAGGTGCACCATGTTACAACCGGCCTTTACACCTGATAATACCACTGTAGCCAACCAGTATTCCCAAAGACTGGCACATGCCCGCCAACACCTGCTTTCATTGTTCATTAACGATAAGCTCTTTGTCGATAAATTATTGGGCCAGGCTGATGAATGTTCAGCGATAAGCGATGAACAGTTATTGGAGAAAATAGAGGAAGTCAGTGCCCTGCTGACAGATCTGCATGCTGCTGATATTGCGGATATTTTGGAAGCCTTACCCTATGATGAACGCCTGGCGTTATGGCGCTTGATCGACAATAATCAGCGGGGTGAGGTTCTGGTTGAAGCCTCGATTCCAATCTGGGACAACTTGATCAAAGACATGTCTGACGTCAAACTACTGCGCACTATCGGTACGCTGCATGTGGATGAGCAGGCTTATATCGTGGAACATTTGCCACGGGAAACCACGCGACGCCTGCTGACTTATTTGGAACCGAAGCAACGCAACCGTATCCGCGAAGTCTTGCAATACCATAAAGACAGCATCGGTCAGATGATGGATTTTGAATTCGTGACGGTACGGGGAAACGTTACACTCAGTACCGTTCAACGCTTTTTACGTTCCAGAGGTTCAATCCCCGAAACAACGGATAAAATCTTCGTTATTGATCGCAAAAATCGCCTTCAGGGAGAGCTTTTTCTCACCACTTTACTGATCAATGCACCAGACAGGTTGGTTTCCGAAGTGATGAATACGGATACCGTGACTTTCTCACCAGAACAAAAAGGGGAAGATGCCGCCAGTGCATTTGAACGTTACGACTTGATTTCTGCCGCCGTCGTGGACAATAACGGGCGTTTGATGGGTCGCCTGACGGTTGAGGATATCGTTGACACTTTAAATGAAGAAACCGATAACAATATCCGGCGCATGGGGGGATTGAGCCGTGAAGAAGACGTCTTCGCCCCTGTCGGGCAAGCCGTCAAAACCCGCTGGACATGGCTCGCCATCAATTTATGCACCGCTTTTGTCGCTTCACGTGTGATCGGCCTGTTTGAACATACCATTTCCCAGCTCGTTGCCCTTGCGACCTTAATGCCCATCGTGGCGGGCATTGGTGGCAATACCGGCAACCAAACCATCACGATGATCGTCCGGGCGCTGGCACTCCACCAAATCCAAACAGGCAGCTTTTCTTACCTGCTATTGAGGGAGCTTGGAGTTGCGGTGATCAACGGCATTATCTGGGGTGGGATAATGGGTGCCGTCACTTACTTACTCTACAGCGACCTGGCTATGGGTGCCGTCATGACAATGGCGATGATACTGAACCTGTTGATGGCGGCTCTGATGGGGGTGTTGATCCCGTTTATTATGATGAAATTCGGGAAAGATCCTGCGATTGGTTCCAGCGTCATGATTACTGCCATTACCGATACGGGGGGATTTTTTATCTTCTTAGGATTAGCAACCCTGTTTTTAGTTTGACGCCGTTTTTTATTTGATATTGCCTTTAATTTGATTTTGTTTTAAAACGCCGATAAATGCATCGGCGTTTTTTCAACCTTAGTAGACTCTCTCATCCCAGACACTATATCCAGACGTTCCTGCCATATGATGGCGGCAAATAATGTCTTTATATTTGATGGAAACGACTTCTTCCGGTTGCGCTTCCGCATGCGTGAGGCTGTGCGGATAGTTAGGTGACAAATCAATAATGGTCGCACCACGACATTCAATCGAATAACATTTTTCCTGTGCTCCCAATTGCGCCGTGCGATAAAAATCAAAGTTCAGATTCAGGGTTTCATTATTTGAAATTGCCATCAACAAGAGTGGTGATGATTTATCTTGCGGTTTTACAAATACAATTGGACTATGGTTAACATTTTGTTCTCTGTGAATGGAGTGATGTAGCTGCAATATAAATATTTCATTCTCATGGCCGGCCTGGTATTTATTACCAATAGACTCAACAGAAGAACAACCTTGTGAGATCAACCCCTGCTTGTCTCCCTTCAAGGTTAAATAGATCATATTTGCCATAATAACTTCCTGTTTTGGTTAAGGTTCATTAATTGCGATAAAGCAGTGCTAATATATCGCTAAATGCCGCCGTTTGGGTAGAAAAAAATGTGATGTAACTCTTCCTATGTAATAGGTGATAAATAGTAAACCTCTCCCTCTTCATGCATTTACACGTTTTCATATAAAAGTCAATAAGATATTGATTTGATTAAATAGCATAATCATCTATTATTTCTATTTTTTTAGTATCATTTTGGTATTTCTCCTTAAGTTTTTTCTGTAACTCTTTTGCTTTCATACAATATTGATCAAGAGCATCTTCTACTTCTTTCTGTCGTTCTTCAGGTAGTTCATTATCCCATTCACCTGCAAAATGCTGACAGTCTTCTGCATTATCTATATACTCTTGTAAATCTTTTGGAGTATTATTTTCTGATGCCCGGGTGTATCCACATAAAAAGAAGAATATAATGCATGTCATGGTTAATTTTTTCATATTATCTACCATCGCTAGACCAATGGGGTCTGTCTTTTACGCCACCGTGAAATTTTATCACTCCGTAACCAATTTTTTAATTACAAAGGGTTATATCTTTGACATAAGTTGTCGGTGACATCCAGGAAATCTTATCACACACGTAATAACCGTCACTTCTTAACTTATAATTAACATAAAAAGAGATAGGGAAACTCACGATAAAGGATGCAATCATCAGCATACTCAAGTACTTGACAATGACCTCATTGAATTTAGGCAACCTATCAAAGATAAAGAAAAAAATAGAGCCTACTATAGAATAAAATAATAGCGGAGAAGACATCACGCCCATGATAACCGCACCGGAAAATGTTATTTCCTCTTTCATGAATATTAATGAAAAAAAAGAATCAATCACTAAATACATCATAAATGTCATTATTAGTAATAGTATTAACCCGCCTAGGGCTTTAAAATATTTATTCTTCATCTTCTCCTCACTTACCACAAAAACTTTTAATTACAAAGTCTTAAATCTTTGACATAAGTCGTCGGTGACATCCAGGAAATCTTATCACACACGAGATAACCGTCACTTCTTAACTTATAATTAACATAAAAGGAGATCGGGAAACTCACGATAAAGGATGCAATCATCAGCATAGTTAAGTACTTGACAATAACCTCATTGAATTTAGGTAACCGATCAAATAGCAAGAAAAAAATAGAGCCTGATAAAGAATATAACAATAGAGGAGAAGACATAAACCCGATGACAACACCACTAGAAAATGTTATCTCATCTTTCATGAATATTAATGAAAGAAAATAATGACTAACTAAAAAAACAATAGGTGTAAATATAATTAATAATATTACCCCAGCCAGGGCTTTTAAATATTTACTCTTCATCTTCTCCTCCTCCTCCATTACCACAAAAACCTTTAATTACAAAGCATTAAATCTTTTACATAAGTTGTCGGTGACCGCCATGAAATCTTATCACACACGAAATAACCGTCACTTTTTAACTTATAATCAACATAAAAAGAGATAGGAAAACTCACTATAAATGATGCAATCATCAACATGGTCAGGCATTTAACAATCAATTTATTAAATTTAGAAATCTTACCAAATAGTAATAAA
The DNA here is from genome assembly GCF_002127545.1 of Xenorhabdus beddingii. Lineage (GTDB taxonomy): Bacteria > Pseudomonadota > Gammaproteobacteria > Enterobacterales > Enterobacteriaceae > Xenorhabdus > Xenorhabdus beddingii. Next base: position 68,794 of record NZ_MUBK01000025.1, read on the forward strand.
AAAACAGAGCCTAATATAGAGTAAAATATTATAGGGAAAGACATCAAAGCGATGACCATAGCTCCGGAGAAGGTTATTTCATCTTTCATTAGTACTAATGAAATAACACACTTAATAATTAGATGTATAATAAATGTAATGACTAACAATACGATTATCCCACCTAATGATTTTAAATATTTACTCTTCATCCTCTCCTCACTTACCACAAAAACTTTTAATTACAAAGTTTTAAATCTTTAACATAAGTTGTCGGTGACCGCCATGAAATCTTATCACACACGAAATAGCCGTCACTTTTTAACTTATAATCAACATAAAAAGAGATAGGGAAACTCACGATAAATGATGCAATCATCAACATGGTCAAGTACTTAACAATCAGTTGGTTAAATTTAGGCAGCCGATCAAAGATAAAGAAAAAAATAGATCCTGCTATAGCATAAAATATTAATGGAAATGAAATAAAATACATGAAAACAGCACCAGAAAACATGATTTCATCTTTCATTAAAATCAATGAAAAAACACAAACGCTCACCAAGTACATTATAGATATGACTAATAGTAACAATAGTGCTCCGCATGCAATTTTTACATATTTATGATTCACCTAATCCTACCTAAGCTGTTAAATACATGTTGTAAATTTCCTTCTGGTGACCTTGATTTTCTTTTCATTGCTTCTTTTAACAGTGCTATTAATTTTTCGCTTATTCCATATTCTTTATCAATCATATCTAAACCAATAGCAACTGCGATTCCAATAGCTAAAACTATTCCAGCAGCAACAATAATACTACCAGCCGCTAAAAAAGTAGTAGCTGTTAAAAGTGAACCCACAGCCCAAGATGCAGCAGCAACAATGGCTGTTTTAGCCATATCCATTGTTATATTGCCGATAAAATCGGCTAAAGTGTATTCATCCTTAAAAATACCTTCTATCACTCGGTATCCTATAGAAAAAATAATACAGAATCTGACACCTTTAACAATATTTGAATTAAGACCTTGCTGCCCTATTCCCATCGCCAGCATTTGAGGGTGGCTGGCACCGTATCGAGTTCCTTTGACAAGGCGTCTAAGACCGGCATGCCCTGAGATATGAATATATTTATTCCCATTTTCCCCCACATGTGTTGTCGCCTTGATATCTAATTTTTTAAACTCGCGGAAAACTTTATGGAATCCATGTGAATCGTAGATATTTCCAGCATAGGTAGAAACAGGGTCTGTAACAGAAAACACATGCGACATAAGGCTTTTTTGCTTGTTTTCTTCCTCAACACCTCTTGCCAGTGCTTCTCCATCACTTGGATTTTGTGGACGACTAGGATTGATATCTTCAATAATACTTTGGGCTTGCGCTAATGTGAGAACAAAGTGATATTGGGTATTATCGCTTAATACTTTTTCCAATCCTATGGCATCAAAAAATTCATGTTGAGGTGTCAACTGGTTAATGCCGACTTTTCCCCTTAAGTAATCCCCCAGATAACCATCCCAAGTGGGATTGTAATCTTTACGTCGTGTCATTTAAGTTCTCCATACTATTCCATAATTGCAAATATCATCAGAGTGCTAATCAAAAACCAACTTGCTTATACCTGATGATTTCCCTAAAAATCTTCTTGAAACCATCAACTGTATACACTATACATAACTTTCCGAACACCTTGTTATATCTGATTTTGTGACAGTCAACACGGTATTTATTCATTATACATCTTGATTTCTCCTAATAAGTGAAATTTATAAAAAAACGGTCAGTAGCTATGGTCGGAAAATCAGGGCTAGATTCTCAATTACTCTATAAAAGATTATAAAAGATACTTTATGTATAAATTAAAAGAATATTGGAACAGTTTACCACCCACAGCTAAACAACGTTGGTCAAGTGTTGGGGCGCTATTTACCGGAACAGTAATAGGAAAATTTGGCACGGTTTGTATACATACCTTTGGCATTTTAACCATTAGTGCAATCTGCATTAACATCGCATTCAGTTGGGCTGGATTAACACAATAAGTGCAATGTGCGCCCCGTATAGGCTTCGATGGGGGTTAGCCCATTTAAAACCTTTCTTGGTGTCATATTTAATCTTAATTC
>NZ_MUBK01000026.1 GCF_002127545.1 Xenorhabdus beddingii
CATTATACTTTGGTCTATGACAAAAGAAACGGATATCCGCCGGTGAAGACACTGCGTTTTCCTGATGCATGTCCACTTGGTATTTGTTGCCAAATATCGCCGAAAAATAGTTGATCAGGATGCTATAGAAAAGCGGCGCCGTTACTTTGCCAGTGTATGCGCTGACTTTGATGTTGAGCTGGTCGGGATGGACGCCGGGCTATTTTGCGAGCAGTTGTGATGGAGCACCGATATCGATCATTCGGCAATACATTGAGCAGCAGCAAACACCAAGTTAGTCGGAAAACCGCGCCTTATATCCCCGTCCTGAAGGATGAGGATATAAGGCGCACCGGATAAAGCAAACCAGTTTTTGGGCATGTCTCCCATCCCCACGTTTGCTTGCCATGATGTGATAAAAAACCCACAGGTTTCACAGGATATTCAGCGATTGAAAGAACACTTGTCAGCATTTTTCTAAGCACTTATCTATATCCAATCAATTTCAAGTAATTGTCTCGAAAATAAAGAGATTATCTATCCACTTGTATATTACAAGTGGATAATTGAATATCTGAAAAATGAAAACCATCAACCAAAATACCAAAGTAAATAACCCCGTTGAATATCACACAAGAAATAAAATACTTCATTAACGCCTCAATAAATTAAAAAAATATCAATAAATCTCCTCAGATATATTCTGTCATCATCTATTGCCATAAAAAAATAAAAAATATTTTTTCTATTCTATAAACAGCTTATCAATGCAATCAAAAAAACAATAGCTAAAAACACAGAATCCCTGTAAGAATGGGGCGTTGACGTTGATATTAACGTCAATACCTATATACCACACATAGTTAATCTTTATGTTTTTAATCATATTTACATTTAACTAGATAAGGTACTAAAATCATGAACAAAAAAATAGCAGCCGTTATAGCCTCATTATTCATAGGCGTACTTTTCACAGCTAACGCAAACGCACTTTTCTGCAAGTTATTTAATCCAACTATTAGTGAATATTGTATAAAGGCTATTTGTCCAGCCAAAGAAGGGCGCGCGTGGGCTCTTTGCATATAATTCCAGTGTTGATAATTTATAAATAAAAATAAGGATATTCTTCATATGAAAGAATATCCTTATCATTAGTGAACATATATTTATATCAAACATCGACCATTTTTATCTCATTGATTTAAATTCAATGGGGTTCCTGATTTTATCGATAACCTTCAAGAAACTCGACCAGAATCGGGTTAAATAATTCAGGCGATTCCCAGAAAGGGGCATGGCCCACACCTGATAAATTAAATACCCGTCTTCTCCAAAGGTTCTGATAGTTCAGGCCATGAATATAATCAAAGTTAATATAGGGATCATCGGCCCCATTAACAATCGCTAATGGTACTTCACTGGCTTCAGCCAATAATTTTTGATCTGTAGCTTGAGGAGAAAGAAAGGCTTCAAACATATACTGCCGCGCCAAACCATCCGTCCTTATCACGGCTTCAACAAGAAAAGGTTCGTGAGGCGCATTGGCCCCATAGGTATCAGATACAAAGTTTTTGACATCTTCTTCTGTGAACTCTGCTTTGCCGGCAAGCCCCACGCCGGGACGGAAACCTTTAGCCACATTATCTGCACCAACCGATACAGGTGGAGTCCCGCAAATCATTAAGCCAATCATCTTAGGAAATAAGGCCAACATTTCCAACCCGATATGACCCCCTAATGACCAACCAAAAACCACCACTCGGTTAATGCCTAGTTTTTCCAATACTTCAATAACCGTGTTTGCATAACCCGGCATTGAATAGGCTTGACGCGGTTCGCTGGCATTTGATGATAAACCATGCCCCGGCAAGTCTAGCGCCAAAACCCGATATTTCCCTTTTAACTGATTAATTTGATGACGAAATACTTCTTTACAACTTGAATTTCCGTGAATTAAAAGTACGGGCAGATCATTGCCGCCGGTATCGATAACGGAAATTCCTGCATAACGGGTTTGAATATTATAGTGATGGATCTCATTGTGTGTCGTCGCCATGATTCTATCTCCTCAATAATCAATAACAGATTAAGTTAAACGCAGTCGAGGCAGCCGTATTACAAATCACCAGCATTAAAAAATCTATCCGTGAATTCCTGTTTTTCGTCTGTTTTTTTGATGCATACAAAACACCTATCACAAATTTTCAACATTAAACTCTGCACCCGAACGGTAATGTTGTATACAAGTTAATGCAAGCATTTAACATCTATTACATAACATCACCTATTACACAACATCATTTGGTAACCACGTTATGACAATAAAGAAGATGGCTTCCCCAAAAGTAAAACTGTTATTGACGGCTATTATCGTCATTGCTTTGATTATTATGGCCATTACAGGAAAACGGGAAAATATCAATAAACGTTTCCTCTCTGTAGCGACCGCCTCTACAGGCGGAACTTATTATCCGATGGGAGTCGGTTTAGCCAACATTTGGAGCAACCATTTAAAGCCGGAAAACATTCAGGTTACGGGACAATCTTCTGCCGGTTCCGTTGAAAATATTGATCTACTCCAAAAAAATGAAGCTCAACTCGCTATCTTACAGAGTCTTATTGCTGTTGAGGCTTATCAAGGTGTTCGAAATTTTGAGCAACACCCTTATCAGGATCTGCGTTCTATTTCCGTGCTTTGGCCGAATGTTGAACACTTTGTTTTATTGGAGGATAAAGTTAAGGATGGAACGCTAAACGATATTGCAGGAACGCGTTTTTCTGTCGGGCCACAAGCCAGTGGTACAGAACAATCTACCCTGATTATTCTGCAAGGGGTCAACCTTGGCAAACAAAATATTCAGCCGGAATATCTTGGCTATGGCGATACCGTTTCAGCCATGCGGGATGGTCGTCTTGATGGCGGGGCCTTACCCGCAGGTGTACCGGCATCCGCCGTCACAGATATGTATGCCAGCGGAGTCCCTGCCCGCATTCTGAATGTGACAAATGAACAACTGGAAAAAATTAATGCCATCGCTAATTCATGGTTTCACTTCGTCATTAAACCCGAAACTTATCCACGCCAAAAACAGCCCATTCAGACTATCGCACAGCCCAACATTCTGATGACGACGCGCAAAATAGATGAAAAAATCATTTATGAGTTAACAAAAGTGATGTTTGAAAATCAGAAAGAAGTCCACCAAATCCACAGCTCCGCAAAATACATTCTGCCCGAAAATGCACTGAAAGGTGTCTCTGTGCCATTACATCCTGGTGCATATCAATATTATCGTGAAATTGGCCTGGATATCCCCGACGTTCTTGTGCCCCCAGAACTTCACACTGCGACCCGCTAACCCTGATTTTTCCATCATGCCATTAATCATCATCTTGTGGAGTCACTATGAATACTGAGAATTATACGTCATCCACCATTGGGCTGGATAAAGAAGCGGGATCAGGCAGCCGCCATTTAATCGGTTTCTATTTGAAGTTCACGACAATACTGGCTATCGCCATCTCTCTTTATGCTATCTATTCCAACGCATTATCCAACACGCAAGAGTTTTATCGCAATGCCCTATTTCTGGGTGGCATTCTGATTTTAGGCTTTATTCTGTTTCCGATTTCCAAACATTATTCGACGTCTAAATTCAATTATTGGGATTATCTGTTTATTCTGCTCACCTTGATCAGTTATGGGTATTTTTATTTCACTTACACTGACTTGCATGTTGTACGCAACAGCATCCCCAATACCACAGACTATGTGATGTCTGTCATTGGTATGGGGGTGTTATTTGAATCAGCAAGACGAACAACGGGTTATTTCATCCCGGGTTTATCGATTTTAGCCATCGTATATGCCCTGTTCGGCCAGTATTTTATGGGAATTTTCGGACATGCCGGATTCTCACTTGAACGCCTCTTATTCCGCTTATTCATGACCAGCGAAGGTATTTTTGGCATTACTCTCTCCACGGCATCAACGGCAATCATGATTTTTATTCTGTTTGGGTCATTCTTAAGTGTCAGCGGCGCAACGGCCTTGTTCAATGACCTGGCTATGGCAATAGCCGGGCGTCGTCGCGGCGGTCCCGCACAAGTTGCCGTTATCTCCTCCGCCTTAACGGGTTCATTGAGCGGCAGTGCGGTAGCCAATGTTGCAACAACCGGCACTTTTACCATTCCCCTGATGAAAAATATTGGCCTGTCCCCCCGTTTTGCCGGTGCCGTAGAGGCGGCCGCATCAACGGGAGGCATGATCATGCCGCCGATTATGGGCGCTGCCGCATTTATCATGGCGGGTTTTTTGGGCATTTCCTACACCACCATTGTCATTGCTGCCATCATTCCGGCATTGCTCTATTACACCGCCCTGATTATCGCCATTGATCTGGAGGCCAAAAAACAAGGATTGAAAGGCATTAACAAGGAAAATATTCCGCAAGTCAAAACGGTACTGAAAGCCCGTGGCCTGCTGTTACTGCCGCTATTTATCGTGATCGGGACGTTATTGACCGGAAAAACCCCGATTTATGCGGGTTTCCTCGGCATTATCGCGATAATCATTGCAAGCTGGATCACGCCGGATAGTTCGGTGCGCATGACGCCCAAGAAAATTGCCGTTGCCCTGAATGACGCCGCCTGTGGTGCCATTCAAGTGACCGTCGCCTGTGCCGCCATTGGGGTTATTATCTGTGTTGTCACCATGACCGGAATTGGCGCAACCCTCGCTTTCAATATTGTCTCCTTGACCGACAATACACTGTGGATGATCCTGCTGGTGGTTATGATCGTTTGCATCGTCCTCAGTATGGGACTGCCATCGACTGCCCTGTATATTGTCGTCGCCGTGACAGTGTCACCGATATTAATCAAAGCGGGTGTTTTGCCATTGGCCGCCCACTTTTTTGTTTTTTGGTTTGGCGCACTTTCCAATATTACACCGCCAGTTGCACTGGCCAGTTACACGGCTGCCAGCATTGCCCGTGCTGATCCCATGCAAACGTCATGGAATGCGGTACGTCTGGCCCTACCGGGTTTTATCATTCCCTTTATTTTGGTGTACAACCCTGCATTATTGATGCAAGGCGATGATTTAAACGCCCTGTCCATTGGGTATATGATTTTGACTGCCTTGATTGGCATCTATGCGCTTTCCGTTGCCAGTGCCAATTTCTGGATGCACAAAACCCATTGGTTAGAAAGAATTTTCTTCGCTATTGCTGCAATCCTTTTAATCAAACCCGGCGTGATCACTGACCTCACCGGAATAGTATTGATTGTCACCGCAGGGCTTATGCATGGCTTACGCAATAAATTGAAACGGGTAGAAAATCAGAACAATGAGGAACATTCTAACAATGTATGACGTGATGATCATCGGCGCAGGATTGGTCGGACTTGGCACCGCCAATGCCCTGCAAGAACAGCATCCGCACTTGCGTTTGCTGATATTGGATAAAGAAAATGGCGTGGCCGCCCATCAAAGCGGACATAACAGCAACGTTGTGCACTCCGGCATTTACTACATGCCCGGCAGTTTAAAAGCTCAATTGGCGAAACAGGGAAACCACTCGACATATGAATTTTGTCAGCAGCACGGATTATATTACGACCGTTGCGGTAAGGTGATTGTTGCCACCCAACTCAAAGAGCTTCCGTTGCTGGAAAAGATCTACCAGCGAGGATTAAAAAACGGCCTTGACGTCAGCCTCCTTTCACAAGCCCAACTGAAAGAACGCGAACCTTATGTCAACGGCCTTGAGGCGATCCTGGTGCCAGATGCGGGGATCGTCAATTACCCGGAAATTGCGGCAAAATTGGCTGAACTCATTCAAACCAAAGGTGGGGAGATTCATTATCAGCAGCCCGTTCAGGGGATCCGTGAACATAGTGATTATGTTGAGGTACAGACTCAGCAAGCCTGCTATCAGGCAAAATGGCTGGTGAATTGTGCCGGCTTGCACAGTGACAGAATTGCCAGATTAGCAGGCTATGAGACAGGGATGAAGATCATTCCTTTCCGTGGGGAATATTATGTTCTGGACAGCAGTAAGAATTATCTGGTTAATCACCTGATTTATCCCGTACCCAATCCTGACTTCCCTTTCCTTGGCGTGCATTTTACGCGGATGCACAATGGCAAACGGGATGTTGGCCCGAATGCGGTGCTGGCATTTAAGCGGGAGGGATATCATAAAACTGATTTCAATCCACGGGATTTAGCAGAGGTACTGACTTACAAAGGATTTTGGAAAATCGCCACCCGTTATTTCTGTGAAGGCATGGCAGAAATGCGACGTTCCTTTTCCCGCCGGCTTTTTACCGAAAATGCCCGCCAGCTCATGCCTGACCTGCAACCGGAAGATATTACACCGGGACCCGCCGGCGTGCGTGCCCAAGCGCTAACCGCTGAGGGCAAATTGGTGGATGATTTTCACTTTGTCAAAGGTCGCCGTTCCCTGCATGTTTGCAATGCACCTTCACCCGCAGCGACGGCTTCGATGGAGATTGGCAGGGAGATTGTAAGGCGGTATTTTGTGGAACTTTAAGGATTGAACCCCTTTAAACTGACAGATACCGAAAAAATGGTCACTGTCAGTTTTGATTAATGAGCGTCGTTTTAAAAGGTGAACGGGCATCCAATTATCCCACCGGGCGTAAATCAACCCACAATAATTGGCTATCCGCAACCAATGGCTTAATCACGCCTTCCCGTATATCCGGCAGCCACCATGCTCCTTGACCAAAAGCAAGCTGGACACAATTTGCGCCTGTCATTTCCCAACGGCCTTTTAAAACATAAAGTACGCCGCTGTGCAATGTCGGCAGTAGACGTTCATCAGACACCAATGAAATATCGGAAGTCCAACATGAACGGCGAGTCATGATATTGAAACACTGGACGGAACCCTCCAACAATTCTGCATGTCCCAGAATATCGCCCGAAAAATTAAATGGGGTCATCTTTTTCACCAGTTCATGCTCCAAAAAACCCGGACGGGTCAAGCGGACGCCCTTTCCTTTCAATAAAACGATTGAACGATCAATATCAGGAAACTGCCCCAATACGCCACTTTGGTGAATCGTCGTAAAACAGGCTCGCCAGGCGAAATCATCAGACACAGGCCAGCAAACAATGTCCCTTGTTTCACCTTTCCCTTCAGACCATTGCACTCTTGGTAATGTTGTATAATCGAAACATTTCATTTTCATGCCACTCCCTCACGCTGTTCTATCAACGCTGTTCTATGTTGTATACAGGGCCAAAAGATAATCAGTGTCAAATTGTTAACAGAAACATTCGCAAATAATTCCCCTTGCGACAATATCGGAAGAGTTGAAATGTGATTGATTACCCGCATTCCCGTAAAATCATGTGGCACAGATCCCCCAAATCTTTCATTGCAGAAGCCTGAATTTCATTCCATGCAAATGAGGTATTCAAGCGAAAGGCATGATCAAACTGGGCACTGGTGGAAAACATACTGCCCGGCGCAATACTGATATTTTTAGCCAGGGCCAATTGATATAGTCGATTGGCATTGAAAGGCGGTTCAAACTCCAGCCAAAGAAAATAACCGCCCCGGGCGCTATTCACTTTCACCGATTGAGGAAAATATTCACCGATCGCCCTCAGCATCTGACCCTGCCGCTGCTCCAATTGGCGCCGCAACCGCCGCAGATGGTTGTCATATCCTCCTTGAGCCAGATAATCCGCCATCGCCAACTGTGTGGGTGTACTGGCAGAGACAGTACTCATCATCTGTAATTGCTGAATTTTCTTGGCATGTTTTCCTGCGGCGACCCACCCCACCCGATAGCCGGGCGCAAGACACTTTGAAAATGATGAACAGTGCATGAAATTATTTTCTGTATCCCATGCTTTTATGGGTGCCGGCGGTTCCTGCCCGAAATACAATTCGCCATAGACATCGTCTTCAATCAGGGCAATCTGATTCTGGTTCAGGATGTTCACCAACCGTTGTTTATTTTCCGGTGGCATGGTGCTGCACAGTGGGTTTTGGAAACGCGACATCAACCAACAGGCTTTGATGGGATATTTTTGCACAATGTCTTCCAATGCCCCTAAATCAATGCCGGTATGTGGGTCTGTTTTAATCGCAACCGCTTTCAAACGCAACCGCTCTATCGCTTGCAAGGCACCATAAAAAGCCGGAGATTCAATCACCACCCAATCCCCCGGGGAAGTCACGGATTGCAAACTGAAACTCAGCGATTCCATCGCCCCCGCAGTAATGACAATGTCATCCGGTGAAACATGGATACCCTGTGAAGCATATCGGCGGGATATGTTACGCCGTAACTTTTCATTGCCGGGGGGTAAATTTGCCAGTGAACTGTGTGGAACGAAGCGGCGGGCAACAGAGGCCAGTATTTTGGACAATTTGGGTTCGGTCAACAGAGAAGGATCAGGAAAAGCCGAACCGAAAGGGATAATTAGCGGATCTTTGCATGCCTGCAAAACATCAAAAATGGAAGCGCTGATCTCCACATTTTCACTTAAATTAAGTTCCCTCCCTCCCTTTGCCGCCGCAAAGGATTGCAATCGGGTAGCAACATAATAGCCTGATTGCGGACGTGCTACGATCCAGCCCTGACTTTCCAGTAATTGATAGGCTTGCAGCACTGTCATCAAGCTCAGCCCTGACGATTTCACCGATTCGCGCAGTGATGGCAACCTGTCACCCACCTGCCAAATATCATCTTCTATTTGTTGGCGGATCATTCCGGCCAATTGTTCGTAACGTGTCATATATCAGGCTTCCGGCTTAATTGTTATAGTTATTTAATAAAAAATTTCAACTATTATACCTTAAGTATCGATATCTTACTCACCCATCAGCTAAAAATTTTCTTAAGACGGTTAAGTCGATATAAATAAATTTTCATAATAGTGATACACTGAAATTCCGAAGATTCCTTACTCCCCGCGCAGCGGGGAGTAAGGAAGTGTTCTACAATTTTGAAATGTCATTTATACCGAATGGGTTTCATATGATACCGTCTAAACCGATTATCTCTCTCCACATAAAACATTCATTTTAATCGACGAATTTTGTTCTCTGGCCTGTTCTTCAACCCATTCATTGCCGATTTTTATATTTTCCCCAATACGATTTTACAAAATTTGTTGAAATTAATTTCCCATGACATTTATTTTCATAATTTTCTAAACTTTCAGAAATATTTTTAATTTTTCCAATTTCACTTTTCTTCATGGTTAAACTCAGACTAACTTTAACATTACTTAATTAATCAATTATATTTTTATAAAAATGACTCATCTAAAACCATTACATTAAGTATGTGATATATAAAACAGGGTAATCATCCCGTAAAATCCAATTAGAAATTATTGACCTAAAAAACGATAACGGCCATTTTTATCCTTCCCCCAGTTTCTACTTCGGGCGGGCTTTAATACCATATCCCCCGCAGGCGTATGTTCAAATCCCATCTTAAGATAGACACCTTCACTATCGCCCATGGGGTAAATCCGGACCCCTTCTCTTCCCAGATTTTGTGATATATCGGCTGCATATTCGACCATCAAAATACCACCACCCTGAAGACCGCAATGCGTCACCAAAACAACAATTTCAGGTAAGTGAGTGGGATCAGACGGATAAGACACTATCTCAATACCCACTGGAACTCCCCTATAATAAGCAATAAAACACCTGTGCTGGTGCTTCGCATCATATTTAATATCCTGTATTACATTGATACAAGTTTCACACATATCCGTTGTGCAAAAAATTCTATTGTTCCATTTTTTCTGATTATCATCTAATTTTTCATCTTTACAGGCTAAATACATCCATTTATCTTTTTCTATTTGTAGTTTCATGCTCTTTGCTGCATGGGATATTTCTTGTGAGGAAGCATTTTTTATTACTAAAGATGCGTTAGCATCAAAAGAAAATGATGTCAGATTTGGGCTGGACATTGAACGAGTTAACCGATTACTTCCCGTTAACTCATTATTAAGAAACCTCATTCTGGATAACATAATATAATTCCTTCTAAACTAAAGATATATTCGTCGTCTTTCAAATTGCCACTTTGTTGGTCAGAAAATGGCTAATCGTAAAAACCCTATAGGATTTCCACTTCACTGACTGTCGCCCGCCCAAACTGTTATAGTCAATAAACGAAAAATTGTAACTATTATACCCCAAACCCCTATGTTTTACTTACCTCACTTTCTAACAACTTCGTTTATCCATATACCCAATAGATTTCAATAAGAGGTCACTATGTTCGGGTTAAATGCCCTTGAACTCGCAAGGATACAGTTTGCGTTTACGGTTTCTTTTCACATTATCTTTCCGGCCATTACGATAGGCTTGGCCAGCTTTCTCGCGGTATTGGAGGGCTTATGGCTTAAAACACGCAACACAGACTACAAAACGTTATACCATTTCTGGTCAAAAATTTTTGCCGTTAATTTCGGTATGGGAGTCGTTTCTGGTTTAGTGATGGCCTATCAGTTTGGTACTAACTGGAGCTTCTTCTCTGATTTTGCCGGTTCGATCACCGGCCCCTTGCTGGTGTATGAGGTGCTGACCGCGTTTTTCCTCGAAGCCGGATTTCTTGGTGTCATGCTGTTTGGCTGGCATCGGGTCGGCGAAAAACTACACTTTTTTGCCACCTGCATGGTCGCGCTCGGCACAATTATTTCCACATTCTGGATATTGGCCTCCAATAGTTGGATGCAGACACCCCAAGGCCATGAGATTGTGGGTCATCAAGTCGTGCCTGTTGACTGGCTGGCGGTCATTTTCAATCCGTCCTTCCCTTACCGTCTGCTGCATATGGGAACCGCTGCATTTCTCGCTTCGGCATTTTTCATTGCCGCTTCTGCTGCCTGGCATTTACTCAAAGGCAATGATTCACCCGCCATGCGAAAAATGCTGTCAATGTCCATGTGGATAATCCTGTTTATTGCCCCATTACAAGCCATGATAGGTGATATGCACGGGTTAAATACGTTGAAACATCAGCCGGCTAAAATTGCCGCAATGGAAGGTCATTGGGAAAATCACGCGGGTGAAGCCACTCCATTGATTCTGTTTGGCATCCCCAATCAAAAAGCAGAAGAAACCCGCTACGCCGTTAAAATTCCTTATCTTGCCAGCCTGATCCTGACACACAGTCCGGATAAACAAGTTCCGGCACTGAAAGAGTTTGCGCCAGAAGATCGCCCGAATGTCTTTATGGTGTTCTGGTCATTTCGTGTCATGGTCGGGCTTGGGATCTTGATGATTTTTGCCGGGTTCTGGGGATTATGGCTGCGTCATAAAAAACGGCTGTACGAAAATCGGCGCTTTCTCCGTTTTATGTTCTTCATGGCCCCTTCCGGCCTTATCGCAATTCTGGCGGGTTGGTTCACCACGGAAATTGGCCGCCAACCGTGGGTGGTTTATGGCTTGATGCGCACGAAAGATGCGGTATCGGCACATGGCGAGATCCACATGAGCATTAGCCTATTGATTTTCTTTGTCGTTTATACCGCCGTTTTTGGCGTCGGTTATGCCTATATGATGAAACTTATCCGTAAAGGTCTCAATCAAAATCCCAATAAGGAGTTAGCTAATGGGCATTGATCTTCCTCTCATTTGGTTCCTGATCATCATATTCAGCACCATGATGTATATCGTGATGGATGGTTTTGACCTCGGTATCGGTATTTTATATCCGCTGGTTAAAGGACAATCCGATCGTGATTTGATGATGAATTCTGTCGCGCCGGTCTGGGATGGCAATGAAACCTGGCTGGTGCTGGGAGGCGCAGGGTTATTTGGTGCCTTTCCACTGGCTTATGCCGTGATTCTGGATGCACTGGCAATCCCATTAACCATGATGTTAGTGGGTTTGATATTTCGTGGTGTGGCTTTTGAATTTCGTTTCAAGGCTACGCCAACGCATCAACACTTCTGGGATAAGGCATTTATTGTCGGTTCAATCCTCGCCACCTTTATGCAGGGTGTCGTCGTTGGGGCCGTGATTGAAGGTTTTCCTGTCGAAAATCGTGTTTACACCGGGAGTTATTTCGACTGGCTGGCGCCTTTTCCTCTATTTTGTGGGTTTGGCCTTGTCAGCGCTTACGCTTTACTGGGCTGTGGTTGGTTGGTGATGAAAACCGAAAGTCATCTGCAACAGCAGATGTATCGCGTTATACCTCCCCTGACAATGCTGATGCTGGCAATCATCGCCATAATCAGTATCTGGACACCACTCGCCCATTCAGCGATGGCTGAACGTTGGTTCAGCCTGCCCAATCTGTTTTTCTTTATTCCCGTCCCCTTACTGACATTATGGTCAAGTTGGAAGCTATTAAAAACCAACCAAAATTCACGCCATTACACCCCATTTCTGGCGGCACTATTACTGGTTTTCATGGGATTCAGTGGGTTGGGGATCAGCATTTGGCCGAACATTATCCCGCCTTTCATTAGCTATGAAGAGGCCGCCTCCCCGCCTCAATCATTGGGCTTTATGCTGGTTGGCGCCCTATTTATCATCCCGATCATTTTGACTTATACCTTTTGGAGCTATTATGTCTTCCGAGGAAAAATCACCCATGAACAAGGTTACCACTGATACCCCTCCATCACGCCCTTCACTATGGAAACGCTTGGGCTGGATGGTAACAATTTGGCTTTGCAGTGTACTGGCCTTATACGCCGTATCCACACTGTTTCGTGTCTTAATGACAACAGCGGGCATGAAAATTCGGTGATAACTAACCTTTTTTAATGAATTGAGCTAAGGTTTTGATCAGGATCACAAGAGGATTGTTTAACTGATGAAAACCTTCTCTGACAATCCAGCAACGGCAACAAGCTGGTTGTGCGGTACAGCTATCGCCATTAATTTGTTTATACTTCTGTTTCTGGGATTCAATACCCCGCTCACGTTGGTCGAAGAACTGTGGGCTACTTTTAATACTTTGAATATCCTAGTTTTATTTATCTTACTTTATAAAACGAATCTCGTTTCGTTCCGCATAACGTTGTTTCCCACCAAAGAGCAGAGAAAAATAGCGGTTCTGAAACAGGAAAAACAATATTTACGTTTTCTCATTTCCGTTCATTCTCAACTCAATCTGAATATTTCACTGTCTGATAATTTTCAGGTGGTGTTTTATCGGCTTAATCAGCTAGTCCCTTTCAGTGAAGTCAGGATCACTCTTTACCATCCGCAGAGGCAATATCGCTTTGAATACCCGGATAGCCTCCCGGATACCCATCTTCCGCGTATGATGAAATGGGACTTATATGACAAACCTATTTTTCACGGCATGATCCAAATTCTGATTCATCAGGATCAAGTTTTGTCTTCTTATGAAAGAAATTTGATTCAGTCTGTCACCGATGCGCTGGCAAAACTTATTTCACTCAAAAGTACGGTGCGCCAGCAAATTAAACAGAATATCAGTGACGACCGAAAAGCCATTTCCAGAGAGCTGCATGACACGGTCGCGCAATCATTTCTATTCCTGAAAATTCAGATTAATAGCCTGCATTTCCGCACGGATAAATTCTCCCGACAGGGTTTGATCTCCTTGAGGATGATTAAAGAAGAATTGGATATCGCGGGTCAGCAATTCAGAGAAATGTTGGTTTCACTGTGTACCGAGAAAAGCCATCATGATTTATATGACTCATTGAAAGCCTTGATCAAAGAATTCAATCATCGTCTGGGGTTCAATATTGAATTCCATTATCGGATCACACACCAAGTTATTCCCATTGCGCAGGGTCGGCATTTGGTGCAAATTATTCGGGAAGCACTGAATAATTGCTATAAACATGCCGCCGCTACCTGGATCAGTATTCGTATTTATCCGGTCGGGAAAAAAATTATTACGGTTATTAGCGACAATGGTCATGGAATGCCCCACCCCCTGACGGAGCGAGAACAATTTGGGCTGGCAATTATGCGGGAACGGGTCTCTTTGCTTTCCGGTCAGATGAAGATCAAGAAACGCAGAAAAAACGGTACAGAAATTGAAATTCAATTCCCGCTGCCGGGTGATAAACTTCATGAGATAGATTAAATAATGATGATCTCCCCCAGCCATAAAATTAACCGGGGGATTGTTCTTTTGCAAACTATTGGCTATCAACCATAGGCCAACAACGCCTTCTGACACAATCTGGAACGGACACAATCTTGTTGGGAAAAATGGATCACACTGATAGATTCATCATCGAAAAAACGTTTCAGGGCATCCGCCAGCCCTGATGTGACATTCTGCGGCAAATCACACTGGCTAACGTCACCATTAACCACCACGGTGACATTTTCGCCCAATCGAGTTAAAAACATTTTCATTTGATTGACGGTGACATTTTGAGCTTCGTCAAGGATCACAAACGCATTTTCAAATGTTCTTCCTCGCATATAAGCAAAAGGGGCAATTTCTACTTTGCCAATTTCCGGACGCAGACAATATTGCAAAAATGAAGCGCCCATGCGTTTTAACAACACGTCATAAACCGGACGGAAATAAGGGGCAAATTTCTCCGCCATATCTCCCGGAAGAAAACCCAGATCTTCTTCTGCCTGTAAGACCGGACGTGTCACGATGATTTTATCGACCTCTTTATTAATTAAAGCATCAGCCGCCATGACGGCACTAAGGTAGGTTTTCCCACATCCGGCTTCACCATTGGCAATAATCAATTGCTTATTATTGATTGCCCGCATATAGCGGTATTGAACTTCGTTGCGTGGCAGGATTTCTGAAGTATCCCGACTCTCACGCGCCATTCCAATGGTTTCAACACCACCAAATTGCATTAATGAGGTGACATTATCATTACCCCGATAACGTGATTGTCGCATGTCCTTTTTTAACATTCTTCTCACTTCACGACGAGATTTAGTCACTGCTTTCTGTCTGCCCATAGTCACACACCTTATCGTTAATTTCACATTTGCGGTGTTCTATCATCGATAGAATAACTGAGTTATGTTCTTCCTCTTTAAGGCTACAATTTGAGAAATATTGGGGATCGGTTGAACGGATGGGAGCTTCCTTTTCAGCTCATTAGGGTCTATAAAAAAACCGGCGCTAAGATCGCCACTCATTTTCAGTGACCTTGATCTCAATCGCCGGTTTCTAACCGAGAATGCAGTTTCAGTATCTGTCATTAGCATTCCTCGCATCTTTCCGCTTTCTTTGGTGTAAGCTAACGGACCATGATGTCAGTATAATGACAGTTTTTTATTTATGACAAGTTTAAAGGATAAATTTCACCAAAATACGTTTAACTTTTTATTGACCGGAAGCCCCTGAATAATCACAAAAAGCCAACAATATTGTTTTCCTTATTACTTTTTACAATTCCCCGCCAAACGATAGCCTGCTTGTTTGGCTTCGGCTTCTGAACGAAAATAAATGACGTTTTTATCTGCGACCGTCTTATAGCCAGAGCAATGGGTAAAATGATAAATCTGGCTATTTTTATTCCCCTTAATCATGTCACCCTGCACCGCTGTTGATGCGACTTTTTGAGTTGATGCCTGATCGCTCCCGGCGTGCAGATTATTTTGTTTTGGCATACCTGCCGGTGCCACCCATCCCTGCCCCGCGTTTTTATGTCCCAATGTCCATTTTTTACTGCCCGTCACAAATGGGTTATGGTGCCCCATAATCCGGGCAATACGATCGTCTCTTGCCCGTTCCCAGGCATCGACCGGATATTGACGATCCCATGCCATCATCAATTGCTGCTGTTGACGTGACATTGTCAGGTTATAGCGGTCATGCATATAAAAATAGACTCTGGCAACCATACCTTTCACCCTGTCGCGGGGTTCAAACAGCCGTGATTTAAAATCCACTTTACTGCTGCAAGCGCCATACATATTAGGTGTATTTCTGGCAACCATTCCGTAAGCGAAATTACTGCGATCACCATTCACTTCACCAATTGAAGGTGCCAAATTATGCATATCTGATTCTATCGTGCGAAACACCGGGTCAGTATCAACACAATTCTTTCGCCCGCCTTTCTGCCAACATTGACGCTGGTGCCCAAATACCCACGCGGGCACCATATGTTCCCATTCAGTGCGTTCTGCCCTTGTTGAATGTGACCTTACATGATAACCACAAGATGCCAAATCAACACGGCCACCACTTTTACCAACCCACTGCCAATCACAGCCACAATACAATGTCCCTATGCCTGATTTTGTTTGTCCATCATAAACATTTTTTCTTGATTCAACCTTTGCCTGCTCGAAACTGGTTGGAGCACTCCATGCATTAAAAGATAGGGTTAACCCAAAAACCAAAAGATAACGTGCCCACAGGCCAATTTTACTGTTCAAAATAATACCTATTTATTTATTGTTTATAACATCCATCTATTATCCTGCCTGACAATGGCGTAAAATGGCAAACATTATTCCTTGAATTTTCATTAATGATGACAACAGAATTAACCCATTATTTTGATTAATTAATATTAATATGACTTAATGCTCGAAATAACCCACTTTATTGGAGATTTAAGCGCCAAAATATCATGCTTATTAAACTATTAAATGTTATTTATTTGGATAATATCGAACCACCTTTTAAACTATTCCGTTGAACTTATTAGGACAAATGACAATTAACGCTAAAATCAAACAGCTTGAACAAGAGCTACAGGACGTTGTGAAAAAATATTCAGGGAATGAAGAAGTGACTGTGATTACGACGAACAGTTCAGAAAATAACTTACAGATTCAGATTATTATCGCCGGTAAAAATCAGTTGGATATTACGTTAAACTCATTTTCTGATTAACTCAAATTCGTTGTATTTATCTCATCACAGAATGAACCTAAATGAAATATCAAAATTGCAGGACACTTCCTGACTCCCCCGCACTACGGGGAGTCAGGGATCTTCAGAATTTCAGTATGTCACTATTATGAAAACGGATTTTTGAATCAGTTTTTTCAAAAAAATAACCGCGCTATTTTTTGCACGGTTTTTAGAGGGCGTTACCAGATCAAACTCAATAAATTAAATCATCTCACAACCAAGACTGAAATTTCAGCATATCCCACAATACCCGACGCATTTGAACCCAGTAAATGCGTTGCAATATCAGGCCGGCGTGATCCGACAATAATCAGGTCTGCCCCGATTTCCCGGGCTGTAGACAACACCTTGTCTCGTGGCGAACCAAAGGCAACAGAGTACGATATTCTGTCTTCTGGCAGATTGATTCTTTCTACCACTTTTTTAAGTTCCTCTTCCGAATTCGCTATGGCTTTTTTAGCAAAAGCGCTCAATAAATCATAGTGGTAACTATAACTTACGGAAAACCTGGAAATGTCTGGCACAGAGTGAAAAAGATGCACCTTGGCATTGGATATTTTTGCCAAATACTCTGCATGTTTAATTGCATTATCAGTTAGTTGGTCTTCTGGAATATCAATTGGAACTAAAATCGTGTTATACATATCGACTCCCCTGTAATCGGATATCACCGCTAGCTATTGAGTATCAACCGTAAAACTACCGCAAGAACCTATCACGGAAAAACCATTACCATTATTAACCCATCAAGCCCAAAGCGCACCATTACCGCACGACTAAAACTGATGTTTTTGCATATCTGACAACGCCAGAAGAGTTCGAACCCAGTAAATGTGTGGTGATATTAGGTCGCCTTGAACCAAGAACGATCAAATCAGCCCCGATTTCGTCCGCCGTCGCGGTGATTTCATCCCTTGGTGAGCCAAATGCGATCGAATAGGAAATGTGATCATGGGGTACTGCAAGGGAATCAACCAGTTTTTTCAAATCATTCTCTGCTTTGATCGTCGCCCGGTCCTTAATTTCCATATAGCCTAATGCATAAGCATTAATAATGGCAGATGAAATAGGCAATACATGTAGGAAATGTAATTTAGCCCCTGTTTCTCTGGCGATTTTAAGTGCGCAGTCAACGGCCTTGTTGGTGAGATCTTCTTCTGAAATATCTACGGGTACTAAAATAGTTTTGTACATAGGCACGCTCCTATTACTGGAATACCGAATTAGCCTGATTTTTTCATTATATTGAAACTCAGATAACTTACTGTGAGTTGTCTAACATCTGGGTATGTTAGCGTCTATACAAGCGCATAGATAGAGATCAGGCAGATAAACTCATAAATAGCCCGGCTATCGTTGCACTCATCAGATTGGAAAGTGTCGCCGCCAGTAATGCCCTAAGCCCAAGCCGTGCTATGTCCGAAGTTCGTTCGGGAACCACCGTGATAAATGCGCCGACCACAACCGCAATGGAACCAAAGTTGGCAAAACCACAAAGGGCAAATGAGATAACAGCAATGGTTTTGGGGTCTAAGCTCACCACAGTATCCGTCAGATAGGGAGAAAAATTCACATAAGCCACAAATTCATTGATTGCCAATTTTTGTCCAATCAAACTTCCGGCCAAATCTGCATGTTCCCAGTTAACCCCCATCATGTAAGCCAAAGGTGAAAAGAGGTAACCCAGCAGACTTTCTAAACGGGTTCCTTTGAAGCCAAACCACTCACCAATGCCACCAATCAGGCCATTGATTAGCGCTATCAGGGCAACGAAAGTCATTACCACGGTTGCTACGCCGACGGCGATTTTCAATCCCAGCATCGCCCCACCCGCAGTTGCCTCAATAATGCTGGCAGGACGTTTTTCGCTGAATGATATTTGTTCAAACTGAACTTGTGACGGTTCCGTTGCAGGACTGAGCAGACGGGCAAATAAAATACCCCCCGGAATAGCCATCAATGATGCCGCCAGCAAATATTCTATCGGCACGCCCAACCCTGCATAGCCCACCAGCATCGACCCTGCGATAGAAGCCATACCACTGCACATGACGGTGAAAAGCTCATTGCGGTTCATTTTGTTGACAAACGGTTTTAAAACCGCAGGCAGCTCATTTTGCCCCAGAAATATGGTCGTTACTGCGGCAAAGGCTTCTACTTTGCTAATTTTCATCGATTTCTGGAACGCATAGCCTAAGATATTAATGACCCATTTCATGATGCCAAGATAATAAAGAATGGATATCAAAGAGGTAATGAAAATAATGGCAGGCAACACCTGAAATGCGAAAATAAACCCGGCACCATCAAACAACTCATTCATTTTCGGCCCGACTAAACTGCCAAAAATAAATGCACTCCCTGATGAGCTGTAAGAAATAACGTTATTGACCCCGCTGCCGATACTATTAATTAACCACTTCCCCGCTGGCACATAAAGCATAATCGCGCCAAGGCTTATTTGCAAAAATAATGCAGCCCCTACAGTACGCAGGCTGATTCTTTTTTTATTCAGGGAAAACAGATAACCAATCAGAAGCAGTATGATTATACCGAGCAAGCTGCGTAAAATATCCATAATGATATTCCTGTTATTTTCAGCCAGTCTAAAAAAACCAAAGGTCTATTTCCCGGTATTTTTTCAGACTGGCAGGTATTTTATTATGATTTTGGATAAAACAGATTGGATGAAAATTACGGTTTTTTATTTATCTCTTGGTAAGCAATGGCAACTTCTGCTGCCAATTTAGCATTATTGAAAACCAATTCAATATTCGCCTGTAAACTTTCACCTCCTGTCAGCTCAGTGACTCTGGCCAGCAGGAATGGCGTACTTTCTTTCCCCCTGATCCCCTGATTTTCAGCTTCCCTCACGGCCTGTTCAATAGCTTCATTGATTTGATTTTCTGGCATGGCAAATCGTTCAGGGATAGGATTGGCAATCACGACTCCGCCTTTCAGCCCCGAACGCCACTTTACTTTCATGGCATGGGCAATTTGTTTGGGGTCATCAAGCCTGACACTGACTGGAAATTGACTGGAACGGCAGAAAAATGCCGGCAATTTTTCGGTCTGATATCCCACCAGCGGCACGCCGTGCGTTTCCAGATATTCTATCGTCAACCCCAGATCCAGAATGGATTTGGCACCCGCACACACCACAGCGACATTGGTCATGGCCAATTCCTGTAAATCGGCCGAAATATCAAAGGAGTGTTCCGCCCCACGATGAACACCACCAATACCTCCCGTTGCAAAGACGGCAATACCCGCCATTTCGGCAATAATCATGGTAGAAGCCACCGTAGTTGCGCCATGTTTTCCCGATGCAACAATAAAAGGCAAATCACGACGGCTGACTTTTGCCACTAAGTGACGCTCTTTCGCCAACAACTCTATTTCATCATGGGATAACCCAACTCTCATTCGCCCTTCAATAATGGCAATGGTGGCCGGAACCGCACCACTTTCCCGAATACACTGCTCAACTTCCAAAGCCGTTTCCCTATTTAGCGGATAAGGCATTCCATGAGAAATAATGGTCGATTCTAACGCGACGATAGGACGATTATTTGCCAGCGCATGAACCACTTCTGGGGAAATATCCAGATATTCATTTAATGCAATATTTTTATTCATGATTTTAATTCCAACAGTTTTTTCACTCTGATACAGGATAAATTCGGATGATGGGTAAATTCTGAAGATAACGTGAGTGCAGAACAGCCTTGTGCAAAACGAATGCTCTCTTCCAATGCCATATTTTCCAGCCAACAGTAAACAAGACCGGCCATCATCGCGTCACCCGCGCCATTGGCATTGACAATATTAACTGGCATCGCGGGTGAACACCCTGCAACACCCCCTATTTCGCTGTAATACACGCCCTCTATTCCCATGCTCAAGGCCAGTCGTTGAACGCCTTGTTGATGGAACCACGATGCAGCCTCTGCCGCATCCGCCAGAGTCACGATTTTTATTCCACTGAGTATCTCGGCTTCAAGCCGATTGGGTTTCAAAGTATGGATATGAGATAGCCAATGGCGGATCTTAGTGGCTTTAAATGTGGATACGGTATCAACAAAGATTGGAATATTTTCTGCATGACTGAATAACCACTCTAACGCATCTTCCGTCAGATTACAGTCAATCACTAATACGCCGGCATTTTGAATAAGAGCCTTGGATTGAGATAATAAAGCTGGCGTCAGTTTTTCCAATATATTCATATCATTGACAGCCACTTGCATCTCACCTTGCTCATCAATTAATGAATGGTATGTTGATGTATTTTCACCCGATAGTTTATGAAAATAATCGGTATAAACCCCCGCTGATTTGGTTTGTTCGAATAATGTTTTGCCATAAAAATCATCGCCAATAACAGAAACCAGATAGCTTTCCTGCCCTAATAAAGCAATATTGTGTGCAATATTTCGTCCGACGCCTCCCACTGTGGCTTTATTTTTACCCGGATTAGAATCGCCATAGATTAATGGGGAAAATACATAACTGGTCACATCCATATTGGCAGCTCCAACCGTAACGACGTACCTATTCTCTGAAAGAATATAACCTTTACCTTTTATATACCCTTTCTTACTCAGATTCATAATATGTCCTGCGACACATGAACGGCTAATTCCAAGAATATCGGCAATTTCCTGCTGCTGAATAAAAGGATCTCGCCTGATAAGCTGCAATATCTGTTTTTCTCGATTGGCCATACCATGTCCTTACTGATGTTTTGAACATGAGAACGTTCTATTTCATCACCACCCCGCAGTAAAGTTCATTTATGATGTTTATTATCATTATGAGGAAGAGATCGTAGAGCCGATGAAAAAATCCTCGCAGCACAAAAACAAGATACAAGTCACTTTTTATATATTGAAAATTTACAAAAAGTCACTATTTTATACCATTTAATCGATTCAATAATGTTTTATTGTTGTAATTATCACAATAAAAACAATCAGATTGATAAAATACATTACCCGACAAACATGTGTTTGGTTTTCCATATTTGTTGGTTTATCGAACAAATGGAGGATCGGTTGTTACATGAGAACGTGAGTTGTATCACGGTTTGATGTGTGTCAAGCAGCAGAGCAAGCCGTCATAAATAGTATACCTATCAGGCATTATATTGTTTGTATTTTACTCAGTTTTGCGGTTGGAAAAAGTTTATTAAAGGATGTAATTAGTTATTTCCATATATAAATTTTTTTTATGTTAATGCATTGACACTTATTTGTCCTAATGTCATCTTTTCTTGAAAATCCCTGTAAAATTCTGTCCTTAATTTCGCCCCCCAAAGGGGCGTGATAAATCATAAATATCAATTTCTGTTACTTTCAAGACAGGTTACAACCTATTATTGGCTACACCCATAGGACGTAGTTTTCAATCAATAATCAATCTCATACTTTAAAGAAGGTAATATTATGGCTGGACAACTTAAAGTAACGACTACAGGCGGCTCTAGCGTTATCAAAGGCCAACCGTTCAATGTATTTGTAGAGGTGAGCGGTGAAACAAATATTGACCCTAAGACTACAGAGATCAGTGTCACCCAATCATCGGGGGTGCAACTCATTAAGACATTCCCCGGCGGAGTTGATAAAGGCGTGTTTTCCCAGCAACTGGTATTCTTTGCGGCCGAAGAAATGAATGATGATTACCAAATCTCGTTTGCCGCGAATACACAGAGTAAACCAAAACTGGATGTCAGCTATAAAGCTACCGACAACCCAGAGTTGAAACCAGAAACTTGCATATTGAGAGGATCAGCGGCTTATTTGTACGACCCAAATCCTGTTGCCTTCTCTGGCACTCCCCCCACAATAAACAACCCATTCGTTTCGGCGTCAATCAATCCGATGCTAAAAAATGGGGGGCCAATTTCAGACTATGATATTCCGCTTCGAGCAACAGCTCCTGTGCGAATATTTACTACAGACGATATTGAAATTTTACCTTATGAAATCGATCATCAAAAACAGTATTATGACTATTTAATTCAGAAACCATCAACATCGGCTGTTAACCTTAAAATATACGCTACTCAAGATATCAGTAATTTCGTTGAGTTTGATACAATATTCCATAATAAGGAATACAATCAAAAACAAGTCATATTTATTACGACTGCTCTGATTAATACATCCAGTGATTTTGAACCGCCAGTGATTGAAGAAACATATTCATCTTCTACTTTAACAAGAGAAGATCAAACGGATAATTTCCATTTCATGATTCCGAGTTATCCGGGAGCCAAATCCGGTAATTTCATCATCGGTTTTGTGACCGACGATGAAAAAGACAGGTATAAGCGGCAGCTATGCTTTGGGCAATTAAAACGTGAACAGAGTGGATATTATAAATTGCCAGCCGATTACGGAAATCTATACGATGGTGATAATTTTATCAGCTATGTTGCCGTTGACCAAAAAGGCAACGTACTAGGGTCCGAGCTTAATTTTATCAATTATGATAGCAGTGGCAATAATAGCCCAGACCCCAATGATAAAAACCGGACTCTGGTTGCACCGGAAGTCTATAATCAGTTTGGCCTATTTGTTGGCATATATAACCCTGTCAATATCCATAGTGTCGGTACAAAAGGGCTTGAGGTTCGGCTACTCTCTGACCCCAAGAATCCGGAGCATACCATTGCCGTCGGTGACATGATCACGATTACAGCCTATATCTCATACTATGTCGATATCTTTCCCAAAAAAGCACGTCCTTTACCTATTGTAGTTGCTCAAGATCGCGTGGTGAAATCGACAGAAATCATAAATGGCTATTATAAAGCGACCATCACGCCTGACCAACTGATGGGATATGACTCAGCAGATGGTTATGATGTCGCCGTACTCACGATTGACTACAGTCGTCTTGCCCCGAACCAGAAATCGAAAATTTTTACCAGAAGTTTTGGTACCGTGGCACCGGGTGAAAGAGGAGACTTGGGAGAGTAACACCCTGAGCAGAATAGGTGACTGCAATTTGGCAGTCACCTTCATTAAGATAATTGTTTATTGAACGCTAATCGACCAACACCTTTCTTAGTTAGAAAGGTGTTGGAAGAGTGGACCCCGCACCATACTGAATCCACTTCTTTGCCATCAACGGCAGCAGCTCCATTTTGCCGTAGCTCCAGTAAGCATTTTGAGTCAAAACTCTTGGTAATATTAAGTTCACCCCATTGAGTACCACTTCCCTTGCAGTTTTAATATCACCAAGATTATTGTTTGCTGAGATTTTTAATATTCCATTCTCAATGTGCATAAATAAGTTTTCATAATAGTGATACACTGAAATTCCGAAGATTCCTTACTCCCCGCGCAGCGGGGAGTAAGGAAGTGTTCTACAATTTTGAAATGTCATTTATTACCAATATAGGCATTATTACCGTTCAACTTAGGTAAGGTCAGTATTTGAGAACACTCTTTACCAATGACTATATATTGAGCCTGAAATACACCGCCTTTACCATCCTTACTTGTTATAGACCCAAAATAATTTGAGTTGCATCGCGGCGGCAAGGGAGCGAATCCCCGGGAGCATAGATAACTATGTGACCTGGGTGAGTGAGCGTAGCCAACAAAGAGGCAACTTGAAGTATGACGGGTATAGACCCTTATAAATCAACTTATTGAATTAATACCGTAAACCATTGACTAAACCTGTAATGATAATCTATTAATATCAGCAAAGGCATAACAAGATGATGCTGTTATCAATAACAATAAAAATGATGTCAAAAATCGTTTAAGTAAAATCACTCTATAGTTCCATCTACTTGATAAGTGGAAAGAGGTAAATTCAATATCTTAGAATAAAATGGAGTATCTGGCGATATGGCGGATATAACCTTATACTCAACTTGAAAAGTACCTGGAGATTCTTCAGCATTGCTGGAATAGCCAAAGAGATCACCTTGTGCAATAGCGATTGGAATTTCAGCTTTCAAATTATCGTTATTTACCTCGATGTCAGTATATGTAATGACATCATATTTTTTTACATTGGTATTATTTTTATAACCATTCAGATAAACAGTAACGTAAATTTTATCATTTTTAGCTTTATTTTTATAATTAGGAATGGTGATGTATAAATCTCCAGTGATAGCTGAAATATTTACAAAAGTAACTGTTGTTTCCGGTGTTTCAAGTGTACGTAAAACAACCGGATCAGGCATTGATGGTGCACTACCTACCGCAGTGAAGTTTTGTACTGAGGAAGAAAAACCATCATCACTATTTTCATTAGTTAACAAATAATAGATTGAATTATCTTGAGTCGTAAGAATATTAGCTTTTGCTAATGAAACACCTTCTATTAGGGTCTTCAATTTACTGGTTTTTACAATTTTATCGTTTATGACAATCGCACCCAATGTTCTTTCTTCATTAAATTTAAAATGGGTAGTTAAACTTGATGGTAAGTTTGCAGGATAATAATTTCCTGAATATTCATCTAAATCCAGTACATTATTAATATCTAATGGCAGAAATGGAGGAGGTAAATTCCCTCCAGGATCGGTATCAAGGAAGATAACTTGAGTTAGAACATTTCTCTTATAGAGGCTACTACCTGAATAATATGCAGCTGTTATCCTAAATATTCCTGGCATAGTTGCTCCCAAATAGATGGTCGCGACCCCTTGTGGATTTGTCTGGACTAGGTACCCTAAGCCACTATCATTTTTCAGCTGGGCGTTTTTGTTTTTATCTGAAAAAAATTGTACTGCTGAACTAGGGGTATAAAAACAAATGTTAGCATTTTGTTTCAGATTGCCGGGTGTACCGTCAGGTTTTGCCTCGGTTACCTTTACTGTTAATTGCAGATAATAGTCAGCAGTACCAATATCAGCAATATCAGAAAAAGTACTATAAGCGTGTAAACCAAGTGGTGCGACTAATGGGGATAACAGAATATCTTCATAATAATAGGTGATTGTATCAAATGATTTTTTATTATTGCTGTCAGTGATATCTGTAATTTTGAAGGAAATCTTATCTCCGACTTTCGCATCAGCAAGTGGGCGAAGAATATTAGTGGCTGTCCCGTCATTACAGGTATGCACTGTTGAATAATGAAATTCAGCAAGTTTTTTTGAAGATGGATCAAGTTCCCATTGCAATTTTTTCCCTGACATTAATGTACCAATAACATTATCAACATAAGTAATATTCACAACCAAAGATTTGTCTTTTATATCAACCATTGCATTTCTGCCAGGCGCTATTAACATAGTCATAATTTTCTCCAATCTTATTGCATTAAAAAACACAACCAACCATATGCAAGTTATTGTAAAATAAATTACAAAACATTATCTTATTATTACATTCCACCTAATAAGTTATCAGCGACTGCATTATTTATAAAATTATTTATATATAGTAAGTTATGAAACACGACTTAGTGATTATATTTATTTATCATATTTAAAAATATTTTTTCCAATGAAAAAGATTTCTATATCATAATTAAGAATAAGCAAGTGAATTTAAATGTATTTATTTTTTACAATGTTACTATAATACGCATTCATTACATATTATTACAGAGATTTAAACTTTTAGAATAAACCATGTTGCTGCAGCATCACTGATTGTAGTAACAATTGCAATACTCACAATCAAGAAAACATTAAAATATTGAGTAAGATTATTATTTATATGTCTACTCGCATATTTACCATAAAGACATCACTTAAATTATATTTAATTATATCGTGTTCTGGATAATTAAAGCGAACAAGGTGTTGCCATTGTTTTTTATGTCATTTTGATTTGTGACAATAACGACAACAAACATCAATTTTAGCCATACTTCATCCAGAAAAAGACTGCAGTCTATCACAACGTCTAATCATTTTAGACACTCCAACTTTTAACTATTTTTATGCCCTAAAATCAATATGAAAATTGATTATCTCTATCCCTAAATACAAAAAGGTGCTGAAACACCAGCACCTTTTTATCCTGTAAACCTGAATTATTCCTTTTTATCTAAGGGAAAAGGGACAGGATGTTTAGTGTTGTAGTTAAACGTATACATGGCCGTGATGATCATCATCACAATCAACGTCCACACCACTTCTTTGGCTCCCGTTCCCAAAACTGCCCAGATACAATAAGCAAAGGCAATAAAAGTAATGATAATATAGCGCGTTTTTTCTTGCCCAAGATGTCCGTGACCGATGAGCAGCAAAGCCGCGCAGGTATATAAATAGGGGATCAGGGTAAAAATCACTGAGACGGAAGAAACCAACCCAAATTCTTTCGCGGCGTTCGGGGATATGCTGCTAAGCTGGAAAATCGTCATTAGAACGCCAAGGATCAATAAACCCGCAACCGGGGTTCCTGCTTTATTCACTTTGGCAAAGATCGCAGGAAACAGCCCATCATCTGCTGCTGCTTTGGCTGTCTGCCCTGCCAGTAATGTCCAGCCCCCCAGCGATCCCAAACACCCTACTGCAGCACAGAAAGCGACGACTGCCCCGGCGGTATCTCCCAATGCTAATCTGGCGGCATCCCCAAACGGTGAAGAGGAAACTTTCAATGCTGCATTGGGGATCATGCCCATAATCACGCTACTGGACAGGACATAACAGACCGCCGCGATCAGCACGCCACCAATGGTCGCAATCGGTACGTTCCGCTTAGGATTCTTGACCACACCGGCAGCAACCGAAGCACTTTCAACACCAATGAAAGACCATAGCGTCACGTTTAAAATGCTTTGGATCGCCCCAACAGTGTTTAATCCACTGACATTCCACGCATCCATGTAAGTTTTACCGCTGAACCAGAACCAACCCAATACCGCCGTCGCCACGATGGGGATCAACGCCAACGTTGTCGCCACCGCTTGTACTCTGGTAATGACATGCGGCCCGATAATGTTCAAAAAAACGAATATCCACAATATTGCCGTACAGGTGATCGTTAAAATGATCGGGTCTTTCAGGATGGGGAAAAAGTAACTCAGATAGCCTACGCCAATCACGACCATCGCAATATTTCCGATCCAACACGCCAGCCAGTATAGAATGTTCGTCTGGTAGCCCAAAAAAGGCCCAAAGGCCCGGCGGGCATAAGCATAGGAACCACCGGGACTATCGTCCAATGAGGATATCTTGGCATATACGATTGACAGTCCCACCGCACCGATGATAGTCACTAACCAGCCAAGAATGGCAATGCCTCCCGTTGAAGCCAGACTGGCTGGCAGCAGAAAAACCCCCGACCCCATAATGTTACCGGCAACCATCAGTGTAACGGGGATCAATCCGACTTTTGTCGTCTCTGAAACTGTAGCCATAATTTATTTTCCCGTTCTCACTTTTTGATACACATAACGTGATAAATACCGTTGATGATTTCAGTACCTTCCGTTTCATGTTCGAAACCGGGGAATTCGTGATCCCATTTTTGCAGTGCATGCAAATACTCAATCTGGGGGCTGGTGTTATCACCGAAATTTTCGCCTGAAAGCAACATCGGAATGCCGGGTGGATAGGGGATAATGGAATTTGCTGCGATACGGTGGGGTAAATCGTCCAGTGCCACCATTTCCACATTATTGGTCACGATGGCCTGATAAGCCGCTCTGGGAGTCATTGCCATTTCAGGCAAACCCGCATATGCCTGGTTCAATTTTTCACCCGGATTATCCTGCCGTAAATAATCGAACATTTTATCGCCCAGTTCTTTTACGCCTAAATGCCCATAAACTTCCGGATATTGATTCACCAAGTCAGGCAAAACCTTACTCAACGGCGTATTAGCGTCATAATGGTGTTTGAAAGATAATAGGGTATTGAGTAATGTTCCCCATTTTCCTTTGGTAATGCCCATTGAAAACAGGAACATAATTTGGAAATCCGTGGTACGGGTCGGCACAATACCATGTTGGCCTAGCCACGCAGTCACCAATGCCGCCGGTACGCCCTGTTTCTGTAACTTGCCATTATCCCCCATCCCCGGCGCCAAGATGCTGACTTTAATCGGATCGAGCATACTCCAGTCATCAGGCAAATCTTCAAATCCATGCCAACTGTCTCCCGGACGCATCACCCAGCAACTTTGCTCTTTTGTCAGTAATTCTTTGGGAGCTTCTTCAAAAGCGATTTTTTTGCCTGTTGCGGGATCAGTGACTTTTTCCTGATTCCACGGTTTAAAGAACCAGCTACCCTTTTTGCTGAATTCCCTATGCAAACGGGCCAGTGCCTGACGAAAATCAACAGCCTCTTCAATGACTTCCTGCGTCAAGGAATAACCACTATTGCCATCCATCATGGAAGCGGCGATATCGTTTGAAGCACAAATTGCGTATAAAGGGGATGTTGTCGCATGCATCATGTAGGCTTGATTAAATCTGGAAAAATCCACGGAATTTCGTCCATCACGCACATGGATAAATGAGGCTTGTGATAGTGCATTCAGTAACTTGTGGGAGGAGTGAGTGGCAAAGACCGTCGGCCCTGAATGATTTTTAGGTTCCCCGCGCATGGCGTAATGATCATGATAAATCGGGTTAAAACGCGCATAGCCATACCACGCTTCATCAAAATGTATCCGATCGACACTTTTATCCAGCAATTCCTGTACATGCTTGGCATTATAACAAACACCATCATACGTACAGTTTGTCACTACACTATAGACGGGCTTATGGCTGGACATGCCCTGAGTCAATGGGTTCTGTTTAATCTTTTTCTGTAGTGTTTTCGCCTGCATTTCCTGCGGATAGATAGGGCCGATGATGCCATAGCGGTTACGGCTGGGCAGCATGTAGACAGGTTTCGCGCCTGTCAGGATTAACCCTTGTTCGATGGATTTATGGCAATTTCGGTCAATAATGACAACATCATCTTCGGTCATGCAAGCCTGCATAATCGTGCGGTTAGAACCTGATGTTCCGACGACAACCGAGTAAGAATGGTCTGCGCCAAATATTCTGGCCGCATTTCTTTCACTTTCGCCAAAGGCGCCTGAGTGATCCAACAGCGAACCCAATGACGCGCGTTCGATCCCCATATCGGTACGGAAAAGATTTTCTCCATAATAGTCATGATAAAAACGGCCAATGGGTGTTTTATTAAATCCCACCCCGCCCTGATGCCCCGGGGCAGCCCACGAATATTCATAGGTTTGGCTGTATTTCATTAAAGCCGACATTAAAGGAGGCAACAATTGTTGGCGATACCGGGACATGGCCGCAATGGCTCGGCCGGCAATAAAATCCGCCGAATCTTCCAGTATCCAGGCAAATTCAGCAAGTTGTTCCAGCAATTCATGGTTCAGTAAAAATACCGTTTTTTCTCGGTCACTTAATAAAAAGACGGGAACGTTTTCCTGACGTTGAGATAATTTATTCAATATTCGCTGTATATTGCGATATAAATCATCATCCATAAGTGCACAACTCACCATCAAACAATCGAATGGCTCATTGGCTGAAATTATCGTATAGCTATCCTCAAGAGAATCCGCAATAACAACATCAACATCTTTCTTAGTTAATGTATCAGCCAAACGCTGTACCGCGTTTTCAATATAGTGACTATGATATCGTGTACCCACTGCGTTTTTTGCTATCAATACTTTCATAACATTTTTCCTTACGCTATTTCTACTTGAACCAACAAGATAAATTTAGTGTTACTGGCAATTGCCATAGAATGGTTGATACAATCAGGAAATTGGATGGTTTTCATTCTGTCAGAGCTGTACAAAAAGTATTTCTAACGGTGCTGGGTGAGTTGTAATAACTCATGACAACTATTCGTTGGTATATAAATTTCTACGCTTAAAATCACATTGATTAATATAGTGTCTATTTTAATTTGTGCAATTTAGGTAAATAGCCAGAGATTGGAGTGGTTATACCGGGTTGAGGTTATGAATATTGAAATAACAGGAAAAACAGTTAATCACCGTTATGCTAATATTTTAGCGTAATTAGTTTTTTATCTACCCCCTGCTTATTTAACTTGTTTTTTGTATAACCAATCTATTTTATCGCTGTTTTTTGGCCTTTTAGTTAACTTCAGAAAAATGTCATACCACTCATTTACTGGCTATTCCCCGGTAAAAACCTCCCGGCAATTCACGCCATCATCACGTTAATTTAGTAAGAGCCAGAGCACAACGGCATGGCAATGTGGATTTTCTTTACTGACGTTACTATGGAAAAGTACAGGGCATCACTGAGTCGGTACTGAAAAACCATCACGTTTGAAAGCGCCTGCTACGGTGATCCCATCATTAAATTATGGGACTGAGAATGAAAGAACATCCTGATTTATGGGCCGATTTATTAAACGGTCTGAAAAATTCCTGGCCACAGATATCAGGCTCTATTTTAGCCATCATGATTTGTTATGGCCGATTGATTTATGACGGTGTGGAGCGAAAAAATCGTTGGGTCGAACCGCTATTGTGCGGAGCGCTGTCATGGGGGTGTTCCAGCGGATTGGAACTATTTGGTATTCCAAGCAGTGTTTCACCTGCCCTTGGCGGTGCCGTTGGCTTTATTGGCGTAGAAAAAATACGGGAATTTGCTATCCGCGCTATCAACAAACGTTTAGGAGATAAATAATGACAAGAGGGATCCGTAACCATAATCCAGGCAATATCCGCCACGGGGATAAATGGCAGGGTTTACGTGAGGCACAAACAGACAAATCATTTTGCCAGTTTGTCGCTCCTGAGTACGGCATCCGCGCGATGCTGAAAATTCTGCGTAATTACGAACGAAAATATGGATATAACACGATCCGCCAGTTTATTTCCCGCTGGGCTCCACCCAATGAAAATCATACTGAAAATTACATTGCTTATGTCTGCAAAGCGGTCGGTGTATCCAGCAGTGCGGTATTGGATGTGGACAATATCCACACGATGAGTCGATTAGTTAAGGCGATTATCCAGATGGAAAATGGTCAGCAACCCTATTCCGATGCTGTCATTAAGCGGGCATTTGAGTTGTTATAAGTTTCGAGAAATATATCATCACCGTCAGCGTCTTGACGGTGATTTTAGCCCCAGTCAAAATCAATACCTTTTATTTTTCTACTGGTTTCTTATTTTTCTATTAGTTTTAATGCTATAAATCTCTCGCCAAATTTATCCCTCATATTATGTCTTATGTCGTTGCTGTCTTGAAGCCATTATTTTAGTGATACCCAATCATCAATCGTTAAATTTGTGATACAACTATAGGGTCAATCGCCAGATGAAGAAGACATAAACACCAACTCATTGATATTAAAAATAAATACCATCAAAGAAAGAGAGGTTATATGAAATCACGTGCTGCTGTTGCCTTTGGCCCCAACCAACCACTCAAAATTATTGAAATTGATGTTGCTCCCCCGAAAGCGGGTGAAGTCATGATAAAAATCAGCCATACAGGCGTTTGCCATACTGACGCCTTTACTCTTTCAGGCGATGATCCTGAGGGGGTATTTCCGGTTGTTTTGGGACATGAGGGAGCCGGTATCGTCGTCGAGGTGGGTGAAGGCGTCACCAGTGTAAAACCGGGTGATCATGTTATTCCATTATATACTGCTGAATGCGGTCAATGTGAGTTCTGCCGGTCTGGTAAAACCAACCTTTGTATCGCGGTTCGTGATACTCAGGGTAAAGGCGTTATGCCGGATGGCACAACACGTTTTTCTTACAATGGACAGCCTATCTATCATTACATGGGCTGCTCCACATTCAGTGAATATACGGTCGTCGCGGAAGTCTCACTGGCAAAAATCAATCCGGCAGCAAAGCATGAACATGTTTGTCTGTTAGGCTGCGGTGTCACTACCGGAATTGGTGCCGTACATAATACCGCCAAAGTACAGCCAGGAGATTCCGTTGCGGTTTTCGGCCTTGGTGGAATCGGGCTTGCCGTCATTCAAGGTGCCCGTCAAGCAAAGGCGGGACGTATTATTGCCATCGATACCAATCCGGCTAAATTCGAACTGGCCAAACACTTTGGTGCCACTGAATGTATCAACCCCAATGAGCATGACAAGCCAATTCAGCAGGTCATTCTGGAGATGACAAAATGGGGTGTTGATCATACTTTCGAATGCATCGGTAATGTCAACGTAATGCGTGCGGCGCTCGAAAGTGCACATCGTGGATGGGGACAATCCGTGATCATTGGCGTAGCGGGTGCCGGACAGGAAATTTCTACCCGTCCGTTTCAGCTCGTTACGGGACGCACATGGAAAGGCAGTGCTTTTGGCGGCGTGAAAGGACGCAGCCAGTTGCCCGGAATGGTGGAAGAGGCCATGAAAGGTGAAATCGAGCTGGCGCCTTTCGTTACTCATACCCTGTCTCTGGAGGATATTAATGAGGCTTTCGACTTGATGCATGAAGGTAAATCGATCCGAACCGTCATTCACTACTGACTCAGTCTTTACCTTCAGCAGAAAATCGCCACAACCAATGACCTTAGAGAGAAAAGTTAATGAAAAGAATCGAACATCACGCCTGTTTTCGTGGATGGCAGGATGTCTATCAACATGAGTCAAAAGTCTTGGGCTGCCAGATGCGTTTTTCCATTTTCCTGCCTCCCCAGATTAAAGAAAAAAGATTGCCTGTGCTGTATTGGCTCTCCGGATTGACGTGCACAGAACAAAATTTCATCACCAAAGCAGGCGCCCAACGTTATGCGGCGGAGCAAGGTATCGTCGTTGTTGCCCCGGATACCAGTCCACGAGGTGATGATATTGCTGATGACCCCGCTTATGATCTGGGACAAGGGGCAGGGTTTTATCTCAATGCCTTAAAACACCCTTGGTCTTTACATTATCGCATGTACGATTATGTGGTTGCGGAATTACCCGAACTGATTGAAGCAAACTTTGAGGTAACGGAGATACGGGCTATCAGCGGCCACTCTATGGGGGGCCACGGCGCCATGATGATAGCCCTGAGAAATCCTGATCGCTATTGCAGCGTATCAGCGTTTTCACCCATTGTCGCACCCAGTCAGGTTCCGTGGGGAATCAAAGCCTTTTCCACCTATCTTGGCGAAGACCGATCTGCATGGAAACAGTATGATTCTGTAGAACTGATCAAAAACGCAAAAGAAAGGCTCCCTGTTTTGGTTGATCAGGGACTCAACGATGACTTTTTGGATGAACAGTTACGTCCCCATTTATTACAGGCTGTCTGCGATGAAATTGGTTATCCCGTGACCCTAAATTTGCATCCGGAGTATGACCATAGCTACTACTTTATTGCCAGTTTCATTGAGGATCATATCGCCCACCATGCCAAGGCCATGAAAAAATGTGCTGATAACCACCACAAAAACCTAAAATGAGCTTTTCAGGCCACCAAACAAAAATGAGTGGCCTTGACGATAATATGAATATACTCAATGGGTTTCAAGATGCAGCCAACAAAGCTGCAACTTGAAAAGCAACAGGCATAATATCTTGGCAAAATTACTTCGGTAGTACACCGTATGACTGAAAATAACCAGCTTGTGTAATAAATTGATTATAATATTTGTTTTCTGCCACCGTGTGACTTGCAGCACTTTGGGCATTGACATACTGGCGCTATTTCCTTCTGATTTGTCGTTCCTTGTGACGCTTGCATAAAAACGTTTTATTCCAGCCAGGGCATTAAAAATATTTTTCTGGTCGTTCATTTCTGATGGCCGGTTTCTATGGAACATCACGCTTTTCATGACCCTGTTTGCGACCGTGCACTTGTAACTGATACCAGCTTTTAATGTCTTTAATTATCGCTGAAGCATGGTCGTTCCCATCACTATCCTTGAAAAAATGGTCTAAACCCTCATAAGTTTTAAAAGAAACCATTGGGTTATCAATTGCCGCCATCATCTGTAATGCCCCAGCCGCATCAACATTATGATCACTCATGGTCTGGATAACCAATAGTGGCGTCTTACTGGATTGGATCATTTTCTGATTGTCAATGGATAACACCTCGTGCCACCAGTTTGTACCATGTTTACTCACTGTCATGCCAGCCGGCAATTGTTGTTTTTTGGCTTTTTCTGCAAAGGCCTTAAAATTGTTAACGGCTTCATCGGTCATTTCCTCTGGTGATTCACGCCTGATACTCTGAATGACATCATCAATAAAGAAACGTCCTCCACCATTCATTGAAATAGCAGCAGTAATAAAATCTGCATCAGAAGCTATCATATTGGTGATAATCGCACCTTCACTTCCCCCAAGCAGGACAATATGACGATAACGGTTTTTTAATTGATGCAAGACAGCAAGATAATCTTTAACCCGTTTTGATGGTGAGTCACCCTGCATATATTCCTGCGGGCACGTCAATTCATCAGGTTCAACACCATTTTTGCCGATCCTGCGATCAAGACCTGACTTTTCTACCAAGAGAATATCGTTATCAGGAAAAGTCGCCCCAAAATTTTCTATCATTGTCCGGTTATTGATAACACTTTTACAATCAGAACCCTGAATCAGGACAAGCAGATCTTTATAATGCGTGCCATCGCGCGATATCAGGTAGTAAATAATATCTTTGCCATCATTTCCCTGTAAACTATAGCTGACCTGTTCAGCCACAGCTTGTAAGGATATTGGGGTTAAAACAAATACGATGAAAATAAGTATTTTTTTCATAATAAACCTATCACTCTGATTGATTATATACCCGTCATCATTGAAGATGCTTGATATCTCATTGAAATTAGATCATTCTAACGCCCATGAAAATTCATCTGATTCCCGAACAGAAAGCCCCCCTTTTCATTGATGCACCATACACTCCCGGTAAGCGGAATACACTCTGACCTAAGGTCAATAAAGATGGCAAAAAACAGAGACATTGATTTTAATAGGGCATTAACGGTTGGAGAAGTCGCGAAACGTAGTGGAGTCGCTGTGTCAACCTTGCATTTTTATGAATCAAAAGGATTAATCAAAAGCTCACGTAATTCGGGAAATCAGCGCCGTTTTCCGGCCGTTGTACTTCGTTATATAGCCATAATTAAAGTCGCACAGAGTACCGGCATCCCGTTGAAAGAAATACAGGAAATACTAGGCCAGTTTCCTCCTAACAGCAAACTCACTGCCGAACAATGGCGAATGCTTTCCTCGCAATGGCGGGATACGTTGGAACAACGCATAACAAAATTAATCCAGCTACGTGATAATCTGGATAGTTGCATTGGCTGTGGGTGTCTTTCACTGACAGAATGTCCGTTGCGTAATCCAAATGATATTTTGGGAGAAACCGGATCGGGGCCGAGAATTCTGCTTCAAAAAGAATAAAACAAGGTTATAACCTCAGCCCTGATTAACTTTAAATATACTCAGGCAAAGAAGAAAAAATAAAAACAAAAACTCTCCATCTAAAATTATTTAATCTTTTTTGATAATTTCGGATATTTCTTTGACGCGATAACTTCGTGTCATCGGTTTTTATTTTATATCATCGCCTGTCATTACGTTATCAAGATCAAACTTGATACTCCATACTCGCCCTTTATGCCAAATCAAGCCGACTACGGTTTCTTATGCCGTTGGAGTCCCTGAATGGTCATGGAATCATCATCGTTAGTGACATCCAGTAGTGACTGTGCCCAGAGTCGCAGGCGTTTACGATTATCCTGCTTTTTAAAATTCAGCATGAAATCCATGTCGTCATAGGATACCAAACGTCTTTATCAGGAAATACGTTAAGTACGTTTTGGATATAATCGCTCATTAACTGACGCCCACCGGATGCGGTGAGATACTTTCCAGCGCGGCGAAAAATATATTCGCCCCTCAACAACCCAACGGCTGAGACATCCTGATAAATCCGGGGATCGGGTAATTCGCCGCTGAGGGAAACTTCGATATCCATGATTTTTTCCTTAAGGTTAACGTGAACATTTTAAGATTAATGTGAGCGCTCCTTTACCATTTTGGCGCAGAATTCGGCGATGGTCGGGTTAAAAAATTTCTACCCCTTTTTAAGATTGAAACTATCGCTTGATTTTTTTCAATAAAACAATCCATTCACATTAATGAAACACTCTGATTTGTCTATCACAAAACAGGACATCATCTGGCTGTTGAAGGCATCCTTTACGGTTCTGTATAACAATATTATGGCTATAGGTGGGTTAAAAGGCTCTATAATTGTTAATGAAATGTAACGAAATAATTATTTTGAATACAGGTGTGACTGCGCGATCTATACAACCACAACATTTAAAATGGAGTGCCTTATGACCCAGCTCGATCTTCATAAATCTTTCGCCATGCCCGTTAACACAGCAGACTTGGCGAATATCAAACACGTTGTGATTCTTATGCAAGAAAATCGCAGCTTCGACCATTATTTCGGAATGCTGCGTGGCGTGCGAGGCTTTTCGGACAAAGCGGCTATCACCGTAACTACCAACCTATATCCGATATTCAACCTCGGCGGACCCTCCATATTTAATCAGCCTAATGGCACCTCACGCCAATACCCATGGGCATTGAACACAACATCGCCGACATCCGACCAGCCTAGTGAAATAATCGCTCAGTGTAATACAAGTCTCGACCATGGGTGGCATTCGCAACATAGAGCCTGGAATAACGGTAAACTTGATGCATGGATCGCGGCCAAAAAAAGCACATGCACGATGGGATATCTCACGAGGCAGGATATTCCTTTCCATTACGCCCTTGCCGATGCTTACACTATCTGCGATCACTACTTCTGCTCTGTCATCGGTCCAACTGGCCCTAATCGAACCTATCTGTGGAGCGGGATGATCGACCCGGATGGTAAAAACGGAGGACCCTCCTTTGACGGAGGCGAAGAATCTGGATTGAAGTGGAAAACGTATGCGGAAGAATTGCAAGATGCAGGTATTAGCTGGAAGGTCTATCAAAATGCGCAAGACAATTTTACCGACAATGGCCTGGCCTATTTCACGCAATTTGAGAAAGCCCCCACCACCAGCCCCCTGTATCAATATGGCATGGGGTCCGTGCCCGAAGTAACAGGTTCCACTCCAGACGATATTGCAAAAGCGATTGAAAATGATGTGAAAAACGGCAATTTGCCACAGGTGAGTTGGATCGTTGCCAATCAAGAGTATAGCGAACATCCCAATGCACCTCCGGACAATGGTGCCTATTTCATCAACAAAGTCCTGAAGGCGCTATGGGCGGACGAAGACACCTTCAATTCTACGGTATTCATTCTCAACTATGACGAAAATGACGGCCTCTTCGATCATGTCCCGCCGCCAATTCCTCCCGCTTCCACACCTGACGAATTCCTCAAGAATGAGCCGATTGGCATGGGGTTTCGCGTACCGCTGATCATCTGCTCTCCCTGGACCCGAGGCGGTGTCGTGGACTCGCAGGTCTACGACCACACTTCAGTCATCCAGTTTCTGGAGCGCTGGACAACGAGTTTGGGCCACCCAGCCTTATGCTCTACAATCAGTAAATGGCGGCGACAAATCAGCGGCGATCTCACTGGCGTATTCGATTTTGCCAATCCTCTTTATGGTTTCCCCAGCTTGCCACCGGCAACCAAAATAACAAAGCTCAGCCTATGCAATAAACAGCCGACTCCCTCAAGCGACAACGCTCCCAACAGCCTTCCGGCACAGGAAGATGGCAGACGACCCGCACGTCCCCTACCTTTTCAACCAGATGCGAACATTTCGTCAATCCAATACAACGAAAATGGCCGGATTTTGATATGGATCGAGATGGTTAATGCGGGTAGCAGTGCCACTCGGGCCGTCCCACTGGCAGTTTACGCCACGGCATATCGCAATGGTGGCCCGTGGCAATACACGGTTGACAGTAATAGCGTGGTCAATGACTTCTTCAATGTTGGTCCAGGCTACGGTGACAGCCATTACGATTTTACTGTGATCGGCCCCAACCGCTTTCTACGCCACTTCACAGGCGATCTGAAAGGGTTGGGCAGTAAGTGTAGCATCACCTCATCTTACATCGACCAAGGGACGGGCTTGGGCATCCGCGTCGCATTGACCAATGACGGAGCTCAGGAAGTGCTCTTCACCATCACATCGAACAATCCAGATTATACTGCTGAAGGTCCGTGGCGGTACTCAGTCGCCGCCGCCCAAACTGAGTATTTTTACTTTCCAGTTATCGAAAAATCCGATGGCTGGTACGATTTCACCATCACTCTCGACATGGACGAGCGCTGGTTGCGCCGCTATACCGGCCATATCGAGAATGGCAAAGTTTCGACGACTGGCTAATAAGAGTGGGATCAGATTGCCAATCGTAGCTGAACCCGACGGGTAAATTATCCAGCACATTCACAAGGAAAGTCACCGCTTGCCCAGAATTAGTTGAGATGTTTGCATAATGCTTTCCGTCATTTCTGTAATGATTATATCTGGATGCTATTATTTTTCTGGTGAATCAGTTAAATATACTGTATCTCCAACAATAGAATATGATAGACAGAGGATCTATAACGTGCGGTAAGATTACGAATGTTAGGCGTCTTCCCACCAAAATTGCCTGGCACTCTCAGCAGCAGCGCTTAACTGTGGATTATTAATAAATCCAACTCTATGCATATTGTGATTGAGCCAGTTATTTTCAGTATATAAATAAAACACTTCGCGACGGGAAAGTAAGCAACGTAGGTCAGTTAGACCGTTATGATTAAATAGAAGCCCAAGACGTGGATATCCATTCAATATAACTCCTGTAGGAATGAAAAATAATTCAGGAGTGATGAATACCCAACGCCTTCCTTGATTTCTTTCAAATGTCATAAAGCTCATCGCCGTATCCCTTGTATATACATTGTTATTACGCATAAAAACCTCACAAACATCATAATTAACTATTAATAAAGGTAGCGTAAGTTCACAAAAAATGGGAACTGCGTTTCTTTTTCACCAATTGCTTATTTTACAACCACTTCTGGCTTTAGGAATATCACAGCATTTAAACTGTTTTTTTGTCCGATTGCCGCATGAGTGCTGTTAATCAGGAAATCAACCTTAATAGGCGGAACATGATTATATTCCATTCACCTTTGTATATAATCGGTTAAAATTCGCTACCTTATTTAATTTCTCGACCATTACATCAAAAGTATGGGTCATCTGATTTATCATAATTGACTGGTTCAAAAGTTTTATACTTCAAGGACATAGAAAAGGGAATAGAGGTCATCCCTGTTATCACTGCTATGCCTGTCGTAAGACCTTCCAACTCAAGTACACCTATCAAGCCTGCCATCCCGGCGTGAAAGAGCAGTGGTCTTTTGTTCGCAACAAGAAAAATCGGCGCTGCTTGGGAGCCTCTCCTGAAACGGATTGTGGCTCATGTCCTTGGTGATCGCAGCACGAAGACTTTACGCAAACTTATTGCATTATTATCGCCCTTTAATGTCCGGTTTTATTGTACAGATGATTTTCCCCCGTATGGGAGATTTCCTGAAGAAAAATAGATTATTGGAAAGCGTTGTACGCAACGTATAGAACGTATAGATAGAAAGAGCAAATCTGACGCTTCGCACACGTTTAAAACGATTGAATGGAAAGACGATCAATCCCGCCTTTGACAGGCGGGAATATAATAATGAGTGAATACTGTCATCAGCGTTATTTTTACCCCCAAATTTCGATAATACTATCAATAACAACCCGTATATTTCTGGCATTATTAATTACATTATGTTGGTTCCAAACACCGTGATGATATAAAAGATATCCCATGTCGGGGTTAATTTCATATTCTATATCGGCTAGGTTATGACACTGTAAGTCGCTAAATGAAATCCATAAAACAGGGTACTCATGGCGTGAATTTCCATTGACAGAATAATATAATTGATTCTCACTCCGCTTTTTCCAATGTCTTCCCTGGCTTCTTTCATATTCAAGAAAGCTATCAATACGTCTAAAAGAATAAGACATGGAAATCTCCTTACGTAGGATGACTAAGTTTCGTATCAGTGTGTCAGCAAAAGGCAGCGATCTTCCTCTTGCATAAAATTATCCATTCCCCGTGCTAACCTAAAATTTCATTATGAAATTATTACACAGGTAAGCACATTTTATTCAAGCAAAAAAAGACCGCTCGCAGGCGGTCACATCATTAACAGGGCTGGGTCAGCCGTTTTCGTTGATTAATTTAAAAACAGGCCGTTCAGGAAAACATCACCCCGAAACGATCTTCATAATGTTATTAACATGTTAAATAAACGCCATTATGTTAGGGCGACATTTCACTTCAATCGTCGCCATTTAATTTCTCCAAAAAAATGGCGACGATACACAATTCAATGCATTGATATCACCCCCCAGCTATTCAGCGCTTACGTAGTGCACTCAGCCGCATCGTCAGTATGAACAGGGGCACACCAATGAGTGTGAAGCTCAACCCGACAGGGAGAAAGACGCCTGCGGGTGCTGTTTTCGTCATGATATCTGCGGCAACAACCAGATTGCCGCCTACCAAAGCAGAAAGAAACAGTCGGGCGCGGCCTGTGGCTGATGAAATAAAGCTGGCCAGATGCGGCGCCAGTATCCCCAAAAAGCTCAATGGCCCTACTGCGGTGACAGATGCTGCGCTTAACAGGACTGCAAACATCATTAGCAACGGACGGGAATATTTGATCGGCTCCCCAAGGGACATAGCAAGTTCGTTTCCAAGCTCATAGCGGTTTAAAGCGGGGCCAGTTATCAGAATTCCGATAATACTCAATAAGAATAATGGCATGAATGATGCGATAATTGACCAACTGGCCTGAAACAACGATCCTTGCATCCATCCAGCAAGATTCAAGGATAACTCGGTCGGAAGATAGAGAATAAGAAAAGAGCTGACAGAACTCAGAACTGACGAGATAGCAATCCCCATCAGTAAAATGGCCAGGCCACTTGCGCGATTATTGCCGACGAGCAAAGTCAAAAATAATGCAACAATCAGTCCGCCAGCCAGTGCAGCAAGGACGATCAGCACCTTAGGTGCAGAAGGAACCAACGCCAGCAAGACGATGATC
The DNA here is from genome assembly GCF_002127545.1 of Xenorhabdus beddingii. Taxonomy (GTDB): domain Bacteria; phylum Pseudomonadota; class Gammaproteobacteria; order Enterobacterales; family Enterobacteriaceae; genus Xenorhabdus; species Xenorhabdus beddingii. Next base: position 41,893 of record NZ_MUBK01000026.1, read on the forward strand.
ATCGTCATCGATCCCTGACTTATGCCAAAAAGGCCGGGGTCGGCCAGCGGATTGCGGGCAATCGGCTGCAAAATAGCACCGGCAAGGGCTGCGCACCAACCCACCATCAGTCCCAATAAAATATGAGGTATCCGTACAACCCAGAGTGCATAAAACTGGTGGTGTTCAAGGGAATGTCCGAAAAGCATATGCGTGAATTCACGTATCCCCACGTTCGTCACCCCGACGTTTAAAGAGATAGCCACGAGTATGATCGTGATGATAAATAGGCATAAACCGACTTTTACATCACGGGTACGCATCTGCAATCCGTTGGCGAAACGTAATACCCTTTGTCCGTCTGTTGCCTGACCGAAATTCATAACGATCTCTCCGATGTTGCTGAAAGATAGCGCTTTCTGATGATCCAGATAAAGAACAACCCGCCCAAAAAATCCGTCAGAACGCCGGTATGTATGACATAAGGCTGGAAGAGTGTCTGCGCACAGAGATTGGCAATCAGGCAGATACTTGCCCCCGTCAGAGCACAAGCTGGCAACGATAACATAAAATTCTGACCAACCAGAGGCTTGACAATATGGGGGACAACCAGCCCCACGAAACCAATCGGACCGCATATGGCAACGGCAGAACTGGATGCAACGATAGCTGCAATTAGCGCAATACGTGAAACAAGCGTGGCATTCGCGCCAATCGAAAGCGCCTTTTCGTAACCGAGCAGAATCAGTGTCAGTGGACGTGCCAGTAATAAAAGTACCATCAAGGCCAGTATTCCGAACCACCAGAAATGGTAAAGCCTTGTGATATAGGCATGATTTATCGCCCCTGCTAACCAGCTCAAATATTCGGTTCGTAATGCAGGATAGGCAAGAAGAACCGCATTGCTTATCCCAAGGTAAAGCATCGCTATTAATGTGCCTGACAGTATCAGTAGCAAGTCGCGAGAAACGCCGTTGACACTCGCCAGACGAGATATAGCAAGAGATGACAGAAAACCGAATAACCCGCCGGCCAGGGCTGCTATGCCTTGTAATGTCAGATCGAATTCAAAGCTGATTGCGCCTATTATGACAAACAGTGTCGCACCGGCATTGATTCCCAATGTTGATGAAGAGGCCAGTGGATTGCGGATAAGCCCCTGAAAGACGAGACCACTGCATGCCATCACTGCACCGACATAAACAGAAATCAAAGCCCGTGGCAATCGCTGGTATAAAATAACTGCCTGCTCATAGTCTTGCGGTTCGGGCAGTGTTAAGGCCGCATAAATTTGCGAAACTGACGCAATATTCGCGCCAACAGCGAGACTCGAAAAAAAGATCAGCAGCAATACAAAAGGAGCGAATATAAAGAACAGACTGGATTTCATTTCCATACTCCGGACTGATTTCCAGGGTGGTTTATGCCCGGATAAGGCTGGCAGATAAGACTGCCGTTGTAATTAAAAATATCGGCCGGAATATCGAATACGCGCCGGATATTCTCTACCGTTACCGTTTCATTGACTGCACCTGCTGCAATAACGCTGCCAGTATTCAGCATCACCACATCATCGGCAAAAGTCGTTGTCAGATTTAAATCATGTAACACCACAACGATGGTTTTTCCGTGCTGGAGTGAGAGATCGCGAACCAGTTTAAGCACCGTGTATTGAAATTTGATATCCAGGTGGTTCACTGGTTCGTCCATAAGAATGATGTCAGTGTCCTGTGCAAGCACCATCGCCACCCAAGCGCGCTGGCGTTGCCCTCCGGAAAGGGCGTTGACTTGGGAGCCGGCTTTATCGGCCAAGCCGACAATTTCCAGTACATCATGAAACAATTTGCGATCCCGTGAGGATGGCCCGCCGAAAAGCGAATTGCGCCCACAAGCGGCCAGCTCGATCAAATTTCCCAGTGTCATGTAATCCGGACAGTGGCATTCCTGCGGCAGATAAGAGACTTTGCGAGCCAGCGCTTTGCGGCCTATCCCTGTAATCTGCTTACCTTCCAACAGAATTTCTCCGCTTTTCAGTGGGATGAAACCCATGATGGACTTCAGAAGTGTCGACTTACCGCAGCCATTAGACCCGACGAGTGCAGTGATGCGTCCTTGGGCAAAGTCTACTGACAGATCATGCAATACGGTTTTCTTGCCGTAAGTTGCGGTGATATTTTTTGCTGTAAGCACCAAAGGCTCCTTCAGTTTATCTTATATAAAATAAATTACAGTGTAATAGTTATGATTTGGCTCGCCTACCAAAATCACAGGGTAAGCTCCAATGTTGTTTTTACTTCTCACATGACCGCATCCCGCACTTGAACTATCTGGTGCGATTCAGCAATGACATCGTTGATTAATGCATCGATTTTACGACTGTCGTGATGATGAGCTGTGGTGATTAGGTGGGCAACATCTCCCGACCTTGCCAGACAATGCTTCTTCCAGACGGCGGCCGACGGGCATGGAAATACCACCGTAATGGAGTTGTCATGACGCCAGGCATCTATCCCGGCAGTACGGAAACGCTTGACGGCATATTGTGCCATTTCCAGGCAGTGTTTGGTGCGGCGCTGCCAATCGGCAAATGAGTGACTGCGAATGGCCGCCCACATCATCAGTGGCGTCAGGCCATTACGTGAACCTGAGATGGTCTTGTCCTGAGCCGAGATGTAATCAACATCGACGGTAATCCGCTCAACGTTTTTCCGTTTTGCAACAACAATCCCGCAAGGAATGGGAGAACCTATCATTTTGTGCCCGGAGACACAGATGGAGTCGATACCATCTGCAAAGGTAAAAGGCTGCGGGTTATCGACGAACGGCAAGATCATCCCGCTTAAGGCCGCGTCGGCGTGCAGATAGTAATTCTCGCGAGCGATACCGACTTGCTGCATACGTTGTTGAATAATCTTTATGTTATCCACCGCACCGCGCAATGTCGTGCCGATATTGGCAAAGATGATGGGATGAGGTTCTTTATGAGCGATGATCTTCTGCATCAGGTCATTATCATCTATCTCACCAGTGGGTAAAGATTCGACTAAACACGATTTGATACGCAGTAATTTGACGATTTTTGCCACCGAATAATGCGTATCTTTTGAATAATAAAGTGTCCCCTCCGGGAATCGTTCTCGCCCAAGATAGCAGCCGAACATATTACCTTCCGTTCCTCCGTTGGTAACATAACCCCAACTGTCTTCGAAAGGGATTTTGAACAGTTCAGCAAAGTATTTCATGACCTCTTTTTCGAACTCAAAAGAGTTTAACAGATAGTTGCACTCCGCTCCCCAGTCACCACAATTGTTGATAGAGAACTGCATAAATCTCTGTAAATAAGCATAATCAAAGTCTGAGGACTCCGGATAGCTGATATTGAAATACTGGTTTTCAACACAGTAATGCCAAAACGCATCTAGTCTGTTTTTATCAGCAAGGGACAACATCATTTTTATCTCCGGTATCGTAACACTCTGGCAGACTAAAGCTCTGGAATGAAGAGTTTTGAGGCAGGCGATAATACGCTCGCCCAAGAAGCTGGTTGGCAATAATCCCATTGCGATACGCGCCAAGCCCCAGATCGGGAGAGCCAATACCATGCTGAAAAATCTCAGCATTCTGGACAAAAATACGGCCTTTTCCTTTGTCAAGGCGCTGAGCACTAAAGTCCGCTTTGACAATAAAATCGCCATAATCGTCGGTTGCCAGCACGGTATTCTTGAGTCCTTCTAACCATTCGGGACGGGTATGCGTATAACCTGTCGCAGCGACAATAGCATCGGTTTCAATGGCACCGACTTTATCGAGATGCTGATGGCGAAAAATGACCCGTAACGCCTCAGAATCTCCGGTGTTTTCCACCTGCTCAACCTCGCAGTTTGCAACAAGCGAAAGTCCGGGATCACGGCCGCCGATGGAGCCTTCATACAAAATGTCGAAGATATCTGCGATAGTTGAAGTGCTGATACCTTTATAAAGCCCCCCCTGACCCGCCACGATCTTGCGGCGTTTCTCTCTGGTTATACTGTGAAAATGGTTCATGTAGGCCGGCGTGAAACATTCCTGACCGAGTTTTGACGATTCCATAGGATGAAAACCGGCAGATCGGGTGATCCACTGGATTGAAGCACCGGCCTCTATCATTTCAGGCGTCAACGCATTGTGGAGCGCCAGCACGCATTCGGCAGCACTTTGCCCTGAGCCAATGACCGTGACACGCCGGCAGGTTGAGAGCTGTGCACGTCTGTTTATGAACTCTGCCGAATGGAAGACAGGGGCTTTGGTCTGGATTTTAGCCCACTCCGGCAGAAACGGAGCGGTGCCTATACCGATGGCAAGGTGACGACTGTAATACTGATGCGTCGGTCCCGTATGAGGCTGACTTTCAATAATAAAATGATCGGAAACCGGATCATAAGCCACATCAATGACATTTTCACCGAACTGGCAGGAGGGAAGCTGTTGCGTCACCCAGCGGCAATAATGGTCATATTCCTGGCGTGGGATCTGAAAGTTTTCATAATAGTAGAATTTGTAAAGACGATCATGCTGATGCAGATAATTAAGAAAACTCAGAGGGTGTGTCGGCTCTGCCATCGTGACCAGATCCGCCAGAAATGGAACCTGTAGCGTTGTACCGGGTAACAGGAGACCCTCATGCCAGCGAAACTCAGGCTTACGTTCGAGGAAAAGGCTGGTCAGATCAGAATGCGACGAAAGCAGCGCCGCCAATCCCAGATTGAAGGGGCCAATACCAATACCGATCAGGTCAATATTATTCATATTAATAATCCAGACTGTTTTCTAACATTTTTTCATTAAGATGCAGTTCAACTTCTGCCACGTTACGGCAACGCAGCAATTGCGGGAGCGAAAGCTCGATCGCAAATTCTTCATAGATCCGTGCTGAAATTGTTTTCAGATGCTGAGGACGCAGCCCCATACCGAGGAAGTCGCTGGCGTCATCGATGTGGCTAGCGCGCGATTGGCCGAGCACATCCAGATAGATATCCAACACCTTCTGTTTCATCGCTGTTTCTCGCTCAGGGAAAACATCGTGCGGAATAGTCGGTTGCTCAGGCACCGATTCCGTCAGCAGGCTGCGAGCTTTAGCGCGATCAGGCTTGCCATTTGGCGAGAGCGGTAATTCGGTGACCGGCAGGATCCGGGTTGGAATATGCGATGGAGGCAGACATTGGCAGGCATATTTGCGCAATTCTGCTCCTGACAAAGCCTCCTTTTGTTGCGGCACATAAAGTACGCCGATGGAAGTCTCGCCGTGCATTTCCTCACCATAGTCCACCACAAGAACATGCTTCACCGACGGGTGACGAACCAGTTCATTCTCGATGTCCGGCAACGAAATACGTATTCCACGCACCTTGACATAACCGTTGACACGGCTATCAAAAACAATGATGCCATCACGACGATAGTGCCCGTGATCACCCGTCCGGAACGCGCGGATCTCTTCTCCGTTCGTATCCTTGATGGTCACAAAATCGGTCTGGGTGAGGTGTCCGTTTTCCAGATAACCCAGTGCGACATTGACGCCTGCCGTATGAATAAGGCCAGTAACACCCACCGGACAATGGTCACCACGTCCGTTTAGCAGAAAATAGCGGTTAGCTGGTAACGGCCTTCCATAAGGGATCAGGCTAACATCGTCCTCCCCTATTTCGTGCCATATACTCCATATCGTCGTCTCTGTCGGTCCCCCCAACGAAATCAATCTTACTGACGGCAGGAGTATACGCAGGCTGGCAATAACAGCAGGTTTAATGTAATCGCCACCCTGCGCAATCAGCCGCAGGCTTTTCAATTCATTTCCCTGACGGCATGCGAGAAGCATTTCCAGAATCGCGGGCACAGAACACCATAATGTCACCTTGTGCTTGGCAACCAACTGATTCCAGCGTAGTGCATCCTTTTCTTCACCGATAGCGGGCAGAACCAGGGTCGCACCGGCAGTCAGGCAGCCAAAAACGTCGAAGACCGACATATCATGATGCAAAGGCGTGACCGAAATGAAAACATCCCGATGCGTTACGGACCATTCGTCCAGAGTGCTGGTGATGACATTCGATGTTGATTTATTGGATAAAACAACGCATTTCGGCCTTCCGGTTGTCCCGGATGTGTAGAGGTAGTAGGCCGGCGCTTCACTTGATGAGAGAGCGTCAAGCGCAAGCGGGAGTTCCGCCAAAGGCTCGGCGGACAAGAGTTTTTCCGGCGTTTCTGCCGGATGTTCAATCCCTTCTCTTTTTGCCGTTACCACAAGGTCTGGATGGCAGTTTTCAAGGAGATAGTGCCGTCGCTCTGAGGGCGAATCTGCGTCTATCGGAACCCAGATTATCCCCGTCAACGCACAGGCCAGGGTCACCGCCGTGTGCTCAGGCCCACGGTGCAGACAGAGGGCAACAACACTCCCCTTGGAAAGCCCTTTCTCCATGAAAGCGCCCATTATCCGACGCACATTACGTCCCAGTTCGGCGTAGCTGACATGCCTGTCGCCACTGATGAGTGCCGTTTTGGTGTTTTGGCTGTCGAAGATATTGGTGGCTATCCGGCTGAGAAATCGCCCGCAGTGAAAATCAGCTTCAAGACTGTTCAATCGACCGTGGTTCGTATCGATAATATCCTGCGCCGAAATTGCAAATACACCTGAAGCTGCGATGGACTGCATTGCCTTGCCGATAGCGTTTAAAATGTCCCGAACGAGCGCCGATTCAATCGCCGCAGTGGCATAATCGATGTCAAAGACCAGCGCTTTGTCTGCATTGATCGAAAAACGAATATCCATCGCGACTTGTGGTGTCTGTGTCAGCCCACTGTGCAACTGCATACCACTGTCCTGACCTGATACCGGCCACGAAAGTCCGTTGGTCATCACCACAGGTAAAACCGGGCCAGCCCCCTGCTTTTCAACCAGAAGCCGGGTAATGTCTATCCCTGAAAAGGCAAGATGTTCCAGCCCTTCCAGCACATCGTTCTGTAGGGTGTTGGCCCGCTCAGAAAGGTGGCCCTGTTCAGCATTCCAGTTGACCACAATAAAACTTGAACGATTGCACAAGACACCGGATGCTTGCGGCGCGACGGGAACGCCGATGAACAAACATCCCTCTTCGAACCAATGGGACATCACCTCAAGTACCAGCGCCATGAGGGTAGAATTCTTGAAAAGCATTTGTTTGGCACCGGCTTTCGACACGGCGCGATAATCTTCCCGTGCGATAATCAGGCTCTGCCGGGCATAAAGGGAAGTACCTATTTGTGCCAGTGGCTTTGTCCACGGAAATCGCAATGGACCGCTGATTGCCTCAAGTTTTGTTTTCCAATACGCTTCATCCACCTTGCGCCTTTCAGAGATATCTTCCCCCTCCAAGGGCGCATCCGTATCCGCCACAATGGATACTTTGCCCTCGAAAAGCTCTACCATCAGGGCGGCTATCGACCGTCCATCAAGGATCAGTGCGTCGAAACGAACAAACGCGATCAGATCATCCTCTTCCGGTTTATTCTCCGGCAAACGAAACAGTGTGATGTCCCACGGAGAGCGGTTCAAGTCGCAAAGCGCATGTGCAAATGCTTCACGCTGGTTTTCCACATGACGGAGTGCCTCTTCCCGTGACAGGGCGCTCAGATCGATTTGCTGTAAATTGATATCCGCTTCTGCACTGACATATTGGACGAGTCGCTTTGCATCTATCCGGGTGCGCAAACTTTCATGACGCTGAACCATATCCATCAGGTGATTTCGCAGGTGTGTCAATTCCATGCGTCCGCGGTACTCGCGAAATTCTTGCATCGCAACGCCACCAAGCGGTAATTCTGCTCGCCGCCCAAGCAAATATGCCAGTTGCAGGGAGGTTAATGGTTTTTCCGTGTTGTTCTTCTGGTCGATTTTTACCGCAGGGTCAGGGGTTTTGATTCCGGCTATCTCGAAGCGTTGCGGATAGGTAGCGATTTCACGGACGAAATTGACAAAACTATCGAACATTGGCGTTATCCATTCTTCTGGCAGAATATCCAGACGAATGTCCCAGTTGATGAGAATACCCCCGTCGGCGGAAGCAACTTGTGCGTCGAGCGCAACTTGCGGACCTTGTGAGATCACCCAGTTCATGGAACCCAATGCGTGCCTGACACGATCTGAGAAAAGCTCTCCCCCCGGCATATCCAGTGCCGCAGTGAAGACGACCGGCGTCAATTGCGTCGCGCCATGATGCCGGGAAAGATCGCGCATCAGATTCACCCCCGGATAAGCCGAATGGGCGAGCACATCTGTCAGTTGCCCGCCAAGCCGTTGACAAAGGTCAGCAGGGCTTTCTGCTTCATTGATATCCACGCCGAGGATGAGCACATTAGAGAAATCGCCGACGATCCTCTCCACGTCATTCACAAGGGGGGAACGCCAGAACATCGGCACATTGAGCCGAAAGCATTTATCTCCGGTATGCCTTGCAAGAACAATAGAGAAAAGTCCCAGCATCAGGCTCGACATGGTTATTCCGTGTGTTCGGGCAAGTCTTTTCAACACCTGACGCTCGTCTGGCTGGAGCCAGGCCGCCAGCCGATGGCTGCGAACCTGATTGGGCAACGTTTTATTAATAGGTAACGTTTTATTAATAGGCAGCATAGGAGCAGGCGGAATGTGCGGAATACGTGAGCGCCACCAGATCCTGTCCCTTTCACGGGCCACTTTTAGGTAGGGATCGGTGCGCATCTGGTCGCACCAGTCGAAATAGGACGCGATAACCGGAGCCGGCTGATCCGGATTATCATAAAATCTCGCCAGATCCTCCATTAATACCCTGAAACTTGAAGGATCGATGGCTATCATATCCGTATCAACATGCAGACGAAACTTTCCGCCATCTCGCAGACTGAGCGAGAAACGGGATGCCTGACCAGAAGAAAGATCAAGTTTCTGATGAGTCCACTCCTCGCGTTTAACAAGAAGTAACCTTGCCGCTTCCTGTTCTGGTAATCCCCTAAAATCCTCAATCTCCAGCAACAACGACCCACTGGATGGAATCACAGACTGAAGCCCTTCTGCGTTGACACAGAGTCTTAGCATGGGGTGCAGAGCACAAACACGTTCCAGAGCCTGTTTAAATCGCTCTACCTCAATGTCATCGCCGTCGAACTCAGCATAAAGATGCGCGGCAACGCCCCCCAAATCAGTCTGAACGTTACGCCCGACCCAACAGGCTGCCTGCATTGATGTTAATTCTCTCATAGTTTATTCACGTAGTTGAAAAATCCTGATGAATAGAAACAAGTATAAAAATAGGAGCAAGTATAAAAATAAGTTGAATTCATACCGTCTCTGGCGGACGAGATCATTTTATTGCTTTGTCTTAACCCATTCTCCCATGGCTCGGAGAGTATGTTCCGCACTGGCAAACGTGGGGGTAAAAACTTCGCCTGCATTCAGAAAAACCACCCGTTTTTCGCGCGCGGGTTTTATGTAATGAACCCATCCAGGCACAATCCGATCAAGGGCGGAGCGAATAGCCTTCTCATCGTGCTCCTTGCTGCCCCAACTGTTGAGTACGACCAGAATGTCCGGATTGAGTTCGCCTAATTTGTCGGCACTCAACTGTAAAAGCAGTTGAGATGAGGTGACAGAAGGATCGCCTTGTGCCGAGAGACTCAGGCGGGTGAACCCAAGATCTTCCAATGCTTGAGTGAAACCGGTTGCTTCGCCGACGACATTGATCTGATCTGTGACAAGGATTGGCAGGTAGGTCTTATTAGTCGGATTTTCCGGAAAAAGGGCGCGCGTTGCCGCCACACGTTGTAAATAGATATCCCGCCGTTTTTGAAAGTCCTGCTCACGTCCGGTCAGTCTGGCCAGATTTTCTTCGATATTGAAATTATGGAATTTCCCAGCAAGGAAATTTTGCAGATAGACAGGAGCGACCGTTGAAAGCTGTTTTACTTTGTCGATATCGAATTCTGTTCCAATAATGAGGTCGGGTTTCAGCGCGTAAAGTTTTTCCAGGTCGATTTCCCGGCCAGTACTGATGCCTTGTGGTTTTGTGTATCCTTTACCGAGCACAATATCGATGAAATCGGCACCAAGCTGATAGGTGCCATCTTCCGAACGGCCATAACTGCCGACCGGTTGAACGCCCAGCTCCATTAGGGGCAGACCGATAGCTGGCTCGCTCATCACCACAATACGTTGTGGCTCCTCAGGAATAACGACTTCCCGTCCCATCGTATCCGTGACCTGCCGCGTTGCGGCAAAGACCGATGTCCCCATCAAGCACAGTAATATGACAGTAATAGCAGATCGCATAACGTTTTCTCTTTCAGTTCTCTTTCAGAGCGGAGTAGGATTATAGGGCTCGGTCAGGCAACAAACCGCCCCTGACCGCGCCCATAATGGTTAGTTCATCATCCCTATAAACATCACACAGGAACTTGAGCAAGGGGGAGGCTTGAGACCTCAGGCGTTGTGAAGAATGCGAAAACTTTATCTATTGTTTCACGGATGCGTTGGACGTGTTCTTCAGGATAACGATCCGCTCGGTAAGTGATCACCAGCCGCATTATTCTTTCTCCATCAATGACATCTTCCATGATCTCGAATTGAAGACCGAACATGGATTCTTTTTTATCGGGATCGATTTGCCGGTAGCGTATATCGTTGCCAGACGAGGTTTTAAGAGCACCATTCAGCGCATTATTGGCATGAATCTGAATATAAACGTCGAAGATTAGGCCATCCTCAGGTGTCATCCCCAACGATTGTTGAATAAGATCGAGCGGTACATCCGCATACGGCATTGAATTATTAATCGTGTCTCTGGTGTCTTCGATCAATGCACCGACGGGTTTCTCTGGATAGAACTGCAGCCGATGAGCAACCATGGTGGTAAAATAACCTACTGTTTCATAGGTATCGGGATCGGTACGACCCGACGCAGAGGTGCCGATCACAATATCTTTCAGATTGCCAAGTTTGTGCAACGAAAGCGCGATTGCAGCGTAGACGACACTGAACAGGGAAGCATTATTTTGCCGAGCAAGGGAATAAAGACGATGAGTGATTTCAGCTTTAGGTTTGTACTCGATCCAGCCGGCTTCTGACGAACTTTCATGCGCTGCGATAGTCTTCCGGTTGTCAGATAAAGCGAGTTCTAACCCGCGTGTTGCATCACGCAACATGTTCGTCCAGTAATCGAGATGCTTTTGATTAAAGCCGTCTGCCTGCTGTTGCAGAGCAAACTTATGGAATGACAATGCGGGTTTTTTCCAGACAGGAGCCATACCTGTAGAACGCGCTAAATAAGCCTGGGCAAGTTCCGCCATCAGGACGTTCAACGACCATTCATCAATAACCATATGATGAACGAGGAATGACAATATTTGACGTCCGGTTTCTGGATTGCGGATCAGCCGTATTCTGACCGGCAATTCGCAGGAAAGATCGAACTTATAAGCCGCTTCGTCATCAAGACGTACACCTTTGCTTTCATGACTGCGCCAGAACCACTTATCATTAGTCACGTCCGACATGGCGACAATCTGCTGACAGGCTTCACCATTTTGAACATGGAATAAAGTGCGCAGACTGGAATGACGCTCGATAAGATCAGAAAAAGCCTGCTCAAGGAGCGTTTCATCAACCTCATCAAGAAAATCCAGCGCGAATGGCAGGTTAAAGATGGTGCCAAATTCATAAGCGTTATAGGCATTCCAAAGAGAGGCTTGTGCGAGCGCCAAGGGCGCCGTCAAACGATCGTTTTGCGTCTGCGCCGAAGGTTCCGCGTCCTTGTTCCGATTTGTTATCACTGCCCGCGATGCCAAGGCGGAAGCTGATGGGTGGCTGAAGAAATCACCGAAATGCACTTCCAGCCCGTGCGTGCCAAGCAGTTTACCGATAATGCGCGTTGCCAGCAGAGAATGGCCGCCACAGTCAAAAAAATCATCATCCAGTGTCATATCTGTAACGGCCAAAGCTTCACGGAATTCTGACAATATGATCGCGGCTATTTCATCAGTACCAACAGAGATCTCCTTTTCGGGAACGTTGTGAGCAGAATGCACAGCAGTGCCAGACACCGAGTTCGCGACTAAACCCGCAATGGCATCTTCCCCACTTTTAAGAAATGACACAAAACGATTTAGCAGGAACTCGCCGGCATGACCGGAAATCGCCTGACCGGTGGTTAATATAAGGCTAATTTCTTCTGTACCGTCGCACTCTATTGCCAGTTCAAAATCGGGCCGCATTTCATAGGTTGGCAACAGGATGGGCTGACTGAGTAAGCTCTGCTGTTCAACCAGACCATTCGGGCGAGATAGCAACCGAACATATATCCAGGACTCATCACTCCCTGTTACGGGAGCACCGGAGAGAAGATGGTCTTCGTCTGGTTGCGCCTGAAGCCTATCCATGACGGATTTGATGATCGCTGTTTCCGCCATGCCACACTCGATAATCATGCGGCGGAAACCGTCCGACTGTAACAGACAAAGTGCGATCTTTTCTTGGCCACCGAGCAGGCCAATGAACTGGGCGAATCGGGCTGAAATCATAGCCGACACACCATGGGGCAGTCTGTCACGAAGAAGGGACGTTTTCAGTTGATTAATTTTAAGTCCTGTTTTCCAACGCAGTGCGAGCCGGGCTTTACTCAGGTCGGCGGTGACATCAAAACAGGAGTGAATGAGGGTGTCCTCACTATTGCAACAGCGCAGCCAGGATATGAGAGAAGCCGCCTTTCCGTCGAAAGGAAGTAAGGAGGCGCGTTTCAGGGATGGGGGCTCTACCCGGTGACCGGCATAAGCGCGGATCAGTATTTCGAGTATCTCATTTGCATGACACGTTTGTGCCAATATCTCGTGCAGAATAAGAGATAAAACAACTTCATTATTTTTTTGTATTATCAATATCTTAAAGGGTGGATGCTGCTCAGGAACCCAAGCAGATGCTTGCACAGCCAGCATCTGCTTGATCATGTCTGTATGTGAGCTGGCGTGGAAAAACTCAAGGCATGCCTGCCAGCCCATGACTCGGGTTTTATGCAACTCACCGTCATCATTTAACTCATAGCGTACGTTCAGATCCGGTATTGCCTCAATCACAGACTGAATAGCATGGACCATCATTGAAAGATTAACATTGTCATGAAGCCGCCAGGCTGAGAGCTGCTTGAGAATTCGGCCAGGGTTCTGTTGCTGTAGTAGCCAGATATGTTCTTCATAACGGGATACGGATAGGTGCGATAACTTTCCTGAATCAACATTCAACATGGATTTTCTCGTTTTATCAAACTGAACAGTCGTTTTTTACCTTTCATCAATGCATATAAATACATCAATGCATTAATACGAGCCAATATCCATTAAATGCCACATAGGAGGACTAATGCTGCCTGCAAAATGTACGTTGCAGTGGCTGCCGTATTTGAAGCGGACTGACAAATATGCAATTGACAAATATGGAAGTTAACATATTATTGGCAGTCTGTGAACATTAATGCTAATGATAATGATAATGATATCTATTAAGAAAGTCGCTCCGGTTGGTACAAAGATGGGGGATCTGCTTTTTTCACGCAGAAAAGTATTACTTAGCAGTGCGATTTTGTTTTCCTTATCGTCCGTGGGGGGCCAAGCTACCGCTTTGACTCAAACAGAGAAAAACAAAACAGGGGGCGATGACACCGATGTCATCACGGTAACGGGTGAAAAAACAGAAAGATCTCTGCAGAGAACGTCAAGTTCAGTCACGGTTATCTCCGGGCAGGAGATACAAAGTAAACCAGAAGCGACAACCATCGCCGACATTTTGCAGGGCACACCCAATGTGCTTTACACCAGTAGTACAGGGGCGCCGAGTATTCGTGGTATTGAGACAAACGGGCCTCTCGTAGGCGGGAATACGTTTCTATCCAAACCCATACCACGAGCGACCATCAGTGTTGATGGACGTTATATTAGCTCCGCAGAATTTAGTTTGGGACGGGGGCCGGTTTGGGACGTGAATTCAGTGGAAGTATTCCGTGGTCCACAAACCACGACACAGGGGGCAAATAGCATCGCCGGTGCGGTGGTTATCAAGACTAACGATCCTACCTTTACCCCCGAATTCGATGGGCAGATTTTGTATGGCAGCCACCAAAAGAAACGTGCTTCCTTTACCGTCAACAGTCCATTGACAGAAGATTTCGCAGTCCGCTTCGCGATGGATTACAGCGGCAAAAATACGTTCATCAAATATACCAACCCCGGTTTCTTTGATGCTGACATGAACAAAGACTTCGAAAATCTGGATGCCCGGGTTAAGGCACTTTGGCAACCGCTGGATAGCCCTTGGCTGGTCAAACTGACCTACTCCCATATGGCAGACAAAAGCCCTGACAGTGAGTCGGCTTCATTGCCCTACCGTGATTTTAAGAACGCGACGTTAAGCATCAACAGATCCAAGACGACCAGTGATGTCGGTATCTTCGATCTTCAATATGCGTTCGAAAACGATATGGTGCTCTCTAACCAGCTCCAATATTCTGCATCGAAGTACCGTTACACGTTCACGAAGCGGTTTTCAGGTATCGCCAACCGCGATTCGGACAATATTAGCAACGAAACGCGTCTGAACTTCGGTGATGAATATTCAACCTGGAGTGGCGTGACAGGACTCTATTATTCGCGTGACAAGGCCAAGAATGTGCTCGATAACGCGTTGGGTAAGGCTGACGCCGATCTCACCAACACCAGTGTCGGTATTTTCTCAGAAACCACCCGGCGTTTTGCGGAAAAATGGGCTCTGACTGGCGGTTTGCGTTATCAATATGATCAGGTCAAGCATGAAGGGGTCACCAGCTATGTGCCCGGCGTCTATCATGAATATAGCAAAGGGTTCCAGGCTATTCTGCCGAAAGTTTCTCTCGCCTATGACGTGACTGATGATATCACCGTCGGTACTCAGATAAGCAAAGGTTATGCGCCGGGGGGGACAGGGGTGAATTTCTCTGGGCACTCCTATTACACCTTCGCTCCGGAGAAGGCTTGGAATTACGAGTTGTTTGCGCGTGGTAGCGCACTCAATAACCGGTTGCTGGTAACCGGTAATCTCTTTTATACCGATTATAAGGGCTTCCAGAGTTCTGTACAGGATGACACGAAAGGCAGACCTAACGGTTCTATCCTTGTCAACGCCGATAAGGCGGTAACCTATGGACTTGAGCTGGGGGCAGATTATCGGGCGCTGGACAATCTTCGCCTACGCGGCGGGCTTGGATTGCTGCATACCGAAATCAAAAAATTCGCCGATTATCGAGGCAATTTGTTTGAAGGAAAACAATTCGCTAAAGCGCCTGGTTACATGTTTAACATTGGTGCTGACTGGAACATCACTGAAAAAGTGCGTCTGAGTGGCGATCTTCGTTACGTGGACCGTTACTTCTCAAATGACCAGAATGATCCCACGTTGCGAGTCAGTGCCTATTTCGTTTCCAACCTCCGTTTATCCTATAATCCGACCCACAATCTGGAACTCTTTACTTACGTCAATAACCTCTTTGACAAACGTGTGCCGACATACAAATACCAGGATCGTGATGCCGGGTCTTCAGGATACATGCTGGAACCGCGTGAAGTGGGTATCGGTGCGAAAGTACATTTCTAAGAAATCAGCATTGACCACCCCGAATTATAGGTGCTAGAAGCAGGGGGAGCTAATCAGTCGCTCCCCCTGCTTCTATATTCACGACCTGACAATTTTAGTCATGATTTATTGGCCTGCATTCGCAACTATACCCGTCATACTTCAAGCTGCCTCTTTGTTGGCTGCACTCGCTCACCCCGGTCACATAGTTATCTATGCTCCCGGGGATGAGCTCCCTTGCCGCCGCGATGCAACTCGAATTATTTTGGGTATACATAGGGTTCTATTAATAGTAGCTTGGTTAATTCCTTGGACGAAGGCTTACTTTCTTCCCCTTTAGGTACTATAAAAAACTCACCTTGCTTTATTATTACGTGATCATTTTTAAAATCTATACGAAGTTCACCTTCAATCACCATAAACACCTTGTCTTCATCTTCATGTGTGTGCCATATAAAATCACCCTCAGCGAGCAATATGATTATCTTATATTCGTTTGTTTGAGCGATTACCTTCGGTGACCAAATTTCTTCTATTAAATCAAATTCTTGCTTTAAATTATTGACTTTTCTTAATGCTGCAATATGGCTCATGTTATATCCCTCTCCTTTAACTCGTTTGTGGTTTGGATTTTAAACTTATCCACTCCATGGAATGGTAGTTTTTCCGTTTTTATCGTGGCATACAGGTAAACAAATTTAAACATTCGATTTATCAGGCACCGAGCGTAGCGCCCCCATCAATGACAATATCCTGCAACGTTATGTGGCTTGCTTGGTCGGAGGCCAAAAACAAAATGACGTTGGCTATTTCGTCGGGCTGGGCGATTTTCCCGAGTGGAATGCCGAGTTTAAAGTGTTCGCTAAGACCGCTGATCAGACGCTGATGTGCTGTATCATCGTTGAGCATTCCCTCCAGCATGGGAGTCAGAGTGGAACCAGGTGAAACAATATTACATCGTACCCCAAAAGGCGCCAGTTCCAGCCCCACACTCAGGCACAGGCTACGCATCGCAGCCTTAGAAGCACAGTAAACTGCCATATTAACGCGCGGCACGTGGGCGGCATTGGAGGCTATCGAGACGATATTGCCGCTGCGCTGACGCTGGAAGTGTGGAATGAGGATTTTAAACAGATTGAATGCTGCGCCTGCATTAACGTTGATGGAGCTTTCCCAGTCTTCACGGCTTAACGTTTCTGCAGGGCCGAGGCGCAGAATTCCCGCACCGTTAACCAGCACATCCAGCCCATTTTCCCTCAGCAATGGCGGGCAGGTTTTTTGCACCGCATGGGCATCGCTGACATCCAGAATGAACGTCTCAAACGGCATTGGATCAGGAAACTTCAGATCGAATCCAAAAACCCTGGCACCTGCCTCGTGAAAACGGAGGGCTGTACGGGCGCCGATACCGCTCCCTGCGCCCGTCACCCAGACGGTTTTTCCCTTGAAACTGTTCATTTCTCTTCCCGATCGTCGTTCAGCCGTGCGAGCCAGTTGCGTAATGTGGGTTGTTTCATCAGCGTGATAAAATCAATTTCGTACCCTTCCTGACGGCACTTTGAGACGAAGGACATGGTGCGTAGCGAGTCTAAGCCGTAATCAAGCAGGTTTTCGTCATCATCAATGTCGTGTGCATCTTCGTCCAGTGCAGGCTGCAGTATGGCAAGCAGACGTTCGCGATCCCATCGACTTTCTACTGCGGGAGGGGCGAGCGCCGACAGCGCCATAGAGGTACTCAATACCCGTCCGGAACGGCCCGCAGTATAGCGGAGCGCCATCATATGCTCTTCCCGGCTGAAATCTGCCAGCGCATCACTTATCATAAAAGCCTGTATGTCGCGCATAAAAGCATCAGTGGCTGTGGTTAGGCAGCCGATATGGGCATACACGCCACAGATCATAAGCTGGTCGCGCTGACGTTCTTGCAGGCAGGTTTCCAATTCAGAGCGCTGAAACGCGCTGTAGCGCCACTTCACCAATACCGTGTCCTTCAGTTCGGGGGAGAGTGCAGCCGCGATTTTTTGCTGTTCCGGATAGCGGCTCAGGCCAGGCCCCCACATATCATTCAGTAGCGCTCGATCGACGTCGTTCTGTTGGTTCGGTTGAGCGGTATAAAACACGGGGATGCCAAGCTCATGGCAACGTGCGCGCAGAGTCACTATGTTGTCGATAACCTGCTGAATCATCTTGCTCTCCTCTCCCCAGAAGTTGAGGAAATATTCCTGCATATCGTGGATCAGCAGAGCGGCGCGCTGCGGCTCCAACTTCCACTCGACTTTATTTGCAGGTAAGGCGGTTTCATCGGGCAAGGTGTAGTCCTGAAGTTTAGGAATGCTCATGACGTATTCTCTCAATTTTCCAAGGCGGTGCAGGCAAGTGTACGTAACGCCTGTTTGTTGATTTTTCCTACCGGAGTGAGCGGCAGCTCAGGTAGACTTTCAAAACGATCGGGGATCTTGTAGTCGGCGATACCCTGCTCGCGTAGCCAACGGCGCAGCACGGCGGGTTTTACGGATTCGCGTTCGCGCATTACCACATAGGCGCAGGTTTTCTCGCCCATCAGACAGTCAGGAATAGCAACCAATGCGGCATACACCACCGATGGATGTCGCAGTAACAGGTGTTCAACCTCTTCAGCGGCAATTTTTTCGCCGCCACGATTTATTTGATCCTTCTCACGTCCAACGACTTTCAGATATCCGTCGGGAAGCTGAATGACCACATCGCCAGAACAATAAAACCCGTCACGGTCGAACACCATCTGGTTATGTTCCGGGCTTCGGTAATAGCCCCGAAAGGTGTATGGACCACGGGTCATCAGCAATCCAGGCTCTCCGTGCGGCACCGGGCGGCCTTCTCGGTCTGCGACCCATACCTCATCATCCTCACTGATGGGGCAGCCCTGAGTTGTGAAGGTATGCGCGTCGTCATCGTCTAGTCGGGTGTAATTCACCAGCCCTTCTGCCATACCAAATACCTGTTGGAGCTGGCAGCCCAATTCCTCTGGAATGCGTCTGGCCAGCGTTTCTCCCAAAGGGGCACCGCCGACCTGCATCACATTCAGACTGGAGAGTTCGTTGACGTGACCTATGATATTGGCATATTCCAGCCAGATGCTGACCGCAGGTGGCACCAAAGCGACAATATTGACCTGATGGCGGGCTATGACCGGAAAACATCCGTCCGGACTTGGGTCGGGGACGAGGATGACCTGCCCACCCGCATAAAATACGCCCAGTGCGCCCGGTGAACTCATCGGATAGTTGTGTGCGGCCGGAAGTGCGCAGAGATATCGGGTTTTACTGCTGATGCCGCAGATCGGATTGCTGGCGCGGATACTGTAATAGTAGTCGTTGTGGGTGCGAGGGATCAGCTTGGGAGTACCAGTGCTGCCGCCGGAAAGCTGGAAAAAGGCGACCTCATCCGCTGGCGTGGGTGTGGGTGTGAAGTCTCCCGGTTCTTCCGATATCAGGCGTGAAAGCGAACGGTTCGAATCTGCATCCTCATGGTGAAGCACCACGATATTCAGCCCCGGACACTGGGCTACCAGAAGATCAATAAGAGTATCATCATGAAACTGGCGATGCTGGCGATCAGCGATGAGTATCTCTGGCGTAATCTGGTGCGCATACGCAGTTAATTCGCTGCTTTGGTGACTATAAAGCGCGTTAACCGGCGTGACGCCCAGGCGCAGTAAAGCAAAAAAGACGACATAAAATTCAGCCTCGTTGCCAAGCTGCACCAGCGCGGTTTGTCCCTGACGCACGCCGCGTCGGTGCAGGGCGGCGGCGAGCCGGGTTACGGCTTCATTAAGCTCTCGATAGCTCCAGCACCGCTCCCCGCAGAATAGTGCCACAGCATCGTTCTCGCGGTGAATATCGAGGATCTCGCTCAACGGGCGATCAATCCAGTACCCTTTCAGGCGATAACGTTCAGCCAAATCCTGAGGCCAGCGGTTGAATTCAATCATAATGTCAGCTCCTTTTGCGTTGCAAAACCAAGTGCACTCAGCATGGTGTTAAATTTGGTGCGGGTTTCCAGCCATTCGTTTTCCGGCACAGAGTCCGGAACGATGCCGGCGCCGGCGAATAGCTCAATCTGGTGAGTCCGAATTTTGCCGCAGCGGATCGCTACAACCCATTCCCCGTCTCCACGGGCGTCACACCAGCCGACAATACCGCCAAACCAGCCGCGGTCGAATGGCTCCAGCTCGCCGATCAGGTTGCGCGATGAGGTATAAGGAGCGCCGCATAATGCGGGAGTGGGATGAAGCAGGCAGGCAAGAGACAGCGCGTTATCGCGATGATCGGTCACAATCCCCTGAATCTCAGTAGCGAGATGCCAGAGCGTGGGCGTACTGAGCAACGAGGGTTCCGGGATTGTCAGAGACCCGCAGAGATCCGTCAATTGGCGACGGATAGCCTCTGTAACCACCAGATGCTCATGGCGATCTTTTCCGGAGGCCAACAACTTTTCCCTGGCATTTTTGTCACTGGCCTCATCGTCACCTCGCCGCGCTGAGCCGGCCAGAGGACAGGAGCGCAGGACATTGCCTTCTTTACGTAGCAGCAGTTCAGGACTGGCGCCAATCAGAGTGCCATCCGCCAGTGGTAAGTGAAAATTGTAGCTCTCCGGATTCTGTCTGTTGAGCTGCAGCCATAGGCTCAGAGCGCTAAGCGGGGAGATGCTTTCAATCTGCAGCAGGCGCGACAGCACCACTTTATTCAGTGCACCGATGCGCAGCGGGTTCAGGGCGCTCTCCACCATGGTGCAAAACGCATCGTGATCTGGAATGCAGTGAGCCTGGCCCTCCACCTGCACCGGAGAGTCGGCAAGGTTAAAGGCATGGCGATCGAACCAGTAGCAGGTCTGTGGAATAAACAGCGAGCAGGGCTGGCGCTTATCAAACGGAATAGCCCCCACGACAATGGGATTATCTACCCCAGCCTGCTGAGTCTGACGAAGCAGTTGTTGCACCTTCTGCTGGAACTCGCCCTCGACGTGATGTCCGGATGCTGCGGGATGTGTCACGGTAGAGAGGCATCCCCGGGCGAGCAGGCTTTTGTGGGGCGACAGAAAGATAAAATCATCTTCTTGCAACGTTAGTGAAAGAAGGTCGTTGGCGATACCAAACAAAATCAAGTTCCTCTTGGTGTAGGGGCCATCTTTCCCCCTCTTCCTTGAAAGGAGAAAAATGCCGACGGCAACGTGAGAGCGAGCCGCCAGCAGTGCCGGATACCAGGTGTCATGTAGCAAAAGCGGTGGATTACGACTTCATCGTTGCGGTTAGATGAACTTAGATAATTGGTGAAGGTAGCTGCACACACCCCGTCCGTGGATGTTGAAAACAGTGCCGCCTGAAACCCAAACCCTGTACGTCTGGCAATGATTATCACCACACGTTTTTTTCTTCTTATCTTAAACATAATCAAACACCGTCTGATTTGCCTTATAAAAATATTTAGTAACAATGAATTAATTTGTGCTGCTCACAGGCGGTGCCAGAAATCCAATTTGACAAAACGTTCATCAGAAGAAGGTATAAGCTCCTGAGAATGAAACGCCATTACAATATTGTAAATAGAAATGATTATCAATATAATTGGCATTATTAATCAACTAACGTTTTCGGACACGTATTCAATCTGTTGATTGGTGTTAACTCTAATTTATTATAAGCTCCGGTGAACGGTTCTGTCTGATCTGTTCAATGAGCGGGAAAGGTTGTTGTTATGGCAACGTGATGATGGAAAACTGCTACCACACACTGAAAACGGAGTTGATGCGGGGTAACGCTTTTGCCAGCAGAGAACAGGCGATGAATGCAATATTCGATTATATCGAAGTGTTTTACAATCACCGCCGTAAACATTCGACGCTGGGTTATCTGACACCCGTGGATTATGAAATGGCGGCATAAATTAGGTGGGAATAATTTTAGGGACAGATCACTATTTAGTTAAAGGTGGTAAAGGTAAGATCCCAGCTCTAGCTAGGGCTGGGATCTTGGTGTTAACAAGGTAGCTTGGCTAGTAATGCGCTTACCTTGTCCTTGTCTTCCGGATGTAATTGAAGATATTTCTCACATGCCAATCTGACATACTCAAAACCGACAGATTCAGGTACAATAATTTCTCCCTCCCATACACCGAACGTAATGCCATCAAAGTGATATTCTGGATCGGGGTCATCAAAATTCGGGAAAATACAATAGGTCTCATTAACTCCACACCCATTTTTTTTCAGAATATGTGGTAAGGCCCATAAAAACTTACCTTGGGTATATAGAGAATTAAAAAACTCTTTCATAACCCATTCAGAGTCATTGTCATAATCTATTTTGTCGAAAAGACGTTTACTATTCATTGTGCCACCGGGAAAAAGTTCATAATTCTACCTGTTTCTTTATCCAAATAAACTTGGAATTTAACACCACCGGCTGTCGATTCATACTCACGCAGACCTTGAGAAATAGCTTTTTCATAGCCCTTGGAAGCAGCCTGTTGACCCAGTTCCAACATTTTTTGATCAGAGAAAATTTTCGGATCATATACTGTTTTCGTCAATACTTGTGCTTTATGTCCAGTGACATTTCCTGCCCTATCTTTTGATGGAATCTGATACTCAATTTGAGTAATGCCTTTGACGTTACTTGGTGTTTCACTGACAACCTTAATTCCTTGCTCCGATACCGTTCGCTTAAAGTAAGCATCCGGTCATCTCACCTTGCTTTACCAACCAACACTAAAAATGGGGGATTTTTAACTGAAAGGATTATCTGACCAGGGAAGGAGTTCATTCAA
>NZ_MUBK01000027.1 GCF_002127545.1 Xenorhabdus beddingii
TACAAATGAGAATGGGGAGTTGATTATCAAGGTCACCGACCCGGATGGGAAAGGCGTGAAAACTACCTTGAAAGTGACGGCTGAGGGAGCCAGTGGTTCAAAGAATCAGGATGTGATCTTTACTGTGCTGACCAGTCCGGATACGAATAAGGCTAACTATTGGGGGCATATGCCAAACTTTATAAAAATTGATGGTGTAACCTTCAACCGTCCACAACTTAAAGCGGAGTTTTCAGGATACGGCGCAAGTCCTGAATGGCACAATGAAATTTGGGTACTAATCGCTCATGGACATACTGACGATGAACCTACGGGCGCCCTGCTATATTGTGCAAACCAAGGTAAATCTCTACCAACTCGAGGACAATTGCAAAAACTGCAAAGCACATATGGTCATAACGGGGTACAAACCAAACTTGGTTGGCCGACTAATGAGGTATATTACGATAACTATATCACCAGTGACAGATTTAGAGAGGCCGTATCGCTTGTGGATGGAAGTTACGAGATGACTCACTTTGGCCATCGAGTATCGTGTATTAACTAATATCTATATCATGGTTTGGCAATTAACCCGAACTTCACTTAAGTTCATATTCAAATTAAATCATCAATAAAACCCAAACAGCGCCTTGTCCCCACCAACAACAAGGGGCTGTTTTTCATCCTCAGAACCGATTTCTATCCCGAACCTGAACAACCTGACTGACCCGCACCAATACACCCACCACGAAATAAGAGGCAAAAATGCCCATCAACCATTGGGGCATAGCCAGTGTTAAGAATTCCCACGGTTTTATTAAACCGTTTCCATACATAAAAAAACAACATTCAAAGCACGAGACAAATTAAAGATCCCCAAACCAAACTTTTTTCATACAATGACGCCACTTTCAGCGATAAACCCGCAAAAAGTGATGCCAATCGATGGCGTTATCGTTCCATGCTGGGTTTGAGATTACTTTCGATGCAAATCACGCATCATGGCTTCACGTAAGATAGCGTTAAGCCTCGTCTGATAACCTCTTCCTGATTCTTTAAGCCAAGCTAACACATCAGCATCAATCCTGACTGATGTCTGTGTTTTTACCGGACGATAAAACTTCCCTTGCGCGGCATTCTTCCAGAATGTCTCATTCAACAACGGGAGATCATTGCAATCAATATCACTATCAGGATTACCAGCCAGCGTTTTAAGTTCAGATTCCCGTTTTTCAGTCAGATGAGGGAGTTCGCTTCGTTTGTATCTAATCATGCTCATAACGTTTTCTCTCATTTCGTTCTGCTTTTCGTGCACTGATAATGCGAATAACTTCGCTATCATCCTCAAACCGTATCGTGTGAGCGACCAAAACAACCACACAGCCTTTTATTGTACCGATCGTCTGCCACCGATATTCACCATTTTCAAAGCAATCCTGCATGGACAAATGAAAAGGGTCGTCAAAAACCAGAACCGCCTCTTCAAAACGCATCCCGTGTTTACGGAAATTAATTTCCGCTTTGGCGAGATCCTATTCAAACTCAAGCTCCGTCTTCATATCATGGAATACACTTTTGTATATACATATATGTATATACAAAATGACATCGTTAGCGAAGAATTTACCATAACATTTGTTCCACTCTCCGCCTCAATACGAAAAGCCTTTACACCGTAAAGATCGATTCCGGCAATCTCCCCCATCAACCAGTAGCGACACGCGCCCAGCTAAGGTATTATTGCCCGCTATATTGTTGGCACGCCCTTTATCAATTGAATTTATGGCAAAAGAACAAACTGATCGCACCACACTGGATTTGTTCGCAGATGAACGCAGGCCAGGGCGACCTAAAACAAATCCGCTGTCCAGAGATGAACAGCTTCGGATCAATAAACGCAACCAGTTGCGACGAGATAAAGTCAGGGGACTGCGTCGGGTGGAACTAAAACTCAACGAAGATGCGGTCGATGCACTCAATCATCTGGCAAAACAACGTAATGTCAGTCGTAGCGAACTGATTGAACAAATGCTGTTAGCCCAACTGGCAGAACAAAATCACCTTGCCGATTAACGGCTTTTATTCAACAGCAATGAAGCGGCTCACCACACAAATTTGACAGATTTGTCATGGATGTTTGGTCAAAATAACGCTTTTCATTTTATTAAAACTGACATTTTTCCTGCTGATTTCAGCGTGATGTGTATAGCTTTAATACACAGATAAAACAAGAGGTTAACCCATTTTATGGCAATAATAGGTATATTCTTCGGCAGTGATACAGGCAACACAGAGAACATCGCCAAAATGATCCAAGAAAAATTGGGCGGTGCTGATGTTGCTGAAGTCCACGATATTGCCAAAAGCAGCAAGGAAGACATTGAAGCCTTTGATATTTTGCTGCTTGGCATCCCAACTTGGTATTACGGCGAAGCTCAATGTGATTGGGATGATTTTTTCCCGACGTTGGAAGAGATTAATTTCGAAGGAAAACTGGTCGCTTTATTCGGTTGTGGTGATCAGGAGGATTATGCAGAGTATTTCTGTGATGCGATGGGCACCATTCGCGATATTATTGAACCTCAGGGCGCTATCATTGTGGGTCACTGGCCGACCGAAGGGTATCACTTTGAAGCCTCTAAAGGTATGGCTGACGATAATCACTTTATTGGTTTGGCTATCGATGAAGATCGTCAACCGGAATTGACTGATGAGCGCGTTGAAGCCTGGGTACAACAAATCAAGGTTGAAATGAGCCTATCTGAGATTCTGGGTGCATAAGGGCATCAGCTTCCTTTCACGCACCTGCATAATGTGTCATGATACTAGGTCTGGCATGGTTTTCATTTTGAATATCCATGCCTATAATCAACAACGTGAAACAGAATCATGATTCCCTCACGATACCCCCAAGTATCATAGGTTCACTTAACTCAAGTTACAGGACTGAATCCGCATGACCGACAACAATAAAGCATTGAAAAATGCTGGACTTAAAGTAACACTTCCACGCTTGAAAATTTTGGAAGTGCTACAGGACCCAGAATGCCATCATGTCAGTGCGGAGGATCTCTACAAAAAACTGATTGATATCGGTGAAGAGATTGGCCTCGCCACTGTCTATCGCGTGTTGAACCAGTTCGATGATGCCGGCATTGTTACCCGCCACAATTTTGAAGGCGGTAAATCGGTTTTTGAACTCACTCAACAACATCACCATGACCATCTAATTTGTCTCGATTGCGGTAAAGTCATTGAATTCAGTGACGAATCCATTGAGGAACGCCAGAGAGACATCGCTAAACGCCATGGAATTAAACTTTCAAACCATAGCCTCTATTTATATGGTCACTGTGCTGCGGGTGATTGCCGCAAAGATAACTCGCTGCATGATGATAAAGCATGATAAGCCGGCACAATAAGAAGTGAGTCAATGAGCCAAGTTGTTCGCTTCTGGTGTCTGGTTTAGTCTGGATAAGCTCCTGCCGATTAGCGTAAGCTAATCGGCAGATTGCTTTATAGCTGTCGTCTTTCACGTTGCCGCTTTGTTGGCCGCATGTTGAAATCCATTAAAGTATCAGCGTTAAAATTTAACCTCATCTATCCGGCTAAAACGTTTTCCATCGGCACTGACCGAGCGGATTTTTACATTGCCGCTGACATGGGGGCGCTGTCTATCATCGTAAACCTGCCATATTTTTCCCTCATCCAGTGAATACTGGATAACAACACCCGGCAAGGCAATGTTGGCTTCGAATGTACCGGCAACAATTCTTCCGCCCGGTATCGGCAAACGATAGGCAATATGGGATTTGTCCAGTTTAGTCAGCTCACGCTGCCCCATCAGATTGGCAAAGCGTTCCCAGTCACGATTGAGGGCACCCGTATCGACATAACGTGTCATGCCACCTTTATATTCCCTGCCCTGCTGATATTTAAGCTCCCAATCCGCTTGATGCCATGCACGTTCCGCTAACGGCAGTAAACGCGGATAAATCATATATTCCATCTGCTCATCAGTACGCACGGTTTCACTCCATAATAATCCGGACATGCCATAGGCCCCCGGCCAATGTTTGTTACTGTGGGCATTGAAGCGATCCCCATTGCTATCTACCGAGGTTTCCGCATTTTGTGGCATATTGTTCGGGGCAAAGCTGAAAATTTTCGCCTCATCACTAAACCGGGTTGCCCAATAGTAACCCCGCTCTTTCGGATGTACTTCATACGGCATATCAAGGTAAATATAATCAGGGCTGGAAACAATGACCCGATAATCTTTATTTGCCCAATCATTGACGGAGTCATAACCGCCCCAGGAAAGGGTATCCCAGAAATTCACCGCAACATGTTGAGTCGCAAAGTCTTTGGCTGATTTGGCATATTTCAGGCCGTCGTTCCATGCCTGCATCGTGTCAATGCCGTGCGCGTTGACGATTTTACTGACATCATTAGCGAAGTGATTGACATAGTCATCAAAATCGTTAATCACACCCAGTGTGATCATCTTCTGGCAAACCTGAGACTTAGCCCACGGCTTATCTTCAATTTTTTTGTTGATAATCCCTTTACCCGGCACAATCGGCCCGTCTTTGTCCTGATATCCCGCACCCAAACGAATATTTTGGGCCTCATCCCCGCCAATATGCCATGTCTTCAACGGTTGTCCGGCTTCTTTGTGCATGGCGACAACTTCGCCAATCACTTTATCGATAAATCGTTTAGAGGAATCCATGCACAGGTTAAGGTAACTCCGACGATCATAAAATTGTACGGATGTTGTGTTTGAGGTATCTGTCGGGTCGAGCAAGCGGTATTCATTGGCTTCCTGCTCTTTCCCCTGTGCCATGAATTTCTTGTAACGAACTTCCATCGACACGACAGCAGCACGAGCGTGGGCAGGAAGATCAATTTCTGGGATCACTTCAATCTGGCGCGCTTTGGCATAAGTCAGAATATCGAGGTAATCCTGACGACTAAAATAACCACTTCCCATCGTGTTGTTATTCGGCCCTGAACCCAATTGTGGTAGCAGGCATCGCGTTTCACTCAAGTCATGGCAACGTTGACTGCCGACTTCGGTTAATTCCGGTAAACCGGGAATTTCCAAACGCCAGCCCTCATCGTCACTCAAATGGAAATGGAACTTATTCAGCTTATAATGGGACATTTGGTCAAGCAGACGCAAGACGGCTGCTTTGCTATGAAAATTCCGCCCGACATCAAGGGATACACCGCGATATTCAAATCGTGGCGCATCTTTTACCGTCAATGTCGCCATTCTGGGCGTACCGTTGGCGGGAAGTAAAGAAAACAGCGATTGCAGCCCGTAAAATACGCCAGATTGATCAAACGCGACAACCTGTGCGCCTTTGGTGGTAATTTCCAACGAATAGGCCCCTTTTACCCGCCAAGGCCCGGTAAATTGGTTTGCGTTGATTTGCGTCGCTATTTGATAACCGCTCTCGGTTAAATTGATGTTATGAGCCTGAAAGCGTTCTCTGATCACGTTAATCGCATCGCCGCCCAAGCCTCCCAGCTCCAATTTCACGCCACGGGATAAATCGACATCCTGCGAATGAATGGTCAGCGCTTTCGGTGTCGGGATAATCTGCCCACGCAGTTTATCCTCACTGATCCTTGCCACCTGCTGATTTTTGGTAAAACGGTTCTCTGGGGTCATCAGGATATTGTTATCCGTTGTGGTGCGTTTCCACTGCTCCCCTTCCAGATCGGATAAAAATTCACTGATGTTTTCCGTATCGGTATTCACCAATATCTTAGGCGTGGCATCGCCGGAAGTTGCATACCAACGTGGCATGAAATCTGTGCTGTAGATCTGCCAGTATTCGCCAATAATCGGCAGTACGATCTTTTCATTGGCCTTGATGCTGGTGAATTTTTTGGTCGGTTCCAATTTATGCAAGTCACCCGTAACATGGGTGATTTTGTATTGATCATTTTCCAGTTTCAGGATTTGGCGAATACTGTGAAAATAGATCGCCCAGTCAGAAGAGTTGATTGCCTGATGACCATTGCTCAAGGTGATATTCATCCGATAACAGGCAGCCGAATTTGCACCTAAGATGGCGCAGTCCGTGCCATGCGAACCCGCCTGATTATCAATCACTGTGAAATTGACCTTTAACTGGCTCAGTGAATCCACGATCTGTTGTGGCGACATAGACATCGTTGATGGGATTTCTTCTGCATGGGCACAGCCTATAAATCCAACTGCCGTGATGAGTGCTGCCAAGGTACGTAATTTTACGGTTTTCATAAACTACCTCGTCCGGATTTATTATTCTTGTTTCTGTGTAACTTGTTTTTGTGCAACTTGTTTTTGTGTAACTTGTTTTTGTGTAACTTGTTTTTGTGTAACTTGTTTTTGTGTAAATAGTGTACAGATTTGGCTAGCCAATAACCCTATACAATATGGGACTATAAGGCAATTTTTTAATCCTGATTGAAAGAATCAATTTTCATTACGATTCTTTAAATTACAAATCGAACACTAACCGTTTTTCTTTGGCTCTGGAACCGCAAACAAATATTCAACCGAGGCTGCTTGACTTTTTTCGCTTTACTTCTTTCAATGAGTTGCAAAATGGTTGACTCGCTATCCACTTCCAACTCAATACTGCCGCGAATCTTCGTTCAATGTGGGCAAGAATATCAGGCAAAAGTGGGACGTGGATTTCGGTTTCTTGAAAAGCCGGAATTCTTAACCTCAGCGATCCAGAGGTTCTTCATAGGCATATTCATTTAATTTAATGAAATAATTATAATAAAGTTCTCCTGATGCTTTCGCCAATATAACATCTCCTCTTGATGTTGATTCATAGCCTTCAAGCAGTGAATTTTCATGCATATCGTATTTAATTCTATTAAATATTTCCCCCAAGTAAACAATATGTAATCTCAAATTATCACCATCACGCAATAAAATACCGGCAGCGCCAATATACTGACAGGATTGCGTCCAATATGCCGTTCCACTTCCCATCAATAACTGCTTATACCCGTCATACTTCAAGCTGCCTCTTTGTTGGCTGCACTCACTCACCCCGGTCACATAGTTAGCTATGCTCCCGGGGATGAGCTCCCTTGCCGCCGCGATGCAACTCGAATTATTTTGGGTATATAACCCCATGAATGGGTATGTGGTTTAATTCTCAATATTCTTTTTTCCTGATATTTCCGTGTATTAGTCACGGTTTTCGAAAAATTTTCACCTACCTTGATATTTATGGAAAGTTCTTCCCGTCCTTCAGAAATAAATGGAAATAAGGCCCTTAATTGAAAATCCATTTCCACTTTTATCGATGACGTAACAGACCAAGTTGCACTCTCTGTTTGTAACTTTTCATATTTCAAATGTTTTTCTATTATATCAGAAGTATAATTATACCAACTATATTCAGAGAATTTAAATTCAGATTCTTTTATAGCAGGAATTTCCCACTGCATATCGTCATGAACCTCTACATGTACCTGATCCGATTTATAAGGTTCAAGTTCAGGTGTATTGCCATAATTCCAAGTTTCAACTGAATAGACTTTCTGCCCTTTCTGTTCTGCTAAATATGCCGCATATACATTAGCAAGTTCATGAACATCTTTCATTTTTATCTCCTTATAATAAAAATGAATAAATTCATTTAAATCAAAAATAAGATTAAACCCAAAACAACCCGGGAATATTAATGGCCAGAATAAAAATGAATATGTCTATTGATAAGTATAGACGTAAATATTGCCCTTCAATAAACAAAATGGCAATATCCCCCCCGCTTAATTATGATTTCTGGAATATGCTCAAACGATAAACAGAGATCCCACTTTTCAGCTACAGCTTGTAATACTCGAATAACTTTTAGATATAAAAAAAGTGCCGGATAAAAAAACCAGCACTTTGTCAGTAGGTTGTCAGTTATTTGACACACAAAAATCATCACGTTTTTTGATTCTGTGGATCAGGCAATCTGACTCACATTATCCCTGTGAGATTTTTGCCCATGTATCACGCAGGCCAACCGTACGGTTAAACACCAGACGTTCAGCACTTGAAAGGTGGCTATCAGCACAGAAATAGCCTTCACGTTCAAACTGATAGGTTCTTTCCGGCAAAGCGTTCACCAGACCCGGCTCCACAAATCCTTGACGAACCATCAATGATTTCGGGTTGATGGTGGACAGGAAGTCATCTTCCGCTCCCGGGTTTGCCACGCTGAACAGACGGTCATACAGGTAGAACTCCGCAGGTACGCCATGTGCCGCACTTACCCAATGAATAACCCCTTTCACTTTGCGGCCATCAGCCGGATCTTTATTCAGGGTTTGCTCATCGTATTGGCAATAGATTGTCGTGATATTGCCTTGCGCATCTTTTTCAACACGCTCCGCCTGAATCACATATGCATTACGCAGGCGTACTTCTTTGCCCAGAACCAGTCGCTTATACTGACGGTTGGCTTCTTCACGGAAATCCGCCCGATCAATGTACAGCTCACGGCTGAACGGTACTTCACGGCACCCCATTTCTGGTTTATTCGGATGGTTAGGCATGGTCAGGATAACCTCACCTTCCGGCATGTTCTCAATCACCAGTTTCACCGGGTCAAGAACCGCCATAGCACGCGGGGCATTCTCATTCAAATCATCACGAATACAGGATTCCAATGCTGCCATTTCAACGTTGTTATCCTGTTTAGTCACACCAATGCGACGGCAGAATTCACGGATAGAGGCAGAAGTATAACCACGGCGACGTAAACCAGAGATCGTTGGCATACGTGGATCATCCCATCCATCGACAATATTTTCTGTCACCAACTGGTTAAGTTTACGCTTTGACATCACCGTATATTCCAGATTCAGGCGAGAAAACTCGTACTGACGTGGATGGCACTCAATCGTGATGTTATCCAATACCCAATCATACAAACGGCGGTTATCCTGGAATTCCAGCGTACAAATAGAGTGGGTGATCCCTTCCAGCGCATCGGAAATGCAGTGCGTGAAGTCATACATCGGATAGATGCACCATTTATTGCCGGACTGATGATGTTCCGCGAATTTAATCCGGTAGATGACCGGGTCACGCATCACGATGAACGGAGAGGCCATATCAATTTTGGCACGCAGACACGCCTTGCCTTCTGCAAATTCACCCGCACGCATTTTTTCAAACAGGGCAAGGTTTTCTTCCACGCTACGATCACGGTACGGGCTGTTTTTACCCGCTTCTTTCAACGAGCCGCGATATTCACGGATCTCTTCAGGACTCAGTTCATCCACATACGCCAAGCCTTTGTTGATTAATTCAATGGCATATTGGTGAAGCGTATCGAAATAGTCAGAAGAGTAACGGATATTGCCACTCCACTGGAAGCCCAACCATTGGACGTCAGTTTTAATCGACTCAACGTACTCAATATCTTCCTTGACTGGATTTGTATCGTCAAAACGTAGGTTGCATTGTCCCTGATAGTCTTGAGCGATGCCGAAATTCAGGCATATCGATTTGGCATGACCAATATGCAGATAACCGTTGGGTTCAGGCGGGAAACGGGTATGTACGGATGTATGTTTACCCGTTGCCAGATCTTCGTCAATAATCTGACGAATAAAGTTTGTCGGGCGGGCATCTGCCTCACTCATCGTTTTTTTCCTCAATGCAAAAAGCGCTTTAACATAACCCTCTATAATCTATGAAGCTGAGCCGAGAAACAATACTTTGTTCGTGGGAAATGCGGGAATGGGTGAAGTTAGCCGGGAAAAACGGGAAGCCAAAGTGCTTCCCGCGATAAAATCAATCGGTGATCGTGGAAACGACCTTACTTCAATACCTGAAATAAGTCTGTCTTGCCCGCAACAACCTTCTCCTTCGCTAGCATGGTAATACCCGCATAGTCATCGATATTACTGATAATCACCGGGCTGATCATCGACTTGGCATGGGCATTCAGGTAATCAAGATCTAATTTCAAGATTGGAGTCCCTGCGTCTACTTTCATGCCTTCTTCAACCAATCGTTCAAATCCCCGGCCATTTAATGAAACGGTATCAATCCCGATGTGAATAATGACTTCAACACCATTATGCGCTTCAATGCAGACTGCGTGATTTGTATCGAAGACTTTCACCACAGTGCCCGCAACAGGGGCAAAAACCGTATCCGATGTCGGTTTGATGGCAACCCCATCCCCGACTAATTTGCTGGAAAAAGCCTCGTCAGGCACATCTTCCAACTTGATCAACTCACCGGTTACCGGTGCAATTAAAGTCAGAATAGGTTGACCTTCTTGCTGACCCTCTTCTTTCACCGAAAGATCAGATTCTGGTGACTGCGTGTCTGTTGCTGCTGCAACCGGACCTTTTGCCAGAACGGCTTTCATGGCGCTGGCAATTAATTCTGCCCGGGTTCCAACAATAATCTGGACACTCTGTTTATTCAGGCGAATTGTGCCAGAGGCACCGAGGCTTTTGGTTAATCGATCATTAACCAAACTTGAATCTTTTACGGAAAGGCGCAAACGGGTGATACAGGAGTCGATTCCCGTCAAATTGTCTGAACCGCCTATTGCCGCAATATAGTGCAGTGCTTCTTCCTGAATGGTATTCGCTGAATTGCCCTCTTTTTTCGCTATATTGATATTGTAACCATCCGTTTCGTCCGTGGCCGACAACTCACGCCCCGGGGTCATCAAATTGAATTTTTTGATGGTGAAGCGAAAGACCACATAGTATAAGCAGAAGAAAACCAAGCCTTGCGGGATCAGCATGTACCAATGGACAGCCAGCGGGTTACGGGAAGAGAGCACCATATCGACAAGACCGGCACTAAAGCCGAAGCCTGCGATCCAATGCATCGCCGCCGCAATGTAAACTGAAATCCCCGTCAAGATGGCATGCAATACATAAAGCACAGGAGCAACAAACATGAAGGAGAATTCAAGCGGTTCTGTTACGCCAGTGAAGAAAGCCGCAACTGCCCCTGCCATCATGATACCGGCAACTTTGGCTCTGTTTTCAGGACGAGCACAGTGGTAAATCGCCAATGCCGCCCCCGGCAAGCCGAACATCATGATAGGGAAGAAACCCGCCTGATAACGGCCTGTGATACCCACAATAGCCGTTCCGGCTTCAATGGATTTCTGTCCACCAAGGAAGTTAGGAATATCATTGATACCGGCAACATCAAACCAGAATACTGAATTCAGTGCGTGATGTAGGCCCACAGGTATCAGCAGCCGGTTAAAGAAAGCGTAAATACCCGCTCCTGTTGATCCAAGGCCCATGATGCTTTCACCAAATGCCACCAGCCAACCATAAACTACCGGCCAAATGAACATTAGGATAAAAGAGACGATGATCATTAAGAAAGAATTTAAGATAGGAACTAAGCGACGACCGCTAAAGAACGACAATGCCTGTGGTAGTTCTACACTACTGTAGCGGTTATACAATTCAGCAGAGAATACTCCCACCAAGATCCCAACAAATTGGTTATTGATCTTGCTAAATGCCACCGGCACTTCTGCCAATGGAATGCCTTTAATCATTGATACCGCAGCCGGAGAACACAGCTTCACGACAACAATAAATCCGATCAGCCCTGCCAGCGCGGCCGCACCATCCTTATCTTTCGACATTCCATAGGCGATCCCAACCGCAAACAGCATCCCCATGTTTTCCAAAATGGCATTACCTGACGTAATCAGAAATGCCGCCAACGCATTGTCAGCCCCCCATCCCGTTGGATCAATCCAATAACCGACACCAACCAATATTGCCGCTGCGGGCAATGTCGCTACAGGCACCATCAATGCCCGGCCAATTCGTTGCAAGTAGCTCAGAATACTCACTTACGCCCCCTTGAAGCTCCGTTAGTGGAGTCTTTTAGTTAATTAATGACGATTAGTTAATAACATAATGTCATTATCTATGTATTTATTGTTAAAACTCTTTTAATCTAGAAAAATATATTTCGCATCGCAAATTAAATCCTTCTGATATGTGACTGGAGTCACCAGATTTGATAAATTTTTAATCAAAAACATGGCTGGCACGCAAAACTTATTTTATGATATAAAATATCTTTATCACATTGCATGAAACAAGAACCCACCCAGAACAGGTATGATGTGGGTGTACCCTATATACCCAATGGATTTCAAGATGCAGCGTGGCGGCAAGGAAGCGACAAATTCGTCGGGAACGAATTTGCCCAGCCAAAGGCTGGCCTCCGGTGAGAGGCAGGAGCCTCTCAGTAATCCCCGGGAGCATAGATAACTCTGTGACTGGGGTGAGTGAGCGCAGCCAACAAAGCAGCAACTTTAAAGACGAAGGGTATCGCTATCACGCATGACATTAATGTCTCATCGTGCATAGTACGCATAATTAAATTAACGATGATTTTATAAGAGGTAACCATGAGGCTGATCCCCCTAACTACGGCAAATGATGTTGGTCGATGGTCGGCTCACTATATTGTGAGTAAAATCAATAAATTCAATCCCAATAACGAGCGTCCTTTCGTCCTTGGGCTGCCCACCGGTAGCACGCCATTGGCGACTTACAAGGAACTCATCTCCCTCCATCAGGCCGGGAAAGTGAGCTTCAAGCACGTTGTGACATTTAATATGGATGAATACGTCGGCCTGTCAGAGGATCATCCTCAAAGCTACCATTCTTTTATGCATCAAAATTTCTTTAGTCACATTGATATTCCGAAAGAAAATATCAATTTGTTAAACGGAAACGCGGAAGATATTGATGTTGAGTGCCAACGTTATGAAAATAAGATCAAATCTTATGGCAAAGTACATTTATTTATGGGCGGGGTTGGCAATGATGGGCATATCGCCTTTAATGAACCAGCATCTTCTCTCGCTTCACGCACCCGCATCAAAACGTTGACGATTGAAACACGGGCAGCCAATTCCCGTTTTTTCAATCATGATATAGAACAGGTTCCCCAATACGCATTGACTGTTGGGGTTGGCACTTTAATGGATGCCGAAGAAATCATGATCCTGGCAACCGGAATGAATAAGGCACAAGCCCTGCAAGCGGCCATAGAAGGCAACATCAACCATCTGTGGACAGTAAGTTGTCTACAGATGCATCCCAAATCCCTCATCGTCTGTGATGAACCCGCGACGATGGAATTAAAAGTAAAAACGGTGAAGTATTTCCGTCAGTTAGAAGCCGGCATTATCAATGAATTCGCCAGTTAATTAGTCAGGAGTTAAGAAACCAATATGTACGCATTAATCAACGGCATTATTTATACCGGATATGACAGGCTCAATGACCATGCAGTGATCATTGCTGACGGTTTAATCAAACAGGTTTGCCCGGTCAATGAACTGCCCGAAGAGATTGAAAAACACGATTTACAGGGTGCAAACCTCGCCCCGGGGTTTATAGACCTGCAAGTCAATGGCTGTGGTGGAGTCCAGTTTAATGAGCGGCCGGAAAATCTTTCAGAAGAAACCCTGCATACCATGCAGCAAACCAACCAGCGCTATGGCTGTACCAGTTTCCTGCCCACCCTCATCACCAGCCCCGATGAGTTGATGATAAAAGCCATTGACGTGATCCGCGCCTACCTGAAAAAAAATCCGAATCAGGCATTGGGGTTACATTTGGAGGGGCCTTATCTCAACCCCATCAAAAAAGGCACTCACAACGTCGCTTATATCCGTCAGCCAACACCGGAAATGGTTAATTATTTATGCCTTAATGCGGATGTCATCACTAAAATCACCCTTGCCCCTGAAATGGTGGAAAGCCAATATATTCGGCAGTTAGCCGAAGCGGGTATTGTTGTTTCTGCCGGCCATTCCAATGCCACCTATGAAGAAGCACGTCAGGGTTTCCACCATGGCATTACGTTCTCTACCCATTTATATAATGCCATGCCGCCGATTTCTGGCCGTCAGCCGGGGCTGGTCAGTGCCATTTATGATTCCTCCGAAGTCTATGCCGGCATTATCTGTGATGGAATGCATGTATCATGGCCAAATATCCGCAATTCCAAGAGAATGAAGAATGAAAAACTGATTTTGGTAACAGATGCGATTGTTCCTGCCGGACTTGCTTCTGACGCAATGGAACAATTTACCTTTGCCAATAAAACAATATATTATCGAAATGGCTTATGTGTTGATGAAAATGGCACACTGAGCGGTTCGTCAATCACCATGATTGATTGTGTCAAGAATAGTGTGGAACATGTTGGTATTGCTTTGGATGAAACGTTGCGGATGGTAACGCTTTACCCTGCCCGGGCGATCGGTGTTGATAAACACCTCGGCACGATTGAGTCCGGAAAGGTAGCGAATTTGACTGCATTTACTCACGATTTCAAAATCTGCAAGACCATTGTTAACGGAAATGAAGTCAAACTATCGTGAGTATAACGACTGATGAGTAATGAAAACGCACAAAAGCAAATCGGTAATATTGATTTAGTCAAGCAACTGAATGGTGCTGTGGTCTATCGGTTGATTGATCAGCATGGGCCAATATCACGCATTCAAATTGCAGAAGAGAGCCAACTTGCCCCCGCTAGTGTAACCAAAATTACTCGTCAGTTATTGGAACGCGGCCTGATAAAAGAGGTCGAACACCAAGCCTCCACGGGAGGAAGACGTGCAATTTCCATTATCACTGAAACCCGCCATTTCCATACTATTGGCATTCGACTTGGGCGCCATGATGCAACGGTGGCGCTATTCGATATGAACGGTAAGACATTGGTGGAAGAGCATTACCCGGTGTCGGAAAATACTCAACAGGCAGTCGAAAAGCGAATTATTTTCGCCATTGAGGATTTCATTGACAAAAACCAACGCCGGCTCCGTGAATTGATCGCAATTTCAGTGATCCTGCCGGGTTTGGTTGATCCTGATAAAGGCGTTGTCCGCTATATGCCACACATTAAGGTAGATAACTGGCCTCTGGTTAAAACCCTCAGAGATCATTTCAATACCTTCTGTTTTATTGGGCATGATATCCGCAGCCTGGCATTGGCTGAAAATTACTTTGGGGCAACCCGTGATTGTGAGGACTCCATTCTGGTGCGTATCCATCGCGGCACGGGAGCGGGTGTTATCGTAAACAACAATATCCTGCGCAACAAACGTGGTAATCTGGGCGAAATAGGCCATATCCAAATCGAGCCGCTGGGTGAACGCTGTCATTGCGGTAATTTTGGTTGTCTGGAAACCATCGCGTCTAATTCAGCCATAGAAGCCAGAGTACAGCATCAGTTACGTCAAGGCTTCCCAAGCCAGCTTGCCTTGAATAACTGCAACATTCATGCCATCTGCCTCGCAGCCAATGCGGGTGACCCACTGGCAACAGAAGTGATCAGGCAGGTAGGGCATTATCTTGGCAAAGCCATTTCCATCGCGATTAACTTATTTAATCCTCAGAAGGTCGTCATTGCGGGAGAAATCACAGAGGCAGAATCGGTTTTAATCCCTGCCATACAGAGTTGCATCAATACACAGGTCTTACAGGCATTCCGTGAAGACCTCCCTGTCGTCATTTCTGAGCTGAATCACGGTTCTGCTATTGGTGCCTTTGCACTCACAAAACGCGCTATGCTTAATGGTGTACTGCTGCAACATCTTCTTGGGGGATAATTTCAGCTTTTTTGTCGAGTTTGTCCGCAAAATGATTACAGGACAAACAAACGAATGCTTTTGTGCATATTTATTTAAAAAAGCAGTTGACGCATCTCTCTGATATACGCATAATGCGCCCCGCACCGCCGATGAAGGCAAAGCAAAAAAAGATGGCTACGTAGCTCAGCTGGTTAGAGCACAGCACTCATAATGCTGGGGTCACAGGTTCGATTCCCGTCGTAGCCACCATCTTTGCGGGAGTGGCGAAATTGGTAGACGCACCAGATTTAGGTTCTGGCGCCGCAAGGTGTGCGAGTTCAAGTCTCGCCTCCCGCACCATTTTCTTTATCGGTTTGTACTTAAAATGTGTTTTAGTCACGATTTTAAGTTTTAGTGTGTTGTTTCAGTTGGGGTATCGCCAAGCGGTAAGGCACCAGGTTTTGATCCTGGCATGCCCAGGTTCGAATCCTGGTACCCCAGCCATACAACTGAAGCAGCAGTAACATTAAAACGATGTCGCGTTAGATCAAAACAGTTTAAGAACAACAAAGGTTGCATTGATAATATTCAGTTGGGGTATCGCCAAGCGGTAAGGCACCAGGTTTTGATCCTGGCATACCCAGGTTCGAATCCTGGTACCCCAGCCATATTACTGAACGTTATCACAATCCCTTACGATTATCGTAAATGGCTACGTAGCTCAGCTGGTTAGAGCACAGCACTCATAATGCTGGGGTCACAGGTTCGATTCCCGTCGTAGCCACCATTCTTTTACGAATCCAATTGGGGTATCGCCAAGCGGTAAGGCACCGGATTCTGATTCCGGCATTCCCAGGTTCGAATCCTGGTACCCCAGCCATATTTTTCAATGTGTTACGTGAAGTGAAACATTGGAAAAGAGTAAAGAAAGAACAGAAAAAGAATATACAGTAAGAATATTCTTTGATTCATAATGCCACCACAAGGTGGTTTTTTTGTTCTTCCGTTATCAAAATTCAAGCCATAACTCCCCTATTGAAAATTTTTAACCTGCCACCAAATGATGCAACAGTTGCTGATTACGGGGATAAGCTCTCAGGGGCGGAATGCGCATATTCACATCTATCACGACCCCAAATCGCCCGCCTCCCCCTGTCCCACATTCCACACCGAATCTTTCGGCATCTGGACACGGACGTCTAAGCGCGTTCCTGCGGGTAAGTTAATAGAATGCCAACCGCAATAGAAGATACTGAGGTTCTGTAAGTGATTGCGGTGGTGAAATGAAAAAGGCCACGCAAATAGCGCAGCCTTGTGTATCATTTAATAAACTTTAGATCATCTTTCCTGTGCCGCTTTTGTTCCTGATAGAAATTTTCATGAGGACCCAAATTTAACAGGTAAAGCTCTATTTTCTCTTCAACCCAGTGATAACCAAGCAATGTTAGCTGGTTACTCAATTGAAACTTGTGAACACGAAGAAAACTCAAATCACCTTTCTTTTGTTCGCCAATTTCAGGGTTGTCGATAATTTTTTCTATTTCATCTTCCACGATGGCAAGAAGATTTTCAGGTAACTTAGATAATGCCTTAGAGAAACGCCTTGTTTCATAAACATCAATCTTGGGGATTTTTTGTCCTTCTGACATAACGCGACACCTTACCATTGTTGACTTCGCTTTTCGCCAGCAAGACATCAAGGATAAAAGAGTATGGCAAATCAGGGTTATCTTCAGCGATGCGGCCTATTTTTGCCCAATGCTCGATCTGCTTTGGCACACTCCTACTTGATGCTTCTGCGTGAATTTTTACATCATTCACGAAGTCATCATCTAAACGGATGCTAATAGCCATTTGCTTGCTCTCTCGATTTTTGTGTTACATGCGGTACTAACGCATACGCCTGCGCACTTATAATATGCGTCATTTTGTTTAGTAATGCAATCTTTTGTCGCGTTGAATAATTAAATAAATGATATCTTCGCTATCCGTGACCTTCATCAGGTGTTCAATTAATCCTGTCGGATTGGGATATCCGTGATGAACAGAGCGGGTTGTAAACTCTAAGTTGACAACGGGTAGAAATAAAAAAGGCCACACCGGGGCGCAGCCTTGAATTCAGAGTGTAGGATGATTTATTTCCAGTTGAAGCCAAAATGCAGTGTTTTACCTACGTTTTGTTTCAGTAAAGCGCCTAATTGTTCTGCGCCTTCAAAATCAAAAACATATGAGAACTGAGCGGCTTATTTAACAACGTCTACTGTCGCACCGCTTTCATGAGTGATATATGGCTGATCCCCTTTATAGAGGAATAGAGCCGGATATCTGCGGCCACAAGTTTCTTCCACTACGATAAGAAGATTCTCAGGTAATTTAGAGAATGCTTTAGAGAAACGCCTTAATACCCATCACAATCCCAATGCATATTTCAGCGCAAGATTTTTCATCATTCCTGAACGCTGCGCGGCCATCAATGCCAGGTTTCGTACCGTTTTCAATCCTGGCAAATCATTACTGAACGCGGTGTGGAAAAGATCCATCCCCGCCTGCATCACCAAATTATCCGGCATCCTGCGGCGCTGATAACGCATCAAAATCGTCAGGGAATCCCAATCTTCCGACAAGTCCTTAGCATTGGTCAGCACGTTGAGCAAAGCATCAACATCTCTATATCCCAAGTTCACGCCCTGCCCCGCCAATGGGTTAATGGTATGAGCCGCATCCCCCAGCAAAACTAACCCTTCTTGCACATAACGGCTGGCATGATGGCGAACCAAAGGAAATGAACCGGCCGCAATCGGGGTCACTTTGCCCAAGCGGGTCGGAAATGCCTTAAAAATTTCTCGCTCAAGTTGCCCCATTGTCATTGACTGCAATTGGCGAATACGGGCGGGGGAATCATACCAAACCAGTGAAGCCCACTGATCAAACAGCGGCAGGAAAGCTCTGGGGCCAGAAGGGAAAAACTGTTGCCATGTTGTATCTTGTTGAGGCTGCTCAGTCTTCACGGTTATCAGCATACACGACTGCCGATACTCCCATCCCCGACTGCCAATATTGGCCAATTGACGGACTTGAGAACGGGCACCATCTGCACCAATGATCAGACGAGTATCGATTTCCATGCCATCTGCCAATGTCACCCGCCATATTTTATCCTCATGTCGACGCTGCATCGATTTCAGCGCCGCAGGACAAAACAGAGTCAGGTTCGGGTAACGCTCAAACTCCTGCCACAATCCCAGCTGCAAAATGCGGTTTTCCACCATATAGCCCAATTCTGGCAACCCAAGGCTATTGGCATCAAAAGTCACATTGGAATCATTCTGTTCCCATGTCTCCAGTTTGCGATAAGGGGCACTGCGCATCTGCAATACATTTTTCCACGCTCCCAATTG
The DNA here is from genome assembly GCF_002127545.1 of Xenorhabdus beddingii. Classification (GTDB taxonomy): domain Bacteria; phylum Pseudomonadota; class Gammaproteobacteria; order Enterobacterales; family Enterobacteriaceae; genus Xenorhabdus; species Xenorhabdus beddingii. The sequence continues at coordinate 19,004 of NZ_MUBK01000027.1, forward strand.
TTTCAATAAATCCACGGAAGCACAGCTAATCGCAGACACACGAATATCAGGTTTACTGCCCGCATCATAAGGCACGGGTGGCTGGTGTTCCAATAATGCAACGCGCCAGCCTTCCTGTGCCAATCCCAGTGCTGTCGCGGCACCAACCATGCCGGCTCCCACGACAACGATATCGAATTTTGGTTGTGGATTATTCATACCTATCACATGATTAGCTTATTGATTAAAAGAGTGTACCGGAAATAGTGTACCGGAATTTTCGCTTTCCGGCTGTGAATATCCGCTGTTACAGTCTGGTCACTCGTGCCTCAAATGACTACAATAGCCAACAATATTATGCTAAATACACTATGTGCAATACATTGCGCTTTTCAGTGTTGAAGCATCATTCCACTGGAAACACCGGATACAAAAAAATGTCGACGATAAAAAAACTGTACATCAAAACCTGGGGCTGTCAGATGAATGAATACGATTCATCCAAGATGGCCGACCTTCTGGAAACCACTCACGGTTATCAGTTGACCGATGTCGCCGAAGAAGCGGATATTTTACTCCTGAATACGTGTTCAATCCGTGAAAAAGCGCAGGAAAAAGTCTTTCACCAACTTGGTCGCTGGAAGGGATTAAAAGACAAAAACCCTGAAATCATTATTGGCGTAGGGGGTTGCGTAGCTTCTCAGGAAGGGGATTTCATTCGCCAGCGCGCACCTAGCGTCGATATTATCTTCGGGCCACAAACCCTGCACCGCCTGCCTGAAATGATTAACCACGTAAAAGGCACCCGCAGCCCAATCGTTGATATCAGTTTCCCTGAGATAGAAAAATTCGACCGTCTGCCGGAACCTCGTGCCGAAGGCCCCAGCGCATTCGTTTCCATCATGGAAGGCTGTAATAAATACTGCACATTCTGCGTCGTTCCTTATACCCGTGGGGAAGAAGTCAGCCGTCCTTGTGACGATATTCTGTTTGAGATTGCTCAACTTGCCGCACAGGGCGTCCGTGAAGTTAACCTGCTCGGTCAGAATGTCAATGCCTACCGTGGTGCCACATTTGATGGAGATATCTGCACATTTGCGGAACTGCTGCGTCTGGTTGCGGCCATTGACGGTATCGACCGCATCCGCTTCACCACCAGCCATCCCATTGAATTCACAGATGATATCATCGCAGTCTACGAGGACACGCCCGAGTTGGTCAGCTACCTGCACCTGCCCGTCCAAAGTGGTTCTGACCGCATTCTGACCATGATGAAACGTGCCCATACCGCGCTGGAATACAAAGGTATCATTCGCCGCCTGCGTAAAGCCCGCCCTGACATTTTGATTAGTTCTGACTTCATCATCGGCTTCCCGGGGGAGACTCAGGATGATTTCGAAAAAACCATGAAACTGATCGCCGATGTCAACTTCGACATGAGTTTCAGCTTTATCTATTCAGCACGTCCAGGAACCCCTGCGGCCGATTTGCCTGATGACGTGAGTGAAGAGGAAAAGAAACAGCGTTTATACTTACTCCAACAACGCATCAACCAACAGGCCATGAGTTTCAGCCGTGCGATGATTGGCAGTACACAACGTATTCTCGTTGAAGGCCCATCCCGCAAAAATATCATGGAACTTTCCGGCCGTGCTGAGAATAACCGCGTGGTTAACTTTGAAGGGACGCCGGACATGATTGGCAAATTCGTTGATGTCGAAATTGTTGATGTCTACGCCAACTCCCTGCGCGGTAAAGTTATCCGAACGGAAGATGAGATGGATCTCCGTGTCCATGAGTCACCTGAATCCGTCATTGCGCGTACTCGCAAGGAAGATGAAATCGGCGTTGGTTTTTATCAACCTTAACCGGTCCTAACATAGAGATAATCAGTGACACAAATTAACCCACAAGTAGCAACACAAGAAATTTTTCTGGAACCCACAGATAATCAACGTCTAATGAGCCTGTGTGGACCACTTGATGATAATCTGAAACAACTTGAGCGTCGTTTGGGTATCGAAATCAGCCGCCGCGACAATCGTTTCAAACTGATAGGTAAGCCACTGTGTGTAAACGCAGCCGCAGGAATTCTGCGTCACCTTTATGTCGAAACCGCTCCTGTACGCGGCGTGATACCCGCTCTTGAACCTGAACAGGTTCATCTGGCCATCACCGAAAGCCGCATACTGGAACAGGTCGCAGAAAGTGTGCCTGAATACGGCAAGGCCGTGAATATCAAAACCAAGCGGGGTGTTATAAAGCCCCGTACACCCAATCAGGCGCAATATATTGCCAATATCCTGACGCACGATATCACGTTCGGGGTCGGGCCTGCGGGAACAGGGAAAACCTATTTGGCCGTCGCTGCTGCTGTTGATGCACTGGAACGTCAGGAAATTCGCCGTATTCTGCTGACCCGCCCTGCGGTTGAGGCCGGAGAAAAATTAGGCTTCCTGCCCGGTGACCTGAGTCAGAAAGTCGACCCTTATCTGCGTCCACTTTATGACGCCCTGTTTGAAATGTTGGGATTTGAAAAAGTTGAGAAGCTGATCGAAAGAAACGTTATTGAAGTGGCACCACTGGCTTATATGCGTGGACGAACCCTCAATGATGCCTTTATTATTCTCGATGAAAGCCAGAACACGACCATCGAACAGATGAAAATGTTTCTGACCCGCATTGGCTTTAACTCCAAGGCAGTCATTACGGGTGACGTCACCCAAATTGACCTGCCAAGAGGGCAAAAATCAGGCTTGGGCCACGCAGTGGAAGTTTTATCTGATGTTGACGAACTGAGTTTTAACTTCTTGCATAGCGAAGACGTTGTCCGCCATCCGGTGGTTGCAAAAGTGGTTGTCGCCTATGAAATATGGGAAGCCGCAGAGCAGGAGCGCAAAAAAGCGCTTAATGAAAAACGCAGACAGGAAGCACAATGAGTTCAGTAATATTAGATTTGCAAATTGCATGTGAAAATCCGGCGGGGCTTCCTGATGAAGCCCTCTTCCAACATTGGTTGGAAGGGGTTCTGCCACAATTTCAGGCAGAAAGTGAAGTCACAATACGTTTGGTCGATGAGGCAGAAAGCCACGATTTAAACCTCACTTATCGAGGGAAAGATAAACCAACCAATGTGTTATCCTTTCCATTTGAAGCACCACCTGAAATTGAGTTACCTTTGCTCGGTGATTTAATCATCTGCCGACAAGTTGTTGAAAAAGAGGCAGAGGAACAACAGAAAACGGCCGAAGAACACTGGGCACACATGGTCGTTCACGGCAGCCTTCATCTTCTGGGATATGACCATATCGAGGACGATGAAGCAGAGGAAATGGAATCTCTGGAAACAGAAATTCTAAAAAAAATGGGTTATCCTGATCCCTATCTAGCGGAAAAAGAATAACCCCTACCGACATTTTTATGTTAAACATTAAAATCTACGATTTTTATTAATGGGAAATTTTCATTAAAACGCCATGAGCGACGACCATCCTTCAAGTAACGATAGCCCTGGCCCTAAGAAAGGCTTCTTTGCGCTACTTAATCAGCTTTTTCACGGTGAGCCGAAAAACCGTGATGATTTGGTTGAACTGATCCGTGATTCTGAGCAGAACGACCTGATCGATCCTGATACCCGAGAGATGCTCGAAGGGGTAATGGATATTGCTGACCAGCGCGTGCGTGACATTATGATCCCACGCTCACAGATCGTTACCTTAAAACGCAATCAATCTCTGGACGAATGTCTGGATGTTATTATCGATTCGGCCCATTCACGTTTTCCCGTGATCAGCGAAGACAAAGATCACATCGAAGGCATATTGATGGCAAAAGACCTGCTGCCGTTCATGCGCACGAACGCAGAGCCTTTCAGCATTGATAAAGTTCTTCGCCAAGCGGTTGTGGTGCCAGAAAGCAAACGTGTTGACCGTCTGCTGAAAGAATTCCGTTCCCAACGTTACCATATGGCGATTGTGATCGATGAGTTTGGTGGTGTTTCGGGACTGGTCACCATTGAGGACATTCTTGAACTGATTGTGGGTGAAATAGAGGACGAATACGATGATGATGATGATAACGATATTCGCACGTTAAGCCGCCACTCCTATTCCGTTCGGGCATTGACTCAAATTGAGGATTTCAACGACGTTTTCGGTACTCATTTCAGCGATGAAGAGGTGGATACTATTGGCGGGCTGGTTATGCAGGCATTTGGGCATCTGCCTTCCCGTGGGGAGTCCGTTGCCATCAATGGTTATCTTTTCAAAGTGGCCATGTCTGATAGCCGTAAGATCATTCAGGTTCATGTAAAAATACCGAATGATGCTGACGTTCCTAGCCTTGATAAACAATAACAGGACCTGATGAACAAAGCCTCATTAATGAGTTGCCAGCGGCTACGTGCTGTGCTGGCACTTCTTTTCGGAGCCAGTGGCACACTGGCTTTTTCACCTTTTGATTTCTGGCCTGCTGCCCTCATTTCTCTTTTCGGCCTGCAAATCCTAACCTTAAACAGAACCCACCGTCAGGCTTTCTCCATCGGTTTATGTTGGGGACTGGGCTTATTTGGCAGTGGTGCCAACTGGGTTTATGTCAGTATCGCCAATTTTGGCGGTATGCCAACCGCCATCAATATCTTTTTGGTGATCCTGCTCTCTGCCTATCTCGCGCTTTATCCTGCGCTATTTGCTGGCCTACTGAACCGTTTTTTTCCGGCTTCCAGTGGTATCAGGCTAATCATTGCCAGCCCAGCGCTATGGCAATTAACCGAATTCTTGCGGAGCTGGGTATTAACCGGATTTCCGTGGTTACAATTCGGCTACAGTCAAATTGATGGCCCCATGAAAGCCATTGCGCCTATTCTGGGTGTGGAAGGTATAACCTTCTTACTGATGATGATCAGCGGGTTGCTGGTTTTTGCGGTTGTGCATAAAAAAGGGGCATCGGCCATCGTTGCCATTATCTTGCTGCTGTTACCGTGGCCAATGCGACACTACCAGTGGTATAACCTACAACCGGAAAAAGCCACTGATATCGCACTGGTTCAAGGCAATATCCCCCAGGACATCAAGTGGGACCCGGCGGTTCTTGGGAAGACGCTGGATATTTATCTGGATAATAGCCGTCCCTTCATTGGCAAAACGCCGATTATCATCTGGCCTGAATCTGCCATTCCTGATGATGAATACAACCAGAGTGATTTCCTGACTCATCTGGATAGCTTACTGAGACAGCACAAAACCAGCTTGATTACCGGCATTGTTGATGCCAGACCCACGCTGGAAGGTTATAAATTCTACAATAGCATTATCGTATTGGGTGATAAAACCCCTTATCAATATCCGGCCCCGACCCGTTATGACAAACATCATCTGGTCCCGTTTGGTGAGTTTGTTCCATTGGAGTCGATATTGCGCCCATTGGCACCTTTCTTCAATTTGCCGATGTCCTCTTTCAGCCGTGGTGATTATATCCAGCCCCAGCTTTCTGTTGCCGGCCACAATATTACTGCGGCTATCTGCTATGAAATTATTTTGGGCGAACAGGTACGTGATAACTTCAAACCTGATACGGAGTTTCTGCTCACGGTGTCTAATGATGCCTGGTTTGGGCGTTCCATCGGCCCGTGGCAACACTTCCAAATGGCTCGTATGCGCGCCCTTGAACTGGGTCGCCCTCTCCTGCGGGGAACCAATAATGGTATTACCGCCGTCATCAATCCCGATGGCTCAATTCAAGCGGAGATTCCACAGTTTACCCGACAGGTACTGGAAGCCAAAGTGACTCCCGCTACCGGTCTAACGCCTTATTTCCGCTTCGGAAACTGGCCAATATGGGGAGCAACGGTTCTGTTTCTCATCCTTGGTTTTATCAAAAATCGCCGCAGAATTTAATTTCTGCGGTTATTAAAATGTAGGCAGAAAAACCTGATCCAGCTCTCAATAATTCAGAAAATCTAAAGAAAAAATAGCTGAGTCCGATAAGATAAGAAGAGAAAAATGAATAAACATTAAATATAGAGGGAGTTATAAAATGAAATATGATCCCCGCTTAAGAACATGGGTTGAAGATGATTTCAATTATGAAGCAAATTTCAAAAAACAAATGGATCATATCAATTATAAAGATCTTGAAAAGCAACTCAATGAAAACATAGATTACTATGCACTATTAGATCAAGATGAAGCTATTATCTTTTTGAAAGCATTAGGGCGTGATCTTAAATCATTACGGGATGATACCTATTCAATAGCTGATCCATTGTCATCATTTGCTGGTAACATAAAAGATGCCCCTGGCGTTTTTAAAGTAGCCAAACATTTTAAACCTATAAATATCGGAATAACAACGCATATAATAAATGAATTAAAAGGAAAAGGTGTAAAAGCGATAGAATATTTAGGGAAAAATGGCGTAAGATATATAAAACTAACTGACACCCCAGGTGTCAGACGATACCTGAATGCGACAAGATATCTTATCAATAATAAAAAAATAATGGAAGTTGGCGTTGGTTCTGTGGCTATGGAAAGTAGTATTGCCTCAGGTGCCAGGTTCGGTATTGTATTTTCTGCTGCATATAGAGCCGTTGAATTAATGCTTAAAGATGAATATAGTCTGACAGATTTTTTTGTTAACGTATCAATGGATATGGCAAAGTTAATTGTATCGACAACAATAGCTAGGCTTACTGTTGGAGCAATAGTAACTTCGCCAATTTTTGCTATTGGGGCTAGTGCTACTGTTGTAGCTATTGGTGTTTTCCTAGTTGGAGTAGCTGTTGTTTATGGCTTATATTACTTAGATAGCAAATATAAAATCAGTGAAACTATAATTAAAAATTTAAAAGAACATAAGGCAAGATCGCCTAAACCTTATCATCCAGACCAATTTTTTAACATATGGGGCAGATATTCTCGTGGATAATGAAAACATTCCATCCAGAGTAAAAATATTTATTGTATCACTCGTTTTTATGAGCGTTGCTATATTTGGCGGATTAGCATCAATAGTTGATTATAATGGTCTTTTTACCAGAAGTGATATTATTACTTTTTCGTCAAAAAGCGCTTGGTTTATTTGGGGTAGTCCATTATGCATGTATTTCTCTTTACTATTACTCAAATACCTTATAACTAAAAAAAAGATAGTATTCAATAATAAAATAGGGAGTGCTTTTGGGCTGTTAGCTGTAATAGGATTTATTTTTACTTTGTTTTTTTCTTTCTATGTTGATTTTAAACTAAAAAATGAAAATTACATTACATGTGATAAATCATCATGGATGGCACCTAATAAATATGTGAAAGAAATATCATTATGTAAACAAGCATAGCATATTGCTATGCCCGTTATTATTTAATAGTTTCTGTCTTCCCATATGCTATAGGCTGATGTTCCGGCTGTGATATGATTCCATGATATAGATTTGTAATTTAAAAAAACTCTTTCATGTGGCATGGCATCGAAATTATTGATAGAATGTGGGTATACACAGGAAATATCAGTGATAGTGGCTTCCGTGATTTTTACTTCATAAAATAATTCCAATTGTCCAGTTTGACCTGTTCTGTAAAAAATAAATTTACCATTTAGCGATTCATTTGAATCTATTGCCATAGCTAACAATGGTGATGACTTATCTACTGGCTTAATAAATTCTATGGGTTGATGACTGACATTCTGCTGGCGCGTTATTGTGTGGTTTAAACTCAGTACCTGTATTTGGTCTTCGTGTCCATTTTGATATCTGTTTCCTATTGAATCGATGGTTGAACATCCGGCTGAAATTAAGCCTTGTTTTTTACCATTTAATGATAAATAAATCAGATATGACATAGCACTTACCATCCTAATTTTTTGTTAAAATGAAGTTAGGCATTAAGTCTTGCCAGAAAAATTTAACATATTAAAAATAATATCGATAGCCTTATCAAGAACAAAAAACTGCTTAAATCGCCTTTATTCCTGATGTTTATTAAAATATCCCAATACTTCCATTAAATGATATTTTGAATGGCGACCTAAAGCGCCATTTTCATTTATTTGTCTTCTTTGAATCTAAAGTGCAGGGCGACTACAGAACATCCTTTTTGAGATCATGCCTCCCATTTCCACAGGAAATTCCAATAAAACTCTCCCTGTCACTATTTTTGACAAAATTTATCCACAAAGAACAACATATATACAATCAGATCAAATAAAAAACAAAACATCATGCCAAACAGTGCAAAATGTGAACAACATCTAATATTGCTCTCTTTCAAATCACTTCAAGTGAAATTGTTTATTCAATAGTGCGAGACGGCTCGCGAAATAGAAACATAATAGTTTCAAAAAAGTAACATTTTGTATTATTTTTTTACGATACATAAACAAAAAACTCAAGGAATCGTTTCTATAAACAGTTCCATCCACCAACGTAGAAACACCAATATCTAGCAAACCCAAGTTCGCAAACATAATCGATAAAGGAGCTGTATATGCGTAAGTTGATGTTAAGCATGATGTTACTTAGCGCGGTAGGAGCTGCCCATGCTGAGGAACTGGCTGGTACACTAAAAAAAATCAAAGATAATGGCATTATCGTTGTTGGGCACAGAGAATCTTCGGTTCCATTCTCTTACTACGATAATCAGCAAAACGTTGTCGGTTACTCTCAAGATTATTCCAATTTGATCGTCAATGCTGTCAAGAAAAAGCTGGATATGCCTAACTTGCAAGTCAAGCTGATCCCGATTACCTCTCAGAACCGCATTCCCCTGCTGCAAAACGGGACCTTCGATTTTGAATGTGGTTCTACAACCAACAACCATGAACGGCAAAAACAAGCAGCATTCTCCAACACCATCTTTTCCGTCGGCACTCGTCTTCTGGCTAAAAAAGATTCAAACATCAAGGGATTTGATGATCTGGCAGGGAAAAATGTGGTTGTCACTTCTGGTACAACGTCTGAAATCTTGCTGAATAAACTCAATGATGAGAAACAAATGAAAATGCGCATCATCAGCGCCAAAGACCATGGTGATTCATTCCGTACCCTGGAATCAGGCCGCGCTGTCGCCTTTATGATGGATGATGCTTTACTCGCGGGTGAACGCGCAAAAGCCAAGAAACCCGATCAATGGATCATTGTTGGCAAACCACAATCGGAAGAAGCCTATGGCTGTATGCTACGCAAAGATGATCCCCAATTCAAAAAATTGATTGATGAGGTTATTGTCAAAGTGCAAACCTCCGGTGAAGCAGAAAAAATGTTTGATCGTTGGTTTAAAGAACCCATTCCACCTAAGAACCTGAATTTGAACTTCTCCATGTCAGATGAAATGAGAGCCTTGTTTAAATCACCAAACGACAAAGCATTGGATTAAGCAACGAACTAAAAAATCCCGATTTTATTGGTACGACGGGTATGAGGTAGTCGTTTCCTACCTCATTTTTTAGATCGTTTTTAGGCATTACCGCCAACCCCATTTCAGGGAGCATGATTATGTCTGTTGATTGGAATTGGGGCATCTTATTACAAGCGGCCCCATTTGGTAACACCACCTATTTGGGGTGGCTAATTTCTGGGTTTCAAGTCACCATCGCACTCTCCATCTGCGCCTGGATTATTGCACTTGTTGTCGGATCGTTGTTTGGTATTCTGCGGACGGCCCCGAACCGATTTCTTTCTGGATTGGGTGCCTGTTATGTGGAGCTGTTTCGTAATGTGCCCCTGATTGTCCAATTTTTTACCTGGTATCTGGTAGTCCCAGAGTTCTTGCCCCAAAGCCTGGGCGATTGGTTCAAAATGGAACTGGACCCCAATATTCAGTTTTTTATTTCTTCAGTCATTTGCCTGGGATTATTCACTGCCGCCCGCGTATGTGAACAGGTGCGCGCCGCAATTGAATCACTTCCCAGAGGACAGAAAGCCGCAGGGCTGGCAATGGGATTGACCCTGCCACAAACTTACCGTTATGTTCTGCTGCCAAACGCCTATCGGATTATCATTCCGCCAATGACGTCGGAAATGCTTAATCTGGTGAAAAATTCGGCCATCGCTTCCACTATCGGGCTGGTTGACATGGCGGCACAAGCCGGAAAATTACTGGATTACTCAGCACACGCCTATGAATCATTCACCGCGATCACGCTGGCTTATGTTGGCATCAATCTCGTGATCATGCTTGCCATGAGCAGACTTGAGAAGAAAATACGTTTACCGGGCAATCTGGGAGGGAGATAAAGCAATGTATCAATTCGATTGGAGTTCGATTATTCCCAGTTTGCCCTTTCTGCTGAATGGATTGGTAATAACGGCTAAGATCACTGTGGTCGCCATTATCATAGGTATTGTCTGGGGCACGGTTCTGGCGGTGATGCGTCTCTCATCCATTAAGATATTGCGCTGGTTTGCCACGCTATATGTTAACCTCTTTCGCTCAGTGCCATTGGTGATGGTGTTACTCTGGTTCTATCTGATTGTGCCTAACTTATTACAAAATGTTCTAGGCTTATCACCAAAAACCGATATTCGTTTAATTTCCGCAATGGTAGCTTTCTCACTATTTGAAGCCGCTTACTATTCTGAAATCATCCGGGCGGGCATTCAGAGTATCTCCCGCGGGCAATCCTCTGCGGCACTGGCGCTGGGTATGAGCCATATGCAAAGCCTGCGTCTGGTCATCCTGCCGCAGGCATTCCGGGCGATGATTCCATTATTGCTGACGCAAGGCATTGTCTTATTCCAAGATACCTCTCTGGTCTATGTACTGAGTCTGGCGGATTTTTTCCGTACAGCGACAACGATTGGTGAACGTGACGGCACTCAGGTTGAAATGGTTCTGTTTGCTGGCCTGGTTTATTTTGTCATTAGCTTTGCCGCTTCTATGCTGGTTAACTATTTGAAGAAAAGGACTGTTTAATGATTTCCCTGAAAAATGTATCCAAATGGTATGGCCAATTTCAGGTTCTTACTGACTGCTCAACTGAAGTTAAAAAAGGCGAGGTGGTTGTAGTCTGTGGGCCTTCTGGTTCCGGTAAATCCACACTGATAAAAACGGTCAATGGCCTTGAACCCGTCCAACAGGGTGAAATTCTGGTCAACGAAACAAAAGTCAATGACAAGGGCACGAATCTGGCACAATTGCGCTCCAAGGTCGGTATGGTGTTCCAACACTTTGAACTGTTTCCCCACCTCTCGATCATTGAAAATTTGACGCTGGCTCAAGTTAAGGTGCTAAAACGCGATAAGAAAGCCGCGACGGAAAAAGCGCTAAAATTACTGGAACGAGTGGGGTTGCTCAATCAGGCCGATAAGCTCCCCTCACAACTTTCCGGTGGTCAGCAACAACGTGTTGCCATCGCCCGTGCACTTTGCATGGACCCGATTGCGATGTTGTTTGATGAGCCGACTTCTGCACTTGATCCCGAAATGATCAATGAGGTGCTGGATGTCATGGTGGAGTTGGCAAAGGAAGGCATGACCATGATGGTCGTCACCCATGAGATGGGATTTGCCAGAAAAGTCGCCCACCGCGTTATTTTCATGGATGAGGGTAAAATTGTCGAAGACAGTCAGAAAGAGGATTTCTTTGCCCATCCTAAATCGGAACGCGCCCGCGATTTTCTGGCAAAAATTCTGCATTAATTTTTTCTCGTCGGCGGTGGGTAAAATGACCGCCGACTTTAAGTGCCATTAAAAAATAAGTTATTTTCCACATTCCACCTTTAACAAGAGTTGTTGCCCCTATCCCTTATCAGCTATGCTATGGAATCTTTGATTTCATAAACAAACCATGCACGCTAAAGGCGTCGCTTTATTACTCACCATAGGATTATCGGTGCCATGCAAGAACAATATCGTCCAGAAGACATAGAGCAACAAGTCCAGCTTCATTGGCAAGAGAAGCAAACGTTCAAAGTGACAGAAGACAACAGCAAAGAAAAATACTATTGCCTGTCTATGCTACCTTACCCTTCTGGTCGACTACATATGGGCCATGTCCGTAACTACACCATTGGTGATGTGATTTCCCGTTATCAACGCATGCTAGGGAAAAATGTTCTGCAACCCATCGGTTGGGATGCTTTCGGCCTGCCGGCAGAAGGGGCGGCGGTCAAAAATAACACCGCCCCTGCCCCGTGGACGTATTCCAACATCGAATATATGAAAAACCAGTTGAAGACGCTGGGTTTTGGTTATGATTGGGATCGTGAAGTGGCAACCTGTACCCCAGAATACTATCGTTGGGAACAGTGGTTCTTCACTCAGTTGTATGAAAAAGGTTTGGTATACAAAAAAACCTCTGCGGTTAACTGGTGTCCGCATGACCTGACCGTTCTGGCTAATGAGCAGGTTATTGATGGCTGCTGCTGGCGTTGTGATAGCCAAGTGGAGCGCAAAGAGATCCCTCAATGGTTCATTAAAATCACCGATTATGCTGAAGAACTGCTGAACGATCTGGATAAACTGGAAGATTGGCCTGAACAGGTCAAGATCATGCAACGCAACTGGATTGGCCGCTCTGAAGGTGTCGAAATCACGTTCAATGTTGCTGATAGCCAAGAAAAACTCACCGTTTATACCACTCGCCCGGATACGTTCATGGGAGCAACCTATGTTGCTGTCGCCGCCGGTCATCCACTGGCAAAACAAGCCGCAGAAAATAACCCGGAACTGGCAGAATTCATCAACGAATGCCGCAATACCAAAGTTGCCGAAGCAGATATGGCAACTATGGAGAAAAAAGGCGTGCCAACAGGCATGTTCGCCATTCATCCATTGACCAACGAAAAAATCGCGATCTGGGTGGCTAACTTTGTCCTGATGGAATACGGCACTGGCGCGGTGATGGCCGTACCTGCCCACGATCAACGCGATTGGGAGTTTGCGACCAAGTACAGCCTGCCAATGAACGTGGTGATTCTGGACAACGACGGCAATATCCCCAATATTCAGGATGCCGCCGCAACAGACAAAAATGCACTGGTTAATTCCGGTGAATTCAGCGGACTGAATAATGAAGAGGGCTTCAATGCTATCGCAGACAAACTGGTTGCGATGGGCGTTGGTCAGCGTAAAGTCAATTATCGCCTGCGTGACTGGGGTGTTTCCCGTCAGCGTTACTGGGGTGCCCCTATTCCAATGGCAACACTGGAAGATGGCACCGTTGTTCCTGTTCCGGCAGATCAATTGCCCGTGATCCTGCCGGAAGATGTCGTAATGGATGGGATCACCAGCCCAATCAAGGCCGATCCGGAATGGGCAAAAACGACCATCAACGGGCAGCCTGCCCTGCTGGAAACGGATACCTTTGATACCTTTATGGAATCTTCATGGTATTACGCACGTTATACCTGCCCGGATTATGACAAAGGCATGCTGGACCCGGCGGCGGCCAACTACTGGTTACCGGTGGATCAATATATCGGGGGTATTGAACACGCCATTATGCACCTGATGTACTTCCGTTTCTTCCACAAACTGATGCGCGATGCGGGCATGGTTAACTCCGATGAACCTGCCAAACGTCTGCTGTGCCAAGGCATGGTTCTGGCTGACGCGTTCTATTACACCGGCAACAACGGCGAAAAAATCTGGGTATCCCCGGCTGATGCTATTGTTGAGCGTGATGAGAAAGGCCGTACTATCAAAGCAACAGACACAGAAGGTCATGAACTGGTTTATACCGGCATGAGCAAAATGTCTAAGTCCAAGAACAATGGCATCGACCCACAAACTATGGTCGATAAATACGGCGCGGATACGGTTCGTCTGTTCATGATGTTCGCCGCCCCTCCAGAGCTGACCCTGGAATGGCAAGAATCGGGTGTAGAAGGTGCCAACCGTTTCCTGAAGCGCGTTTGGCGTTTGGTTCATGAGCACAGCAGTAAAGGGGCAGCCCAGCCGCTGGATATCAGTAGCCTGACGACGGAACAGAAAGATCTGCGCCGTGATCTGCACAAGACCATCGCAAAAGTCACCGATGATATTGGTCGCCGTCAAGCATTCAATACTGCGGTTGCTGCCATCATGGAACTGATGAATAAACTGACACGAACTCCACAGGAAACTGAACAGGATCGTGCTCTGATGCAGGAAGCACTGACGGCGGTTGTACGTATGCTTTCACCCATTACCCCACACGCCTGTTTCGTCATGTGGAAAGCGCTTGGCAATGAAAGTGACATTGATGTAGCTGCATGGCCACAGGCCGATGAGCAAGCCATGATAGACGATACTAAACTGGTCATCATTCAGGTTAATGGCAAAGTCCGTGGCCGCATTACAGTACCGGCAGATGCAACAAAAGAGTCTGTACAGGAGATGGCGACACAAGAATACAGTGTGACGAAATATCTTGAAGGCGTCAGTATTCGCAAGGTTATCTATATTCCAGGCAAGTTACTGAATCTGGTTGTTGGCTGATAACAGGAGGCCACTTTTGTGGGAAAGAACGCGGTGGGAAAAAACGTGACAGGAAATAATTTGCGGCATCGGATTCTCACGTTGTTGCTCGGGTTGGCGGTGCTAGTCACCGCTGGCTGCGGTTTTCATCTTCGTGGTACAACACAAGTACCCAAAGAGCTTCAAACGTTGCAATTGAGTTCAAATGATCCTTACGGGCCACTGGCACGCTCAGTGCGTCAGCAACTTCGTCTGAACGATGTCAAAATTGTTGAGCATGGCGATGCTTCAGTCCCTATCCTGAAACTTTTGGGTTCTGGTGAAAACAAAGAGACAGTTTCTGTCTTTCAGGATGGTAAAGCGGCTGAACGTCTGTTGGTGCTGCAAGTGGATGCGCAAATTCTGATGCCAGATGGCAGCATCTATCCATTGCAGGCAAGGGTTGATCGTTCTTTCTTTGATAACCCACTGGAAGCCTTGGCGAAAGATGCTGAAAATGAATTGGTTCAACAGGAAATGCGCGAACAAGCCGCCCACCAGCTTATGCGCCAATTGTTGACGGTTCATAGCGCAGAACTGCTGAAAGCTGAAGAAAAGCAGAAAGCTGCGGTTGCACAGAAACAATGATCCGACTTTATCCTGAACAACTTCTTTCGCAGCTCAATGAAGGGCTGCGAAGCAGCTATCTGCTATGGGGCAACGAACCATTGCTATTGCAGGAAAGTCAGGACAGTATCCGCAAAGTGGCTGAACAACATGGCTTTATGGAACATTTCACTTTCGCGTTGGATAACCATACCGATTGGGATGAAATTTTCAGCCTGTGTCAGTCACTGAGCCTGTTTACCAGCCGTCAGTCACTTATCCTGCTGCTGCCGGAAAATGGCCCGAATGCTTCAATGGCAGAACGGCTAACCAAGCTGTCGGAGTTACTGCATTCAGACATCCTGCTGATACTGCGTGGGCATAAGCTCACTAAAGCGCAGGAAAATAGCCCGTGGTTCAAGGCCATCGGGCAAAATGGCGTATACGTCAGTTGCCTGACACCAGAGCAAAGCCGTCTGCCCCAATGGGTCGCGCAACGAGCCAAAAATATGGGGTTATCACTGGAAGGTGAAGCCAATCAGCTATTGTGCTATTGCTATGAAGGGAATTTACTGGCGCTTGCCCAGGCACTGGAACGCCTTTCCCTGCTCCATCCCGATAACCGCCTGACACTGCTTCGCGTTGAAGAAGCGGTCAACGATGCCGCCCATTTTTCCCCCTATCATTGGGTTGATGCTCTGCTGGCCGGAAAAGTAAAACGGGCATGCCATATACTGAAACAACTTCGGCAAGAAGACACCGAAGCGGTCATCCTGCTTCGTACTATACAGCGGGAGCTGATGCTGCTGCTGGTACTTAAACGTCAGGATAAGAGCGTCCCTTTAAAAACATTATTTGATCAGCACAAAGTTTGGCAAAATCGCCGGCCATTGCTGACCACCGCATTACAGCGCCTGTCACAACAGGATCTGCAATCCGCCATACATTTGCTGACCCAGATGGAACTGCGCGTCAAACAGGATTATAGCCAATCCATTTGGGCTGACCTGGAAACGCTTTCCATGCTGTTATGCGGAAAACCATTACCAGAGAGCTTCCTGAATGCTTGATTCTCTTGATGCAACAACGGATACCGGTGCCCCGATTATTCAGGCACTGTTTGGCGGCACATTTGATCCCATCCATTATGGTCATTTGCGCCCAGTGGAAGCATTGGCACAACTCGTGGGGCTTAAGCAGGTTATTTTATTGCCTAATCACGTTCCCCCCCATCGTCCTCAGCCAGAGGCGACCGCCCAACAACGGCTGGAAATGGTGCGGCTGGCTGTAAAAGATAATCCGCTGTTTACCGTGGATACCCGCGAGCTGGAACGAAAAACCCCCTCTTACACAGTAGAAACCCTGAAATCCTTTCGTCAGGAGATAGGTGAACAACGTCCATTGGCATTCATTATCGGGCAGGATTCATTACAAACCCTCCACACATGGTATAAATGGGAAGAATTGCTCGACATCTGCCACTTATTGGTCTGTTCCCGCCCGGGTTATCAAAACCCGCTTTCAAATCCAGAAATGCAACAATGGTTCGAAAAACACCATGTTGACACCCCATTTCCATTGAGTCAAAAACCTCAGGGCTATATTTACCTGGCCGCCACTCCGTTGTTAAACATTTCGGCGACCAATATTCGCCAACGTCACCAACAGGGCCTAAGTTGTGATGATCTGCTTCCTCCATCGATACAAAATTATATCGATTCACGGGGACTATATAGATAATAGATAAATCATACCGTGAATTGCCGCCAAGTCGCTTACTTTTACAGAGATTGGCATGCTATTATTCCGCGTTATTCAACCAATTTTACAAAATAAAGGTGATCCTTTTGCAAGGCACAGAACTACAACAATTTGTTATTGATAAACTTGAAGATTCCAAAGCACAGGATATTGTTTCTATAGACGTTCGTGGAAAATCCAGCATTACTGACTGTATGGTTATCTGCACCGGAACATCAAGCCGCCATCTGATGTCTGTGGCAGACAACCTCGTTGATGATTGTCGCGAGGCTGGCATTATGCCTCTGGGTGTTGAAGGGCAAGGAATTTCCGATTGGGTCGTCGTCGACCTCGGCGAAATTATGGTTCATGTCATGCAGGAAGACAGCCGTCGCATGTATGAACTGGAAAAACTCTGGAGTTGAGTTTGAAGTTACAATTGATCGCTGTAGGAACAAAGATGCCGGACTGGGTTCAGACCGGCTTCATGGATTATTTGAACCGTTTTCCCAAAGATATGCCCTTTGAGCTGATTGAGATCCCAGCGGGAAAACGGGGCAAAAATGCAGACATCAAACGCATTCTGGAAAAGGAAGGCGAGCTGATGCTAGCCGCAGTGGGTAAAGGTCATCGCATCGTAACCCTGGATATTCCCGGCTCTCGTTGGGACACCCCGCAATTGGCACAACAGCTTGATCGCTGGAAGCTGGATGGCAGAAACGTCAGCTTGCTGATTGGCGGCCCGGAAGGTTTGGCCCCAGCCTGCAAATCGGCAGCGGAACAAAGCTGGTCACTTTCTCCGCTGACCATGCCTCACCCTCTTGTACGGGTTCTGGTTGCAGAAAGCCTTTATCGAGCGTGGAGCATCACAACTAACCACCCTTATCATCGGGAATAAATTGGGTAATCTATCACCGTGAATTCTGGCAATGGGATGAAGAATAAACGAACCCCTTTTCGTGATCATTCGGCTGAATCAGCCCTATTTATACGCCGCGCGCTCGTGGCGTTTATCGGTATTATAATTTTAACCGGCATTCTGATTGCCAATCTTTATAATCTCCAGATCACACGCCACGAAGATTACCAGACCCGATCAAATGGGAACCGCATTAAGCTCGTTCCCATTGCCCCAAGCCGGGGCATCATTTATGACCGCAATGGCACACCATTGGCCACTAACCGAACCATTTACCAGTTAGAAATCGTACCGCAAAAAGTGACTGATCTTAACAAAACATTAGAAGAGCTACGTTCTGTGGTCGGGCTTACGGATAATGATATCGAAGAATTCAAAAAAGAACGCCTGCGCGCACGTCGCTTTACCCCGATTGCCCTGAAAACCTCACTGGATCAAGTTCAGGTGGCCCGGTTCTCTGTCAACCAATATCGCTTTCCCGGATTAGAAATCAAGGGATACCAGCGTCGTTATTACCCTTATGATTCCGCCCTCACCCATGTGATTGGCTATGTTGCCAAAATAAACGATAAAGATGTAGAGCGGCTCGATAAAGAAGGGATTTTGCCTGATTACGCCGCCAGCCATGATATCGGGAAGTTGGGGATTGAGCGTTATTATGAATCTATTTTGCATGGCAAACCCGGTTATGCGGAAGTCGAAGTGAACAATCGGGGCAAAGTCATACGCCAATTGCAGGAACTGCCTCCACAGGCCGGCAAAGATATTTATCTGTCCATTGATTTAGAACTGCAAACTTATATCGAAAAGATACTGACAACCAGCCGTGCGGGGGTTGTTGTCACCGATCCGCGTACCGGGGAAGTTTTGGCGATGGTCTCCAACCCAAGCTACAATCCCAATATGTTTGTTGATGGTATCTCGAGTAAAGACTATAAAATCCTGCTTAACGATCCTGATCGTCCGCTGATTAACCGGGCGACACAAGGCGCTTATCCACCCGCATCGACGGTGAAACCCTTTATTGCCGTCGCAGCCCTTAGCAGTGATGTCATTACAAAAAACACCACAATCTACGATCCCGGTTGGTGGCAACTGCCGAATTCAGAAAAACGTTACCGGGACTGGAAACGTATGGGACATGGCAAATTAAATGTGCATAAAGCAATTGTTGAATCGGCAGATACCTTTTTCTATCAAGTCGCCTATGATATGGGCATTGATAGATTATCTGAATGGATGTCAAAATTTGGCTATGGTCAATTTACCGGCATTGATTTAAAAGAAGAAAGCCCGGGCAATATACCTACCCGTGAATGGAAGCTCAAACGCTATAAAAAACAGTGGTTTCAGGGCGATACCATTTCTGTCGGCATCGGTCAGGGATACTGGACTGCGACCCCGATGCAGATGGTAAAAGCGCTAATGACGCTGATCAATGATGGAGAAGTCAAGACCCCGCATTTTTTGATGAACACGCGTGTCAATGGTGAAATGCAACCTTACCAACCTCCAGTCAGCGCACCTATTGGGGATATCCATTCCGGATACTGGGAAATGGCCAAAGATGGCATGTATGGTGTTGCCAATGCCCCAAATGGAACGGCCCGCCGGTTCTTTGCCCGCACGCCATACAAAGCCGCAGTGAAATCAGGGACTGCCCAGGTTTTCAGTTATGAAACTTATAATGCGAGTAAACTTGCTGAACATCTGCGTGATCATAAGCTGATGATTGCTTTTGCACCTTATGACAATCCGACAGTGGCCATTTCCATCATTCTGGAAAATGGTGGCTCAGGGCCACCTGTCGGCGCTATCGTCCGCCAAATTCTGGATCATATCTTACTTAAGGATAACAATGCCGCCCCTTCCGCCGCAGCTCCGGCTACGACAGGAGGACAAGCCACCAGAACATCAGCGCCCAGAACATCAGCCAATTGAGTAAAGCCATGACAGACTCTCAAAACAAGGTTCCTTTCTGGACCCGAATACATATAGATATCCCGCTGCTACTGTGCGTTCTGGCATTACTGGCCTACAGTCTTTTCATTATGTGGAGCGCCAGTGGGCAAGACATCGATATGATGGAACGCAAGATCGGGCAGGTGGTCATGGGACTCATCGTGATGCTCGTCTTGGCTCAGGTTCCTCCGCGCTTATATGAAAGTTGGGCACCTTATCTCTATATTGGGTGCGTTATCCTGCTGATTATGGTCGATGTTTTTGGACAGATCAGTAAAGGCGCACAACGCTGGCTGGATCTGGGCATTGTCCGCTTCCAACCCTCAGAAATTGCTAAAATAGCCGTTCCCTTGATGGTTGCCCGTTATATGAACCGCGACCTTTGTCCGCCTTCATTAAAAAACACCGGCATCGCGTTATTCCTGACTTTTTTACCTACCCTGCTGGTAGCCGCACAACCGGATCTGGGGACGTCGATTCTGGTTGCCGCTTCTGGCATATTCATTTTATTTCTGGCAGGAATGAACTGGCGATTAATTGGCATTGCTGTTTTACTGGTTGCCTGTTTTATCCCGATAATGTGGTTCTTCCTGATGCACGATTATCAGCGCGACCGCGTTATGATGCTGCTGGACCCAGAAAGCGATCCACTGGGCAAAGGCTATCACATCATCCAATCCAAAATTGCCATTGGCTCAGGGGGTTTATTCGGCAAAGGCTGGTTGCAGGGGACACAATCGCAACTTGAATTCCTTCCCGAACGACATACTGACTTCATTTTCGCCGTTCTGTCTGAAGAACTGGGGATGATCGGTGTTCTGGTTTTACTCGGACTCTACCTGCTGATTATCATGCGTGGCCTGGTTATTGCCGCCAAAGCACAGAATACCTTTGGCCGGGTCATGGTCGGGGGTCTGATACTGATTTTATTTGTCTATGTCTTCGTCAATATTGGCATGGTAAGCGGCATCCTACCGGTAGTCGGCGTTCCTCTGCCCCTTATTAGTTACGGAGGCTCAGCATTGATTGTTCTAATGGCGGGGTTCGGCATTATCATGTCGATACATACACATCGTAAATTATTATCCAAAAGTTTATGAGGAAGAAGTTTCATGCGTCAGCAATGGCTTATATTTAGCATCGTAGCGGTACTGATATCAGGTTGTACAACAACAGACAATCAGCGGGCATCTTCTCTTCCCCCTGTCCCCACTCATGATGTTTTGGGTGCTGAGCCTCAATATGAGCCTTATCACCCAAGCGCCAATCAGGATTACCAGAAAGAGGGGCAAACCTATCGCATCGTGCAAGATCCCGCTAACTTTACCCAAACAGGTTATGCCAGTGGGTTTGGTGAAGAATCCAATGGGAAAATGACGGCGATTGGTGAGCGAGCCAGCCCTTATGCGTTAACGGCTGCGCATCCGACGCTGCCTATTCCCGGTTATGTGCGTGTCACCAATTTAAGTAATGGGCGCATGATAATTGTCAGGATTAATGATCGAGGCCCTTACAATAAACCGGGAAAAATCATTGAATTATCCCGTGCAGTGGCGGAGCGGCTCAATTTGATGCCACAAAGCAAAGTGAAACTGGATGGTATTCAAGTTGCACCTGATGGCTCGCTCTCTGGTTTAGGCACAAAAGGGTCAACGATCGTCAAACAAAGCTATGCCTTACCTGACAGACCCAATATTGGTTCGCCGGCGTCAATCAAATCCTCCATGACCGATGACTCCGCAGTACAGAACACGGTGGAACAAACGGCGATTGAACAAAATCATGCGGGTGAGACAGAAAGCCAGCCTGTCACACCTCCACCAGCGACAGTATCGTCTGTTGCAAAAGGATCATCTGATTCAAACACGCCATCTAACTCAAAAACGTTATCTGACCCGGTAGCAGCGGGCCGTTATATGGTGCAAGTCGGCGCTGTCAGCATGGAGCCAAAAGCCAAAGAATGGCAACAATCATTGAGCCAACGCTTTAATGTACAAGGCCGTGTCACTCAATTTGGCAATGTTTATCGCGTCCAACTGGGGCCACTGGACAGCCACCAGCAAGCCACGGAACTACAAAAAAAATTAATGGACCAGATGCATCAATCCTCTTTTATTGTTGCCCCCTGATCCACTGTACCCACAGAGATAAATAGCATCATTGCCTGCTGATATTGAATGATTTATTCCTATCAGCAGGCAGATAAAATCATGATGACCACAGTATGTGGCAAAAAACAATGGGCAAAAAAATACGGATAAAAAATACCGGTAAAAAATACGGGTAAAAAAGTGTAAACCTTTAAGCCACCCCATTTTGTTTAATGTCAGCTTTTTTGTCATTTGTTATTATGTCGCTTATCATCAATCCCTTTCTCACGGATGTTATCTAATCAATCATGAAATACATCGTTACTTCCCGTTTTATCAAAAGTGCCAGCTTGAGTATCGCCCTGGCGACCAGCATTTCTGCGTTCGCCAACACGGATGATAATTTCAAGACTATGATCCCCGGTGTTCCCGAACTTGATTCAGAAGCCTATATTCTGATTGATTACAACTCAGGAAAGGTATTAGCCGAAAAAAATGCGAATATCCGCCGCGATCCCGCCAGTTTGACCAAAATGATGACCAGTTACGTCATTGGTCAGGCCATCAAATCAGGAAAAATCGGCCCGAACGATACCGTTACCGTAGGTAAGGATGCCTGGGCAACAGGAAACCCGATCTTTAAAGGCTCCTCTTTAATGTTTTTAAAACCCGGAGATCAAGTTTCTGTTGCCATGCTGTCTCGTGGTATCAACCTGCAATCCGGCAATGATGCCTGTGTCGCAATGGCAGATTATGTCGCAGGCAGTCAAGACGCTTTTGTCAGCCTGATGAATAAATACGTACAGAATTTGGGACTGCAAAATACGCATTTTCAGACCGTTCATGGTCTGGACGCCCATGGCCAATACAGCTCGGCTCATGATATGGCTATGATTGGAAAAGCGTTAATCCGCGACGTACCGGATGAATATGCTATCTATAAAGAAAAAGAGTTTACCTACAACAATATTCGCCAGCCTAACCGTAATGGCTTGTTATGGGATAAAAGTTTAAACGTTGACGGCATTAAAACAGGCCACACCAGCGGCGCGGGTTATAACCTTGTCGCTTCTGCAACCGAAGGGAATATGCGGCTGATTTCTGCTGTAATGGGTAGCCCAACGTTCAAAGGACGTGAAACCGACAGCAAAAAATTACTGACTTGGGGCTTCCGCTTCTTCGAAACCGTTTCACCACTACAAGTGGGTAAAGAATTTGCGTCAGAACCGATTTGGTTTGGTGACACGGATAAGGTTCAACTGGGCGTTGATAAAGATGTTTACCTGACAATCCCGCGTGGCCGCCTGAAAGATCTGAAAGCCAGCTATGTATTGAACACAGACAATACTGAACTACACGCCCCGCTTGCCAAAGATCAGGTTGTTGGAACGATCAACTTCCAGCTTGATGGAAAAACCATTGAGCAACGTCCATTGGTCGTGATGCAGGAAGTCCAGGAAGGGGGCTTCTTCAGCCGGATGATCGACTATATCCGGCTGATGTTCCACCACTGGTTTGGCTGATCTCTTGAAAGTCAGGCATTGAGCCTTATATTAAGTAACACATCGTTAGAAAATTATCACACCACGGCAGACCCACTCTTCTGCCGTGGCAAATACATGAGGAACGCCCATGAAAACAAAATTAAATGAACTGCTTGAGTTTCCTTGCTCATTCACCTACAAAGTGATGGGTTTAGCTCAACCTGAGCTGGTGGATCAGGTTGTTGAAGTAGTTCAGCGCCATGCGCCGGGCGATTACTCTCCAGTCGTGAAACCCAGCAGCAAAGGCAATTACCACTCCGTGTCCATTACGATCAACGCTACGCATATTGAGCAAGTTGAAACGCTGTATGAAGAGCTAGGTAATCTGGAATTGGTGCGCGTTGTGCTGTAACACTACGCTTGATAAACGCTGATGCTTTAGTCGGCGTTTTTTCTCAGTGATGCTCTTATCAAAAAAAGTCAAAGATATCCCTGTTAAATCCATAAGCTACTGTCGAGCAAGACAGCAGCTATGGTCAGGATTTGTGGTTAAATGAGATCAGGCGTGGTTATCTTTCGGAGATTTGGCCCAATACGCCATGAAGTTAATTAATGTTCGATCCAAATGGCATTCTTGAAGCAGATAACGGCGCAGGTTTTTGACAGCAGATGATTCCGCAGCGACCCAGGCATAAAAATAGCTGGTCTTATTCTCACTTTCTGCCCTTTCCCATAATGTCCCATCCGGTGAAGTCGTTTCAGTTAAGGACTGTGTTGCAATAAACGCTGATTCAGGAAGGATAACGTGTTCACGTACCGCCTCCAGCAAGCGTTCACCGTAAGCATATCCTGACTTAACTTTACGCGGTAACCAGAAAATATTGGCAAATTTAAATTGCTCTACATTAAGGCAATCTTCCTGTTCAGGAACTTCAAAGAATGCCTGTACGCTGGGCGGCGTTTCGTGCAACGATAACTCTTCAATAATCCCCAATGCCGCCGGCACTGCCGTCTCATCGGCAATCAGCAATACCTGACGGACTTGTGCTGATGGCTTCCATTCACAGCCTTCTGCCCCGTTGATTGAGCTATCACTGGAACCCGCTTTGGGCGCAACAATCTGTAAAGGATCACCGAGATTAGCCTGACTCAGCCAATTGGATACCGGGGTGTTTTTACCATGTAAAACAAACTCTACATCCATTTCATTGTCTTCCGTGCGTAGCGCTCTTAATGTGTAAGTTCTCATCAAAGGACGCGCTGCTTTGGGGATCGACAGGTAATCACTGTGCCATTCTTCCCCCACCTTGACTTTGATTAAAGGGTGACCTGGCTGGGGAAATAACAACTTAATCCGTTGATCAGGCGCATATCGCAACATGCGATGCACTTCCGGGCCTTCGAAAACACAACGTAATAGGGATGGTGAGATGGTAATCCGCTCTTTCAGAAACAAGTTAAAAATAGAATAAGTTGCAGACATAATATTATAGTAACAAATCTATTTGTTACTCTCGTTATTGATAAAGTGTTATCAACACTAGTGCAAAAGGCAATCAAAATCAATTCAGAAATGATAATAATTCTCATAATCATTATTAACAGGGGTTTATGCCTCATGATATTGGTATGCACATCCGGTTCAAAAACGCCAAAACGCTTTCGAGCACAAAATCAGTATCGGGTAAATTTCCAACCTTCCCAATAGCATGGCAGCACACATCATCCATTTCGCTGCGGCATCCAGATCACCAAAACCCTGTGCTGTCGCGCCATACCCTATCCCCATGTTATTGATACAAGCCGCCACAGTGGCAAATGAAGTCACCAAGTCATAGCCAAGCAAGTTCAATGCCCAGATAAAAAAGCAACTGAAAAAAACATAAAGGAAGAAAAAGCCCCAGACAGAACGCAGTACCCTTTCCTGAACCACAGATTTGCCAATTTTAATCGTTGAAATGGCATTCGGGTGAGTGAGTTGGTTAACTTCGCTGAAACTCTGTTTAGCCAAGATCATAAAGCGGAGTGCCTTGATGCCACCACAGGTCGATCCCACGCAACCACCAAAAAAACTGACGGCCAGTAACATCAAGATGGTATGGGGTGGCCATTGGGCATAATCAGACGTTGCCAGACCATTATCGGTCATCATGGAACTTGTCATGAAAAAACCATGAACAAACGCATCTTTCACACCATACATCCCTGAACGGTATAGCTCCAACCAGATAATGCAAACGACGCCAGCCAGTACCAGCAAGAAAAATTGTAATTCAGCATTTTTTAGCAGTGGTTTTAAACTCCTGCGTGTCAGGGCAACAAAATAGAGCGTAAAGTTGACCGCCGACAGGACTGAGAAAATCCCCCCCACCATTTCAATGGCAGCGCTGTCATAATAACCCAGGCTTTCGTTGCGGGTCGAAAATCCCCCCAAAGAAACGGTTGAGATGCCATGACAGATGGCATCAAACCATGACATACCCGCTCCCCAGAAGCTGACTGAACATATTCCACCCAGCAACAGGTAAACAACCCATAAACTTTTGGCGCTGTCAGCAAGACGCGGGGTCAGCCGTTCCTCTTTAAAAGGACCGGGCATTTCTGATTGATAGAGCTTTGCTCCACCAATTCCCAGTAATGGTAAGATGGCAACCGCAAGGACGATCACGCCCAACCCACCGATAAAATTGAGCTGGGCACGGTAATAAAGCACCGAATTAGGTAATGCCGAAACATCATTCAACACCGTTGCCCCGGTGGTCGTAATGCCCGACACGCCTTCAAACATCGCATCCACAAGGTTAATGTTCAGGCTCTTGTCGAGCATAAAAGGCAAGGCACTGAGTAACGAGAACAACAACCAGAATAAGACAATGATAAGAAATCCATCTTGTGTACTGGGTTGTGCTTTGGTTTTACGGGTAAAGTACCAGCCGGCTCCCCCGGTAACCAATCCAATGATAAACGTTTCAAAAAAAGCAAAAACACTTTTTTCCTTATAAAACAGGGCGACAAAAATAGGCAGTAGCATTGAGAGACTGTAAAGGAGCACCAAAAAACTACAGAGATGCCCAACAATTAAAAGTTGGTTTTTTTTGACCATCTGCTAGCTCAAACAGAGTTTAAAGGGAAAATCATCAAAATATATAACCATGATAATATAAAATTAAAATATATTCGTCTAATTAACAATATTATTGCTTTAAGGCATTCTCAAACTGGTGGGAATCATTTTAGAACGTTATACTGACGGGCACTTTTTGTTAACAAATGATGACGTTCCCATTGCAACATAACACCGTTATTTTACGCCAGTTAGGTATTCAGCCTTACGAGCCTGTTTCTGATGCCATGCACCAGTTCACTGAGCAGCGAACGGCGGAAACACCTGATGAGATCTGGCTTGTCCAACATGAAAAAGTGTTTACACAAGGTCAAGCCGGTAAAACAGAGCATGTACTTGCGCCAGGGGATATTCCCGTTATCCAATCGGATAGAGGGGGGCAAGTTACCTATCATGGCCCAGGCCAGCAAGTCATGTATGTTTTAATTGATTTGAAACGATCAAAAATTGGCGTTCGCCAACTGGTCACTTCGATCGAAAATACGGTAATCGAAACCCTGGCTCATTTTGGCGTAGAAGCCTATGCCCGCCCTGATGCTCCAGGAGTTTATGTCTCAGGCAACAAAATATGTTCCCTTGGGCTGCGTATCCGCAAAGGATGCTCTTTCCATGGTCTGGCACTCAATATTGCAATGGACTTACAGCCGTTTTTGCGCATTAATCCATGTGGTTATGCTGGTATGCAAATGGTTCAACTCAGTGACTTTGTTACGGGAGTCACCATTGAAGATGTACAACCCGTTCTGGTGGAAAAATTCTGTCAGATCTTGGGATTTCAACTCATCGATGAAAGATGATATAATTTTTTAACATTTTTCAAAAAAATTTGAATGGATTTATTGCCTCGATCTTCTTGTCATAAACATCAGGCAGTAAGTCAAAATCTGAAGCATTTAACTGGAACCAGCACGATTATGAGTAAACCAATTCAGATGGAACGCGGTGTCAAATACCGCGACGCAGACAAGATGGCTTTGATCCCTGTGAAGACTGTCGCCACAGAACGTGAAGCACTCTTGCGTAAACCTGAGTGGATGAAAATCAAACTTCCTGCGGATTCCAGCCGCATTCAGGGCATTAAAGCTGCAATGCGCAAAAATGGGTTGCATTCCGTCTGTGAAGAAGCCTCCTGCCCTAACCTGGCTGAGTGTTTTAACCACGGAACCGCCACCTTTATGATCCTTGGTGCCATCTGTACCCGTCGCTGCCCATTCTGTGATGTGGCACACGGCCGTCCGAATACACCAGATGCAAATGAACCCATCAAGCTCGCGCAAACCATCCAAGATATGGGATTACGTTATGTTGTTATCACGTCAGTTGACCGTGATGACCTGCGTGATGGTGGCGCACAACACTTTGCTGACTGTATTGCTGCGATCCGTGAAAAAAATCCATCCATTAAAATCGAAACTTTGGTGCCAGATTTCCGTGGTCGTATGGATCGTGCGTTGGAAATTCTGACCGCAACGCCACCTGATGTGTTCAACCATAATCTGGAAAACGTACCACGGGTTTACCGTCAGGTTCGTCCGGGCGCTAACTACGAATGGTCATTGAAACTGCTGGAAAGATTTAAGGAAGCTCACCCGAATATTCCGACTAAATCAGGTCTGATGGTGGGATTGGGCGAAACCAACGAAGAAATTATAGAAGTGATGCGTGACTTACGTCGTCATGGTGTCACTATGCTGACTTTAGGACAATATTTACAACCAAGTCGTCATCACCTGCCAGTTCAGCGTTATGTCAGTCCGGCTGAGTTTGAAGAAATGAAAGAAGCCGCTCTGGAAATGGGCTTTACCCATGCAGCTTGCGGCCCGTTTGTTCGTTCTTCTTACCATGCCGACTTGCAGGCCAAAGGTATGGAAGTCAAATAATCTGTCGCCACCACCAATAATAATGAATATCGCGTTTGCTGTATTTATCGGTGGTGGCTTGGGTAGCGTGTTACGCTGGCTCATCAGCCTCCGCCTGAATACCCCTTCTTCCCCGATTGCCGTTGGTACGCTGACGGCTAATTGCATTGGTGCCTTGATCATTGGGCTGGGATTGGCTTATTTCAATAAAGCCACGCAGCTTGATCCTGTTTGGAAGTTAATGTTAACCACCGGGTTTTGTGGCGGGCTGACTACGTTCTCCACTTTTTCCGCTGAAGTCGTTTACCTGCTACAGGCAGGAAAGATAAGTTGGGCGCTGGTCGGTATTCTGGCGAATGTCGTCGGGTCGTTACTGATGACGGCGCTTGCTTTTGCGGTTATGAACAAACTCTAATCATCGACCCTGCTCAAGAAGTGACAGAATATAAAAAACCCGTTACTGAGAACGGGTTTTAAGAATGTGGGATTCGAAATTAGATTGCGACAACGTTTGCAGCAGATGGACCTTTCTCACCCTCAGTAATATCAAACTCTACTTTCTGGCCTTCAGTCAGAGTTTTGAATCCGTTGGCCTGAATGGCGGAAAAGTGTACAAAAACATCTTTGCTACCATCTTCTGGAGTGATAAAACCGAATCCTTTGGATTCATTAAACCACTTAACGTTACCTATAATTTTTGACATCAAACTTACCTTAATAAAAAAGACACAAACTTAGCGTCACGTACAGTACAACAAATAATATAGTCTATTGTCTGCAACATAGATCACGAAAAATAGAACAAAATGTAAAAAAACGTATTTTCCGTTTGATTACATTGACTGATTCTATACGCCCATGGTGATTTCACAAATAAATTGGCGTCTTATTTCAACTTTGTTTACTTTTCGTTTTTCTACTCTTCTCGTGCTCCAATAACCATCCTTTGATATCCAACCCGCCGGTATAACCGACGAGCTTACCATCATGGCCAACCACTCGATGGCAGGGCACAATCAATGAAATGGGATTGCGTGAATTTGCCATGCCAACCGCACGACAATAATTTACCGAACCCAACGTTAATGCCAATTGCTTATAGCTCCACACCTCACCATAAGGAATGTTGCAGAGTTGCTGCCAGACTCTTTTCTGGAATTCAGTTCCCTGCATACTTAGGGGAACTGTAAACGTCAACCGCTTTCCTTTGAAATATTCCTGTAACTCTTTTGCACACTGCTTAGTTATCACATTCTTAGATTCTAATTCTTTCTTTTCATTAACGAAATAAATGCTCGTTACTCCTTCATCATCCGCAGTGATATGTACATAAGGCTTAGGAAATCCTTCTGGAGTATTCAGGTAATGATGGTACATAAACTACCTCCATTTAATTTATTATTAAAAATTTCTGTACTAGCCTAAATCCCTCGTTCATCAATTTGCAATGATGAATTCGGTTACACATCTGACAATTTGATAAAGAAACCATCGCGCCCTCTGACAATTAAAATTATGGATCTGCCAATAAGTTATGACACCTTATTTTTAATGACACCTATTTAAAAAACATAAAAACACCATATATAGATGATGTATATATTGAAATCACAATATGTAGTATTGGTTTCTAAAAGAAATTATCTCAATACAATACACAAGTGTTAGTTTTTATTATTACTAACTATATATACCACCAAGAAATTTTACTAGAAGTGTTATCATTTATGGCAAACACTGTGGTATATCATCCATAGATTGTGATGAATAAATTCAGCGAAAAAGCGAAAAAAAGAGAAGATACAAGTTATACACTACACCGCCAGCAATAAATCAATGATGCGAAAAAGCCGGCTATAGTTGGTCATTAAGGGCCTTTACAGCAAATGGTGCTGAAAATTATTCATCAATGAAGTGACCTCCGGTTTCCTGTCATCATGATCAATGCCTACATTTACCGATTTTGGGAGGTTCATTTGCTTTCTATCGCCCTATACCCTCTCATTTATTGAGGACATAGTAAAACTATGATAAAGGATTCAGTGATTAATTTTTCTATTTTCTAAATTCATTAATGTTGAACTTAGTATTTATTTAATACTTTGTTTAATATATTTGTTCTATGCATAGCTACTGAAAATTACGTGTAAATACAAAATAAAAATCTGTAGAATAGTTTCCTTATGTAAGACTCTGTTTTAAATCTTATTTCATGACTACATTGATTAAATCTTATTAAATTACATCATCATGAAAAATAAGTATTACCACTGATTAGATCCAATTCTGGATAACACCAATAAAAAGAAAAACCATAAAAATCAACAAATAAGATAATTATCATATTAAAATGAATTATAAATTTAATTTGTGAAACACTCTTTGCATACTAAAAACTGATATTGAAAAACCTCATAAACAATAAAGATTAACTCAATAACAAAGTCATCATCAGTTCTTTATGTAAAATTTATTTCTTATTTGTCATGCCAATATTTATTCAATTAACATAAATAACCCTTTTCTATTCCTGAGATATCTCATCATAAATATCACTTTTCGATTTATAGTTCCGCTGATGAAACAGTGGGGCAGGCAAACCTGATGAGATCCTGAATAATTCTGCTAATAATCAGCGGAATAGCTATTCAGCCATGTGTCTTAGCCAAAAATATTACTCGCTGCCAACCAGAAGCATTTTTGAGGCGAATAATTGGACGTCACGCAGAAAGTTGGATCAGAGTACAGCGAGACGCAAACTGACCTTTGCCTATTCCACCCCCATGTCCACGGGAATGTTAACAAAACCTCATAACCTCCTTTTTCTTAACCCCAACAGCCAAAACCCTTTGTTCTAAATGTATTAATTAGATAATTTAGACATTTCATATTTTCACTTTCATCATATTTTGTTAATGTTGTTTTACCTGTTAACAAAAAAACAAAAACCCCCCATGCAAACGCGCGAAAAATCGTCACCTGATATACCAATATCTGATACATCCATCCCCGAAAAGTGCCAATCCAACAAGACCTCTTCATTCAAAGAAGGTATTTTTGATAGCCTCCCTATTGCCATTGGCTATATTCCCATCGCCTTTGCATTTGGACTAAGCGCAGTCAAACTGGGGTTTACGCCTTTAGAAGCCATATTTTTTTCCTGTGTCATTTATGCAGGAGCCAGCCAGTTTGTCATCACCGCTTTACTGAGTGCAGGCATGTCATTGTGGATTTCCGCTTTAACCGTGATGGCCATGGATATCCGCCATATCCTGTATGGCCCGGCTCTACGCTACCGCATTAAACAGACCTTATCAGGAAAGAAAACCGTGATTTGGGCTTTTGGCCTGACAGATGAAGTTTTTGCCGCAGCAACGGCTAAATTGATAAAAGATCAACGTAGCTGGAGTGAAAACTGGATGGTCGCTATTGCCTCGTGTTCCTGGCTTTCTTGGGTACTGGGTACTGTGGCAGGAGCTGTATTAGGCAATGGTTATCTGGACTCATATCCGGCGGTTGAAGCAGCTATGACGTTCATGCTTCCGGCGCTGTTTCTAAGTTTCTTATTGGCATCTTTCAAAAAACAGAATAGCTACTGTGTGACCGCTGCCTTATTGGGCGCTTTACTCGGTATCGTATTTTTTTCCATCCCCATCGCTATTCTTGCCGGGATCATGGGAGGCTGTTCCGCAGCACTTCTGCAAGCCAAAAACGCACAGTTAAATAACCGTACATCACATGATTGATAATAAAATACTTTTTATCGGCCTGGTTGTAGGCATTGCCAACTTCCTATTCCGCTATCTTCCCTTGCGTTTAGGGGCCAATCGTGCGCCTGCCGGAAAAACGGGAAAAATGGGCATCATACTCGACAGCATTGGCATTGCTTCAATTTGTTCATTGCTCATCGTTTCAAGCATTCCGGACATGATGAAAGAACACAATAAATTTTTTCCAACCCTAATCGGATGCCTGACTATCTGTTTGTGTTTCCACAAAACCCGAAGCATTACCCTCTCCACACTATCGGGGGCGGCTGTTTTTGGGATAATATTCAAGGTATTTATGAATTAGGTATCAATATTTAAAGAAATATGATGATAATAAATAACTATAATTGCTAAATTTAACTTTTAATATAGTATTTGTATGGTCTTTAACAGACGTTACTTTACCGGTTGAAACTAATAAGGTATCTAAACAATGGAAAGTTCATTCACTCCCACAGAAGAGTTACTTAATTGCCGTGTAACACAGCAAAAAAGTTTGCCCTATCAAGAGATATTACTCACTCGCTTGTCAATGCATGTCCAGAGCAAAATTCTGGAAAATCGCAACAACATGCTGAAAGCACAAGGAATCAATGAAACCTTGTTTATGGCTCTGATGATTCTGGATACCAAAGAAAGTCGTAGCATTCAGCCATCAGAACTCAGCGCAGCATTAGGCTCTTCACGTACAAATGCAACGCGAATTGCAGATGAATTAGAAAAGCAAGGCTGGATAGAGAGAAAAGAGAGCCATAACGATCGCCGTTGTCTCCATCTTCACCTTACCGATAAAGGTTCAACTTTCTTGAATAGTTTACTTCCTCCTCAACATGAATGCCTGGTTAAACTTTGGTCCATTCTCGATTTGGAGGAGCAAAAACAGTTAGAAAAGTTGATGAGAAAGGTATTAAGTCAATTAGACAATATTAGCGATTATTGCAATAAGTAATAGTTTCCATTTGTGAGTAATTTCGAATCAAGAAAACCCGTTATGGCAACATGACCTAAAAAAACTTTTCTGCTAGCCAGTATCATCTGATACCTCATATGGCTAACTATTATCTTCAGGTAATATTTGCATCCATATCGTTCCCCCCCTCCAGTCGTGTAACCACACGACTGGAGGGGTGTTTCATCCAATGGTTACTACACAATCAATAGTGACTACATGAACAATATAAGCTAATTAAAAAATACGGAGATTCTCTATGAGTGCTAGTGAGAAAACGCCACTCCCATCGGGTCCAAAAAAGAGTGATAAGAAACGAAAACGCCGTAATATCATTACATTGCTGACATCACTCTTTCTGCTCCTTGGCATAATTTATGCCGTTTACTGGTTTCTCGTTTTACGTTATCAGCAAAAAACCGATAATGCCTATGTGACAGGCAATCAAGTACAAATTATGTCGCAAGTGGCGGGGAGCGTTATTACTGTCAATTTTGACAATACGGATTATGTGAAAAGTGGACATGTTCTGGTACAGCTTGATCCCCGTGACGCCGAATTAACCTTAAAAAAAGCCGAAAATGAATTGGCGAATACGGTTCGCATCACTCATCAACGGATGATCGACAGTAAAAAATATCAGGCAACCATTGAGCTGAAAAAGATAGCTCTCAATAAAGCACAAAGTGATCTCAGCCGGAGAGAAGTACTGGGAGCCAAGGACTTGATCGGTAGAGAAGAATTACAGCATATGCGCGATAATGTCTCGATGGCCCAAGCCGATCTGGATATCGCCATTGCCCAATATAAAAGCAATCAAGCCACTATTTTAGATACTCCGTTGGAAAAACAACCTGCTGTGGAAAAAGCGGCCTCTGGGGTTCGTGATGCATGGCTCGCCTTGCAGAGAACCAAAATTGTCACCCCTGTCGATGGCTATGTTGCACGCCGTGGCGTTCAGGTCGGTTCCCGTATTAATTCAGGAACACCCTTAATGGCTATCGTGCCTGTCAACAATATGTGGATTGAGGCCAATTTCAAAGAAACCCAACTTGCCAATATGCGTATCGGGCAACCCGCCAAAATCATCAGTGATTTCTATGGTGATGATGTGGTTTATACCGGCAAGGTAGCAGGTATTGATATGGGAACCGGGAGCGCCTTTTCCCTATTGCCAGCACAAAACGCCAGCGGTAACTGGATTAAGATAGTCCAACGCCTACCCGTTCGTATTGAGATTGATCCTGAACAATTAAAACAGCATCCCCTGCGAATTGGGTTATCAACCTCAATTACCGTCAATACTACAGACAGCAATGGAATTGCACTGGCAACCACCGAACGCTCTCTCCCTGCCTATCATACCAATGCGTTGACGATCGATATGGCTCCTGCCAACCAAATAGTTACTGACGTGATTAATCGTAACTCAGGAAACCCGATTTAAGGGGAGCGTCATGGTAAAAAGAGAACCACTGACAGGCGCGAAACTCGCTCTTCTGACCATTTCACTGGCAATGGCGACTTTCATGCTTGTTCTCGACTCCACGATTGCCAACGTCGCCATACCTACGATTGCGGGTAATTTAGGGGCTTCAATCTCGCAAGGAACCTGGGTCATCACCTCTTTTGGTGTCGCAAACGCAATTTCTATCCCCATCACGGGTTGGCTGGCAAAGCGTTTTGGCGAAGTGAAACTGTTCCTCTGGTCTACCGCCATTTTCACGCTTTCATCTTGGTTATGCGGTATTTCCAACAGCCTCAATATGCTGATTTTTTTCAGAATTATCCAAGGGCTGGCCGCAGGCCCGGTACTTCCTCTTTGTCAAAGTTTGTTACTCAATAACTACCCACCGGCTAAACGGAACATGGCGTTAGCGCTTTGGTCGGTAATGATCGTTGTTGCGCCTATCTGCGGGCCTATTCTGGGAGGATATATCAGTGACAACTATCATTGGGGATGGATCTTCTTCATTAACATTCCTCTTGGTATCGCCATTATCTTTGCCGTCATGCGGATATTACGTGGCCGGGAAACAAAAACTGCGATTAAGCCCATTGATATTGTAGGTTTGTTTTTGCTGGTGATGGGTATCGGTTGCCTGCAAACCCTGCTCGACCAAGGTAAGGAACTGGATTGGTTTAATTCCACTGAGATCATTATTCTCACCATCACTGCAGTTATTGCGCTCACGTTCTTAATTATATGGGAACTGACTGACGATCACCCGATTATTGATCTATCACTGTTCAAGAGGCGCAACTTTTCCATTGGGACGCTGAGTATCAGCCTCGCTTTCATGCTGTATTTTGGTTCGATTGTCTTATTGCCACAACTATTGCAAGAGGTTTTCGGCTATACCGCGACTTGGGCGGGTTTTGCGGCAGCCCCGGTAGGATTGTTGCCTTTATTACTTTCCCCAATCATTGGTAAGTTTGGTCATAAAATAGACATGCGTTACCTCGTGACATTCAGTTTCATCATTTATACTGTCTGTTTCTATTGGCGGGCATATACATTTGAGCCAGGCATGGATTTCGCGGCTGCCGCATGGCCTCAGTTCGTTCAGGGGCTTGCCATGGCATGTTTCTTTATGCCGCTGACAACCATCACATTATCAGGGCTTGCGCCAGAGCAAATGGCTTCAGCTTCCAGCCTGTCAAACTTTACCCGTATATTGGCGGGTTCAATCGGTACGTCCCTCACCACCACCATGTGGACACAACGTGAATCTATACATCATTCAAATCTTACTGAATACATCAATCCCTATAACCCCAACTATCAGCAGGTTCACCACCAATTGAGTCAGTTAGGCATGAATGAGACGCAGATCTCGGCTTATCTGGCAAAACAGATCACCCAGCAAGGATTAATTATTTCTGCCAATGAAATCTTTTGGTTCTCGGCAGGTGTGTTCCTGATATTGACATTATTGGTCTGGATGGCGAAACCGCCATTTTCTGCCGGAAGTCAAGATCAAGGAGGAGCACATTAGCGTCATTGATTAGATTTGCCAGTAACGAAAATAACGGGAGTATTCGCTCCCGTTATGAAAACCCCATCTTTATCAGTGAGGTTTTCACGTTTCAGATAAAAAATGTCCTGCCAGTGACTAAAGCGTGTTTGTAAAGTGATTCTTAAAATGGTTTGTTTGCCTGCTGTAATATTTTTTTAAACATAGTTTCTAAGGCATTTTCAAAATAACGTTCAACTTTATCTCCATTCAATAAACAGACCAGCTTTATTTCTGCTATTTATGCTGTAGATTCAAGAGGACAATCGTGGCAATTCCCTACTCCCGGTAATTTATTTCTTTGGCAGCAACAACGGCGCTGTATGGCATTGTTTCTCATAATCACTGTACGATAAAGCGGGTTATCTCTACCATCAGGCAGCGTTTGTTCAAAGAAAAGACCCTGAATTAATGTATCATATTGTTTCTGATCCATTCTTTCTTTGAAGTTAGTTAAATACCAGTGCATAACATAACCCATATTATTCCATAATAAACGCCCATTTATTCCACGATAGGATTCAATTTTCTTACATACAGGAATAATATGCCGATCCAACATGGAATGATAACGCTCCAATAAAGATATGGGTTCATCCATCCACGTCAACTGATAATAAACAACATTGGGTCTGCCAGTCTCATGAAATTCCACTTGGAAAAGATGATAATCTGTATCAACAGCTTGAGGATATTCCAATAACATTAACATCATTGGCGGCACAATTAATCCAAAATACCATTGCGCCCATAAAGAATAAAGTCCTTTTTGATTCGGTTTTAATTCATTATCCCCATAATATGAATTTTGATAACGTTTCATTAATAATGGGAACTCACTTTCATCAGACCATTGGCAAAACATCATGCTGTCCGCAGGGATATTTTCTGCGTTAATTTTTATTGATGAATTAAAATGATCAAATGCCCCATCAAATAATTGAGCAATATCTTTGATAGATATTTCAGGTGCCAATTTAATGGAGTCATGATTATTTTTATTTTTCATTCCATATTCTCCTATTATCATTCTAAACTGCGGGCCTATATTTAGGGATAATCAAGGGCTTGTTAGATTCGGGATCGCGAATAATCCGGCACGCCAAACCAAATACATCGGCAATATTCTGTACTGTCACAATCTCCTCAGGGACTCCTTCTGCATAAATCTGACCATCTTTCATCATCACCAGACGCGAGGCGTAGCGCAGAGCCAGATTAATATCATGTAAAACCAACACCAGTATTTTTCCTTGCCGGTGTAACCCCTGACAAAGATCAAGCAGTTCAATCTGGTAGGAAATATCCAAATAAGTGGTCGGTTCATCCAACAAAATAATCGGCGTCTGTTGTGCCAATGTCATGGCAAACCAGGCACGCTGACGCTGACCACCTGACAGTTCGCTCACTAAATTTAGGTATCGACGAGACATCAATATTGATTCTGGCTCACTAACGCTTTGGTTTTTCTTTTTCCACCCCATTAAATGATAATTAAAATCATTACCATTATCAACCATAAAAAAAGTAATGTATTTGGAGGGATTAGTTGGGTGTTTAATAAAAGAGCCTGACAATATGGAAAAAGCATAAATAACATCAATTTTATTTGTGTTATTTACTAAGTAAGGGGAATAAAAAACCAAATTAATGATTTCAACTAAAATAATAACAAAATGTTTTTATTTAACTTTGTAAATCATTTTTCATGGCAGCATTAAAAACAGATTCAATAAATCAGGGAATAAAATAAAGGCGCTGACTCACTAGTCAGCGCCTCATTAATAAAAGAGACTAAATGGTCGCTTTCTTATATAAATTAAGCCTTATTCTGACGCCACCACTCTGACAGCAGAATACCTGTTGCAACAGAAACGTTCAGACTTTCTACCCAACCCGTACCACCAATAGAAAGACGAATGTCTCCATCTTCCCAGGTACTGTCGCTTAATCCATCACTTTCCTGCCCCAATACTAAAACCATTTTTTCTGGCAATGTTGCTTTTGCCAGCGTTGTGCTGCCCTTATGACTTGATGTGGTCACAATGGTATAGCCTTCATCACGGAATTTACTCAGCGTAGCTGTGAAACCATCAGCATCAATGCCTTTGATATGCTCAGCGCCCCCTTCAGCAGTACGGACAGCCGCACCTGATTCCAACATCGCCGTATCCTGCAAAATCACACCCTGCACACCAAAATGCGCACAACTGCGCATAATTGCACCTAGGTTGTGTGGGTTACCGACGTTTTCCAATGCCAGCACACAATCTTTTGCCGGGGCTTGCTGCAAATAGGTTTCTGCATCCAATCCATTGCGTTTTTTGATCAAAAAGCAAACGCCACCGTGATGTTCCGTGCCTGATGCCTTAGACAGTTCTTCATCGTCAACGACATGGTAAGCCTTGCGATTTGCCGCCATCCATTTTAAGGCATCGCGAAAACGCGGGGTGATTGATTGAACGAACCAGGCGCGAACAATCGCATCAGGGCGGTTCTGGAACATGGCCTGACAAGCATTTTCCCCATAAATCCGGGTTTCTTCCAAACGCTGGCGACGGAGTTGTTCAGGATCAATATGGCTTTTGCCACTGATACCACTGTGTTCTGGTTTAAGAGGCTCTCCCTCCGGACGAGAAACTGTTTTCCAAGGAGAACGCTCACTTGAACGCGCGGGGCGCTCATTGTCACGACGGCGGTCACCCTGCTCACGCCCTTTACCAAAAGGACGTTGATTGTTTTTACGGTTGTCACTGTTTTTACGACGATCATTGTCTTTGCGATTATCATTATTGTCCTCATTGCGGACATACATCACTTTGACTTTACCGTTTTTACCACTATAGGAATCGTTCATTTGTTTCTCCAACTGCGCTATGGCGCGAAGATTACCCGATGTGCGCGCCCGAAGCTACCTCTGGCAACGACAATCCATTAAAATATCCGTTAATTTTTTACTGGCTTTATCCACGACCATGTTTGAGTTCTTAAATGAGAAATAACAACGCCGTTTATCAGCTTCGCCAACACCGCCTTGCCCGCTCTACCCGTCCTTTTCAGGCGAGAGGTTGCCGGGTGCAGCGTTGCCTGCATTGTTTATTACCCCAAAAAAACTGTCTATGTGAAATGATTTCACCAGCAAATGCGGCAAGCCGCTTCTGCCTCATTATGTTTGATACTGAGCCGATGAAGCCCAGCAATACCGGAAAGTTGATTGCAGATATCCTGCCCGATACACATGCTTTTCTCTGGTCCAGAACCGAACCTGATCAACAAATGCTTGACGTATTGAATGACTCAACCCGGCAACCCTATTTGATATTTCCAGACAGTTACGCCACGCCCCCTCGCACAGTGTATCAGCAGCTTCCTGATAACCAGAAACCGCCACTGTTCATTATATTGGATGGTACTTGGCCTGAGGCAAGGAAAATGTTTCGCAAAAGCCCATATTTGGATGATATTCCCCTGTTATCTATCAATAATATTGCCAAAATGGATTATTTACTGCGAGTACCATCCAGACAAGAACAACATTGTACTGCCGAAGTTGCAGCCGCCGCACTAGAATTGGCTGGGGATATTGACGCATCGCAATCATTACTCAGTCATTTCAATCAGTTTCGTGAACAATATCTGGCTGGAAAATCTAATCATTCGGGGGGAATCAGTCACAGTAATTCTTGACAATCCCCGCTAAAGTAACTGATGGTGGCTAAAGTTATTCATGATAACTGTTTAATCCACGGTGATTGTTTATTGATGTGATAACTAATGAGGAACCCCAGAAATGAGTCAGCGCGGACTTGAAGCATTGTTACGTCCAAAATCTATTGCCGTTATTGGTGCTTCTGAAAAACCAGAAAAAGCCAGTTCAATGTTAATGCGAAATTTGCTGATGGGGAGGTTTACGGGGCCCATTCTGCCCGTAACCCCCAACAAACATGCCGTTCTGGGTGTATTGGCCTATCCTTCTATCGATAAGTTACCCCTGACCCCCGACCTCGCCGTTATCTGTACCCATCACAGCCGCAATCTATCTTTGCTTGAGCAACTGGCTCATCATGGATGCAAGACCGTTATTATTCTATCCTCACCACCCGCGCAATTTAATGAACTAAAGCAATATAGCCAGAAATATCATATTCGCATTCTGGGACCCAATAGCCTCGGCATTCTGGCGCCTTGGATAGGGCTGAATGCCAGCTTTTCTCCCATTCCTATCCTGAAAGGTAAACTGGCTTTTATCTCGCAATCAGCAGCGATATCAAACACGATCTTGGACTGGGCCAATCATCGAAATATTGGTTTTTCATATTTTATTGCTCTTGGGGACAGTGTTGATATTGATATCGATGATCTACTCGACTTTCTGGCAAGAGATAGCAAGACCAGTGCCATTTTGTTACATCTCGAACATATTAGCGATGCCCGACGTTTTCTTTCTGCTTCTCGGAGCGCTTCACGCAATAAACCCATCCTGGTCGTAAAAAGCAGCCGCACACGAAAAGCTCAGCAACTCCTGGGGGAACAACAAAATTTTGATGCTGCCTACGATGCTGCCATTCAACGTGCCGGGTTACTTCGTGTGCAAGATACCCATGAAATGTTTTCTGCAGTAGAAACATTAAGTTTTATGCGGCCATTGCGTGGAGAGCGTTTGTTAATCGTCAGTAATGGTGCGGCACCTGCGGCGATGGCGCTAGATGAGTTACTGAGGAGAACCGGAAAGCTCGCTGTGTTGAGTGAAGAAACGGTCAGTGAACTCTCCGGCATACTTCCCGAAACCCTGCCTCTGCGCAATCCTTTGGATATCGGCGATGATTCCTCCACTGAGCAGTATATTGCTGCTCTCAGGCTGTTACTGGATCGCCATGACTATGATGCCTTGCTATTGATTCATTCTCCTAGTGCGATATCTCACAGCCAATCTACGGCGGTTCGAGTCATCCAAACCATTAAGGAGCACCCACGCGGAAAATGGCTCACCATTTTCACTAATTGGTGCGGAGAGTATTCTTCATTGGAAGCCCGACGTTTATTCAGTGAAGCCGGTATTCCAACTTATCGGACACCAGAAGGCGCAATTACTGCATTTATGCACATGGTGGAATATCAACGAAATCAAAAACAGCTCAAAGAGACCCCCTCTCTGCCAATTAGCATTACATCGAATACGGCTCGTGCCCATGAATGTATACAGCAGGCCCTTAACAACGAAAGTATTCAGTTGGATACCCATGAAGTACAACCTATTCTTGAAGCCTATGGTCTAAATACCTTACCGACTTGGATAGCTCATACCAGTGATGATGCGGTCAATATTGCAGAAAAAATTGGCTATCCCGTTGCACTGAAGCTCCGTTCTCCTGATATTCCACACAAATCAGAAGTTCAGGGAGTCATGCTTTATTTGCGTAATTCCGATGAAGTCAAAACAGCGGTACAGGCAATTATTGAGCGTGTCAAACAAAACTTCCCACACGCCAGAATTCATGGTTTGTTAGTACAGAGCATGGCTAACCGGGCTGGCGCACAAGAGTTGAGAATTTCCATTGAGCAAGATGAGATATTTGGGCCGTTAATCATGCTGGGAGAAGGGGGTATTGATTGGGTTCATGAAACACAGGCCGCTGTCGCTCTTCCTCCCCTTAATATGGCATTAGCCCGCTATTTGGTCATTCAGGCAATTAAAGGGGGAAAAATAAAATCGGGGGGGTCACTACTGCCGCTGGATATCCCTGCGCTCAGCCAATTGTTGGTTCGGGTATCCAATCTTCTGATCGATTGTCCCCAGATTGCTCGCATGAACATTCATCCATTACTTGCATCAGGCAATGAATTCACCCTATTGGATGTGACAATGGAGTTGGCTCCAGTGACCGGGGATCCTCGCAAGAGACTGGCTATTCGCCCCTATCCCAATGAATTGGAAGAAACTATCTATATAAAAAACGATGTTGAATGTCAGTTACGTCCGATCTTGCCGGAAGATGAACCGCTGTTGAAAGCCTTTATCGGTCAAGTGACCAAAGAAGATCTTTATTACCGTTATTTCAGCGAAATCAGTGAATTCACCCATGATGATCTCGCCAACATGACCCAGATTGATTATGACAGGGAAATGGCTTTCGTCGCGATACGTCACCCTACGACTTCACCTGAAATTATTGGTGTCGCCCGTGCTATGGCCGATCCCGATAATATCGAAGCAGAATTTGCGGTATTAGTGCGATCAGATCTCAAGGGAATTACGTTAGGCTATCAACTCATGACTAAATTGATTCATTACACAAGAGAGCATGGTATTCAGGTATTGACCGCTATTACTATGCCGGAAAACCGTAATATGATTCAACTTGCGAAGAAACTTGGGTTCATCATTGATATCCAGTTGGAAGATGGAATTGTTAACCTTGTATTAAAACTTTAAAACTCGGCTTGAGAGCATATCCAATGAGGATGAGAAAAGACTTCACTTCGTGATGAATCGCACAGACTTAAAGCAATCAGCTCTGGAAAGTTAATTCATACTCACAATGAGCCAAACTAATGGTATCATCGCCAGATCATTTTGATTCATACACCTTATGATGGAACTTATCCCATCTAAACTAAGAGAAAAAACGCACTGTGATGTTGTCCAAATTTAAACAAGCAAAACACCAACAACACCTTGCACAACTGCCTAAACTACCGCAGTCAGTTGCTGACATAGAGACGCTTTATCAAGCTAAAGTGTTCCGCAGCACCTTACTGGAGCGGATAGCAAACGCCCAAAAGCATATTTATATCGCGGCCCTATATTTGGAAAACGACGATGCTGGCCGGGATATTTTGAATGCGTTATATGCTGCCAAACAGCAACGCCCTGAGCTGGACATTAAAATTCTGGTTGACTGGCATCGTGCTCAACGTGGTCGTATTGGCGTAAAAGCAGCGGCAACAAACGCAGATTGGTACTGTTCCGTGGCTGCCAATTACCCTGATGTCAATATTTCCATCTTGGGTGTTCCGGTGAATACTCGTGAAGCGCTGGGCGTTTTACATCTCAAGGGCTTTATTTTTGATGATATGGTCGTTTATAGCGGAGCCAGCATTAATGATGTCTATCTGCATCAACATGAAAAATATCGCTATGACCGTTATCATTTGCTGCATAATGCAAAACTTGCAACAATCATGAAACAGTTTATTGATGACAGTATTATTAGCGCTGAAGCCGTGAAAAATCTGGCCTGTCACAATCGTCCCCGTAATCTTGAAATTAAAAATTTGATCCGCCAATTTCGTGTTTCATTACGAAATTCTGAGTATCAGTTTGAAAACCAAGCATCCAATGAGGAATTGGCGGTAACACCTCTTGTTGGTCTGGGCAAAAAAAACCAGCTAAATAAAACGATCTGCCATTTAATATCCTGTACTGAAAATAAGTTGGTCATTTGTACGCCTTATTTCAATTTACCGGCAGTTCTAGTGCGTGCAATCTCCCGGCTGCTCCGTCAAGGAAAACAAGTTGAGATCATCATTGGAGACAAAACAGCCAATGATTTCTATATCCCACCAGAAGAACCTTTCAAGATCATCGGAGCATTGCCCTATCTGTATGAAATTAACTTGCGCCGCTTTACCAGTCGGCTGCAAAAATTTATCGATAGCCAGCAATTAACCGTTCGGTTATGGAAAGATCAAGATAATACTTATCACTTAAAAGGTCTCTGGGTTGATAACAAATGGCTGTTGATTACGGGTAATAATCTCAATCCCCGTGCATGGGGCCTGGATCTGGAAAATGCGATTCTTATTCACGATCCTCACCAAGAAATGCAGGAGCAAAGTTCTATGGAACTAAACTGCATTCGTACCCACACAAAAATTATCAGCGATTATCAGGAGCTGGAAAGTATTCAGCTCTATCCGGTTAAAGTTCGCAAGCTAATACGCCGCCTACGACGTATTAGGGTTGATCGATTAATCAGCCGAATACTGTAAAATAGATAAATAATTATCAATTTTTGAATCCTCTCTCACTATTAGCAGAGGGGATTTTTGTATCTTATTTATCAAACAGCTATGATTTAAAAAAACAAATCATGGCGCAAATCACGATGAAGAAAACGGTCATCCCTCTTATAAGAAATATATTAATTATTTCTCCTCTTTTATTAAATACATCTTGCTCCAATATACGTCAGGCCAATGACAACTGGACTGGAAAAGATAAAGCACAGCATTTCTTGTTTTCTGCCGTCGTCACAGCAGCCGGAAACGCCTATGGAGAGCGTCAAAATTGGGGGCATCGTGAAAGTGCACAGTTTGGTGTATTACTCTCAATCGGTCTTGGTGCAGCAAAAGAACTCTATGATAGCCGTCCATCTGGAACGGGCTGGAGTTGGCATGATATTGCTTATGATGTAGCTGGCACTATCGCAGGCTATAGCCTGTATAATTCTTTGAAGTGATTTTTTTTTACTCTATAATTTTTTGAGTTCTATCATTTTCTCAAATCATCAAACGCAAAAAAGCCATCCGCTGACGGATGGCTTTTCTGACTAATTGATGTCTGGCAGTTCCCTACTCTCACATGGGGAGACCCCACACTACCATCGGCGCTACGGCGTTTCACTGCTGAGTTCGGCATGGGGTCAGGTGGGACCA
>NZ_MUBK01000028.1:0-11620 GCF_002127545.1 Xenorhabdus beddingii
GGCATCAAGCGGGAGATGATAGCCATACAGGTTGATGTCATTGCAGAGCAAGGTTTGCAAACGACGACGTTTCATGCCACGGATCACAGGAGATTCATTCTTCCAAAAATACCCATGATGAACAATGACGGCATCCGCTTCCAAGCGAACCGCTTCGTCCAATAATGCCTGACAAGCGGTCACGCCTGTCACCACCCGTTGAACATGGGAACGTCCTTCCACCTGTAAGCCATTGGGGGCATAATCTTGAAATTCACGGATATTCAATTCCGTATTGAG
This sequence comes from Xenorhabdus beddingii, assembly GCF_002127545.1. Lineage (GTDB taxonomy): Bacteria > Pseudomonadota > Gammaproteobacteria > Enterobacterales > Enterobacteriaceae > Xenorhabdus > Xenorhabdus beddingii. Next base: position 280 of record NZ_MUBK01000028.1, read on the forward strand.
CACATGTTCTAATTCAACATTGTTCATCACATTCCCTCTTTTATTCAGCTTTTTCACCATAAAACAGATACCTGTCATGAATTAAGTCAATTCATTCGCCAACTGGCGTATAAAACAAAACACCTCGCCAGAATAAACTAGCAAGGTGTCAAAATACCATATGCAAAATATTATATTCACAATACCCGATCAGGCAGAAACATCCAGCATGGGAACGGGGAAGACGGAAAAATGTGATCAAATTCCGTCATAGCGCAATCTTAGCGATTTCGATGACCTGAGGCGATTTCTGAACATGCCAACCATACTGGCTTATCGCTGGTTTTTGCCCACACTTTATGCAGATAGCTATAAAAACGGGCACGATCACGACGAAACAACATGACAGGAAGCGCAATAACGCCCAGTGATAGAGCGCCAATGCGCCGTAAGAGAACCTGATGCCAGGAGTATTCACGATAAAGAGACATTGACCCCTCCTCATGGGCTGAATCTGTAAGATGTATAAAATTTTACCTGACAAACTGAAAACTTACTACTCATCAGACCACTTTTTCAGGGGCATAAATCACCTTTTTTTTCTTGTTGCGTAATTTAATTACAAAAACGATACTTAAACAGAAACAAAACAAACAATTTGAAAACAAAAAATTAACTATCCAGAATTTGCTACACTTGCCTTAATAACGTCTTGTCAATTAATTCCGTTTGTCATTGATACTTTTTTATACTTTCGGGATCTCTTTCAATCACTTCTTTATATGCTCACTTATATGCTGTAACCGGCTAATTATTAAAGAAATAGGTAAGGGGATACACCATGAATATCTTTCTCATCATTGGAATTTTTCTGGTCATTCTACTATTGGGTTACCTGATTTATGCATTATTGAATGCGGAGGATTTCTAAGTATGGCTGCATCCGCCTTTCTACTGATTGCCAGCTTCTTGCTCGTTCTGTTTCTATTGAGCAAACCTCTCGGCAGCCTCATCGCCGGTCTGATCGAAGGTGAATTACCCCGCTGGCTCATAAAAGCAGAAACAATCCTGTGGCGCTGCTGTGGCCTGAAAAAACCGGGCAACAACCTGAAAGAAATGAACGGGTGGCAGTATGGCCTCACCATTCTCATCTTCAATATCGCAGGGCTGGTGTTATTATTTATCCTCCTGATGAATCAGGGAAATATGCCATTGAACCCACAACATTTTGCTGGCTTGCAATGGGATCTGGCACTTAATACGGCGATAAGTTTTGTCACCAATACCAATTGGCAGGCTTATAGCGGAGAGAATACCCTGAGCTATCTGAGCCAAATGGTCGGGTTAACGGTTCAAAACTTTCTCTCTGCGGCAACCGGAATTTCAGTGGCTTTCGTGTTAATCAGGGCATTTTCCCGTCAAGGCGTTAACACATTGGGAAATGCGTGGATCGATATTACACGCATCACTTTATATCTCTTGCTTCCACTGGCCTTTATCATTGCCTTATTTTTCGTCAGTCAGGGGGTTATGCAAAATTTTTCCTCCTATATCCTCATCCATTCCCTTGAAGGCCAGCAACATTTGCTCCCCATGGGACCCGTTGCCTCTCAGGAAGCGATAAAACTTTTGGGAACGAATGGCGGTGGTTTTTTTGCGGCAAACTCAGCTCATCCATTTGAAAATCCGACGTCACTCAGTAACTTTGTCCAAGTCCTGACTATCTTTTTGATCCCCTGTGCGCTGTGTTTCGCATTCGGTCGGGTGGTGGGGGACAATCGTCAGGGGTATGCCTTACTCTGGGCGATGAGCATCGTCTTCATTGTTGCCGTCAGCGTTGTCATGCACGCCGAAATCGTGGGTAATCCCCATCTTATGCAGCCCAACGTCAATAGCCATTTAAATCTGGAAGGAAAAGAAGCCCGTTTCGGCGTCCTTGCTTCCTCCCTGTATAGCGTAGTGACCACGGCGGCTTCCTGTGGTGCCGTAAATGCCATGCATGACTCCTTCACCGCGCTGGGTGGAATGATTCCGCTTTGGTTAATGCAAATTGGCGAAGTGATATTTGGCGGTGTCGGTTCTGGTCTCTATGGCATGTTGCTGTTCGTTCTGCTGGCGGTATTTATTGCCGGTTTGATGATTGGTCGCGCCCCTGAATATTTAGGCAAAAAAATCGATGTCTATGAGATGAAAATGGTCGCATTGGCGCTTTTGGTCACCCCTTCCCTTATCCTGTTGGGAACCATTCTGGCAATTTCAACCGACGCCGGACGTAGTGCGATTGCAAACCCCGGCGCGCACGGCTTTACTGAAGTCCTTTATGCCCTCTCATCCGCAGCCAACAACAATGGCAGTGCCTTTGCCGGCCTGCATGTCAACGACGTTTTCTATAACCTGCTGTTGGGAGCCGTTATGTTTCTGGGGCGTTTTGGCCTCATTTTTCCTGTTCTGGCCATCGCCGGTTCCATGATGAGCAAAAAGCGCCAACCGATCAGCAGTGGCACCCTACCCACCCACGGTTCCCTCTTCATCGGATTATTAATTCTGGTCATTTTACTGATTGGCGCGCTCACCTTTATCCCTGCCCTGGCTCTCGGCCCGATTGCAGAATATTTACAATTTTGGCAGTGAAATGGGAGATTTTGCATGAAAAACAAACAACAACGATTATTTGAACCCACTTTGATTCGCCATGCACTCATTGACTCGTTTAAAAAATGCCATCCCGCCCATCAATGGCATAATCCTGTCATGTTCATTGTCTATCTGGGAAGCTGCCTGACTACCGCCTTATGGTTTTGCATCTTGATAGGGCAATTAACGGGGTATTCGCCATTCAGCGATAACGTGTTGTTCACCAATGACCTGCTGTTTACCGGCGCCATTGCACTTTGGTTATGGTTTACCGTGCTGTTTGCCAATTTTGCAGAGGCATTGGCAGAGGGACGCAGCAAAGCGCAAGCCTCCAGTTTAAAAGGCGTAAAAAAAACCGGTTGGGCGATGAAACTTGCCTCACCCCGTCGTGAGGCCACCAAGGAAAAAGTGACTTCCGATACGCTGCGCAAAGGGGATATTGTTCTGGTCGAAGCCGGCGACATCATTCCCTGTGATGGTGAAGTCCTTGAGGGGGGAGCCTCCGTGGATGAGAGCGCCATTACAGGAGAATCCGCCCCCGTCATCCGCGAATCAGGGGGAGATTTCTCCTCTGTTACGGGGGGGACCCGGATTTTATCTGATTGGTTGATCATCGAATGTACCGTCAATCCGGGGGAAACTTTTCTGGACCGAATGATTTCCATGGTTGAAAGCGCCAAACGACGCAAAACCCCCAATGAAATTGCCCTCACCATTTTACTGACTGCCTTGACCATTATCTTCCTGCTGGTTTGTGTCAGCCTCCTGCCTTTTTCTTTGTTCAGTGTACACGCCAATCAATCCGGCACACCCATTACACTCACGGTATTGATTGCCCTGCTGGTTTGCCTGATTCCAACCACCATTGGCGGATTACTTTCAGCCATTGGGGTTGCAGGAATGAGCCGCATGTTAGAAGCCAATGTCATTGCCACAAGCGGACGCGCCATTGAAGCCGCCGGTGATGTCGATGTTCTGCTACTGGATAAAACAGGCACCATTACATTAGGCAACCGTCAGGCATCACAATTTCTACCCGCTCCTGACGTAACGGAACAGCAATTGGCCGATGCCGCCCAACTTTCCTCCCTTGCCGATGAAACACCGGAAGGGCGCAGTATCGTGATTTTGGCAAAACAGCGTTTCAATATGCGTGAACGCGATCTGCGGGCGCTGAACGCCACCTTTGTGCCTTTCTCCGCCATGACACGCATGAGCGGTATCAACATTGGGGATCGCATGATACGCAAGGGCGCTACAGATGCTATCCGCCGCCACATTGAAGCCAACCACAGCCATTTTCCCAATGCCATTGATCTGTTGGTACAGCAAGTCGCACACAAAGGAGGAACCCCACTGGTCGTTGCTGAGAACCAGCGGGTTTTGGGCGTTGTCGCCTTAAAAGATATTGTGAAAGGCGGGATCAAAGAGCGTTTCAATGAAATGCGCAAAATGGGGATCAAGACGGTGATGATCACGGGAGACAATCACCTGACTGCCGCCGCCATTGCTGCCGAAGCCGGCGTTGATGATTTTCTGGCAGAAGCCACTCCCGAAGCGAAACTGGCGCTGATCCGCCAATATCAGTCAGAGGGGCGTCTGGTCGCCATGACCGGTGATGGCACAAACGATGCGCCCGCACTGGCACAAGCCGATGTTGCCGTTGCCATGAATTCCGGCACACAGGCGGCAAAAGAGGCGGGCAATATGGTGGACCTGGATTCCAACCCCACTAAACTGATTGAAGTTGTCCATATTGGCAAACAAATGCTGATGACCCGCGGCGCCCTAACCACCTTCAGCATTGCCAATGATATCGCCAAATACTTCGCTATCATTCCCGCAGCCTTTGCCGTCACCTATCCACAGCTCAATGACCTGAACATCATGCGCCTTCACTCCCCGGAATCTGCGGTACTGTCGGCGGTCATTTTCAATGCGATAATCATTATATTCCTGCTTCCATTGGCCTTAAAAGGCATCAATTATCGCCCAATGAACGCACTGTCACTTTTACGCCGAAACCTGTGGATATATGGTCTGGGGGGGTTGATTGTGCCTTTTGTCGGCATCAAGGTCATTGATCTGTTACTCACTGCGTTAATTTTTAACCCATTTTAAAATATTCAGACCTTCCAATAAGGTGATGAACATGATCCAGCTACGTACCACCATTGTCCTGCTAGCCTTTCTTACCCTCATCACCGGGATTGCCTATCCATTGCTGGTGACAGGGATATCCCATGTCTTATTTCCCCATCAGGCTCAAGGTTCGTTGATTGAACACAATCACCAATGGATTGGTTCGGAATTAATCGGTCAACACTTTACCCAAACCACCTATTTTCATGGCCGCCCTTCCATGACGGCAGAAAAACCGTATAACACGCTATCATCCGGAGGAAGCAATTTCTCTGTGAACAATCCCGCCTTAATCAGTAAAATTCACCAAAACATAATTAAAGTACGCCTATTCAATTATCCTGAAAACCTGCCGATTCCTGTTGATCTCGTGACAGCTTCCGGCAGTGGGCTTGATCCTCATATCTCTCCCGCCGCAGCCGAGTTTCAGGCACAACGTGTCGCTACAGCGCGCCATTTACCACTGCAGGTGATTCATGAATTAATTCAGAAAAATATTCAATATCCTCTGCTGGAATATCTGGGTGAACCTGTCGTGAATGTACTGGAACTCAATTTGGCACTGGATAATCTACACCCAAAAACACAGCAAAAAAATAGCCAAAAGGCAGATAAAATATGAGCCAAAATGACCCACAACGCCCTGATCCAGATGACTTACTGACATTGGCAAACGAAAAACCACGCGGCAAGCTCAAAATATTTTTCGGGGCTTGTGCCGGTGTCGGTAAAACCTATGCCATGCTGCAAGAAGCCCAGCGACTGTTGGCTCAAGGGCTGGATGTGATCATCGGCGTTGTTGAAACTCATGAACGACAAGAAACCGCAGCCCTATTGGCAGGGTTGCCCCAATTGCCCGCAAAATATTTTCGCCGTCATGAACGCAGGATAGCCGCATTTGATATTGACGCGGCTATCGCCCGTCATCCTGCCATTATTTTGATGGATGAATTGGCATTCAGTAATCCTCAAGGTTGTCGCCACCCTAAACGCTGGCAAGATGTAGAAGAATTACTGGAAGCCGGCATTGATGTCCTGACCACCATCAACGTACAGCATCTGGAAAGCCTGAATGATATTGTCGGCGGTATAACGGGTATTCGTGTTCGCGAAACCATTCCCGATCATATCTTTGATCAGGCTGATGATGTTGTTCTGGTTGATCTCCCGCCTGACGATCTGCGGCAGCGGCTTAAAGAAGGCAAAGTTTATCTATCCGATCAGGCTGAACGGGCCATTGAACATTTTTTCCGTAAAGAAAACCTGATTGCTTTGCGCGAATTGGCGTTGCGCCGCACCGCAGATCGCGTAGATGATCAAATGCGCGCTTGTCGTGATACGCTGGGAAAAGAACCGGTATGGCATACACGGGACAATTTACTGTTATGCATTGGCGACAATGCAGGCAATGAAAAACTGGTTCGGAAAGCGGCCCGTTTAGCCACAAAACTGAATTGCATCTGGCACGCTGTTTACGTTGAAACCCCTAAACTACACCGGTTGTCAGAAGGAAAACGCCGCACCATTCTAAAAGCCCTGAAACTGGCACAGGATCTGGGGGCGGAGACCGCAACACTATCCGACTCTGACGAAGAAAAAGCGATCCTGCGCTACGCAAGAGATCATAATCTGGGGAAGATCCTGATTGGCCGCTATTACGATGCACACTCGACACTCTTCGGCTATAAATGGCGAGCCGATTTTTCGGAAAAACTGGGAAAACTGGGTCCCGATCTGGATCTGATTATTGTGGCTCTGGAAGACAAAAGGCGCTGGGATAAAGAGCAAAAGGATAACCGAACATTCAATGGCAAATGGCGAGGCTCAGTTCAGGGCTTCATGATGGCTATCATGCTTTGCGCCCTCATTACTCTCTTTTCCCGGGCTTTCTTATTTACCCTTGATAAAGCCAATCTGGTGACACTCTACCTGCTCGGCGTTGTCATTATCGCCCTGTTTTATGGCCGCTGGCCCTCGGTTTTTGCCGCTTTTATCAATGTCATCAGTTTCGACATTTTCTTTGTCCAACCACACTGGTCACTGGCAGTCAAAGACATGCAATACCTGCTCACACTGACTGTAATGCTGATTGTCGGCACAGTTGTCGGAAACTTGACCTCTGGTATCCGCTATCAGGCCAGAATTGCCCGTTATCGTGAACAGCGAACACGGCACCTCTATGAAATTACCCGTAAACTCAGCCGGGCGTTGAACGAAGAAGAGGTTGCCCGCATCAGCTATCACTTTTTATCCAATAGCTTTCAAGCAAAAACCGGGCTGTTATTGCCAGACAGCCGCCACCATCTATATCAAGTGCAATCCAATAACGGCGGCCAGATGCAAATTGACGAAGCGATTGCCAAATGGTGTTTCGATAAAAAACAACCTGCCGGCGCGGGAACGGATACATTACCGGGGGTGCCTTACCAATTACTGCCTATCGCCACCCCTTCACAGGTATTTGCCGTTCTTGCCATTGAATCCCCTAACCTGCGCCAATTATTCGTCCCGGAACAACAACGGTTATTACAAACTTTCACCGGCATTATCGCCAACGCACTGGAACGTTTATACCTTGCCCGCAGTGCTGAATCTGCCAAATTGGAAACCGAGCGTGAACAACTGCGCAACTCGCTACTGGCTGCGCTGTCTCACGATTTGCGCACGCCATTAACCGTGCTATTCGGGCAAACAGAAATACTGATGTTGGATTTGTCCGCTGAAAATTCAGCGCACACGCAACAAGTGCACCAAATCCGCCAACAAATTCTCAGCACATCACGGTTGGTCAATAACCTGCTGGATATGGCGCGCATTCAATCAGGCGGCATTCAACTCAACCTCGAATGGTATTCATTGGACGAAATTGTTGGTAACGCTTTACGTTCACTGGAATATCCCCTCAACCGTTATACCGTAGCACTTTCCCTACCTGCCCATTTACTCCTGCACTGTGATGGCGCCTTATTAGAGCGGGTTTTTATCAACCTGCTGGAAAATGCCATTAAATATACCCATGAACAGACACCTCTTGGGATACAGGCCATCATTGAACAAAAAACAGGCCATAAACAGGTGCATATCGAAGTCTGGGATGCAGGAACCGGCATTCCTGCGGGGCAGGAGCAATTCATTTTCGATAAATTTTCACGCGCCAGTAAAGGATCAGCCATACCCGGTGTTGGATTAGGTTTAGCCATCTGCCAATCTATCATCGAAATTCACGGTGGAAAGATATGGGCGGATAATAATAAAAAAGGGGGAGCGAGTTTTCACTTTATTCTACCGTTGGAAGAGCCACCCCAAATTGGAGAGGCCCTTGAGGAAACGTGAGCGCCGAAGATGAAAAAAAGCTCCGGCGTTGTGTTCGGGCGGCAGATTACGTCCTGTTATTTCCTACGAACAGGTAAGCCTGTGCCACGTATCCCTTCCTGAGGTAAAACCAGCACTGCGGCTGACCAAGCGGGCATGGTTACTTCCCCTTTTTTCGTGATACGTATTCCCGCCGCCAGAGAAGACTGACCCAATTCACGTTGAATATCATTTAATTTCAATCCATTAATATTAAGGTCTTTGACCGTGACAGACCACGGAGCCGCATTAATGACCACCACCAAACCATCAAATCGCCAATCCCGATCATGAGAGGTTGTGTTGCCATCATCGATTGTCATGACCAATAATCCGATTTGCTGATGTGGACCGACATTCAAAAAATCAACACGTTGCCTAACAGCAGCGCCATCACCCAGTACCATCAAGGGCGAAAATTGGCGCAAACGCAATAACTCCTGATAAAAAGCCGTCATCTGTAATAATTCAGGCTGACCAGGATTTTTTACCTGATTTTTAATCCGCTTAATCAGTGGATAATTTTTACCGTCATTGCCACGTTCCGGCATTCCGACATCATAATTATTATCTTTATAGTCATAACTCACACGATTAAACCAATCACCCGCATTATAGGAATCACGGGTAAACGATTTTGAGCGCAATAACTCTGACCCCTGTTGATCAAAAGCCAGCCCCTGACCAAGAAATATTGTGGCAAGAGAAATTGCCTGCATACGAACCCGGGTCATGAGATTTGCCTGAGGTGCGGCCTTATAGCTAATGATGTCCCACAATGTTTGATTATCATGCTTCGAGACATAATTCAGCACTTCAGTCGGCTCTGAGGCATAACCCGCCATGACACCCTTATAATCAATTTCCCGCCCTGCTTTCACTGCGCCGTCTTTATCAATCATGACAAAATCGGCCAGGTTACCCGCCATGCCAAGGCGTACCAGATCCCACAAATGGCGGATTTCATTTGCATCTAATCGCGCGATTTCATTGGGTAATGTTCCCGCACCATTCCCGACCCCTTGGTTAACCCGAATACTATCGGCAACATCAAACGGCGCGCCACCACGTACCGCATCCCGCAACCGATCAGAGAACGTGCCAATGCCTGTCCCCTTAAGGTTAATCTGCGACGCCGTTTCGAATCGATCGTCCTGCCCGGAATTCCACCCCTCACCCAAAAAGTAGATCGATGGGTTAACCGTGCGCACTTTTTCCAGTGCCGACACGATTTGCGCTTTAGGGTGATAGCCCATCAAATCAAACCGAAAGGCATCTATCTTATAATCCTTAACCCAAGTCACCAGTGAGTCTTCAATAAGTTTGGCAAACATGCGACGTTCCGGCGCGGTATCAGAACAACAGGTACTATTTTCCACATGGCCTGTGACTTCATCCAAACGGTGGTAATACCCAGGCACAATTTTATCCAATACTGACGTGCGGGCGGTAGGACCGGCTGCATCGGCATGGTTGTAAACAACATCCATGATCACATTCATGCCCAATTGCTGCTTGATGGCCTGAACCATAGTGCGGAATTCTTTTATCCGGCCAGAGCCTTCCGGGTCGGTGGCATAAGACCCCTCAGGCACTGTGTAATGAAACGGATCATAGCCCCAGTTATAAGAATCCGTTTCTGCCACCATCGCATTTAATTCTTGCACTTGCGGGTTCTTGATATTGTCATCACGTTGTAATTGCTGAAAAACTTCCCGCACAGTCAATGAACTCTGGCAATAACCCGCAAATCGGCTATTTCTCACCGTTGCATTAATGTGGCATAAACGGCTGAAAGGATGATCAAGATCCGCCACCTGATGACTGAATTCATTCACAGAAGCGATATCAAAGACCGGCAGCAACTCCATATGGGTCATTCCCGCCTGACTGAGTGCCTGAAGATGTTTGAACATATCGCTATTATTGTCAGTCAGCGCCAGATACTTGCCCCGCCAAACTTCCGGTATCGTGTTGTCTGTCGCAGACAAATCGCGGATATGCGCTTCATAGATAGTCATACGCGCAATATCTGCGGGGGTGTTTTGCGGGTGTGGAGCGAGTAAATGATCCCAATTTTGTGGCTTTAGGGATTCATCATCCAGATTGACAACCTGACTGTATTCCGAGTTAGTGGACAGACTGTGAGAATAGGGGTCGGTCACGGCATAGCGTTCAATCTTGCGGGAAGATGGATGGTATACCTTTAAAGCATAACGATAGTAAGCCCCGATTAAACGTTTATCCCCTTGCCATGACCAAGAACCGCTCGCTGCATCACGCTGCATTGTGTGTCTGGCAATCATCTGTTTATCCTGATCGTAAATAACCAGACCAACCTCTTGGGCAGTCGGCGCCCACAACCGGAAAATGACGCCTTCATCATTGACCCGTGCCCCATATTCCAATTTATCAGCCGCCTCAGCAAAGCGATCATCCAATACGCCAGCCGTTTGTACTTGGGCTGCTGCGGACAATAAATCCTGCTCATCGGCAGCCAGCACCACTAAATCCCCAAGCAACAGTTGATCCATATCCACGCCCTCTGGCAGACGGAATGCCGCCCACTCTGCCAAATGGGGAAACTTGCTTGCGGTTTCCTGACTTATGATGGTCGGTGTAAGCACCCGATACTCATCGGTAAAATAGCCTTGATCATTCACCGCCACCTGATTGTTGCGATTATAATACAGGCGGACAATGGGTTTTTGCGCGCCATCTGGCCATAATAGCGTCTGTCTATCAACCCAATGGGCAGATGCTTGAGAAATATCGAATTCAGAATTAGAGTCCCCTGCACGACGCAGATAGATTGGTTCACTTGATATCGGGTTCAAACGATGTGCCATCGGTTTCTCCTGAGTTTTGAATAAATGGCGCTTATTTTGGGCACAATTGGCGAGTAAAAAAATAAATAACCCGCTGAATAAAACAAGATAAATCTTTCTCCAAAAATTAGATTTCATAGGTAAACCTTTTTAATAGAAAGATTACTTCAATCATTTTTATTTTTGATAAAAACGAAAATAATGATTAAATAATTAAATAGGGTATTAAACATTCTTACCTCATCCTTTTATCAATAAATATGGGAGGAGGATAAAGGCTGAATTATTTATTTTATCTATTGAAGGATGCTGGATTAACACAATAAGTGCAATGTGCGCCCCGTATAGGCTTCGATGGGGGTTAGCCCATTTAAAACCTTTCTTGGTGTCATATTTAATCTTAATTC
>NZ_MUBK01000028.1:11720-53753 GCF_002127545.1 Xenorhabdus beddingii
TATCAGGCCATGATTTCGGGTGTGAGAGCCGTGAAATGTATCACAGTTGACTCACGCCTTTTAATATTCCGCCTGTTGCACTTAATATGTTAACTCAGCATTAATTGAAATGAGTACCTGGCTGATTTATGCCTTACTATCAGCGCTAACCGCAGCACTGGTGGCTATCTTTGGAAAAATTGGGTTGCAGAATTTGGATACCAATACAGCAACCGCCATTCGTGCTGTCATCATGGCCCTGTTTCTGGTCGGCGTGGTTGTTGTGCAGGGAAAATTGAATCTCATCAGCGAAGTTCTCGCCAATCGCAAGGCGCTCCTGTTTATCCTATTAAGTGGCGTTGCCGGGGCGCTTTCCTGGCTATTCTATTTTCTGGCGATCAAGCATGGCAACGTTTCCCAAGTGGCTCCCATCGATAAATTGAGCGTGGTATTTGCCGTCATTCTGGCCGTGATATTATTGGGGGAAAAAATTTCTCTGGTCGCTGCCGCAGGGGTTGCCCTGATTACCGTCGGAGCCTTGATGGTTGCTTTGGGATAAAAAATAGAGCGCCATAAAAACCGGAAAGCCGTAGCGGTTGCTACGGCTTATTATTGAGATACGGGTTAAAACTTAACCCGCAGTAAACACTTGATTGACGATTTCCTGTGCCTCTTGCTCAATTTTTTCCCGATGTTCCGCACCGAGGAAACTTTCACAATAGATTTTATAGGCTTCTTCCGTACCGGAAGGACGGGCAGCAAACCAGCCATTGTCACTCATGACTTTTAGGCCACCAATGGAAGCGCCATTGCCCGATGCGGTTGTCAGGCGGGCCGTGATTGGATCGCCCGCCAGCCTGTCGGCCTTGACCATTTCTGGTGATAATTTGGACAACAAGGCTTTTTGCTGATGCGTCGCCGCCGCCTGAATACGGCTGTAACTGGGGGTGCCGAATTTGGCCGCCAATTTGTCATAACGCTGCTGTGGATTCTCTCCGGTCACGGCGGTCATTTCAGCCGCCAGAAGACAAAGGATGATACCATCTTTATCCGTTGACCACGGTGTACCATCAAAACGCAGGAAAGAGGCGCCGGCGCTTTCTTCTCCGCCAAAACCCAGCTCGCCTTTGTACAATCCATCCACAAACCATTTAAAACCGACAGGGACTTCGATTAACTCGCGCCCCAAATCCGCAACAACACGATCAATCATGGCGCTGGAAACCAGAGTCTTACCCACGGCAATACTTTCAGACCATTGTGGACGATGGCGGAATAAGTAATCCACCGCCGTTGCCAAATAATGGTTAGGGTTCATCAAACCAGCCGGTGTAATAATCCCGTGACGGTCATAATCCGGGTCATTGGCAAAGGCCAAATCAAATTTACCGCGCAGCTCCAGCAACCCCGCCATTGCCCAGCGAGATGAGCAATCCATGCGGATCACACCGTCATGATCCAGAGTCATAAAGCGGAAAGTCTGATCAATCTTATCATTAACCAGTGTCAGGTCGAGATGGTAATACTCCCCAATCCGCTGCCAGTATGCAATCCCGGAACCGCCCAATGGATCGATGCCAATTTTTAAACCTGCCTGCTGGATCGCCGCCATATCCACAACGTCACCCAACGCAGTGACATAAGGATCAATCAAATCCTGAGAATGCAGGTATTCACTTTTTAATGCCCGTTCATAAGGCACTCTTTTGATCCCATTGAGATCATTCGCCAGTAATTCGTTGGCACGCCGTTCAATGATTGCGGTCAAATCGGTATCGGCTGGCCCACCATTGGAGGGATTATATTTAATGCCGCCGTCTTCCGGCGGATTATGGGATGGCGTTATCACAATCCCATCAGCCCGATTTTTTCCCTGACGGTTGTAACATAAAATGGCATGGGAAATCGCAGGAGTCGGGGTAAAACCATTATTCTCCTGCACAATCACATCCACACCGTTGGCCGTCAAGACTTCCAATACCGAGATAAACGCCGCTTCTGAAAGCGCATGGGTATCTTTACCCACATAACATGGCCCAGTCACTCCCTGCTGCGAACGGACTTCCACGATCGCTTGGGAAATAGCCAGAATATGGGCTTCGTTAAAACTGTTGCGTCCAGAACTACCACGATGGCCGGAAGTGCCAAACTTGACCTGATGCGCTGGGTTTTCGGAATGGGGTTGCAAGGTGTAATACTGTGATGTGAGCTGGGCAACATTGATTAAATCATGTTGCCGGGCAAGTTGCCCTGCTCTTGGATGAATTGCCACTTTATTTCTCCTGAGAGGCTGCACTGGCTTACTTTGTCAGTGCAGTATAAATAAGTTAAGCGGTTGGTTATAGAGCAACTATACCCGTCATACTTCAAGTTGCCTCTTTGTTGGCTGTGTTCCCTTGCCGCCGCGATGCAACTCGAATTATTTTGGGTATAACTAAATAGTGCCACACACTTTTTCAATCAGATTCGCCGGAAACTTCATATCCTGCATAACATGTTCAATCATGCTGCGCTTACGGTCAGTATTGGTATTGGTGATCACCCAAAAAGGTGTGCCGGGGATATGACGTGGCTTGGTTTGTTTACCGCTAGCCAGTAGCGTATGCTCATCGCCTGCAAAATAGGTGCGGGTACGACCATGCATCGCTTCCGTTGTTTTGGAAAAACTTTCACTGTTTAGGCTATACAGCGTGGACAGGATCAACATGAAGCGTTCAACAGATTTTTTCTTCTCAGCGTATTCATCGGAAAGCAGTAATTCGCGGATAACGCGAACCGCATCACGGGAACGGGCAACGGGAATTTTAACAACAGGTGTAGGATCGTTGGCAGGCGGTGTAATTTGTACTGGCTGCCCGGCGTCCAATTTCAAGATGCGCCGTAAAATATCAGATGCACTTTCACCGATATGCAGGGTTTGGCTTGCAATAAAGCGGTAAAGGTCTTCATCAACTTCTATCGTTTTCATTTCTATCCAGTACTGTTCTTAATGAAAAAATTATCCTGAGATTATAAGATATAATGCCACAAAACAAAACAATTAAACTTTCAATAACTTAAAGTGATTCTTTTTAAAATTGCCAATCTCTGGAAAAGCGACTTTCCTCTAAAATAAATCAATCAGTTACATCTATTTCATCTCATTGAGTTTGTCACTGCCCATGAGTCATGATATTAAACATCTCAATATTAAACATTGTATAAATGGCATTAAATTCAGGTAAACCATGAAGTCAAATAGTCAATTAAATTATCATTTCCACACACCGGAAAATCCGCAATCATCGACGCCCATTGTCTTGATCCACGGACTTTTTGGCGATTTAAACAACCTTGGGGGGCTGGGACGCGATTTACAACAACATTATCCGGTCATTCAAATTGATGTGCGTAATCACGGTATTTCACCCCTGATGGAAACCATGGATTACCCCAATATGGCACAGGATGTTCTGGCGCTCCTTGATAAGCTCACGCTATCCAAGGCCACGGTTATTGGGCATTCCATGGGGGGCAAAATCGCCATGGCCATGACCGCCATGGCACCAGAGCAGATTGACAAAATCGTCGTGATTGATATGGCTCCCGTTGCCTATCCCGTTCGCCGGCACGACAGCATTTTCACCGCGCTGAACAACGTCACGGCCGCCGGCGCACAGACCCGGCAAGCAGCAACAGAGATTATGCGTCAGGACATTCAGGAAGAGGGCGTCATTCAGTTTCTGCTGAAATCGTTCCGTCAAGGGGAATGGAAATTCAACCTGCCGGTGTTGCAAAAAGAGTACGAAAAGATTATCGGTTGGGAAACGATCCCTGCTTGGCACAAACCTGCCCTGTTTATCCGTGGCGGAAACTCAGATTACGTGACTGAAGCATATCGGGAAGATATCGTCAGGCAATTTCCACAAGCAACAGCATGGGTTGTGGCTGGTTGTGGGCATTGGGTACACGCAGAAAAACCGGAAGCGGTACTCAGGGCAATTCATCGTTTTTTAGAAACAGAATAATGATAATATCAACCCATAAAATATGGGTTGATAAAAAAACCAATATATAACCAGAATAATCCGGGTTGCATTGCGGCGGAAAGGGCGCACAGCCAACAAAGAGGCAACTTGAAATATGACGGGTATAAAAATAATTATATCCAATTCATCAATGGCATCCTAATATATCCCAAAGGAAAAAACATCAGTAAATATTAAATCAACAATAATTAATGTATCCCATAAACAAAAAGAACATCTTGACTTTAATTAAGGATAAAAAATAATGAAAGATAATATTTTATATAATCCTATTGCCCATCTTTACGAGAGCTTTTCAGATTCAACGCCCCATATTGATGTAGAAATTCGGACGATGCTCAATCTGGCCGGAGATGTACAAGGAAAATCAGTGTTAGATTTAGCCTGTGGATATGGTCTTTTTAGCCGGAAATTCAAAAGCCTCGGCGCATCAAAAGTGATTGGTGTCGATATATCAGATAAAATGATAGAAATTGCCAGAAATAAATCGCGACAATACAACGATGGCATAGAGTTTCATCTCAGTGATGTCTGCAAGATGGGATCATTCGGAAAATTTGATCTCGTCGTGGCCGCCTGGTTATTTTGCCATGCGGAATCACTTGAAGATCTTAAGACCATGTTTCGTGTCGTTGCCGACCATCTTAAACCGTCCGGTAAATTCGTCGCTTATACCTTTGAACCTGATTATCGATTGGCAAACGGGAATTATGAAAATTATTTCATCAAAGTTCTGAGTGAAGAGCCAGTAAAAGATACCACTCTCGTAAAAGCGGAATTTCTGACGACGCCTCCCAGTCCTTTCACGATGTATCGCTGGAGCCGTGAACAATATGCAGAAGCCATCAATGAGGCGGGTTTAAAACATGAATGGCATAAGCCCATGTTGTTAGAAAGTGATATTGCGAGCCAACCTCCGGGTTTCTGGGATAATTATCAACGAAACTGCCTTGATACCGCGCTGGTTTGTCAACTCTGACAAAATATTCTGAGGCCATATATTACACGGCCTCAGAATTAATCCTCATTATCCTGTTACTTGAGCCATAATAGAAAAATTCATGCTTTCCACTACGCTATCAAGCAGTTTGGGTGTACATGCTGATACCAGACTTCCCCCAAACATCACTTTTTCCCGGCTGCCTTTTAACGTACAGAAATCCCCGCCCGCTTCTTTAATGCAAGGCAAAATCGCCGCGCTATCCCACGGTTTCATCAAAGTATCAATCGCACAATGCAAGCGTCCAGAGGCGACCATGGCATGTTGGTAACAATCATTGACAAAAGTAAAATCACGGGCTGATTTTACCAGCGAATCCAAATTATAAGCGATTGTGCCATCGGCAAGATGATAGCTTGTGCCGTGTATTCCTGAAGCGGTGATCACCGCCTGTTCCACCCTTTGCGGTGAGTTTTCGGCAATTTTGAGTTGGCGCCGTGGCTTACCTTCCACACTCATCCAACATCCCTCACCTTTTGCCGCATAAACCACCGTCGAAATCGCCGGAAAGCTCATCACCCCCACCACGGGATCACCTTGTTCAACAAAGGCAATTAATGTACTGAATAACGGAACGCCATATAAAAATGCCCTTGTACCATCAATGGGATCAATGACCCAGCCAGATTCAAATTTTTCAGCGCCCTCCAGACCAAACTCTTCGCCCAAAACAGGCACACCCGGACTGCGTTTTGCCAATAGGTCACGAAGTTCTGTTTCCAGCATGAGATCAGTTTGGGTGACAACGGAACGATCCGGTTTATAATCAAACTTCCCTGCTCCGTCAAAAGCATCTTGAGTCTTTTTTCTGATGATATTCACGGCTTCAAGGGCTATCTTCAACATCGGTTTGTGACTCCTTTTTGTTGTGGAAGAGAATTGTTATGGGGGAGAATAAAAATTTGTTCTGCTACAATTCATTTTCAAGCTGACGAACAAGCGGGATGATATTTTTACCAAAATATTCCAGTTCTTCCTGAATATGCAGAAAGCCAAGCAACATCAAGTTTACGCCCGCTTTTTTATATTCAATGATCCGTTGGGCTATTTGCAACGGGGTGCCAATAAGATTGGTTTTGAAGCCATCGTTATATTGCACGAGATCTTCAAGTGTCGATTTTGCCCAGTTACCCTCTTTTTCCGGTGATGCATTGCCCGCATTCTGTACTTCATGGTGAAAACCTTTTACCGCGTCAAAATCACTGTGATCTAAAATATCCTGCAATACTGCATTAGCTTCTTGCTCAGAATCACGGGCAATGGCAAAGCCATTTACCCCTATTTTGACCCGGTGGTTAGTCAATCTCTCTTTGCTCCTGATATCCTCAATCTGTTTCTGGATATACTCTACGCTGCCACCATTGGTGAAATACCAGTCAGAAACACGTGTCGCCATATCTCTGGCCGCTCTCGAACTCCCGCCCTGAAAAACTTCAGGAAGTGGCTCCAGAGGCTTCGGTTTTAAAACATAATCCCGAAAGCGATAAAAGTCACCCGCAAAACTGAAAGAAGGCTGCGACCAGACGCCTTTTAAACAGCGGATAAACTCTTCGGAACGCAAATAGCGCTCCTCATGATCCAACCAAGGTTCACCAATCGCTTTGAATTCACTGCGAAACCAACCACTGACAATATTCACTGCGATGCGGGCATTATAGAGTTGGCTAATCGTTGCTATTTGTTTAGCCGCCAGAGCCGGATTCCAGGGACCGGGCAAAAGTGCTGCGATCACTTTCAGACGTTCTGTGACCGAAAGCAAATCCTGAGAAAAAGTGACCGATTCATGTTGGTTATCCGCACCATACCCGGCAGTAAATCGAATTTGAGTTAAGGCATAGTCAAAACCCACATTTTCTGCGGTCTGGGCTAATCGGCGATTATAGTGATGATCCCAATGAGTTCGCTGTTTAATTTTACTGATCACCAACCCACCTGAAACATTAGGAACCCAGTAAGCAAATTGAATGGGGGAGGAGTTAAATTTAATCATATAACCTCTACTTAGGGCCTGTGTTAAGGATATTTTGCTCCATAATTTGCCCGTCATTAAATAGGTTTTCATCATGATGACACACTGAAATTCCGAGGATCCCTGACTCCCCCGCAGTATGAGGAGTCAGAAAATGCCCCACAATTTTGAAATGTCATTTAATTAAAATTAATATAAATAGGATTAATGGCTAAAAAATAAAACGGTAAATTTTATTGGAAACAATGCCTATAATATCGAGATTTATAAAGCTCATTTACCTAAGGAAAAAGAAAATCTGATGAGTGATTTTTCCAATCAGCCATTTAATTCATGGATAAAAACAGAATAGTGTTTTTCAAGTTTAATATTATTTTCCATTGAGTATATAGCTTCATAATTTTTATAAGGTATTTCACTATAAATATCCACATAGTTTAGACAAAGAACTAAAAGTAATAATTAATTTCCATTCGTTATATACCCAATGGATTTCAAGATGCAGCGCGACGGCAAGGGAACTCATCCTCAGGAGCATAGATCACTATGTGACTGGGGTGAGTGAGCGCAGCCAACAAAGCTGCAACTTGAAAGACGACGGGTATAAGAATAATGAGATTATCTTAGCCACTATTTTAACTAGTTATTCTGATGAGCCCAGACCCATAAGAAACACAAAAGAAAACAACCATTACAAAATAAACTTCCAGAATGATTATTAATATAAATGACCTTTTACACCACCAAATTGATAAATATTTCCCACTCAATCCTAAATATAAAGTCCACGATAATAAACACCAGATAAAAGCCTGAAACGTGCATGACAGCATGACTGGAAACAAAAAGCCGTGCCAATTTGTGATTTAGTTCACAATCTATTAACAATGGCAAAATTTTGAATTCCTCTCTCAACCCAGTGCAGGTCTGAAATTAAGTCAATACGCTTTATCAATCCCCTTCTAACCTACTTAAAAACAGCCCTATTCATTAATGATATTTATGTCATTATCTGCATAATAAGTAACCCTCAAGATATCTTATCTATTTCATTGAAACACGGGCACGCCATATATTGATAGCATCAATGAATCATCTAAGGAAAGCATGAAAAAAGATAAAGAATCGCTGTACCTGCAAGAACTGGCCGCTGACCCTGAATCCGGACTGTTACCGCGATCCGGGGGAAATGTAAGCCATCACAACAAGGAGCAACCACAATGACTATGCCGCCCACCGCCAAAAGCGGGTTACGTTTTGTTTTTCGGATCGCCGGCCTGCCGTTGCAGTACAACCCGCAACCGGAGACGGCACACGGGCTGGATACCATTTATCAGGTCTATCTGGGCGTCGGCATGAGTCCGCAACGCAGCCTGCACAAAGATTACAACCCGGACAGCCCGTGCTATCACCTCTCCCATATGCACAGCAGCGACGGTTACCGCGATTTCGGCAGCCAGACCCCCTATACCGTGTTCGAGAGCTACGGGCGTTTCCAGAAAGATGCCGCCGCCAAACCGTTCCTGAAATACCGGCAGGAAGCGCTGGATAACCAGAAGCAAAGCGGCAACGGGCGCAGTAACTGCATCAAGCTGATGCCGGGCAAAATCTTCGAAATTAAAAATCACCCCCATACCCCGCTCAATACCCGCTGGCAGATTGTCGGCATCCATCATTATGGCCGCTGCCCGCAGGCATTCGGGCACGATGGCGGTGAAGGCACCACACTCAGCAATGATTTCAGCTTTATCGACGGTCTTGCCGACTGGCGCCCGCCGTTTCACTACAAACCGCTGGCCGATGGCGATGAAACCGCGATGGTGGTCGGGCCGGCCGGCGAGGAAATTTTCGTCAATAAAAACGGGGCCATCAAGGTGCATTTCCACTGGAACCGTTATGACGAGGCGGATGATGGTGCGTCCTGCTGGGTTCGCCCGTCACAGAACTGCTGATAGACAGGCCGCAACCAATGCGGTTTTGCCGTCCCGACGCGTGTAGCGAAGGTAACAGCGAAATCCCGTTTACATTGGGTGAGCATTTGCTGGCAGTCTGGTTACGTTCTCCCTACGGACTGAACGTGTTAACCAGTTCACTTTATTGCGATTTATGGGAAAACCACGGCCAGATGGCGAAGCAACTGGATCAGCCTGAAGGCAGTCTGGAATCACAGATTGAGCACTGGTTGCGGCAAAAACTCGCAACCGGACAACGTATTGAAAAAGTATCCAGTCAGGATTACCTGCTGGCGATGGAACAAGAAAAAGAACAGGAGAGAGAGCGATGAGTGATGAAAATTCGGTTTATTGCCATGATTGCCAGAAAATACTTAAAAATGACTTATACATTAAACTTGTCAGAGACTATACAAATGAGCCTATCTCTAATGTGCCTTACATTCTGACAAATAAAGGGCTGGAACATTCGGGAACAAGTGATGGTTATGGTATGAATCTTGAAGAGGGTTTAACCAGCACACCGTTCACCATCAAAATAAATCCTTCTCAGTCGGTCTAGTTGACGCGCCTCATTAAAAAGATGGATGAGACGAACAGAAGAATATAAACGCTTAGTCATAGCATGATATTAAACCTATTTTAATCAGGAAGATGTAAATGACCGAAGTCTTTAAAAAACATAAATACGATGACATGGAGTTGTACAAGAGCACCCAATCTGTTGCAGCCTGTGACTGCCATCTCGAAGAAAAAGACGGAAAACAAATTAAAGTCATTGATGTACCGATACTCACTTGTGAGTGTGTCTGGCGCAGGTATCAGAAAGAGGCCGAAGACATTGTTGCACCGGGAGGCAAGTTGATTGCCGATCCCATAGAACGCAACCAAAAAATTAGTGCAGCTTATGCTAAAATTTGGTTGGCCGATAATCGTTTCCAATGGGCCGGTCTTGCTGCTTTTGCTTCTAAGCAGGTAGGGTGTGGATTGATGCATGCTTCTACGGTAATGAAAAAAGTGGAAGCTGAGCATGACGCCCAAAAACGCTCGACTAAAGTCATGGAGGAGGCAAAAAAAGAAGTAGATAATCCGATGTTCCCTGGTTACCCACCGTTTATTATTGCCGGTGAAAGTGCGGATGATGTTGGGCAAGCTATAGAAGTAACTAGGAAAGCTAACAAAAATAATCCAGTACCTGCTGATTTGCCTATTGGTGAAAAAGGATTAGCATACGCATCAGTCAACCATGTGTATCAAATGATGACTCTGGGAAATACATCGTTATTTCTGGATGTATATCCGCTGCACGCTTTCTACAAGCAACGTGGGTTGGAGGAACTCAAAACTTGCCTGCCTGCACGTAAAAATATCTACGGCAATAGCCAATTCCCGATATTGTGGCCGATAAAGCAAGAGACGTTACGATTTGGTAACGACTATGCGGAGATTTTACAAACCTTTGAGGCGATAGATTCGGGTAATATTGCTAAAAGTGTCGAGTACCTTGCTTACCACGAGCAGGTCAATATATTACAACCCTCAATGTACAGTGATAACAGTTTCGTATGGGCATTGCGTAGCAACCATTGGACCTATATCAGCGGTTTACTTTCTGGTGCATCAGAATCTGTTGAATTAACGCTAACTAGTCAATGCGTACCTGTTAACGATGGTAGAACTATCAAATTTATCGATGACTGGGGACTAGACCTATCCAATATCAACTCACGTATGCCATTCGTTCTTAAGGCGGCAACTCGTTTTAATGAATTGCTAAATGGTAGCAATCGAGGTTTGATACAAAAATCTATAGAAGAAATTGCTGCAAGAGGCGGTGACAAATGAGACTGTTACAATCAATAAGCCGACGGCACGGTGGTTTTATTTTAGCATTGTCAATCGTTCTGGGCTTGGGGATAGCCTATATCTATTATTCATTTTATTCTCGTGACCCAGAAATAGCCCTAGTGATTGGTGAACCTTACGAGGCGATGAGGCAGCGATCTAGTGCTGCTATTGCCCCACATCTTCCAGGCCATGCTTGGTATAACACTCCGAAAACGGATGCACGTTTACGTTTTACTGACCTCAAATATGGATTTGTGACTCCCCCAGCCCGATTTTTTACTGTTATGTTTGATGATGGAATAATCAATAGCGTGCGCATGTCGCCACAAATTGAGCCTTTACTCTACAACGATGCAATTAAGATAGTATTGGATTTACAAGATCAGTGGCGCAAATCGGGTTGGGTACTTACTAAAGGATACCAACCCTTGGCTAATACACCAGAATTACATGCTCAACTTCATAGTTTAAGAGGCTTTGAAGCAACTTATTGGCAAGCCAGTGATCAGTACCAGATCAAACTGGACATAGGGCGTTTTAAAGATGACAGACATCCTAATGAAGAGCGATATTTGATCACTCTGGCAATAGCCAAGCCGTGGGTAGGGTGATAGTCGTACAAGCTTAGATGAGAATGGAAATATTATTTTTCACACCTACTATCCAGATGACACTGACGCGCTGCGCTTGTCTCCTCCGTGTGACCGGGCTAATACATTAACCCGGTCACACGGAGAATTGAAAAAAATATCTCCATTACTATCGATTATCTCTATATCACTACACAGATTAGGGAGAGGTGTCGAATGATTCTGTTACAAAATATAAGCCAGCGGCGTAACGGCTTAATCTTAGTGTTATTCGTTATCCTAGGATTGGCCTCTGCCTACCTCTATCATTCTTTTTATTCCCGTGAACCCGCTGAGATAGCTTTAGTGATTGGTGAACCTTACGAGGATATGCGACAACGATCCAGTGCTGCTATTGATCCTGATATTCCGGGCGAAATTTGGTTCAATGTACCAAAAACGGATGCACGTTTACGCTTTACTGACCCGAAATATGGATTTGTTACCCCTCTAGCCCGATTCTTTGTTGTTAAGTTTAATAATGGAATAATCGAGAATGTACGTATGTCGCCACAAATTGAGCCGTTACTCTACGAAGATGCAATCAAGATTGCATTGGATTTACAAGATCAATGGCGCAAAGCAGGTTGGGAGCTTACTAAAGGGTATCTACCCTTGGTTAATACACCTGAATTGCATGAGAGTCTTCGCCGTATGAAAGGTGGGGCATTCACATAATAAAATCGGCATTCCGTCCCCCTTTGGGATAATGGATTTCAACCATCGTAACGGGATAAAAGCAAAGTGGCGGATTTTTATCCGCCACTTTGGCTGTCATTTGATGGCTCACTCTTGTGAGCCATTTTCGTTAATGCGTGGATAATTCCTAACGGAAAAATCTTTCCTGCCATCAGGCCAGTTTAGATTTCACGTTGGTCGTATCCGACCAAGCGGTCATGATGGTTGACTTCGTTTTATTATCAAGCGAGTCAATAAACCCGCTGTCACCCATATTAGGTGCAAATCCGCTCATCGCCTGTACCAGAGAATCCACCGCATGGGGAGAGAGGGCGGTATATTCGCGCTCACCCTGTGCGTCTTTATCCCCCATTTGGGTGATGATATCGGCACGGTTGCCATTGAAGTAATTATCGAAGGTCACAGACCCCATTGCTTCAAACTGCCCCTGTGCCGAATTTTCTTTCACATGACGATGCGTCAACAGAACCAAATCGTAACCGCTGCGTTGGAACCACAGGTTTTGCCAGTTGATATCGTTGAAAATAATCTTGTCACTCTGCTTGATATCTTCAACCACGTTATCAATCACATCACCACTGACCACAAAGCTGTTAACGCCCGTGCCACCCTTGAAGCGGTTTTGATATCCGCCCAATACCAGCAGGTCATCTCCGGCACCGCCGTCAATCCGGCTGAACTTGGATACCACATCAGCAATCAGGTGATCGCTGCCTGCACCGCCATTGATCACGGCGTGGTAACCCATCAGTTTGATGGAATTGTTGCCCGTGTTGCCATCAATCCGGTTATCGTTGCCGAACACCGTCGCAAAGTCGTTACCTTCGCCCAAATCGACCCGATTGTTGTTACCTATAGTCACCACGTAATCTTGATCTTTTCCGGCATCAATGCGATTAAAGTTGCCGGAAGCCACGATATAGTCACGTCCTTGGCCGCCATCAATCACGCCGCCTTCACCAAAGGCAAAGACCTGATCGTCCCCCTCGCCCATGTAGGCATAGTTAATGCGTCCGGCCAATACCGCAACGTCATTGCCCGCACCACCAAACATCATGTTTTCACGCCCCATCATGACGCCCGTGTCATGACCTTTACCACCGGTGAAAATATTCGAGGTTCCGACGGAATAGAAGACGTCATCACCACGGCCGCCCCAGAAGTTGTTGTTGTCTCCCAGATAGGCACCGAGATCTTTACCATCCCCTCCCCAGTTAAAGTTGTAGTTACCCAGAGAGGCATGGATGTCACCATCCCCTTGCAGGTGACCACTGTTGCGCAGGAAGTCGAAGGTTTTATCCTGTATGTTCAGCAAATCAGCCGTCAGGTTCTGTTTCAGATTCGCGACCAGAGATTTCATCTCAGCCTGCTTATCCTGATGGAACAGCGTTGCAAACAGGTTTGGCAGGTTCAGTGAACTCAGCCCAAAGGCACGATCTGCCTGTGCCGCCTGTGAAGTTTCCGTTTCTGGTGTTGAATCCTCTTCAAGGATGGAGATATGCCCTGCTTGATTCTCATCCGGTTCTTTCGCTTGCAAACCGTGGCTTTCAGCAAAAGATTTCACGCCATCAGCCCCGATGTTCAGCCCGGCTTTCAAACCGTCGAGCCATTTTTCCGGATCAGTGAAGGCTTGCAGTTGATCCCCACTGAATTCACCGATGATGTCCAACATTTCGCGCAGAATGGCAACACCATCAACAGGCTCATTTGAACGGGAAACCATGTCGCCATTCGGGGTATAATCCACGCCAAAGATATCCGCCAACGTCGTATCCGCACTGACACCGGCCAGATTTCCCAACAGTTTGTTTTTAAGCTGGCGTGGCAGGTCCGTCGGGCTAAAGGTAAACGTGGTTTTCGCCATACCGGTGGAGGTATATTCCTGCGTCATCAAGCCAAACAGTGAACCCAGATTAGTATCCAGAATCGACTGGATATTGTCACCGAACATAAAGTTCCAGTTACCCGTCGTGACCTGAATATCCGCGCCCTGTCCACCCACGGCAAAGTTGAAGGCCAGTTTTTCATTCGCCTGACGGAATTTGTCCGCCCGACTGATTTTACCCCTTTCAGGGGTGTTGCCATTGCCACCCAACCACTGGTTGTATTTCTTGTTCAGTGTGCTTTCGAGATCACTTTTCAGACCACGGCTGCTACGTTCGTTTTGAGCGTTAAGATCAGTCAGGGTTTTATAATCCACACTGCTGGTCAAATCGAGACCGGACAGATCACTGACATATTTCTTCGCACTTTCCAGTGTCCACTGTTGGTCCTGTTTAGCCAGCCAATCCGGTGCGTTAGACGATCCGGCAATATTTTGCAATACGCCGGAAATACGTGCGGCACCGTCAAACGGGTTAACCAGCGGCGGGGTTGGAATGGATTTTTCCAGCATGACGATCAGGTCGTTACTGCGTCCCTGATTGAAACTGACGTTGCGGTTGCCCACAAACAGTTGGGCGCCTTCCAATGCCTGATAGCCGGCAATATCAACGCTGTGCTTGCTGTCACCATTACCGATGTGAACCATCACGTTGTTATCACCAAAGGCCAGAGACTTAAAGCCGCCCGTACCGACTTTGATGCCGACGTTGGTGGTTCCCCAGTTCGCCACGGTGAATTCACCATGACCCGCCTGTACCTGAATATTGCCGGAATAGCTCAGTTGATTATTTGATGATGCCGCCGCGTTATGCTTATCTTCTTGATGCCGTTTTTCTGGCGCATGGAAGGTTTCTGCATTATCGGCAATCGCGCCTTGGGCTTTTGCATTTACCTCGGTCTGACCCACACGGGACAGGCTGATGTCATTTTCAGAGATGCCACGGCGGAGCCGTTCAGAGTGGCTTTCCACTTCACCCTGGTCATTCCAGCCCAACACGATCTTATTATCCGCGAACTTATTAACCCACTGTTCCTGCGTATCTTTCGTGTATTTACGGCCAATGCGGTCTACCGCCACTTCACTGCTGCGCGCTGAGACGGTGGTACGGATGCCCTGATTGTCCAGTGCCGAAATAAAGCGGCGGGCAAAACCTTCCCGTTTGTCATCGCTGATCAGCGAGCAACCGACGAGACTGATATGGTCAGGCGTGCCGATAGGTTTGAAATCGGTACTGAACTGTTTCAGTTTCAAGGCCAGTTCATCCGCACGGTAGCCACTCATGCGCGTGTGGTTCAGCGCGGACTCTTCACGCCCATGCCCGACAATCTGCCAGCGTAATTTGCCGGAGAGCCGTTGTTCGGTGAGTTGTTCGACCTCACCATAAACCACGCGATATTGACCATTGGCATCAAGCTGAACAATCACGCTGGAATCCGGGTGCTTACTTGCCAGACTTGCCGCGGCTTGCGCAGCAACCGGGTCATTTTCCGTCTGGATAATGATCTGACCGCTAAAGCGGCTGTCGCTATTTTCCGCCTGTGGTTTGACCTCAGCTTTCGCCCAGGAGTCAACATTTTGGTTATTCACGCGGAGATGATTTTCCAGTGACTCTCCATTCAGTGAATTGTCACTCAGTGAATTATCACCCAAAGGTTTTTTCACTTCATCTGCCGAAGCCTTGAGGGTGAATTTGCCATTTTCCGCATGAGCAATGACGTTATCGAGATTCGACTGCACAAGGTGTGCCGCCTGTCTGAAATGGTGACTTTCAACTTCGACCTGAATTTTCTGGCCTTTTTTAGTTGTCACTTCCAGCGTCACGGCCTCGTCAGCAAAATCAACCACACGCCCTGTCACGTTTGAACCCAGTTTAAAGGTCTTGCCCTGCTCTTTCAGCGCACGCAATACGTACTGTTGTTCACCGGCACGCGCCGATTGCCAGATCCCGTCATAATGGCTAATGGTGTCTGCTTCAAACGTATTGTAGTTAACATAGAAACTTTGGTTTGCCTCTTGGCTTGCTTCATATTGATAACCCAGTTTGGATTGATAACCCGTTATCATGCCCTTATGGAAAGCGTCCATAAAGCGTTCAAAGTCTTTATAGTGATCAAATGACTTAATGCCAAAGTTAGGATCGTAGAATGACCAAATGGTTTCTTTTTCCCCGTTAGGCTTTTCTTCTTTATGCACGACCACTGCCATGGCATGATCTTCAGACATAAAGGACATATAGGTCGTTTTGTCCACATCGCGCAACTGTGCCATCACGGACTCATAGCCAGCAATATCATTACTCAATGATCGGTCGATCCTATCCCCCGTCAGTCCATTGGCTTTCAGCTTGCCACCATAAGCCTGATTGGCTTTATCGCGATCGACCAAATTGGACTGATTTTGAGTTTGGCTATACTGCATCGATAGCAGGTCTTGAATGGCCGGGCCGATGTGCTGACGGCGATACTGATTCAGCAAGGCGGTTTCAACCGAATTGATATCGCTCTTTTTATGCGAGCTGTTGTCATTGTAGGCTTTGACCGCATCCGTCAACCACGACAAATATTCTTTGCCTCCCCCCAGTCCATTGACCCGCTCTTCTATCAGGTAACGGGCAGACAGGGCGAAACAGACGCCTTCCAGAAACTCTTTTGACTCAACGTGGTTCCCATTAGTCAGGAGTACATCGCCAATTTCCGGCACCAGTTTGTCAAGGTTACCTAATAGTGATTCTCCCTGCGTGAAATGGAATGAGTATTCATCCAGCTCTTTTCCTCCCGATTTCACATCAAAGAGGGTATAAAGCATTTTTTCCAGCACACCGGCTTTGACCCCAGCGTTTTCACGTCGGGGTTCAGAAAGGGTTGTCACGATCTGATCGGCGTATCGGTCCATTAACCGACCGCTGGCTTCATGACCATAGAAGGTCTGTTCACCCGATACCTGATAACCGGCCATCGCCAGTTTGGCGCGCAGTTTTTCCCCTTCTTTACCCAACCCTTCGTTATCGGTCAACAGCATGATTGGCGTCTGCTTCGAGATACCTTGCAGATTTTTCTCCACGGAGAAGCGCCCGTTGACCGTTTTCGCCAATGCGCCTGTGATCCCCGCCGGATTGGGCACTTCATGGGCGGTAATGGCTTTGGTCATGCTTGGCATAGGTCTGTCAAGCAGCAAACCGGAAACGGCCTGTCCATTGCGCTCGGCATAACGGGTAAGATCGGCGGCAACCGCCCCGCCCATTGAATAACCATGAATGATGATATTTTCCGGCTTGATACCACGGTCATTAATCAAATAGCTGAACATGGTACGGGCATCCTGATACAGCCCTTTTTCGCTGGGATGACCATCGCTGGCACCATAGCCACGCATGTTCACCGCCAGCATATCAATACCCTGGCGTTGATAGTGGCTTTGGATAGTGCTGGCTTGCTCTTCCGCAGATGAACCGGAGCCATGAATAAAGAGGACGACTTTTTTCGCCGGACTGGATTCACTCTGCTCTTTCGGGTCACCATTATGGTAATAACCCGTCAGGCGCCCGACTTCACCCTGTAGCGTGATCTTATCCGCTGCCCCTTTGGTGACGGCTTCATCCAATATGATCTGCGTGCCATAATCCACGTCACGGCGGGCTTCTCTGGCACCGTAAAGCTCCTCGTTAAGGATGCGGGCCACTGGGTTGAATGGCTCCCGATCACGCGGCGGTGTACCGTCGTTGTCAATGGCCACTTTTTCCACCACCTGATCTTTTTTATCGGAGTGACCCGGTGCTTCCCGATCCTCGCCGACAACCCGCTTCGGCTGATGCAGGTTTGTTTCAACTTGTGCTTCCTGCAATGCCTGCGCAAAGTTGAACAGCTCGGTGGGTGTCCAGACACCCAATTTTGGCCGCCACGCATGACCAATCACTTTATCAGCACCACCCGCCTTAAGTACTTTGGCAACGATGCTTGAACAGTTGTCGGTCAGAAGTTGATAACGGGCCTCAGGGTTTTGGCTGATTTTCTGCCATTCCGCCTGCATGGCCGCCGCGTCTAATCCCGCCAGATTGATGCGGAATACGCGTCCCTGATCGCCCTCGCTGGCCTTGAAGTCCTGAATATTGCTCAACTCGTGTTCAGCAAACAGGCGGATAACATGGGTGATGCGTTTTTCTGTTAATTCAGGCGATTGGCCGGCAGCCCTGCGCAGAACCTCAGCGAACTCTTTGCCCACTTCAAATATGTCAACGCCACCCGCTTCCACCTGTTTAATGAACGGTCGGGAAATCGCCTCGGGTACACCCGCCGCTTGTAATAGATGAGGATGATCCAGGGCAGCGATGGCAAAACTTTCACTGATATCCTTGAATTTTTCATCAAGACCTTCGGCTAGCCGGAGTTTTTCAATAAATTTCTCCAGCTTGAGTTTCCCATCGTGCATACCAAAGTCATCTTGTTCTTCAGACTCAACATCGTGTTTCAGCGTGTTATTCTGGGACGCGGGTTGACTCAGGTCATACCAACGTATCCTCAAGTCAGGGTATTGCTCAGAAGAAACATTGAGAAGGTGACTGAAATTGGCGGATTTACTGCCTTTCGGCCACCAACTGACGTAGTTTTTCTGGTTAAATTCACCCGCCTTTTCTGCATTGATCTGCACACGTCCTTGCCCGATTTGCAGGGCAGCATGTCCCAATCGGCTGTGATCACTCGGTTTCCAGACAAACAGGGTTGCACTCACAGGGGACAATTGTTGCTCAATGGCCTGATGTACTTTTCTCAAGCCGGAGATATCGATCCCCTTGCCGTCTTTCGATAATTCAGGGGCAGACAAGTTTGAAAAGACGGTGTCAGCCACCGACTGACCATATTCCTTGGTGATAGCAGACTTGACCTGTTCAACGGCTTTTTCTGCACTTTCCGTTTTCATGGCAATCTGGATATTGGATTGACCACGGGTCACAAAATTCCCCTGTTCATCAATATAAAGATGCTTGGAATCTTTGAGGTTGGCATTATTCAACTTGCTGTAGAGATCGCTGAAACTGCCTTTACCGGCACTTTCCAATGTCGGCTCCGCCAGTATCAATGATTCCTCCAGGCGCACATGGATCTGTGACAGCAAGTTTTTCAACGCAGGTGTACGGGCTGAATCCGGATGTCCCAACAAGTAGCCTTCAACCTGTTGACGCAAGTGAGTCAGTTTTTCTACTGCCTCAAGGTCATAATCTTCGCTGTTTTGCAGGCTGTTTTCATAGCCTTTGAGCGCTTCCAGTACATGACGATAACTGTCACCCAGGATTTTGCCCTTAACATAAGCGGCTTCCTGCAACTCACTGACCGACATCAGGTCAGTTTTGGGTTTATATTTCCAGCCATCTTCTCCTTTTTCGGCAATAATGCGGGTACGCCCGTGATCGAAGGAAATGATTTTCCCTGCTGACAGAGACAATGACTCAGGCAGTTGATCGTAACTTTCGTAGTTGGCAAGGATAAAACGCTCAACTGATTTAATTTGCGCAGGATCTTCCGGGTCTTCCACCATGATGAGTTTGAAATCATCACTGTCATGGCCCGGCCACCGACGCACTTCAAAGCCTTCCGTATCGGACTCACGCACCAGCAAGTTGCGCTCTGTGCGCAGACCATAGAATGGCAGCGCTTGGTTCAGCAGACTATCAATGGCACTGGTTTTGATTTCCTGTTTAACCATGGTATCCGGCCTGTATTTATCAGGATCTAATGCCAGCAGCCTTTCCTGCTCGGCAAAGCTGAGTGAATCAAAACGTGCCATGACAGCAACACCCGCATCTGTCAGCCTGCGGCCAATGGATCCCGGTGGCTCCCCCTGATAGTCTTTGGCTGCCTTATCCAGCAGGCGGATCTCACCCACCAGCCCTTCACGCTGCAATTGACGCAATACGGGCAATTCCACATTCCAGAAGTAGTTACCCAGGCGCAATCCGCCTTCCGCAATGACATACACATCATTACGCGATCCGGTGGCATAGAGGGAACTCCAGAATCCGGTATTGCTGCGGGTAGACGCATTAATGGCCGATTGCACGACTTTTTGTTCCGCAATGTCAGAATCGAGGAATATATTGCCCCAGTTCATCAGGATTTTGTTCATCCCAATGGCAAAAGCATTGCCTTCAATATCAGTATCGTAAACGACTTTCTTGCCATCAGGCTGTACGGCATCCAGCACTTCACGGTATTGTTTAAAGTTTCTGCCAGACCAGAATGAGACGATGCTCTTATCGCCATGTACCGGCGCGAAGCTGTAACCATAGCTCTCCAGTCTTGCAACAAATTCGGCACGCTTGCCCCAGTCATAGTCGAGGGTGGCATCAACGAACAGTTTAGCCAGCGAATCGATCTGATCTTTCGGTATGCGGTTCTCATTGCCATTCAGGTAACCGGCAATAAAGGTCACTATCCTCCCTCTGAGGTCATCTGGAATATCTGCATCCACGCGGGCAAATCCCGGCACCGGAATATATTTTTCCGTAGCAAGATCATTATCACTATCCAACCAGCGGTAAATATCAGCCACTTTCTCCGCCCTGAGCGCCGTGGCAAAGACTTTTTCAGCTATATTTTCCGGTTCATGTTGAACAGCTTCTTCACCCAATGCCTGCAAGCCACTGAGATCCAACCCCGATATTCCCGGCGTGTTCCTGACCCATTCAGCCGCGACATCAACCGACGGGCTGGCAGGTTGATTAACCGGTTCTCTGCTATCTCCGGATGTCAGAGTAGCGCCAACCGAGGCTTTTTTAGCCCGGATACCTGCATTGACCTGCAAGCGATTCAAGGCGTCTTTGGCATTGCCAAGTTCATTCAGGTCTTCATCCAGATGTCGCCAGCCTTTGCGGAAACTGCCATCCGCCTGAACAACCGATTCAGGATTAATGTGACTCTTGGATTTTTCGGCGTGTTCAATATTGTCAGAGTAGCCGGATACATAAGCCTGACCTGACAGACCACTGCTGGTTGCTCCTGTGCGAGCCGGCTTATGGTTGTCATCAAGTTTCGACCCCTTGGCATCGTTTTGCACTTGGGCGGCCTTATGGTTTGCCGCAGAGACTTCATGCTGACCACGCTGTTCGGCTTTCTGCACCGCAGACTGACCCTCACGTTCCGCCTGTTCAGCCCGTTGTTGATAGCTGATGGCTTCTTTTTTCCTGTTTTCAGCCTGAATACGTGCTTCTTCGACATCCCGCCCGGCATTCTGATGATGTTGTTCCGCATTGAGCCTGCCGGCTTCTGATTTGGCAACCGCATCCCTGAGATCCCCCAGACGCGCCGCTGCCGCTGTTTGTGCATGATCCAACGAGCTCTGCGCCGTCTCTTTGGCTTTGTCCAGATCGGTCTGCACGCGTTCCAACAGTTCACCACCAAACTGATCGCGCCATTGTTGGCCGGATTCCCCCTCATAGGTGGCATAGCCGTCCAGCGCTTCCAGCCCCTTGGCTTGCGCCATCAGTTCATTCGTGACTGCCTGGGATTCCTCTTTGATGGCATCGCGCTGTACCTGTCCGCTGGCATGCAGGGCATCCAGATCGGTGGCTTCCAGTTGTGCCTGAGTGCCGGAAATCGCCGCCAGTTGTTTATCTTTTTCCTGTGCCAGACGCTGGCGATCCGCTTCCGCTTTTTCCTTATCCTGCAAGGCATTCTGGGCTGCCCTGTCCTGCTGCATATGTTCAGTGATAGTACTGTCTGACAGATAAGATGATGAAGTGGCAGAAACGTTATCCAGAATGTAACCCAAGCCATCACTCAGGCCGGTGCCGGCAAATCCCAGTAGGTTGTTGCCCGCTCTGGCGGTTAAGGTCAGTGTCTTGTTTTGCCACTCGCTTTTATCATTGGTGGTTTCATAAACAACCTCCCCATTCCACCACACTTTCAGCCCGTTATCAGCAGAGCTGCCGACACGCCTTGCAAAATCGAATTGGACGGTAATTTTTTCGCCCTTTTTCAATTTCTTGATAAGCTGGCAGAGATGCGTGTTACCGTCGACATCAAGTTCACTGACGCGATCTCCATGCCCTTCCGCATTGAGACCGTATGCCTTGGCTGAATAGCTGGCTTCAATGCCATTGGTATATGTCCATCCCTTGTCGCCTTGTTCAAAATCACCATTAACGATCAAGTTGCGTGGCTGATTTGGCTTCAGGTGCTTGCTGTTGCCCAGTGAATGCTGAATGCCGTCAATATCCGGGGTATCCACACCCGTCACGGAACCTTGCAGGTTTTTCTGCAAATCAGAGGTGATTCCATCAATTTCTGTCAGTTTGAAGCCATTCAGGGAAGACACTTCCGGCAAATCAATGGCACCACGCCCTTTATGGGTTCCCGATGTATTGGCTTCATCGCCGTTCACCAGATAACTGATGCCCTGACTGCCTGCGCTACCCAGCACGGTCTGTTTCACATTCTCAAACAGGGCGTCCAGTTTATTGCTCTGGGTATTGCTTTCCGCCACCGCAAGGCTATAAAAATCACCGTTACCCACCTGAATGGCCACGTTGTTGCGGGCATAAGACGCATGGATATTCAAGCCATCGCCCACGCGGATGTTGGCATTTCCCTTGCCTTTCATGACCGAAACATTCAGGCCATCCCCCACGCGGGTATTGACGTTGAGTTTGCCCCACGCCACATTGACGGAAACGCCATCACCGACTTTGGTATTGATATTCAGGTCGCCATGAACGGCGGTCACGCTTAACCCATCACCCACGGTAGTCGTGATGTTGCCCTTGCCTTTGGCGGCGGTGACTTGCAGGCCATCACCCACTTTGGTGACCACGTTGCCCTGACTCCACAACGCATTGAAGCTGTCCCCATTACCGATTTGGGTCACAATATTGGCGTCACCTTTAGCCAGTACAGCATTGCGGCCATCACCCACTTTGGTGATAACGTTGGCCTTGCCCCAAGCGCCGGTGTAATCATCGCCCTTGCCCACATGGGTCACGATGTTGGCCTGCCCCTGAACCACGGTCACTTCCTGACCATCACCCACTTTGGTGATGATATTCGCATCACCTTTGGCAAGGTTATAGCGCTCACCATGACCGACATGGGTCATGACGTTGGCTTTGCCCCAGGCGGCATTGATGCCTAATCCATTGCCGACTTTGGTGATGATATTGGCGTCACCGCCCGCAAACCCGACCGTCGTGCCGTCACCGACATGCGTCATGATATTGCCGACCTTGGAAATCAGCAGACCCACGGTGGTTCCTTGCCCCACTTTGGTCAGGATATTGCCCTTGCCAGACAACAGCGCCGCCGTCGTGCCATCACCCACATGGGTCACCACATTGGCTTCCAAGGCCGCCACAACGCCCATAAAATCATTGCCAACTTTTGTCACGATATTGGCTTTGCCCAATGCCAGTACCCCCGTCAGGCCATTGCCGACATGGGTCATGATGTTCGCTTCGCCAAACATGGCAGACAGGGTGGTTCCCTCTCCCACTTTGGTCATGACATTGGCCGTGCCGGCAAACAAACCGATGCTGGTTCCCTTGCCGACATGGGTATAAATATTGGCTTTACCTATCATCAATGCCGCTGTCAGGCCATCACCCACTTTGGTCAGTACGTTTGCCCCGCCGATCATGGCGGCAAAGGTTGAACCCTTACCCATTTGGGTAAAGACATTGCCTTTACCAATCATGGCGGACAAAGCATCGCCATGACCCACTTTGGTCGCAATATTGCCTTTGGCGATCATCAGGGCAACACTCGTGCCATCACCAATGTGTGTGTATACGTTGCCGAAGGCCAGCATCAAGGCCAGTGCATCACCATTGCCGACTTTGGTGAAAATATTGCCGCCACCGCCCATCAGCGCCCAGGCATTTCCATCACCGACATGGGTGAAAATATTGCCCGCCCCCACCATGGCCGCAATGGTTGTGCCATCGCCCACTTTGGTGAAGATGTTGCCGACCGCTCCCATCACACCCAGCGTTTGTCCGTCGCCGACATGGGTCAAGACATTACCCAGCCCCAACATGATGCCGGTCGTATCGCCATTGCCGACTTTGGTCAGGATATTCGCAGCGCCCAACATCACGCCGGTGGTTTTGCCATCACCCACATGGGTCAGAACATTGGCACCACCGCCCATGACAGCCTGTACATTGCCTTTACCCTTTTTCGTCAGGATATTGGCGCCCCCCAGTGCGATTGCCGATGTATTGGCAGAGCCGGAAGCAGACGTCTCATGATTACTGATATGGGTAATGACGTTGGCACCGCCAAGCATGGCAGATTCCAGATCCCCCTCACCCAGCTTGGTCAGAATATTTGCCCCACCCGCCAGTATGGATGAAAGGTTGCCATCCCCCATTTGGGTCAGGACATTGGCACCACCGATACCCGACCAGAAAGCGTCACCATTCCCCATTTGGGTATGGGTATTGAAACCGCCGCCCATTGAGACCCGGCTGTTGCCATTGCCTTTATGAATGGAGATGTTGCCAACCGCCAACAAATGGGCAAGGTAACGGCCATCGCCCACGCGCACCAACACGTTTGCCGCACCGCCCGCATTGACATTCATATCACCGCGTTGGCTTTGGTGCAGCAAGACGTTGGCAATGCCGCCCCCGTTGAATTTCAGGTTGCCTTCTTGCCCTTTTTTGATGATGACGTTTGCCGCGCCGGCACCGTCAAATTCGGTATTACCGAACTCAGAGCCATGTTGAATCACATTGGCAATGCCGGCCCCGTTAAAGACGACATGACCACGGGTGACGTTGGATTTGATGATATTGCCACCACCTGCACCGATATAATGAATATCACCCGAACTGTCACCATTGCCCGTTGCCGATTTGAACAGCTCAAGATCGCTATATTCATGCATATCAGGCACACGACTGGCATTGGTGCGCACAGTATTCACACTGTAATGAAGATTACTCAGTGAGTAGCTGCCGGTTCCCATATATTGGTAGCCATTGGCAGGGGAGATATTCTCGTTCGCCAGATTTGCTGTATGGTTGCCTTCTTTATATAAGGGACGGGCAATATATTGCAGCATTCCCGTTTTGGGGTCGTTCCTCAGCTCAACCACCACAACCTTGGTATGTTTGCCAAGTTGCTTACCATAAATATACGTGTGTGGCATCCGGTTGGATTTTACGGCTTTGACATCAACAGTGGTTCCATCGCGGTAAATGGCATAACCACCCATTTTGGCGTCAGACAAGGTAATATCTGCCGCATCAATCTGGACACCATTGCCATAATTCACCCATGCGTTTTCTGTCAGTTTTTTCTCAACTGCGTGAATCGTTACTGGCTTGCGCTGTTCAACGGTCAGGTTTGACAACGTGTATGCGCCGTCTTCACCAACTGAATTAAAGCCACCCTGAGTCGAGATATCTTGTTTTTCCAGCCCTTTAAAATGCTTTCCTTCTTTATACCAGGCGCTTGAAACGTATCTCAGCTTGCCCGTTTTGGGATCATTACGGAGTTGAACCTTGTTGATTTTAGTGTAAGTACCATCTTCAAACGCAAACAGGTAAGTATTTGGCTCCCGTGCCGATTTAAACCCTGTCACCTGATGGGAGTTGCCAATCCATGAACCACTCATGGTTGCCGTTGTGAGTACAACCTCTTCCGCTTTCGCGTATTCCATCCCTTCGCTATTGAAATCATTGGCCGTTCCTTTACGGGTAATTTCGTTATAAGCGCCGGCACCTGTAAAATAGATATTACCGTGTGCAACATCGGAATAGAGGCTATTGTATCCACCGCCCCCCTCAAACCGGATATCTCCCTGAGTTTCAGAGTGTACGTCATCCGCCTGACGTATACGCTCAATACGGTTATAAGCCCCCGCACCCTTCAGCGTAATATTGCCAACCTTACCCTTGCGGGAGATATGGTTATATGCCCCACCTCCCGTAAAATCAATATTACCCGTCTCGACTCTGGAGCTAATGACGTTCGCCGCACCTACCCCTTTAAAGGCCACATTGCCCTGAGAACCCTGATACTTGTCAAACCAAGTACGATCGATCACATTGCCAGCACCGGCACCATTAAAAGACAGATTGCCCTGATTGGTTTCATGCCAGAGAGCATTGTATCCGCCAGCGCCATTGAAACTGACCGTTCCTTTCACCCCCTTACGGATCAATTTATTATAAGCAGCACCGCCTGCGTATGTGATATCACCATAATTGCCGGTGTGCGTTATCAATACACCACCAGCCACACCGGTAAAGTTGATGCTCCCGTTGGCCGTTTTATTAATGTCGGCGTAGCCCGCTCCCCCTTTGACTGTCAGGTTTCCGGTGGTGTCACTGACTTTAAGATAAGCCGCTCCGGCTTCAACGACATCATGCCCGGTACCCGTATAAACCGTCGCACCGAACGCCCCTAACTTAATATGATCATCACCACCATAAGCGTAGATATTACCGCCAAATCCAATGGCGACGATGTCATTATCATCATCATCAGCGTAGTAATTCCCTGTAAAAGCGAATTCAACACTTCTCCATACTGACTTTCCCATAAAACAATCCTGATATTGGGCAGAAATTAAACAGTAAACCACTGTACCCGACGGATACAGTGGTCATTTTGAATATCCAGAGTGCCCCTGACTGTGCAGGCTTTTTGCCCTTTCCATGCGGCAAAGACACGCCGACGCAGATCGCAGGCAATGTCACGCGCATGCCCGAAAGGCGCGATCATCTCTGGAAAAAAGATATGCTGGCCGGAACGCCAATCTTCCCGCGAAATTTCCCGCTCCCCGGCAAGGATCGCATCTCGACTGTTGTCAGACAAAAAAGCCCAATTACAAAAAGCAACTGGGCGTTTATGTTCATCTTCGTAATAGCAAAACTGATTAAGCTGAAATGCAGGCAAGATACGTTGTTGCCATTCAGCAACTAAATAACGTCGGTGTAAGGGGGAATGCTGACAAAGCAACATCACCCCACCAATCATTGTCTGTATTTCAGTCATACTCAGTATTGCCGGTTGATGTGTGATCATCATAAGTGAGCAACCACTAGACTGGCGTTTTGCTGATATTATTTTGATGCTTGTGAATTACGTGTTACACGCTTTTTAGGCTCAGAGGTTTCTGTAACATTGCTTTCTGTAAAATTGCGTTCTGTAACAGCAACTTTTGCTTCAACGGGAGTTGCTGTTTCATTTGTCTCTGGCATAGGCAAAAAACCAGCAGCAATCAGTTTATTGATTTCATCTTCCATTCTTGGGTCTTCAAACATACTTTTAACCATGGAAACCATATACATAAAACCAGAAGCAGGCATATGAATAACTTGTTTTAATTGTAATTCCTGATCATTTTCTGCCAACATGCCATTTGCCATTCGATTAGGCTCTTGCCCCACAAAATAAAGGGAGAATACGCCTTTGTTATAATTAACACTTGAGATGGTTTGAACAAATTTTTCAGACATAGCATTATCCATTAAATAAATATTAATTTAATGTTAAGATTGCATTAAATTAAAATGATTAAATCATAAATGAACCCCATATTTATTATGATTTCATTTATGATTTAACCGGATGACTAAAACCATGATGATAACTGCCGGGCTACGGCTAAAACAGCGGTTAAAGCATTGCCGGAACGATTTTAACCGTGGCAGTTAATCAAAAATAATTTATACAACATAGGGTAAGAATGAGTGCATAACGCTCTCAAACGGGGTCCGAATGCCAATGAACAGCAAAATTCATTACCACAAACCCGCCAATTTACAGGCTACTTTAGACAAAAATATCTCCATTCGAGGGTTAAAATCAATATATAAACAGAAAAATGTCTGTTTAACCGCTACATTTTGTCCCAATTACCAACACTCATATCCCCCTTGATAACCGATAATATCTTTAATTGGATTTATTAAAATTCTTTTATCAATAAATACCACATTATTTCTCAGGTTACCTCTTCAGTTCAGGGTTTAGTTTTTATTAAAAATAGATCGACTTTAATGAATGAAATAGAAAAAACAACAATATCATTAATTAAATTAATAATAATGATATCTAATCGAAATCAGACTGACACATCAAATAAAAACTTAAGCGATAATGATGATTACATTTCTGCCATAAACAAAATACAAAAAGAATATAGTATTAAAATCAAAAATAAATATTCTATAAATAAGAAGTTAGACGCTATTTCTTTACCTGCTATTTTATTCGGAAGCGACGGTCAGCCTTTCGTTTTGGCAAAATATGATGAACAACGGGTGTTGATTCAAAGACCTTATCAGGAAACCGCTGAGATCCTGGATAAAGCAGAATTTATCAGTCTATGGAGCGGCAGGTGGTTAAAAATAAAACAAAAAAGCAGCCAATTTAATATTCGCTGGTTTATTCCTGAATTTGTCAGACAAAAGAAAAACCTCACGGAGATCCTGCTATTCTCTTTCGTTCTGCAAATTCTGGCGCTTCTTTCTCCTCTGGTCGTGCAGGTTGTCATGGACAAGGTGCTCGTCCATCAGGCGTTTTCCACTCTGGATGTCCTGATTTTCGGGCTGGTGACCGCCGGATTGGTTGAAGTGATCCTGCGGGGGCTGCGCGAATATCAATATGCCCACACCGCCAACCGGATCGACATCAAACTCGGGTTGAAATTGGTTAGCCACCTGTTCGGCCTGCCATTGCTGTTTTTCAAATCCCGTCAAGTGGGTGCGATTGTGACACGGGTGCGGGAGCTGGAAACTGTCAGGGAATTTTTAACCGGCTCCATGTTCACCCTGAGCATTGATGTCTTGTTCATGTTTGTCTTTATTTACGTCATGAGCCTGCTGTCCGGTATGCTGACCCTGATTTTTCTGCTGACCATTCCCTGCTATGCCCTGCTTGCCTGGTGGGTGACGCCCAAAATTGAACAGGCGGTGGAAAAACAGTTCACTCATGCCGCCATCAATACCTCTTTCTTAACCGAAACCGTGGCGGGGGCTGAAACCCTGAAAAGTCTGGCCGCTGAACCGCGTTTTATTCGCCGTTGGGACAACCAGACCGAGAACATGGTCAGTACCAGTTATGCGGTGCAACAGTGGGATAATCGTTCCGGTCATCTGGTGATGCTGTTACAGAAAGTCACCAGTGCCATGATTATTTGGCTTGGCGCCTCCGAAGTGCTTTCACTGCACATGACGATTGGTCAATTGATCGCCTTCAATATGATGGTGAGCCATACGCAACAACCCCTGGCTAAGTTGGTGCAACTCTGGGGGCAGTTTATCCGTTCACGCATCGCCATTGATAAACTGGGGGATATGCTGAACCTGCCAACCGAACAGCAATCAGGAAACGAGCACGTTACGTTGCAGGGAGCCATCTCATTTTCCGATATCGTCTTTCGCTATCAACCCGACCTGCCTGCCACCATTAACCATTTCACGCTGCATATTCGGGCCGGTGAAACGCTGGGTGTCGTCGGAACCTCCGGCTCCGGGAAAAGTACCCTTGCGCGTTTGCTGCTGCGGCTTTACACCCCTGAAAGGGGGGCAATCATGCTGGATGGCATTCCGGTGCAAAACCTCAATATCGAATCCATCCGGCAGCAGGTGGGGATCGTGCTGCAAGAAAACTTCCTGTTCAATAAAACCGTGTATGAGAATTTGGCCCAATCCTGCCCTGATGCCCCCTTATCCATTGTCATTGAGGCAGCAAAATTGGCAGGAGCCCATGATTTTATTCTCAAGCTGCCGATGGGGTATGACACGGTGATCGCAGAAGGGGGACAATCCTTATCCGGCGGTCAGCGGCAACGTCTGGCGATTGCCAGAACCCTGTTGTCAGATCCCAAGATCCTGATCCTTGATGAAGCCACCAGCGCGCTGGATGATGAATCACAAGCCATCATTCAATCCAATATGGCAAACATTGCCCAGGGCAGGACGGTCATCACTATCGCACACCGGCTCTCAACGGTACGCCAGTGCGACCGGATCATTGTGTTACACCAAGGTCAGATTATCGAACAAGGCAGCCATGAACAGCTCTTGCAGCAGGGCAAACAGTATCGAAAACTTTGGCAGCTACAACAGGAACTCAAACAGGAGGCGCCTTCCCATGTTTAAGGCCATCTTGCGCAAAGGGATCAAGCGATTACGGACTCCCACTCCCCACTATGATTTTTTACCGACCCATTTGGCATTGTCACAACGCCCCCCTTCCCCGTTCGCCCGTTACACGGCAATCACCCTGAGCGTTGGCGTACTGGTCACCTTGCTATGGGCTTGTCTGGGGAAACTGGATGTGCAGGCGACGGCCACCGGGCGGCTGATTGCCTCTGGCCGGTCACAAATTATTCAGGCTTATGAACAGAGCCGCCTGATGGCCATTCATATTGCCAATGGGCAACACGTTGAGAAAGGGGCTCCCCTGCTTACGCTCAATACACTCGGTGTCAATCAGGATATTGCCCGTTTGTTGAAACAACGCGAATATTCGGTTGAAGAAGAGATCCGCTATCAGGCTTTGTTGCTGAAACATGACCCCAAATCCCTGCTCCTTTTTCAGCAGCAATCCAAAGAAAAACAGGAAAAAATCCTGACGCATTACTATCACGAAAAACAGGAATTCGATTCGGTCATCACCAATATCTACGCCGAAATGGAAGTCAATCTCTCTTCCCAAAAAGCACGGAATAGCGATATCCGCTCATTGACCCATCTACGCGAAAATATCAGCCAGCGTTTACAGGCCCGAAAAACATTGAGCCAAAAGCAGGTCATCAGCAAGGTGGAATATCTGGAACAAGAGAGAGAACTTCTGGAAGCCGAAAGGCTGATCTCTCAGCAAAAATCTGACCTCGGCATTCTGGTGACCCAATACAAAAGTCTGGAAGAGCGCTTAAAAGGCGTTAAAGTCCAAAAAGAACGGGAATGGTTTGAGAAAAGAAAACAAGCTGAAATGCAATTATCTGTCTTGAAGCAGGAGATTTCCAAAATGCAGGAGCGGGAAGCCCTTGAGGTTGTGCGCTCTCCGGTGGCCGGCACAGTCCAGCAATTGAGTGTCCATACGCTGGGTGCCGTTTTACAGCCCGCCCAAAATTTGATGGTGATTGTGCCGGATGATCATATCCAACTCGCTGAAATTCAGATCTTGAACAAAGATGCCGGATTTGTCCGCCCGGGTCAGCACGTCACCGTCAAAGTCGATGCTTTCCCCTATACCCGCTATGGCACCATCGAAGGGGAATTACTCAGTGTTTCGCGGGATTCCACCACCGATGAGCGGCTTGGTCTGGTTTTTCCCGCTCAAATCAGCCTCAGGCAGAACAATATCATGGTCGATGGGAAACCGGTCGAAATTACGGCTGGCATGTCGATTGTGGCTGAAATC
Organism: Xenorhabdus beddingii; assembly: GCF_002127545.1. Classification (GTDB taxonomy): domain Bacteria; phylum Pseudomonadota; class Gammaproteobacteria; order Enterobacterales; family Enterobacteriaceae; genus Xenorhabdus; species Xenorhabdus beddingii. The sequence goes on from NZ_MUBK01000028.1 coordinate 43,082, forward strand.
AAGATGGATCAGCGACGCGTAATTGATTACCTGATCAGCCCGATCCGGGAATATCAATCAGAAGCATTGAGGGAAAAATAATCATGACTGACACGTTTTCCTTTAGCCGCCATGCCGACAATTATGCGCTGGATTGTATTGCCTATTTAGGTAAACAGTTTCACAAGGTAGCTTCTGTCGGGCAACTGCACCATGCTCTGGGGGTCGATTCCCTGATGCTGACAGATTCACAGCTACGTGAAGCGGCCGATGCCATTGGGTTGCACAGTAAATTTGACCGCCTGATATCCGGTGCGGCATTGCCTTTATCTACATTGCCTTTACCTGCATTGATTGAATTGGACAAGCGTTGGTGGGTACTGTCAGAAATCGGCCCTGACACCTTCACGGTGTTTGATCCGACCAGCGGAAAACACGAAGTGCGTGCATTCGTTCAGCCCATACACGCAGAGCCAGCAAACTTCGGCAAAGGCGAACATCCGCAATATAAAACCCAGCACGATAAAATCCAGAGCTATAAGATATTGCTGGTGGCGGATAAATCCCTGACCAAACAGCAGGTTAAATTTGGCCTGAGCTGGTTTTATCCTGCCATTTTCAGGCAAAAAAACCAGTTACGGGATATTTTCCTGTTTGCCATCGTATTGCAACTTTTTGCACTGGCCTCTCCCCTATTATTTGAAAATGTCATCGATAAGGTGCTGGTTGGGCGGAGTATTTCCAGCCTGCATGTTCTCGGCATGGCGATGCTGGCGCTGGCCGTGGCAGAACCCCTGTATGGCTTCCTGCGCAATACCGTGTTTGGGCATATGGCCAGTCAGATCAACGCGGAACTCTCCGGCAGGCTGTATCGCCATCTCGTGGGACTGCCCCTGCCCTATTTCAAGCAACGGCAAACCGGGCAAATTATCGCCAGAGTCAGGGAAATGGCACATATCCGCCAATTTCTGACCGGCTCTACCCTCATGCTGTTGCTTGACCTGATTTTCATCATTCTGTTTTTGGGCGTGATGTTTCATTACTCCTCCCTGTTGACCGGAATTGTCATCACTTCCCTGATCCTCTATTTCTTGCTATGGATCGCCGTCGGGCCAATCATCCGGCGCAAGGTAGAAAAAGAGTATGAAGCCGATGCCAATGCCACCAGCTTTCTGACAGAAGCGGTCACGGGGATTGAAACCATCAAAACCACGGCAACCGAAAAACGTTTTTTGCACCAATGGCAAAAGGTATTGAGCCAGCAGTTGATCCAACGTTTTACTGCTCAAAAGAGTGGGCTGGCCGCAGGACAAGGGATTGAGCTTATCCAGAAAATCGTGGCCGCCCTGTTACTCTGGTGGGGAGTCCGGGGCGTCCTGAATGGCGATTTATCCCCCGGTGAATTAATTGCCTTTAATATGCTGGCAGGCCATGTGACCCAGCCAATCCTACGGTTGGCACAGGTCTGGCAGGATTTCCAGCATACCCTGATTGCCCTGCGGCGGGTGGGCGATATTCTTGATGAACCCACGGAAAGCAATAAACAAGGGCTGGCATCGGCGCCTGAACTGGCGGGTCAGATTGAATTCAGGCATATCCGCTTCCGCTATCATGCGGATACGCCCGAAGTGCTGGCGAATCTGTCACTGGCGATTAAGGCCGGAGAGTTTATCGGCATCACCGGGCCATCAGGTTCCGGCAAAAGCACGCTGACCCGGTTATTACAGCGCCTCTATGTGCCACAACACGGTCAAGTTCTGGTGGATGGCATGGATTTAGCCATTGCCGATCCGGTATCCCTGCGCCGTCATATGAGTGTCGTTTTACAGGAGAGCATTCTGTTTTCCGGCAGCATTGCGGATAACATTCGTTTGTGCAAACCCAATGCCAGCGATGAAGAAGTCTATCGGGCCGCGCAGTTGGCGGGGGCGACTGACTTTATCAATGCGTTTCCCCATAAATTTGCCCATCCTGTCGGAGAAAAAGGCAGCCATCTTTCTGGCGGACAACGGCAGCGTATCGCATTGGCAAGGGCGTTGTTGAATGATCCCAAGATTTTGATCCTTGATGAAGCCACTTCCGCACTGGATTATGAATCTGAAGCGGCCATCATGAGCAATATGGATGAAATAGGCCGCAACCGAACCATCATTAGCATCGCCCATCGGCTGAATACCCTCCGCCATGCGGATAAAATATTCGTGTTAGATCAAGGCACAATCGTTGAGTCAGGTTCACATGATGCCCTGGTGCAGCAAGACGGTTTATATGCTCAACTTTGGCAGCAACAAACCCAGTGATGATGACAACTGGGGTCTCGTTTTTTGTGACGTTTTTTTATCGCGTTTTTTATCGCCATAAAAAATGCAGACATGAGGCTTATTTCGCCTTAGAATTAATTTCATAACGAAATTAACACAGCATCACAAAATGTTCTTAAGGAAGAGAATATCACTATGAAACAAGTCTCTATTACAGCATTGGTTTTTTCTCCCACATCGGTCACATCGGTTGCCATGCCGATTGAAATTCTCACCATTGCCGCCAGCACCATTGGCGGCCCGATCCCCCATGTCAGCATAATCTCTCCGACCCATCAGGGTGGGATCAATCAAAAAATAAATAATACCGATGGCCTGTTTATGGACTCAGCGCCCACGCCCCGCAGTTCTCCCCTCTCTTACCCCGATGGCGAGCATTTCGAGGGTAAATCACAACCCGATATTATTCTGGTGGGTTCACTGGGCTTCCCTGAATGGGAACCCCAGCACTGCTCACAGGAAATCATTGAGTGGCTTAAGGTCATGGATGAAAAGCACATTCCCATCGTTTCAATATGTTCAGGCACTTTTATGCTGGCCAAAGCCGGATTATTAAACACAGGTGCCACAATTCACCCGCACTTTTCCGCTGAATTCAAAAATTTATTCCCCCATATCCCCCTTTATACCGACAAAAAAATCATCAGCGACAATCACCGTTTTTGTATTTCCAGTGCCTATGGATGCGGGAGTTGTATGTTGGATATCGTGGAGTTGATATACGGACAAGATGCAGGAGAACAGTGCGCCAGATTTCTGTTAGGTGAGAATGACAACCAAAACGCCACTGATTCTGCCAGTTTTACCCCTTGTCGCCAACACGACGATCCGCTGATCCATAAACTGCAAGATTGGATGCATGCTTTCCCCTCTGAAATTTTATCCGTGGCGGATTTGGCAAACAAAATTCATCTTTGTGAACGCCAAATGAAACGTCGTTTCAAAATCGCCACCGGAAAAACCCCCATCCAGTATATCCAGCAGATCCGTCTGTCACAGGCAAAGCATTGGCTGGAAAAATCACAAAAAACCATTGAAGAAATCAGCCATGAAGTGGGTTATGAGGATACCCGTTATTTCAGGGAATTATTTAAACGCTGCAATGGACTGACGCCAAAAGAGTATCGTCAAAAATATCATCATTGATGAGTTTTTTCTGGCTGCTAATTTTGCACTCTGTCAATAATCAGTAACACGTATAGGTGGCACGTTTTATTATCCTATTCCCCAAGAGCCTGTTCCTGTTGGCTTGCGTTATGGAATAGGCTCTTCATCGCTTTCTGGAGATAAATACTATGCTAAAGCGCAAATACCTGGATTAATATTTAGATAGACATAACTATCAATCGCGGTAATCACTGTACCGCCATGATCGGTGGTGTCGTTTAAGCGGATCACAGCTCTGCCTGTCATAGTTATATCTCTGATATTAATGGGAGTATTTGTAAATCGCGCAAGCAGATTTCAATATCATTGGCTTTATTGATATGCGCTTGATTTTCAATGTCAAAAATATCTTTTGTGGTGATAATTAGTGAGCCTTTCTCACTATTTTTATCAGAAACAGGTATTATTTCTTCTGCCATTGGGACTAGGGCAGGATCAATTTCAATTGGAAGGTAGAGCATCCAGCCAGCACTTAAGCGATCTGGAAAGACTTGTTTTCTTTTTATTCTATACCCACGAGTTTCTACCATGATATACGGTAAATTCCGGTTAGAAACCAAGAAATTAACAAATTCCATCAGATGGTAAAATTGAAATTCTTTTTCTTCAATATTAAGGTTAATTGATACTTCTGTTTGTCCTAATCGATCTCGACGGTAATTATGATAAGAGATAGAACATGTAAGATCATCATTATCTTCCCCATCCCAGATACTTTTTCCGATAAAAGGATATTCATCTTTATATTCTTGTTCAAATATTTGAATAATCTTATCTGTGGCCCCTTGTTCATTAAAGGCAAGGTGCTCCAATGCTTGTTTACGACTATCTCCAGGTAAGTACCAGACTTTTTTTCGCCCAAAAAACTGATTAACCTGCTGAGTGATTCTATGTAAATCAGTAAGTACTATTTTAGGTGTTAACGGTTCTTTCCAGTCACTATATAGTTTTATTCTGGGTGATATGATGACCATATAAGATCTCCTGCTAATGTTACAAAAAAGTGTGAAATACTTTAATATTAGGATAAGCCGAAAATGCTTCCGAGTAGTAAGCGAAACTGACAGGTTCTAGAAAATGCCAATGGCAGTTTGGAATTCCATCTAGTGAAGAGCATACATCTTGCTGTCTTTTTCCTTGATTTTTCATTGAATCATCACCTGATTTCCACCAACTCATAGGTTCATCATTTCTAAAGAAATTATCATATTTAGCTTTAGCTTCGAGAAATAAACAGTTAGCAGGTTGCCAGCCATCAAAGCTCACCCCCAAGCAAGTCCATGATTCAATCATTGATAGTTCTGGATTATAAATTGTTTTAGCTATAGCTGATTGATAACTAATGGCTAATGCAGAACGACCATTAGTCTTTTCCCAAACCATCATGACCTGACCGATAGCCGGACATTTCTCACATTTAGTACGGGATGTGGCAATGGTTTGTGTATCTGATTTTGCCTTATCCTGTTCACCTGCTTTATCCTTGGTACTTTCCATCACACCAATACCGACTAATACCGCTGAACAGGCAGCCAATGTCCATTCAGCCGCAGCGATAATTGCCGGTGCCGCTGGCGCAAGAATTAATGGCATATCAATCTCTCCTTTTCAATAAATTATCCATGACGCTTAAATAATCACCGTATTGTTTTTCCGGGCTATTTCCTGCTTTCATCCCCGATTAATTCGATATGTACTGACAGAATGCGTTGTCGGATTTTAATCATATAAACATCGTCTTCTACATCCATAAATTGAATATCTTTCAATCAATGCATCCCGCCCTATGTAAAATAAGACGGGAATTGCCAACATCAAGCAAGAAAATCCTTCTGACTGGCGATCAATTTTGCCCCACATGCCGTATGCATACCGTCTAATGCGACAGGTTTTCCCTGATGCCGTAAGCTATTACTCCCCTCCACAATAGGGAAAACCCCTTGGCATTGTGGGCAGGTGACTAAATCGCCTTTGGCGGCAACGGGAACGCCTTGATAGACATACCTGTCAATCGCGGTAATCACTGTACCGCCATGATCGGTGGTGTCGTTTAAGCGGATCACAGCTCTGCCTGTCATAGTTATATCTCTGATATTAATGGGAGTATTTGTAAATCGCGCAAGCAGATTTCAATATCATTGGCTTTATTGATATGCGCTTGATTTTCAATGTCAAAAATATCTTTTGTGGTGATAATTAGTGAGCCTTTATTACGATTTTTATCGGCAATAGATATTATTTCTTCTGCCATTGGGACTAGGGCAGGATCAATTTCAATTGGCAGGTAGAGCATCCAGCCAGCATAGATTCTATCTGGAAAAACTTGCTTTTGTTTTAAAGAATAACCTCTGATATCTATCATGATGAATGGAAAATGTCTATGAGAAACTAAATTTTTGATAAAGTCGATAAATCTTGAAATATTGAATTTTTCTTTTTCAAAATCAAGACTGATAGATATATTTGTTTTTCCTAATTTGTTAGGTTCTGAATAAATATCATCTTGACACATATACATAATGGTGCTTTTCTGTTCTGCATCTCCCGGAACATCAAATAACGTTTTTATAATGGACTTTGTATCTTCATCAAAGTCTTTTTTATACCATTCTATGGCATAATCAGTGAATCCATTTTCATTAAATACATTATTTTCTCGAATTTCTTCTAGAGTATACCCAGGTAAATGCCAACCACTTGAACTATTACTAAGTTTATTAATTTCTTTCATTATTTGATGTGTATCAGATAACACTAACTCAGGTGTTATAGCTTGCCTAAGATCATAGGATAATTTCATTCTTGGATGTATAAAAGACATATTTTAATTCTCATCTAAAGTTTATTATGAAGGTATTAGCGTATTAAATGTTTTAATATTGATAAATCCGAAAGATGTAAAAACCCCAGTAAAATATGTATAAGATTCAGGCTGTAGAAAATGCCAATGAGACTTCGGAATGCTATTGAATGAAGTGCATACTACATTTTGTCTACGGGCCTGCGAAATCATGCTTTCAAGCCCTGTCATATCTGTCGGTTTTTTCCTGAAATTTTCATAAAACCACTTAGGTTCTCCATTTTTAAAAAACTGATCATAATTAGCTTTGGCTTCAAGAAATAAGCATTTTTCAGGTTTCCAGCCATCAAAATTTGTACCCTTGCATAACCAGGTTTCAATCATTTTTAATTCAGGATTGTATATCGTTCCAGCAATTTTTGTCTGATAAGCAATGGTGATAGCTGAATAAGATGAACATTTCTCCCAAACCATCATGACCTGACCAATAGCCGGGCATTTTTCACATTTAGTACGGGATGTGGCAATGGTTTGTGTATCCGATTTTGCCTTATCCTGTTCACCTGCTTTATCCTTGGTACTTTCCATCACACCAATGCCGACTAATACCGTTGCACAGGCAGCCAATGTCCATTCAGCAGCGGCTAAAATAGTAGCACCGGCAGCAGGAATTGCAGGAATAAAAACGGGCATATCAATCTCTCCTTTTCAATAAATTATCCATGACGCTTAAATAATCACGGTATTGTTGTTCCGGATTATTACCTGCGTTCAGCATATTCTGGATGTCTGGCGAACGGTGAAAATCACGGTTAAATGCGACAAAATACAAATAGGAGCGGATCAACGCTTCATCTTTAAATTCCATTGCAATCAAATCCAGATAGGCTTCTTTTAGCCGCCTGTGCAGGCTATGCTCGCTTTCGTTGACGACGGATCCGCCATATTCTGACAGAATGCGTTTTCGGACTTGGGTAATATAAGCGTCGTCTTCTGCATTAATAAACTTTGCGACCTGTTCCTTGCTTAATTTAAGCATCATGCCGTCCTTTCACGGAATAATCGTTGTTATCAAGAGAATATACCCACTCATCAATACCGTCTGTGAATGCGGTCAATTGCGCCGGACTGAAAATATCCCGGAGTTGGTGCAGAATGCGGGGATCATAAAAACGCAGCAAGGCCGTTTCCCCCGTTTCCAGTTGCACATTCAGGTAACTTTCGAGATGGCGGGTCAGTTTATCCAGCGACATTGTGGTATGTAGCCAAGACACCGAAGGTGCTGCCTGTTCCAGCGCCGCTAATTTTTCTTCCCATGCTTTGGCATACGCCATGTCAAACAGCCACGGCCCGGCGAACGCAATTTGGGCATCCGGGTATTGCCGGAACAGGGGATTATTCGTGCCGGCAAGATACGTAATCTCCTCATCAAAATAGCGTTCATATTGTAGGCCACTGACTAAGGCATACTGTTTCATGTCGGGATGGTTTTCCCGGTATTCATGCCATTTTTGCTGTAATTCCGGTGTCATGATTGCCCCCTTATCACCATGGCCGTGCCATCCCGTTCCGCTTTCATCAAACAGGTCAGGCAGATGGCTTCCTTTGGCTCCGTCAGTGTTTTTTCCATCAGTACAACGCTGGCGGGTTTCAGTGTATCCAATATATCCGGCAACTGGCCGCCCCAGCCTGAGCCACTGCCCGGTGCACCACTGCCGAAGTTAACCGCCGCACTGCTGGTGATCCCGCCGGCATCGATTTTGATAAAATGCCCTGCCGCCTGAATGGTCAGTTCAGAACCGGCATCAATCACCACTTTGGTCCCGGCGCTCAGGTGGATTTCATTGCCGCTTTGGGTCAGCAAAGCATCGTCGGTCTTGATATGCAGCTTTTGCCCGGTAGATAAGGAAATATCGTTGCCCGCCAGTACCCGGTATTCATTATCAATGCGTAAATGCGCATCATGTTTAATGTGGTGGGTCCGGTTATGGCCCACATGGTGGGTTTCGTCATTGAGAATGTGCGCTTTGAGGTCTTTTTGCGCATGAATAAACACCTCTTCACTGCCTTTTGCATCCTCAAAGCGCAGTTCGTTGAAACCTTCGCCCTTGTGGGTTTGGGTTCTGAACGTGGTACGGGTTTTTTGGGCCGGTAAATCCAGCGGTGGACGATTAAGGCCGTTATAGACGCAACCGGTGACCATCGGCCGGTCAATATCGCCGTTGAGGTAGGAAACAATCACTTCCTGCCCGATACGCGGGATGGTCATAAAGCCAAAGCCGTTGCCGTTCCAGCCCTGTGCGACCCGTATCCAGCAGGATGCACCATCATCGGCTTTATCGTAACGGTTCCAGTGAAAATGCACCTTAATCGCGCCGTCTTTGTTGACGAAGATTTCTTCGCCTTCCGGTCCCACGACCGTGGCGCTTTCATCCCCATCTGCCAGTGGTTTGTAGTGAAACGGCGGACGCCAGTCGGCATAGCCATCGATAAAACTGAAATCGTTGCTGAGTGTGGTCCCTTCGCCCCCGTCATGCCCCAGTGCCTGCGGGCAACGGCCATAATGGCTGATTTCGACAATTTGCCAGCGGGTGTTGAGTGGCGTGTGGGGATGGTTTTCTATCTTAAAGATTTTGCCCGGCATCAGTTTGATGCAGTTACTGTGACCACTGCCGCTTTGGGTCTGGTTTTGCAGGGCTTCATGCCGATATTTCACGAAAGGTTTAGCGTCGGTTTCCTGTCGGAAACGGCCATAACTTTCGTAAATGGTATACGGCGTGAGTGAGCCCAGGGCCTGATATTCCGGGCTGCTTTCCAGTTGATACACCGGGGAAAGCGGCCGGTCGGGATTATAATCCCGGTGGATGCTGCGCTTCGGTGCCATGCCCACACCGAGGCGTACCTGATAAACCACATCCTGCCCGTGGGCGGTGTCCGGTTGTGGCTGATATTGCAGCGGTAAATCTGCCGTCATTCCCAGATGGCTGTCACTGAAAAACAGCCTCTCACCCTCAAACCAGAAACTGATCCCCTCTTCGGCGGCCAGCCGGCTGAAAAAGTCATAGTCAGATTCCCGTTTCTGGGTGGTGTATTCCCGATCATAATGCGGATCTTCCCGTTGTGAATCCGCCCGGACATGGTGCTTTTTCAGCAACAGTGTCATGATATCCGGCACACTCTGCCGATGGTAGATATGGCTGTCCTGATTCAACGTCAGCCGCCAGAGAAACGGGCGCACGGTGAAGGCATACCGGGTCTGGTTGCCATCGGTGCCGCACCAGTCGGCATGGGAAATGAGGCCGATGATTTTGCGTTGTTCCGCCTCACCATAAAAGACTTGCAGCACCGCTTCCTGCATCAGCAGGGCGGTTAAGTCGATTGCCGGCGGTGGTCTGAAAGGGTTGGCGGGCAGGGACTGAACCAGTGTCAGGTTCAGGGTGAACAGCGCCGAAAGCCCTTCCCGCAGGGTAAAATCCGCCACGGCAAAGGTCTGTTCGGGTAGGCCAGTTCTTGTAGGTACAGTGATTCCTTATTGTTTTTCATCGTTTATCGTCCAGATTTTTTGATTAACTATTCATCGGAATTTTATTGATAAAGTTTATGTATCATGACTATTAATGGCATAATACGGGGTATTTCACGGAGTTAACCATTAATTTAATTAATGCGGCGCTGCTTTTTTGTTATTTAGGACAAATCTTAAAAACATCTGGGCTTCTTCGAACCCCAAAATAACCGCCAATCAACACCAAAATTATTTACATCCACAAATGTTAATTGCAGAAAAATGGTCGGATTACTCAATGATTGACATTGCACTCTGTAAATAATCAGTAACACTCATAGGTGGCACGTTTTATTATCCTATTCCCCAAGAGCCTGTTCCTGTTGGCTTTCGTTATGGAATAGGCTCTTCATCGCTTTCTGGAGATGAATACCATGCTAAAACGCAAATACCTGACCCAACCTGAGATAGAAACACTGCTTAAGGAGTTGGGCAAACATGCCCATGCAGAGCGTAATATTTGCATGCTGTTTATGGGATTTATTCATGGTTTCCGAGTATCCGAACTCCTCAGCCTGAAACTGTCCGATGTGGATTTGGACGGTCGCAGCCTGCGCGTCCAACGCCTGAAAAATGGTTTTTCCACCATTCACCCGATGGTTCCGCGTGAAGTCCAGCTTCTCCGTCATTGGCTGGTTGAACGGCAAAACTATTTACCTAATATTGAATTACCCAAGATTGAAGAGACGGATTGGTTATTTCTCTCCCGCAACGGACAACGCATATCACGTCAACAGATGCATAAAATCATTCGCCAGACCAGTTTGAAGGCAAAATTATCGATTTGCGCGAATCCGCACATGTTACGACATGCCTGTGGTTATGCACTGGCCGACAATG